>NZ_JCALCJ010000004.1:0-699453 GCF_059812295.1 Mycobacterium sp. NGS63
GCGTGGGCGTCGATTGTGAATCCTGGGCGGGAAACCGGCCCGATCGGCCGCCCTCTCTGCACACTCGACGCCGAGGATTCACACTCGACATCTGACCCGCGTCTGGCCCTGCCCCCGGGCATTGAGCGTGAAGCGTGGGCGTCGAGTGTGAATCCTGGGCGGAAAACCGGCCGGTCCGGCCGCCCTGCGCTCACACCCGACGCCGAGAATTCACACCCCGAGTCCGCTGCGGGGCGGCAAGGTTTACAAATTAAGCTCTAATGTCTAGACACAAGACGCAAACTGTCGTAATGTCCAATCTCAACGTGGCCTGACGCACACAAGGAGGTTTGGCAATGACCACACTCAGCCCCGCAGCCGGCCCGGAGGCCGCCGAGGCCCCGGTCTGGCGCGACAAGAAGCGCCACCTGTGGCTGATGGGATTGATCGCCCCGACGGCGCTGTTCGTGATGCTGCCCCTCGTGTGGGCGGCCAACCGGCTCGGCTGGCACGCCGCCGCGCAGGTGCCGCTGTGGATCGGGCCGATCCTGCTCTACGTCGTGTTGCCGGCGCTGGACCTGCGCTTCGGGCCCGACGGGCAGAACCCGCCCGACGAGGTGATGGACGCGCTGGAAAACGACAAGTACTACCGCTACTGCACCTACGCCTACATTCCGTTCCAGTACGCCAGCGTCGTGCTGGGCGCCTACCTGTTCACCGCGTCGAACCTGAGCTGGCTCGGCTTCGACGGGCCGCTGGGCTGGGCGGGCAAGCTGGGCGTGGCGCTGTCGGTCGGTGTCCTGGGAGGGGTGGGAATCAACACCGCGCACGAGATGGGACACAAGAAGGAGTCGCTGGAGCGGTGGCTGTCCAAGATCACCCTGGCGCAGTCCTGGTATGGCCACTTCTACATCGAGCACAACCGCGGCCACCACGTACGCGTCTCGACTCCTGAAGACCCGGCGTCGGCGCGTTTCGGCGAGAGCTTCTGGGAGTTCTTGCCGCGCAGCGTGTTCGGCAGCCTGCGCTCGGCGTTGCACCTCGAGGCGCAGCGGCTGCGCCGGCTGGGCAAGAACCCGTGGAACCCCAGGACGTATCTGGCCAACGACGTGCTCAACGCGTGGCTGATGTCGGTGGTGTTCTGGGGCGCGCTGGTCGCGATCTTCGGCCCGGCGCTGATCCCGTTCGTGATCGTCCAGGCCGTCTTCGGGTTCGGCCTGCTGGAGGCGGTCAACTACCTCGAGCACTACGGGTTGCTGCGCGGCAAGAACGCCAACGGCCGCTACGAGCGCTGCGCGCCGGTGCACAGCTGGAACTCCGACCACGTCGTCACCAACCTGTTCCTGTACCACCTGCAGCGGCACAGCGACCACCACGCCAACCCGACGCGCCGCTACCAGACGCTGCGCAGCATGGAAGGCGCGCCCAACCTGCCGAGCGGGTACGCGTCGATGATCACGCTGACCTACTTCCCGCCGCTGTGGCGCAAGGTGATGGACCACCGGGTGCTGGACCACTATGAGGGAGACATCGCCCGGGTCAACCTGCAACCGCGCAAGCGCGAGAGGCTGCTGGCCCGGTACGGGGCCCAGGGGGTCGGTAAATGACCGCCTACGGCTGCCCGGTCTGCGACTACGTCTACGACGAGGCCAAAGGCGATGCCCGGGAAGGCTTTCCGCCGGGCACGCGGTGGCAGGATGTTCCCGACGACTGGTGCTGCCCGGACTGCGCGGTGCGCGAGAAGCCAGATTTCAACAGCATCGAAGAAGGAGCAAACCAGTGAGCGACTACAAACTGTTCCGGTGCATCCAGTGCGGCTTCGAGTACGACGAGGCGCTGGGCTGGCCGGAGGACGGCATCGCCCCCGGCACCCGCTGGGACGACATCCCCGACGACTGGAGCTGCCCGGACTGCGGCGCCGCCAAGTCCGACTTCGAGATGGTCGAGGTGGCACGGCCATGAGCGCCCCAGCGACTATTCTCGCGCCTGTGAAGCGGATGCCCTACGCCGAGGCGTCGCGCGTGCTGCTGCGCGACTCGGTGTTGGACGCGATGCGGGATCTGCTGCTGGCCCGGGACTGGTCGGCGATCACGCTGTCGGACGTCGCCCGCGCCGCGGGCATCAGCCGGCAGACCATCTACAACGAGTTCGGCTCGCGGCAGGGCCTGGCGCAGGGGTACGCGCTGCGCCTGGCCGATCGCCTGGTCGACGCCGTGGGCGCCGCGCTGGACGCCAACGTCGGCAACATCTCCGAGGCGTTCCTGCAGGGGTTCCGGTCGTTCTTCGCGGAGTCCGCGGCCGACCCGCTGGTGATCTCGTTGCTGAGCGGGGTCGCCAAACCCGACCTGCTGCAGCTGATCACCACCGACAGCGCGCCCATCATCACCCGGGCGTCGGCGCGGCTGACCGCGGCGTTCACGCAGAGCTGGATCGCCACCAGCGACGAGGACGCCGGCGTGCTGGCCCGCGCCATCGTGCGGCTGGCGCTGAGCTACGTGTCGATGCCGCCGGAGGCCGATCACGACGTCGCGGCCGACCTGGCCCGGCTGATGACGCCGTTCGCCGAGCGGCACGGGGTCGTCAACATTCCCTGACGTCGCGGCGACTACAGTGGCGGCGGTACATACCCAAGCTATGTACCACCCGGATCCGTTAAGCCTCTAAGGATGAATCACGCCATGACGACGACCGAAAACGCGTTGACCCCCGACGTTCGCAACGGCATCGATTTCAAGGTCGCCGACCTGTCGTTGGCGGATTACGGTCGTCGGGACATCGAGCTCTCCGAGCAGGAGATGCCGGGCCTGATGTCGCTGCGCCGGGAGTACGCCGAGGTGCAGCCGCTCAAGGGGGCGCGGGTGTCGGGCTCGCTGCACATGACGGTGCAGACCGCGGTCCTCATCGAGACCCTCGTCGAACTGGGTGCCGAGGTCCGCTGGGCCTCGTGCAACATCTTCTCCACCCAGGACCACGCCGCCGCCGCGGTGGTCGTCGGCAAGCACGGCACCCCGGAGGAGCCCAAGGGTGTCCCGGTGTTCGCCTGGAAGGGCGAGACGCTCGAGGAGTACTGGTGGGCCGCCGAGCAGATGCTGACCTGGCCCGACGAGCCGGCGAACATGATCCTCGACGACGGCGGCGACGCCACCATGCTGGTGCTGCGCGGCGCGCAGTACGAGAAGGCCGGCGTGGTGCCGCCCGCCGAGGACGACGACCCCACCGAGTGGAAGGTCTTTTTGGAGCTGCTGCGCAAGCGCTTCGAGACCGACAAGAACAAGTGGACGACGATCGCCGAGTCGATCAAGGGCGTCACCGAGGAGACCACCACCGGCGTGCTGCGGCTCTACCAGTTCGCCGCGGCCGGGGACCTGGCGTTCCCGGCGATCAACGTCAACGACTCGGTGACCAAGTCCAAGTTCGACAACAAGTACGGCTGCCGGCACTCGCTCATCGACGGCATCAACCGCGGCACCGACGTGCTGATCGGCGGCAAGAAGGTGCTGGTGTGCGGCTACGGCGACGTCGGCAAGGGCTGTGCTGAGTCGGTCAAGGGCCAGGGCGCGCGCGTCGTGGTCACCGAGATCGACCCGATCAACGCGCTGCAGGCCCTGATGGAGGGCTACGACGTCGAGACCGTCGAGGACGCGATCGGCACCGCCGACATCGTCATCACCGCGACCGGCAACAAGGACATCATCACGCTGGCGCACATGAAGGCGATGAAAGACCATGCGGTGCTGGGCAACATCGGGCACTTCGACAACGAGATCCAGGTCGCCGAGCTGGAGCGCTCGGGCGCGACGAAGGTGAACATCCGGCCGCAGGTCGACGTGTGGACGTTCCCCGACAGCGGCAAGTCGATCATCCTGCTGTCCGAGGGCCGGCTGCTGAACCTGGGCAACGCCACCGGCCACCCGTCGTTCGTGATGAGCAACAGCTTCTCCAACCAGGTGATCGCGCAGATCGAGCTGTGGACCAAGAACGACGAGTACGACAACGAGGTGTACCGGCTGCCCAAGCACCTCGACGAGAAGGTGGCGCGCATCCACGTCGAGGCGCTCGGCGGCAAGCTGACCAAGCTCACCAAGGAGCAGGCCGAGTACATCGGCGTCGACGTCGACGGCCCCTACAAGGCCGACCACTACCGGTACTGAGCCCTCACTCGGTTCGCCGAGCGTGCGGCTGGCCGCACATTCGGCGGCGAGCGTGCGGCCAGCCGCCCGCTCGGCGGTTTAGGCTCGCGCCGTGCTGATCGCGATCGAGGGCGTCGACGGCTCGGGCAAGCGGACGCTCACCGAGGGGCTGAGCAACGCGTTCCGCGCCGCCGGTAAGTCGGTGGCCACGCTGGCGTTCCCGCGCTACGGGCGATCGGTGACCGCCGACGTCGTGGCCGAGGCGCTGCACGGCGAGCACGGCGACCTGGCGTCGTCGGTGTATGCGATGGCGATGCTGTTCGCGCTCGACCGCGCCGGGGCGGTCGGGGAGATCGAGGGCCTCGCCGGTGACCACGACGTCGTGATCCTGGATCGCTACGTCGCCTCCAACGCGGCCTACAGCGCCGCGCGGCTGCGCCAGGACGCGGCGGGGGAGGCGGTCGCCTGGGTGCGCCGGTTCGAATACGAGCGGCTGCGGCTGCCGGCGCCCGACTGGCAGGTGCTGCTCGCCGTCCCCGCCGAGCTGGCCGCGCAGCGGGCCCGCCACCGGGCCGAACACGAGCCGGGCCGGGCGCGCGACAGCTACGAACGCGACGACGAACTGCAGCAGCGCACCGGCGCGGTCTACGCGGAGCTGGCCGCCGCGAATTGGGGCGGGCGCTGGCTGGTCGTCGACGCCGACGTCGATGCGGGCGCGCTGGCGGCCGATTTGACCCCCAGATAGCACAAATTTGTCACGATTTGCCCGTCTCGCCCAAGAAACGCCCGTGTGGTGCGCCGAATTTGTCCCGATCTGGTGACACCATGGACTTCATGAGGCAAAGGATTTTGGTCGTCGACGACGACGCTTCGCTGGCCGAGATGCTCACCATCGTGTTGCGTGGGGAGGGTTTCGACACCGCGGTCATCGGCGACGGCACTCAGGCCCTGACCGCGGTGCGCGAGTTGCGCCCCGACCTGGTGCTGCTGGACCTGATGCTGCCGGGCATGAACGGCATCGACGTGTGCCGGGTGCTGCGCGCCGACTCCGGCGTCCCGATCGTGATGCTCACCGCCAAGACCGACACCGTGGACGTGGTGCTCGGCCTGGAGTCGGGCGCCGACGACTACATCATGAAGCCGTTCAAGCCCAAGGAGCTGGTCGCCCGGGTGCGCGCGCGGCTGCGGCGCAACGACGACGAGCCCGCGGAGATGCTTTCCATCGCCGACGTCGACATCGACGTGCCCGCGCACAAGGTCACCCGCAACGGCGAGCAGATCTCCCTCACACCGCTGGAGTTCGACCTGTTGGTCGCGCTGGCACGCAAACCGCGCCAGGTGTTTACTCGTGATGTGCTGCTCGAACAGGTGTGGGGATACCGGCACCCGGCGGACACCCGCCTGGTGAACGTGCACGTCCAGCGTCTGCGGGCCAAGGTCGAAAAAGACCCTGAGAACCCGACCGTGGTGTTGACCGTTCGAGGAGTGGGATACAAGGCCGGACCCCCGTGATCCGCGCCGGCGACGATGCAGGGCGTCGCGAGTGATCCGAGCCTCGCGGCGACGCACGCGTAGTCGTTGGGGGCGTTCCGGCCCCATGAGCCGCGGCATGGGTGCGTTGAGTCGAGCCGTTGGCGTTGCGTGGCGCCGATCGTTACAGCTGCGAGTCGTGGCGCTGACTCTGGGACTGTCACTGGCGGTGATCCTCGCGCTCGGCTTCGTGCTGACCAGCCAGGTCACCAACCGGGTTCTCGACGTGAAGGTCAAGGCCGCCATCGAGCAGATCGAGCGGGCGCGCACCACCGTGAGTGGGATCGTCAACGGCGAGGAGACGCGCTCGCTGGACAGCAGCCTGCAGCTGGCCCGCAACACGTTGACGTCGAAGACCGATCCGGCCTCGGGCGCGGGGCTGGCCGGCGCGTTCGACGCGGTGCTGATGGTGCCGGGCGACGGCCCGCGCGCCGCCACGACGGCCGGGCCCGTCGACCAGGTGCCCGGCTCCCTGCGGGGCTTCGTCAAGGCCGGGCAGGCGGCCTACCAGTACGCCACGGTGCACACCGACGGCTTCTCGGGCCCGGCGCTGGTCATCGGCACGCCGGCGTCGGCGCAGGTGGCCAACCTCGAGCTGTACCTGATCTTCCCGCTCAAAAGTGAGCAGGCCACCATTCAGCTGGTGCGCGGCACGATGATCACCGGCGGCGCGCTGCTGCTGGTGTTGCTCGCCGGGATCGCGCTGCTGGTCTCCCGCCAGGTGGTGGTGCCGGTCCGCTCGGCGTCGCGGATCGCCGAGCGGTTCGCCGAGGGACACCTCTCCGAGCGGATGCCGGTGCGCGGCGAGGACGACATGGCGCGGCTGGCCGTGTCGTTCAACGACATGGCCGAGAGCCTGTCGCGGCAGATCACCCAGCTCGAGGAGTTCGGCAACCTGCAGCGCCGCTTCACCTCCGACGTCAGCCACGAACTGCGCACCCCGCTGACCACCGTGCGCATGGCCGCCGACCTGATCTACGACCACAGCGCCGACCTCGATCCCACGCTCGCCCGCTCCACCGAGCTGATGGTCAGCGAGCTGGACCGGTTCGAGACGCTGCTCAACGACCTGCTGGAGATCTCGCGGCACGACGCCGGCGTGGCCGAGCTGTCCGTCGAGGCGGTCGATTTGCGCTCCACCGTGCAAAGCGCGCTGGGCAACGTGGGCCACCTGGCCGAGGAGGCCGGTATCGAGCTGCTGGTCGACCTGCCCGGCGAGGAGGTGATCGCCGAGGTCGACGCGCGCCGCGTGGAACGGATCCTGCGCAACCTGATCGCGAACGCCATCGATCATGCCGAGCACAAGCCGGTGCGCATCCGGATGGGCGCCGACGAGGACACCGTCGCCGTCACGGTCCGCGACCACGGGGTGGGGCTGCGGCCGGGCGAGGAGAAGCTGGTGTTCAGCCGGTTCTGGCGCTCCGACCCGTCGCGGGTGCGGCGCTCCGGCGGCACCGGGCTGGGCCTGGCGATCAGCATCGAGGACGCGCGGCTGCACCAGGGCCGGCTGGAGGCCTGGGGCGAACCCGGTCAGGGCGCCTGCTTCCGGCTGACCCTGCCGCTGGTTCGCGGGCACAAGGTCACCACCAGCCCGCTGCCGTTGAAGCCGATCCCGCAACCCGCGCCGGCGCCCGCGCCCGAACCCCAAACCCGTCAACGCGAACACGCCGAAAGGAGCGTCTAGGTGCGGCGGCTGGTAGGCCTGCTCTGTGCCGCGGTGTTGCTGGGCGGGTGCGCCGGAGTGCCCAGCTCGTCGGCCCCGCAGGCCATCGGCACCGTCGAACGGCCGGCGCCGTCGAATCTGCCCAAGCCCACCCCGGGCATGGACCCCGACGTGTTACTGCGCGAATTCCTCAAGGCCACAGCGGATCCCGCCAACCGGCACCTGGCCGCGCGGCAATTCCTCACCCAGTCGGCGTCCAATTCGTGGGACGACGCCGGTAGCGCCCTGCTGATCGACCACGTGGTGTTCGTGGAAACCCGTGGCGCCGAACGGGTTTCGGCGACCATGCGGGCCGACATCCTGGGCTCGCTGTCCGACGTGGGCGTCTTCGAGACCGCCGAGGGCGTGCTGCCCGACCCCGGCCCGATCGAGCTGGTCAAGACGCGCGACGGCTGGCGCATCGACCGCCTGCCCAACGGGGTCTTTTTGGACTGGCAGCAGTTCCAGTCGACCTACAAGCGCAACACCCTGTACTTCGCCGACCCCACCGGCAAGACCGTGGTGCCCGATCCGCGCTACGTGGCGGTGTCCGATCACGACCAGCTGCCCACCGAGCTGATCTCCAAGATGCTGGCCGGCCCGCGCCCGGAGATGGCCCACACCGTGCGCAACCTGCTCGCCCCGCCGCTGCGCCTGCGCGGTCCGGTGACCCGCGCCGACGGCGGCAAGAACGGGATCGGCCGCGGTTACGGCGGCGCCCGCATCGACCTGGAGAAGCTGTCCACCACCGATCCGCACAGCCGGCAATTGCTTGCCGCACAGATCATTTGGACGCTGGCCCGCGCCGACATCAGGGGCCCATACGTGATCAACGCCGACGGCGCGCCGCTGGACGACAGGTTCGCCGAGGGCTGGACCACCTCCGACGTCGCGGCCACCGACCCGGGCGTCGCCGACGGCGCGGGCGCGGGCCTGCACGCGTTGGTCAACGGGTCGCTCGTCGGGCTGGACGGCCAGCACGCCACCAACGTGGCGGGGGCCTTCGGGCGGATGGGCGATCAGACCGGCGCCGCGCTGTCGCGCAACGGCCGCGAGGTGGCGTCGGTGGTGACCCTGCGCCGCGGCGCCCCGGATCAGGCGGCGTCGCTGTGGATCGGCGACCTGGGCGGCGAGGCGGTGCAATCCGCCGACGGGCGCAGCCTGACGCGGCCCAGCTGGGCGCTGGACGACGCCGTGTGGGTGGTGGTCGACAACAACAACGTGCTGCGCGCGATCCAGGAACCGGCGTCGGGGCAGCCCGCGCGCATCCCGGTGGATTCGGCGCTGGTGTCCGCCAGCTTCCCCGGGCCGATCACCGACCTGCAGCTGTCCCGCGACGGGACGCGCGCCGCGATGGCGATCAACGGCCAGGTGATCCTCGCCGGGGTGGAGCAGACGCAGGCCGGGCAGTACGCCCTGACCTACCCGCGCCGGCTCGGCTTCGGCCTCGGCAATTCGGTGATCTCGCTGTCGTGGCGCACCGGCGACGACATCGTGGTGACCCGCACCGACCCCAGCCACCCGGTGTCCTACGTCAACCTCGACGGCGTGAATTCCGACGCACCCGCGCGCGGGCTGCAGACCCCGGTGTCGGTCGTCGCGGCCAACCCGTCGAGCGTGTACGTCGCCGCCCCGTCGGGGGTGCTGCAGTATTCGGCGTCGGCCCCGGAAAGCCAGCAGAGCTGGTCGGAGGTGACCGGGCTGTCGGCGCCCGGGGCGGCGCCGGTGCTGCCGGGCTAGCTGTCAGGGGCTCCCGCCACACTGGCGGGCGTGCTCGACCTCATCCTGCCGACCGAATGCGGCGGCTGCGGGGCGCCGTCGACCCGCTGGTGTGACGGCTGCGCCAGGGAACTCGCGGTCCGGCCTGACGAGCCGCACGTGATCACGCCCCGCGTCGACCCGCAGGTGCCGGTGTTCGCGCTGGGCCGCTATGCCGGCGCGCGCCGCCGGGCGATCCTGGCGCTCAAGGAGCGCGGGCGCGGCGACCTGGTCGCGCCGCTGGCCCACGCGCTGGCCCTCGGGCTGCACCGGCTGCTGGCGTGGGGGATGGTCGACACCCCGCTGACGCTCGTGCCCGCCCCGACGCGGCGCTCGGCGGCGCGCCGGCGCGGCGGCGATCCCGTCGACCGGGTGGCGCGGGCGGCGGTGGCCGGGCACCCCGACGTCACCGTCGCCCAGGCGCTGCGGATGCGGGCGTGGGCCCGCGACTCGGTGGGCCTGGGCACGTCGGCGCGCGAGCGCAACCTCGCCGGCCGGGTGGTGCTGCGGGGCCGGCCGCCGCGCTCGGAAGTGGTGATCGTCGACGACATCGTCACCACCGGCGCGACGGCGCGCGAATCGGTGCGGACGCTGCAGGCGGCCGGCGTCCGGGTGGCCGCGGTGCTCGCGATCGCCGCGGCGTGAAACCCCGGCGCGGCCGAACGTCGAGTTGTTGCCGAAGACCGCGCAGATGCCCGCAACAACTCGACGCCCGGCGGCCAAGAGGTTGTGAAGAACTCGCAACAGCTGTGCGAAATTGGTGGCATCCCAAGGCGAACTAGAGCTAACGTCGAAAACAACGTTCCGGGACATCCGGTCGCGATTCCCCGGGCTGAGACGCCACTGCAGAGGGGGTGAGTATTCGACACCTTGCACCGGCGGGCAGCCTGCGGCGGCGCTCCACTCGAGAGCCGTTCCCACCCCGTCGTTGCGCCATCTGAAAGCCGGCACGCAGCGCGTGCGACGTGGAAAAGGAAACGAGTTGACACGTATGTCAAGGCTTACCGTGGATCCCGGTCAGATTCTGGACCAACCGCCGGCAGAGAGCACCGAGCCGGCCGAACTGACCAGCTCCGAAATCGTGTTCAAGGGCCGCAACGTCGAAATCCCCGATCACTACCGCGTCTACGTCTCGCAAAAACTCGCCCGCCTCGAACGCTTCGATCGCTCCATCTACCTCTTCGATGTCGAGCTCAAGCACGCGCCCAACCGGCGCCAGCGCAAGTCCTGTCAACGCGTGGAGATCACCGCCCGCGGGCGCGGGCCGGTGAGCCGGGCGGAGGCCTGCGCCGACAGCTTCTACGCCGCGTTCGAGTCGGCCGTCGACAAGCTGGAGAACCGGCTGCGCCGCGTCAAGGACCGCCGCAAGGTCCACTACGGCGACAAGACCCCGGTTTCGCTGGCCGCCGCCACCGCGGTGACCCCGTTGCCGCAAGGCGCCTTCAACTCCGGGCCCGTCGAACCCCACCAACACGACGGCGCGGAACCGCTTGACGACCACGAGCCCGGGCGGGTGGTGCGCACCAAGGAGCACCAGGCCACGCCGATGTCGGTCGACGAGGCGCTCTACGAGATGGAGCTCGTCGGGCACAATTTCTTCCTGTTCTACGACAGGGAGACCGAACGGCCGTCGGTCGTCTACCGCAGGCACGCCTACGACTATGGGTTGATCCGGCTGGCTTGATCGGGGGGCGCGGCGGGTTCGTCGCCTACGATGGGGGTCGCTCATCAAAGAAGAGGACTCTCTACAACAGGGGACATAGCTGTGCTGTCGAAGTTGCTGCGCCTTGGTGAAGGTCGCATGGTCAAGCGCCTCAAGCGGGTGGCCGACTATGTCAACACGTTGTCCGACGACGTCGAGAAGCTCACCGACGCGGAACTGAGGGCCAAGACCGACGAGTTCAAGAAGCGCCTCGACGAGGGCGAGACCCTCGACGACCTGCTGCCCGAGGCGTTCGCCGTGGCCCGCGAGGCCGCCTGGCGGGTACTGGACCAGCGCCCGTTTGACGTGCAGGTGATGGGCGCGGCCGCGCTGCACCTGGGCAACGTCGCCGAGATGAAGACCGGTGAGGGCAAGACGCTGACCTGCGTGCTGCCGGCCTACCTCAACGCGCTGGCCGGCACGGGCGTGCACATCGTCACCGTCAACGACTACCTGGCCAAACGCGACAGCGAGTGGATGGGCCGGGTGCACCGATTCCTGGGCCTGCAGGTCGGCGTGATCCTCGCGCAGATGACGCCCGACGAACGCCGCGTCGCCTACAACGCCGACATCACCTACGGCACCAACAACGAGTTCGGCTTCGACTACCTGCGCGACAACATGGCGCACTCGCTCGACGACCTGGTGCAGCGCGGCCACAACTACGCGATCGTCGACGAGGTCGACTCCATCCTGATCGACGAGGCCCGCACCCCGCTGATCATCTCCGGCCCCGCCGACGGCGCCTCCAACTGGTACACCGAGTTCGCCCGGCTGGCGCCGCTGATGGAGAAGGACACCCACTACGAGGTCGACCTGCGCAAGCGCACCGTCGGCGTGCACGAGAAGGGCGTCGAGTTCGTCGAGGACCAGCTCGGCATCGACAACCTCTACGAGGCCGCCAACTCGCCGCTGGTCAGCTACCTCAACAACGCGCTGAAGGCCAAGGAGCTGTTCAACCGCGACAAGGACTACATCGTCCGCGACGGCGAGGTGCTCATCGTCGACGAGTTCACCGGCCGCGTGTTGATCGGCCGCCGCTACAACGAGGGCATGCACCAGGCCATCGAGGCCAAGGAGCACGTCGAGATCAAGGCCGAGAACCAGACGCTGGCCACCATCACGCTGCAGAACTACTTCCGGCTCTACGACAAGCTGGCCGGCATGACCGGCACCGCCCAGACCGAGGCGGCCGAGCTGCACGAGATCTACAAGCTGGGCGTGGTGTCCATCCCGACCAACAAGCCGATGATCCGCACCGACTGTTCGGACCTCATTTACAAGACCGAGGAAGCCAAGTACATCGCGGTGGTCGACGACGTCGCCGAGCGCTACGAGAAGGGCCAGCCGGTCCTGATCGGCACCACCAGTGTGGAGCGCTCGGAGTACCTGTCGCGGCAGTTCCAGAAGCGGCGCCTGCCGCACAACGTGCTCAACGCCAAGTACCACGAGCAGGAGGCGACGATCGTCGCCGTGGCCGGCCGACGCGGCGGCATCACCGTGGCCACCAACATGGCCGGCCGCGGCACCGACATCGTGCTGGGCGGCAACGTGGACTTCCTCACCGACCAGCGGCTGCGCGAGCGGGGCCTGGACCCGGTGGAGACGCCCGACGAGTACGAGGAGGCCTGGCACGCCGAGCTGCCCGAGGTCAAGGAGGAGGCGTCCAAGGAGGCCGCCGAGGTGATCGAGGCCGGCGGCCTGTACGTGCTGGGCACCGAACGCCACGAGTCGCGGCGCATCGACAACCAGCTGCGCGGCCGCTCCGGCCGCCAGGGCGACCCGGGCGAGTCGCGGTTCTACCTGTCGCTTTCCGACGAGTTGATGCGCCGCTTCAACGGCGCGGCGCTGGAGGCGATGCTCAACCGGCTCAACCTGCCCGACGACGTGCCGATCGAGAACAAGATGGTGACCCGCGCCATCAAGAGCGCCCAGACCCAGGTCGAGCAGCAGAACTTCGAGGTCAGAAAGAACGTCCTCAAGTACGACGAGGTGATGAACCAGCAGCGCAAGGTGATCTACGCCGAGCGCCGCCGCATCCTCGAGGGCGAGAACCTCAAGGACCAGGCGCTGGACATGGTCCGCGACGTGATCACCGCCTACGTCAACGGCGCGACGGCCGAGGGCTACGCCGAGGACTGGGACCTCGACGCGTTGTGGTCGGCGCTGAAGACGCTGTACCCGGTCGGGATCACCCACGAGAGCCTGACGCATCCCGACGTGGACTCCGACCGCGACGACCTGACCCGCGAGGAGCTGCTCGAGGCGCTGATCAAGGACGCCGAACGCGCTTACGGCGCAAGGGAAGCCGAGCTCGAGGAGATCGCCGGCGAGGGCGCGATGCGCCAGCTGGAGCGCAACGTGCTGCTCAACGTTATCGACCGCAAGTGGCGCGAGCACCTCTACGAGATGGACTACCTCAAGGAGGGCATCGGGCTGCGGGCGATGGCGCAGCGCGACCCGCTGGTGGAGTATCAGCGCGAGGGCTACGACATGTTCATGGCCATGCTCGACGGCATGAAGGAGGAGTCGGTCGGCTTCTTGTTCAACGTCACCGTCGAGGCGGTGCCCGCGCCGCAGGTCGCCCCGCAGCCGACGCCCGAGGGGCTGGCGGAGTTGGAAGCAACCGCCGCCGCACAGCAGGACGGCGCGCCCGAAACGACCGCAACCCCCGCCCCGGCGCGCGAGGAGGCGCCAAGCGTGTTGCGCGCCAAGGGAATCGACAATGAGGCACCGGCGATGACGTATTCCGGTCCGTCGGAGGACGGGTCGGCGCAGGTGCAGCGCAACGGCGGCCAGCAGAAGACGCCGGCCGGTGTGCCCGGCGGCGCCAGCCGGCGCGAGCGTCGCGAGGCCGCGCGGCGGCAGGGCCGCGGCGCCAAGCCGCCGAAATCGGTCAAGAAGCGCTAGCCGCTTCGGAATTGAGGCAGCCGCCTCATGCGCCGGGCGGCCGCCGGCGTCCAGCATTCCGTTATGAGCAAAACTCCCTTGGACGCGGCGTCGGCCGTCTTGCAGAACCCCGTGCTGCCCGCCGGCGATGACGAAAGATTCGTCGGCTTCGGCGTGTTGGGCCTGCCGTTCGTCGGCGGGCACTACCTGGCCCTGCGTTGTATTCCCGCGGCGTCGTTCGCGCCGGGCTACCGGTCGGTGTGGCACCGCGACCCGGCCGGCGTGTGGACGTTCTACGCGACGACGCCGGGCCCGCTGAGCTGCGCCCGGTACTTCAGCGCGGCGACCCCCAATGACGCGGTGCAGTGCGATATCGACGTCGCCTGGGTCACCCCGTGGTCGCTGTGCGTCGAGATCCCCGGCCTGCTCGAGTGGCGCCTGGACCTCGGGACCACCGCAGTGACGCGGCTGATGACCGGGATGGCGCGGCGGCTGCCCACGCGGGCGTGGACCAACCGCGCGGCCCTCGGCGCGATCGGGCGGGCCGCCGGGCCGGTGCTGGGCGCCGGGCGGGTGCGGCTGTCCGGGGCCGCGCCCAACGGTCAGCGATTCATGCTCGCGCCCACGCAATTCTGGGCGGTGACCGGGTCCCGCGCGGCCCTGCGCGGGGCGGACCTCGGCCCGGTCGGGCCGCTGCGCGCGCAGGCCCGGCTGGCGGGATTCCGCGCGCCGCAGCGCGGATACTTCGTCGTGGGCGGGGGCCACCTCGACACCTTTGACCCCGCCCGGCACCGCGCCGTCGGGCGCACCGTTTCGATCGCCTGACGGGCACAATGTGGTCCATGAGGTCCACGCCGGGGCTCGAGCCACCCACCCGCGCGGAGTTGCTGGCGGCGCTGTCGGTGGCGATCGACCTCGGACTGGGGCAACCCGCCGAGCACATGTTGCGCTCCGCGCTGATCGCCACCAGGCTGGCCGATCGGCTCGGACTGCCCGCGGCCCAACGGGATTGCGTCTACTACACGACGCTGATCATGTGGATCGGGTGCCACGCCGACTCGCACGAATACGCGCGATGGTTCGGCGACGACATCGCCGTGCGGCACGACTCCTATCTGGTCGACTGGTCGGGGCTGCCGTACTGGCGCTTCCTGGCGGGCAACGTCGGGCGCGGTCAGCCGCTGGTGCACCGGCTCACGATCATGGCGACGCTGTTCGTCAACGCGCGCGGCCAGCTGTCCCGGTTGATCCATTCGCACTGCACCTCCGCGGCGCTGCTGGCCGACCGCATCGGCCTGGGCCCCGACGTGCAGGCGGCGCTCGGGTTCGCCTTCGAGCGCTACGACGGCGGCGGCCTGCCCACCGGCGCGCACGGGGAGGCGATCCCGATACAGATGCGGGTGGCCCAGCTCGCCGACATGGTCGAGGTCCACCACCGCGCCTGCGGCGTCGAGGGCGCCGTCGCGATGGCGCGCGCCCGCCGGGGCGGCCAGTTCGACCCGCAGGTGGTCGACGCCTTCACCCGGCACGCCGACACGATCCTGGCCGGGCCGCCGGCCGGCGACGCCTGGGCGGCGGCGCTGCGCGAGGCGCCCGATCGCCACCAACGCCTCGACGACCGGGGCCTGGACGCGCTGCTGGTCGCCCTCGGCGACTTCGTCGACCTCAAATGCCCCTTCACCCTGGGACATTCGCGCGCGGTGGCCAAGCTCGCGGGCGACGCGGCGGCGGCCACCGGCGCCGACGCGGACACGGCCGCGCTGGCGCGGCGCGCGGGCCACGTCCACGACCTGGGCCGCATCGGGGTGTCGAACCAGATCTGGTCCAAGCCGGCGTCTTTGAGCGCGGCCGAGTTCGAGCGGGTCCGGCTGCACCCCTACCTCACCGTGCGGATCCTCAACCAGGTCCCCGGCCTCGCCCGGCTGGCCGAGGTCGCGGGCAACCACCACGAATGCCTGGACGGCTCGGGGTATCCGCGCGGGCTCGCGGGGACCGCGCTGACCGTGCCCGACCGCGTCCTGGCCGCCGCGGTCGGCTACCAATCCGCCTGCGAGCCAAGGCCGTACCGCGACGAGCTGGCTCCGGACGCGGCGGCGCGGCGGCTGCGTGAGCGGGCGCGCGCCGGCGAGCTGGACCCGGTGGCCGTCGAGGCGGTGTTGCACGCCGCCGGGCAACCCGCCGCCCGGCCGAAGCTGCGGCCGGACGGCCTCACCCCCCGCGAAGTCGAGGTGCTGTGCCTGGTCGCCCGCGGCGCGTCGAACAAGGAGATCGCCGCCTCGCTGGTGATCAGCGAGAAGACGGCCCGCAACCACGTCGAGCGGACGTACGCGAAGATCGGCGTGTCCAATCGCATCGGCGCCAGCATGTACGCGCTGCGGCACGGACTAGTCAAAAATAACTAGCGCCCGCCCGCGCGAAGTTGAGGCAAATGACCTATATACCGCCTGGCCCGTGCGGCGGACACTGGGACCCATGAAGCGCTACCTGATCGTCGCCTACGGCGCGGCGGCGTACCTGTTGTTCCTCGCCGCCTTCTTGTATCTCATTGCCTTCGTGGGCAACCTCTTTGTGCCGCGCACGGTCGATCACGGGCTGTCGGCGCCCATGGGCCAGGCGCTGTTGGTCAACGTGTTGCTGGTGGCCGCGTTCGGCGTCCAGCACAGCGTCATGGCCCGGCCGGCGTTCAAACAGTGGTGGACCCGCCTGGTGCCGGAGTCGATCGAGCGCAGCACCTACGTGGTGGCCTCGAGCGCGGTGCTGGTGCTGCTGTATTGGCAGTGGCGCACGATGCCGGCCGTCATCTGGGACGTGCGCCAGCCGGCCGGCCGCGTGGCCGTGTGGGCGGTGTTCTGGCTGGGCTGGGGGATCGCTTTGGCGTCGACCTTCATGGTCAGCCACTTCGATCTGTTCGGCCTGCGGCAGGTGTATCTGGCGTGGCGTGGAAAGCCCTACAGCCACATCGGTTTTCACGCGCGATGGCTGTACCGGCTGGTGCGCCACCCGCTGATGCTGGGCCTGCTCATCGCCTTCTGGGCGACGCCCACCCTGACCGCCGGGCACCTGCTCTTCTCGATCGCGATGACGGGCTACGTGCTGATCGCGCTGCATTTCGAGGAGCGCAATCTCGTCGACGCACTGGGTGACCAATACCTCGACTACCGCCGCGACGTGCCGATGCTGCTCCCGCATCCGCGCCACCAGCCGGCGGAAACGGTTGGCCAGCACTGACTCTCGCCCCGTCAGGCCGCGGGCGTGAACCGGGCCGGTTGACCGGCCCGCCGCGCCTGCAAAGATGGACGCATGGATGTCAAGGAGGTGTTGCTGCCGGGCGTCGGTCTCCGATACGAATTCACCAGCCACAAGGGTGAACGGATTGGCATCATCGCACGCCGGGGCGGCGACTTCGACGTCGTCCTGTACGGTCCCGACGACCCCGACCAGGCTCGCCCCGTCCTGCACCTGGCCGACGACGAGGCCGAGGCCGTCGCCCAGATCCTGGGCGCGCCCCGCATCGCCGAGCGGTTCACCGAGCTGTCCCGGCAGGTGCCCGGGCTCGAGACGGGGCAGGTCCACATCGTGGCGGGCAGCCCCTTCGTCGACCATCCGCTCGGCGACACCCGGGCCCGCACCCGCACCGGGGCGTCCATCGTGGCGATCGTGCGCAACGACGAAGTGCTCGCCTCGCCGGGCCCGGCCGAGATGCTGCACGCGCGCGACGTCCTGATCGTGATCGGCACCGAGGACGGCATCGCCGGCGTCGAACAGATCATCGACAAGGGCTGAGCCGATGCAGGTTTCGGGGGCGCTACTGCTACAACTCGGCGCCCTCCTGGCCACGCTTGCCGTCTTGGGCGCCGTGGCCCGCCGCCTGGCGTTGTCCCCCATCCCGGTCTACCTGCTGGCGGGCCTGTCGCTGGGCAAGGGCGGGCTGCTGCCGGTCGCGGCGGCCGGCGAGTTCATCGAGACGGCCGCACCCATCGGCGTGGTGCTGCTGCTGCTGACCCTGGGCCTGGAGTTCTCGGCGACCGAGTTCGCCAGCAGCCTGCGCCACCACCTGCCGTCGGCCGCCGTCGACATCGTGCTCAACGCCACGCCCGGCGCGGTCGCCGGCTGGCTGCTGGGACTGAACGGCGTGGCCATCCTGGCCCTGGCCGGGGTCACCTATATCTCCTCGTCGGGCGTCATCGCCCGCCTCGTGCAGGACCTGGGCCGGCTCGGCAACCGGGAGACGCCGGCGGTGCTGTCGGTGCTGGTGCTCGAGGACTTCGCGATGGCGGCCTACCTGCCGCTGTTCGCGGTGCTCGCCGCGGGCGGCGGCTGGGTGCAGGCCCTCGCCGGCATGGTCGCCGCGGTCGGGGCGCTGGTGGCCGCGTTCGCCGCCTCCTACCGCTGGGGGCACCACGTCGGCCGGCTGGTCGAACATCCCGACTCCGAGCAGCTGTTGTTGCGGGTCCTGGGCATCACGCTGATCGTGGCGGCGGTGGCCGAGGAGCTGCACGCGTCGGCCGCCGTCGGCGCGTTTCTGGTGGGCCTCACCCTGACCGGGGCGACGGCCGACCGGGCGCGTCAGGTGCTCGGCCCGCTGCGCGACCTGTTCGCCGCCATCTTCTTCCTGGCGATCGGCCTGTCGGTCGACCCGCAGGAGCTGCTGCCGATGCTGCCGGTGGCGCTGGCGCTGGCCGCGATCACCGCCGCGACCAAGGTGGTTACCGGGATCGTCGCGGCCCGGCGCGACGGCGTGGCGCGGCGCGGGCAGCTGCGCGCGGGCACCGCGCTGATCGCCCGGGGCGAGTTCTCGCTGATCATCATCGGGCTGGTCGGCACGTCCATTCCCGGGGTTGCCGCGCTGGCCACGTCGTACGTCTTCGTCATGGCGATCGCGGGGCCGGTGCTGGCCCGGTACGCAGGCGGCCCGTCCACCGCCGCGGCCTGAGCGTCAGCCGATGTGCAGCGCCACCACCAGCCACCGGGCGGCGCCACCGGTGCGGACCCGTTCCACGCGGCAGGCGATGGCATGCACCCGGTTCCCGCGGCTGTAGGAGCCGAACACCTCGGCCGCGGCCTCGGGGTCGTGGTGCCCCGCCGGTTGCAGCCGCGTGCGGCGCAGCACAGCGGCGGCGTGCGCCTGGCCGGCCGCCGAGCGGCCGATCGCGAGCACCGAGTCCACCAGGGCGGGCGCCAGCACGGGCCGCAGCTGGGCGGCGGGACGGCGACGGTCGATGACTTCCAGCACCCGGCGCAGCGCGGCGTCGGCGAAGACGGCGGCCTGGCGCATCGGCGCTGCGGGCTCCGCCGACGCCCGCGGTTGGCGGGCCGGTTGTGCGGGGCACGGGCGGCGCGGCGCGTGCGGCCGGCGGCGCGGCGCCGCGTGGGGCGGCTGCCGGCACCGGGGGACGTCTCCCCTGGGCGGTTCGTAGTCGACGACGGGCGTCACGGCGAAAGCGGTCAACGCGCACTCTTCATCGGGTCGACGCTGCTGGAGAGTGGCAGACGCTGGGGTGGTCAGTGGTCATCATGGCACAGGGCGTGCCGGCGCGTATCCGCGCCGACCAGCCAACGCGTACCCGCGCCGAGCCGCGCGCCGTTCCGGCGATTACCGTGGGCGGGAACACCCGTTCACTTAACGAAACTCCAGGAGGACAGCGCCGCAATGGTGACCCGGTTGTCCCAGGCGGACGCCTCCTTCTACCGGCTGGAGAACACGGCCACCCCGATGTACGTCGGGTCGCTGTCCATCCTGCAGCGCCCGCGGGCGGGACTGAGCTACGAGGCGCTGCTGGCCACGGTCGAACAGCGGCTGGCCCAGATCCCGCGCTACCGGCAGAAGGTGCGCGAGGTGCGGATCGGCATGGCCAGGCCGGTGTGGATCGACGACAACGACTTCGACATCACCTACCACGTGCGGCGCTCGGCGCTGCCGTCGCCGGGCAGTGACGAGCAGCTGCACGAGCTGATCGCGCGGCTGGCCGCCCGCCCCCTGGACAAGTCGCGCCCGCTGTGGGAGATGTACCTGGTCGAGGGCCTGGCCAAGAACCGCGTCGCCCTCTACACCAAGTCGCATCAGGCGTTGATCAACGGCATGACCGCGCTGGAAATCGGCCACGTCATCGCCGACCGGACGCGCCGCCCCCCGCCGTTTCCCGAAGACATCTGGATCCCGGAACGCGACCCCGGCCCCACGCGGCTGGTCCTGGGCGCCATCGGCGACTGGATGGCCGGGCCGGGCGCGCAGTTGCAGGCCGTCGGATCCGCCGTGGCCGGGCTGGCGACGGATGCCGGCGCGCTGCTCGAGGCCGGGCGCCGCGTCGTCGACATCGCGCGCGCGGTGGCGCGCGGCACGGCGCCGAGCAGCCCGCTCAACGCCACCGTTTCGCGCAACCGGCGGTTCACGGTCGCGCGCGGCAGCCTGGAGGACTACCGCACGGTGCGCGCCCGCTATGACTGCGACATCAACGACGTGGTGCTCGCCGTCATCGCCGGCGCGCTGGGCAACTGGCTGCTGTCCCGCGGGGAGGCGGTGTCGCCGACGGCGACGGTGCGCGCGATGGCGCCGCTGTCGGTCTACGCCGACGAGCAGCTCGACTCGACCGGGCCCGGCCAGATGATCAGCCAGGTCACGCCCTTCCTGGTGGACTTGCCGGTGGGGGAGGCCAACCCGGTGGTGCGGCTGTCGCAGATCGCCCACGCCACCGAGTCCAACCCGACCGCCGCCAGCCTGGTCGACGCCCGCACCATCGTCACCCTGTCGGGCTTTGCTCCACCGACGTTGCACGCCATGGGAATTCGCGTGGCCACCGGCTTCCCGAGTTTCTCCAAGCGCACGTTCAACCTGTTGATCACCAACGCCCCGGGCGCCCAGTCGCAGATGTACATCGCCGGCACCAAGCTGCTGGAGACCTACGCCGTGCCCCCGCTGCTGAACGAGCAGGCGCTGGCGATCAGCGTGACGTCCTACAACGGCATGCTGTACTTCGGGATCAACGCCGACCGCGACGCGATGAGCGACGTCGACCTCCTGCCGGGCCTGTTGAACCAGTCCCTCGAGGAACTCCTGGGGGCTTCCCGTTGACTAGCCGGGTGAAAACCCGTGCCTGGATCTATCATTCGTTGGTGTGAGCACCGAGACGAACGACGGCCCGCCGGCCGCGCGCAAAATCTCCGGCGTCGTCTACGAATCCGAATTATTCCGGCTCCAAACCGAATTCGTGAAGCTGCAGGAGTGGGTGCGGCACATCGGTGTGCGTCTCGTCGTCGTCTTCGAGGGTCGCGACGGGGCGGGCAAGGGCGGAACCATCAAGCGGATCACCGAATACCTCAACCCGCGCGTCGCCCGGATCGTGGCGCTGCCCGCCCCGACCGATCGCGAACGCGGCCAGTGGTACTTTCAGCGCTACATCGCCCACCTGCCCGCCAAGGGCGAGATCGCGCTGTTCGACCGGTCGTGGTACAACCGCGCCGGCGTCGAAAAGGTGATGGGATTCTGTACGCCGCAAGAGCATGCGCTGTTTTTGCGGCAGACGCCGATCTTCGAGCAGATGCTCATCGACGACGGGATCCTGTTGCGCAAGTATTGGTTTTCCGTTTCCGAGGCCGAGCAGCTGCGCCGGTTCCGGGCGCGGCTGAACGACCCAGTGCGGCAATGGAAACTGAGCCCCATGGACTTGGAATCGCTGTACCGGTGGGAGGACTACTCGCGCGCCAAGGACGAGATGATGGTCCACACCGACACCCCGGCCAGCCCTTGGTACATCGTGGAATCCGACATCAAGAAGCACGCGCGCCTGAACATGATGGCCCATCTGCTGTCCACGGTCGCCTACCACGACGTCGGGCGGCCCAAGGTCAAGCTGCCCAAACGCCCGGTGGTCAGCGGCAACTACCAGCGCCCGCCGCGCGAGCTGTCCACCTACGTCGACGACTACGCGGCGAGTTTGATCGGGCGCGGATGATCCAGGTCTACATCCCGGCAACCCTGGCGATGCTGCAGCGGCTCGTCGCCGACGGTTCGCTGTGGCCGGTCAACGGCACCGCGTTCGCGCTGACGCCGCGGCTGCGCGAGGCCTACGCGGAGGGCGACGATGACGAGCTCGCCGAGGTGGCGCTGCGCGAGGCGGCGCTGGCGTCGCTGCGGCTGCTGGCCGCCGAGGCCGCCGATGGGGAAGCCGGTCTGCCGCCCCGGCGCGCGGTGCTGGCCGCCGAGGTGGACGACATCACATACCGCCCCGACCTCGACGACGCCGTCGTGCGGGTCGGCGCGCCCGTCACGCTCGACCAGGTGGTCGCCGCCTACGTCGACAACACCGCCGCGGAGCCCGACGTCACCAGGGCGATCGAGGTCATCGACGCCGCCGACCTGGGCGACGAGGACGCCGAGCTGGTCGTCGGCGACGCGCTGGACCACGACCTGGCGTGGTATGCGACCCAGGAGCTGCCGTTCCTGCTCGACCTGCTGTAACCGGCGCACTGTGACGCAGTCCTGACCAGCGCACCTGGATACGCCACCGTAGGTTACGGTACCGTAGCCTTTTGGAGGGGCGTAGCGAGCAGGAGCTTTTTTAGTGGGCAAGCAGTACGCACCGATCACCGCCAACATCGGGGACACCAGGCGCCCCGTCGTCGCCGGGGCGGACCGGCATCCCGGCTGGCACGCGCTGCGCAGGCTGGCCGCGCGCATCACCACGCCGCTGTTGCCAGACGACTATCTGCACCTGGCCAACCCGCTGTGGTCGGCGCGCGAATTGCGGGGCCGCATCCTCGATGTGCGGCGGGAGACCGAGGACTCCGCGACCCTGGTGATCAAGCCGGGCTGGGGCTTCAGCTTCGACTACCAGCCGGGCCAGTACATCGGGATCGGGCTGCTGGTGGACGGCCGCTGGCGCTGGCGGTCCTACTCGCTGACCTCGAGTCCGGCCGAGTCCTCCGGGTCGGGCGGGCCGCGCACGGTGACCATCACCGTCAAGGCGATGCCCGAGGGGTTCCTGTCCACCCACCTGGTGGCCGGCGTCGAGCCCGGGACCATCGTCCGGCTGGCCGCGCCCCAGGGCAACTTCGTGCTGCCCGACCCGGCGCCGCCGTCGATCCTGTTCCTCACCGCCGGGTCCGGCATCACGCCGGTGATGTCGATGCTGCGAACGTTGGTGCGCCGCAACCAGATCGGCGACGTCACGCACCTGCATTCGGCGCCCACCGAGGCCGAGATGATGTTCCGCGCCGAGCTGGCCGACCTGGCCACCAACCAGCCGGGCTACCGGCTGCAGGTGCGCGAGACGCGCACCCAGGGCCGCCTCGACCTCGCCGCGCTGGACCACGAGGTGCCCGACTGGCGCGAGCGTCAGACCTGGGCGTGCGGGCCCGAGGGCATGCTGGCCCAGGCCCAGAAGACGTGGTCGGCGGCCGGCATCGGCGACCGGCTGCACCTGGAGCGCTTCGCGGTGTCGCGGGCCGCACCCGCCGGGGCCGGCGGCACCGTCACGTTCGCCCGCAGCGGGCGCGCCGTGGCCGCCGATGCCGCGACGTCGCTGATGGACGCCGGGGAGGGCGCCGGCGTGCAGATGCCGTTCGGCTGCCGGATGGGCATCTGCCAGTCCTGCGTCGTCGGCCTGGTGGACGGCCACGTCCGCGACCTGCGGACCGGCGCCGAACACGACCCCGGGACGCGGATCCAGACCTGCGTGTCGGCCGCGTCCGGCGATTGCGTGCTCGACATCTAAAGGCTACTCACAGGTAACCTACGGATTCGTAGGTTACGATAGCGTAGGTATTGACCCGGACAACGACAGCAGGGAGAAGAAGACGATGGCGATCACCGACGTCGACGTATTCGCCCATCTGACGGACGCCGACATCGAAAGCCTGGCCGTTGAGCTCGACGCCATCCGCCAGGACATCGAGGACTCTCGCGGGGCGCGCGACGCCCGCTACATCCGTCGCACCATCGCCGCGCAGCGCGCGCTGGAGGTGGCCGGCCGGGTGGCGCTGGCCGCCAGTTCGCGGCGTTCGGCCTGGTGGGCCGGCGCCCTCACCCTGGGCGTGGCCAAGATCATCGAGAACATGGAGATCGGCCACAACGTCATGCACGGCCAGTGGGACTGGATGAACGACCCGGAGATCCACTCCTCGACGTGGGAGTGGGACATGAGCGGGTCGTCCAAGCACTGGCGTTACACCCACAACTTCGTGCACCACAAGTACACCAACATCCTCGGGATGGACGACGACGTCGGCTACGGCATGCTGCGCGTCACCCGCGACCAGCGCTGGAAGCGCTTCAACATCCTGAACCTGGTGTGGAACACGTTGCTGGCGCTGCTTTTTGAGTGGGGCGTGGGCCTGCAGCACGTGGAGATCGGCAAGATCGTCAAGAAGCGGATGGACAACGAGGACGCCCGCCAACGCATCGACGAGTTCCTGGCCAAGGCGGGCCGCCAGGTGGTCAAGGACTACGTCGCGTTCCCGGCGCTGACCGCACTGTCGCCCGAAGCGAGCTTCCGCTCGACGCTGACGGCCAACGCGACCGCCAACGTGATCCGCAACGTGTGGGCCAACGCCGTGATCTTCTGCGGCCATTTCCCCGACGGCGCAGAGAAGTTCACCAAGACCGACATGATCGGTGAGACCAAGGGCCAGTGGTACCTGCGCCAGATGCTGGGCAGCGCCAACTTCGAGGCCGGGCCGGTGCTGCGGTTCATGAGCGGCAACCTGTGCCACCAGATCGAGCACCACCTGTATCCCGACCTGCCGAGCAACCGGCTGCACGAGATCTCGGTGCGGGTGCGCCAGGTGTGCGACAAGTACGACTTGCCCTACACCACAGGCTCATTCCTGCTGCAGTACGCCAAGACGTGGCGCACGCTGGCCAAGCTGTCGCTGCCGAACAAGTACCTGCACGACGACGCCGACGACGCGCCGGAGACCCGCAGCGAGCGGATGTTCGAGCAGCTGGAGCCCGGTTTCGCGGGCACCGACCCGGCGACCGGACGCCGGCGCGGGCTGAAGACCGCGATCGGCACCGTGCGCGGCTGGCGGCGCGCCCGCCGCGACCAGCGGCAAGCCCGCGGCCTGGCGGCCTGACGCCCCAACCCCCTCGCGCTAACCCCTCTCGCGCCTAACCCCTCTCGCGCCGAGCGTGAACTGAGGGCGGGTTTTCGCCGCCGCGGGCGTGCAATTTCCGCCCTGGCTGCACGTTCGGCGCGGCGGCTACGCTCGAGGGACGTTAGTGAAAGGCACGCGATGTTCGCAGCGTTCGGATTCGAAACCCTGGGTGTGGTCGTCGGGGACATGTATTTCGTGGACCCGCGCCCGCTCGCCGGTCAGGAGACCCCGGAGCGTGGGGTCAGGCTGGAATTGCGCGTCGTCGACCGGGCCGAGCCGCACGGGTCGATCTACGCCGGCGTCCCGATCTCCTTCGGCCGCCCGGTGTGGCGGGTGGACCTCTTCGGCTCCACGGAGAGCCCGCCCGGGACGCTGGACCGCGCCCACCACCACCCCCGCTTCGACGGCTGGGAACCCGGCCGCCGGCACTTCGTCCCCGAGCTGTCGGCCGACCCGGTGTCGTGGCTGGCCGGTCAGCTGGCCGACCCGGACACCGTGCTGGCCCGGGCGGGCGTCGACACCGCGGACGTCACCGAGGCCGACAAGGCGGGGCTCGTCGCGGCGGCCCCGGACATCGTCGCCGCGGTGCGGCGGATGCTCGACGGCGTGCGCGACGGGACGTTGGCGCCGTCGCCCGCCGAGCCGGTCGCTGCCGCCCGCACCGGCTGGCTCTGAGCCGGATCCGATCCGCACCTCGTGGCTGGCGCGATGATCGCCACCGCCTCGGCGATCCGGGCGCGTTTCAGCCGGGCTCGTCGCGCGCGCCGAGCGCTCGGGCTTTGAACCGGGTGTCAGCGACGATTTCCGGTGCGGGCCGTTCGGCCCACTCCCTGATCGCCGGCGCCAGCCAGCGCCGGAGGTAACCGCGAAGTTCGTCCGCGTCGCGCGGCGGGTCGCTGGGGTTGGAC
This sequence comes from Mycobacterium sp. NGS63, assembly GCF_059812295.1. Taxonomy (NCBI): domain Bacteria; kingdom Bacillati; phylum Actinomycetota; class Actinomycetes; order Mycobacteriales; family Mycobacteriaceae; genus Mycobacterium; species Mycobacterium sp. NGS63. The sequence goes on from NZ_JCALCJ010000004.1 coordinate 25,690, forward strand.
ATAAAGGAGTGCACCGCGCGCAGTGACCATTCGACTAATTCGTCCAGCGTGTGCGACGCGATCGGCGTTCGCTCCCAGTCGATGGAGGTGTTCTCTACGAGAACCTGCTCTCCGATGCGACGTGTCGTCTCCGATGTGATGCTGCGCAGCAGTGCGTGTGACGGTTCATCGAGCAGCAGTTGAAGGTACGGCTCGTCAGGCACCGCGGTGACGGTGAGGACGATGCCCTCGACAACGGCGTCGGCGACATCGTCAATCCATCTCAGGCGTTTGGCCATGGTCTCCAGGAAGTTCCGCGTGCCCTGGGTAGCAGCCGCTCGCAGCAACGCCGTGGTGCTGGGGAAGTACCGATACACCGTCTTCCTGCTGACCCCGAGTTCGTCCGCGACGTCGGCGATGGTGGTCTGTCCGCCGCGGCGCCGCACGCAGCGGTCGGCTGCCGCCACGATCCGCGCGACGGCCTCCTCGTCGCTGTCCGGCGGTTTTCCCCGCCAGCCATGGGTCCGCATGGCTGCAAATGTAATCGAGGCTGGACATCGACGACACAGGGTTGCTAGACATGTATCGTCAGGCTTTCGGTAAGCACGTGCATGCTCTCGACACGTGCCAGCGACTGAGGACGCCCACGGATGAGCGGTCAATGCAGCGACGACATCGAACGCATGGCTAACCGCCTGGGGTTCAGCTGCGAGCACGCCGCGCCGTGGGTGACGCTGAGGAATCCGTTCGGACTGGCGAATTGGACGCTGCCGGTGCTCGAACTGTTGATCGTCACGGGAGCGGTGCTGGCGCTGTGGTGGGCGATCCGCCGGATGCGCCGCGACCGCGATCCCGTCAACCTCGTGATCTGGTTCGCGACGGTCATCTACCTGCTCATCGTTGAGCCGCCTCTGTACTTTCCGACCGTCTTCGGCGTCGACGACACCATCGGCGCGGTCTTCGTGCACAACGTCTTCACGGTCCAGTTCATGTACGACCGGCTGCCGATCTACATCGTCGCGCTGTACCCCGCGATGATGACGTTGGCCTACGAGGTGGTTCGCAGCCTGGGCGTGTTTCGGGACTGGGGCGCGTTCGTCGGCGCCGTGTGCGTGGGATTCGTCCACAACTGCTTCTACGAAATCTTCGACCAGTTGGGTCCGCAATTGCGCTGGTGGACGTGGAACGCCGACAACGCGATCAACCACCCGATGCTGGCCTCGGTCCCGATGAGCAGCGTCCTGCTGTTCGCCACCGTCGGACCGGCTTGCGTCGCGCTGTTCGCGCAGCTCCTGGTCGCGCGGCCCATCGAACGTGGCCGAGTGCTGAGTCGAATCGCCTTGACCGCCCGCACATTCGGTGTGTCCGTGCTGGTGCCGCTGGGCCTGGTCGCCGCCAATCTGCCGATCCTGCTGGCCGGCGGAGACCACCCGGACGGTGCGCTGCGGCGGGCGGTGTACTTCGTCATCCTCGCGGCGTTCGCCGTGGTGGCCATCCCGGTGCTGTGGCGTCAATGGCGCAACTCGGCGTTCACCCCCAGCGCGCGCAATCTGTTCGTCGGCGTCTTCGGCGCTGCATACCTGATCGCGCTCGGGGCGCTGTGGTGGTCGGCGATCCCCGCCTACGTGAGCGCGTCCAACGGTATTACGCCCGGCGGAACACCAACCGGCAGTTTGGTTTACGCGCTGGCATGCGTCCTGCTCGCGGCCGCGCTGACCGCGTCGGCGACGGTCCGCAGTCCATCTGCTCTGCTGCGTCGAACGCGGCGGACCCGGCACGAGGTGGCGCCATGACCGAACTCGAAATTCGACGCATACGTTTCGATCTCGACGGAGACGTGCCATTCAAGTGGAACGCCGAGAACCCCGCCTTCTCGACCTACATGAACATGGTCTCGATCATGGCGATCTGCTTCGAGAAGATGATCGTCTCGGCCGTTCGGGAAGCCATGCCGCACATCACCGACACCGCGGTCGCTGAGGAGGCGGAGGCGTTCTTGCGGCAGGAGGCGCAGCACGCTAACGCACACCGTCAACACGTGCGGGCGCTGACCCGGCGCCACCCGGGGTTACAGGGCGCGCTCGACCAGGCCGTCGGATCCTATGACCGCCTCACGGAAACGACCCCGCTGACATTCCGACTGGCCTACGTCGCGAACCTGGAAGCAACATTCACGCCGTTCTTCAAGATGTTGCTCGACAACGAGGCCACGCTGTTTCGCCCCGGCGACGAGCGGGTGGCATCGCTGCTGATGTGGCACTTCGTCGAAGAGGTCGAGCACCGCAGCTCGGCGCTGATCATCTACGACGCGGTCGTAGGCGACACGCTGTACCGAATGCGTGCCTTGCCCCGCGTCGTCAAGCACCTGCTGGACGTCTCCAACCACCTGTTCGACAGCATCGACGCCAGCGTGCCCCTGTCCGAGCGAGGCGTAAACGCCCGCGATTTCGCCCCGCTGCGAGGCATTCTCGGCAAGGTACGGGACCGCAGGCCGAGCCGCGACACCGGTGCCGCTGGGCGCGTGAAGCCCGCGCTGCACACGGTGCCCTGGAAGCAGAAGCTCGCCACCACCGCCCGCGTGCTGATGAGCCAAACACCGCTGCATAACCCCGCGACCGAACCACTTCCCGAATTCGCCGACCGCTGGTTCCGGCGTTACAACCGGGGAGACGACGTCTGCCACTGGTACTCCAGCCAACTCGCGCACTAACACGCGAGGCTTCGTTCAGGAGTCGCCGGTGACCTTGGCCGCCAGCGCGGCCAGCTTGGCGTCGAGTTGGAGGGCGGCGCTGAGCAGTTCGCGGTTCGGGTCGACGACCATCAGCGACGACGGCCTGACGTAGGTTAGGCTGCTGCCACCGGGCTCGTCGAGGATCAGCAACTCGACGGGGGCGAACAGGCCCGCGGTGACGTCATGGCGCAGCATCGTGATCGCGATCAGCGGGTTGCCGAGGACCACGCGCAGCGCCTTGCGCTCGATGCCGGACTTCGGGAGCCACGCGCCGTGGTCGATCACGCCGAACAGCATGAATCCGCTTGGCCCGACCCGCGTTTCGACCTGATGCCGGTAGGACTGCCAGCCGTCGGTGGTCGCCGCGATGTCGTTGATCGGCACCGGCTCGTCGCCGATGTCGGCTAACAGCGCGGCCACCAGCTCGTCGTAGCTCTTGGCGCTGTCGTAGCGCAATCTCACTCCGCCGAAGCGGGTTTCGCTCGGCATGCCCGCGCCCTTAGAGCCGCTCGACGATGGTGGCGTTGGCCATGCCGCCGCCCTCGCACATTGTCTGCAGGCCGTACCGGCCGCCGCGCTGGTGTAGCGCGTTGACGAGCGTCGTCATGATGCGGGCACCGCTAGCGCCGAGCGGGTGGCCGATCGCGATGGCGCCGCCGTTGACGTTGGTCCTGGCCAGGTCCGCTCCGGTGTCCTGGGCCCACGCGAGCACGACGGGCGCGAAGGCCTCGTTCACCTCGAACAGGTCGATGTCGGCCAGCGTGAGACCGGCCCGCTTCAGCACCTTTTCGGTGGCGGGGATGACGCCGGTCAGCATGTAGAGCGGGTCGGAGCCCACGACGGTCGTGGTGTGGATGCGCGCCAGCGGGCGCAGGCCCAGCCTGTTCGCGACCTCGCTGGTGGTGATCAGGACCGCGGCGCTGCCGTCGGACAGCGGCGAGGAGTTGCCGGGCGTGATCTCCCAATTGATCTGCGGGAAGCGCTCTTTGGCCGACTCGCTGTAGAACGCCGGCTGCAGCGCGGCCAGCGTCTCGACGGTCGTGCCGGGCCGGATGATCTCGTCGGTGGCGAGCCCGGCGATCGGGACCAGCTCGTTGTCGAACAGGCCCTCCTTGGTGGCGCGGGCGGCCTTGTCGTGGCTGGCCGCGGAGAACTCGTCGAGCTGGGTGCGCGAGAAGCCCCACTTGGCGGCGATCAGCTCGGCGCTGATGCCCTGTGGCACAAGACCGTCGGGGTAGCGGCGCGCCATGTCGTGGCCGAACGGGTCGCTGCCCGGCAGCACCGAGGTGCCCATCGGGACACGGCTCATCGACTCCACGCCACCGGCGATCACCAGGTCGTAGGCGCCGGCGATCACGCCCTGGGCGGCGAAGCTGATCGCCTGCTGGCTGCTCCCGCACTGGCGGTCGATCGTGACCCCGGGAACCGACTCCGGGAAGCCCGCGCCCAGCAGCGCGTTGCGCGCGATGTTGACGGCCTGGTCGCCGACCTGAGTGACGGCACCGGCGATGACGTCGTCGACCTGCGCCGGGTCGACGCCGGTGCGGGTCACCAGCTCCCGCAGGCTGTGCGCCAGCAGGTCGGCGGGCAGCACGTCGTGCAGCGCCCCGCTGGCCTTGCCCTTGCCGATGGGGGTGCGGACGGCTCCGACGATGACGGCGTCGCGGTTCATGGTTCCTCCCGGGAGGCTGAGTATTGACGACTATATCCAGCTGTAACACCTAGGTATACTCGATGCAACCCAGAACGGGAGGTGATCTTTGTGACAATGCTGCAGGGGCTGCTCGCGGATCGCGAGAAGTGGTCGGCGGTCGGCGAGTGCGCGATCGAGAAGACCATGTCGGTGCTCGGCACCAAGTCGGCGATGCTCATCATGCGCGAGGCGTACTACGGCACCACCCGGTTCGACGACTTCGCCCGCCGGGTCGGCATCACCAAGGCCGCGACGGCGGCGCGGCTGGCCGAGCTGGTCGACCTCGGGCTGCTGGAGCGGCGGCCCTACCGCGAGCCCGGGCAGCGCGCCCGCGAGGAGTATGTGCTCACCGAGGCCGGCGTCGATTTCATGCCGGTGGTCTGGGGGATGTTCGAGTGGGGCCGGCGCCACCTGCCGGGCCGCCACCGCCTGCGGCTGACCCACCTGGGCTGCGGCGCCGAGGCGACCGTCGAAATCCGTTGCGCCGAGGGGCATCCCGTGCCGCCGGACGAGCTCGGCGTGCGCCTGGCGCGGTCCTAGCTCCCTCTTTGCCCGCGAGCGTCCGCAAATGCACACGTTGACACGGCGTGTCGCGTACAAACACGCGCGCTCGCCGGGGCAGGGCTAAGGCTCCCGGAGCGCGGCCAGGAGCCGCCGGGCCGCGGCGACGCGCCGGGCCGCTGGGCCGGTGAGCGCGTCCAGCGCGCATTCGGGGTCGGCGGGCGGGCCCATGTGCCCGCAGCCGCGCGGGCATTCGCCTATCGCCTCGGCCAGGTCCGAGAAGGCCATCAGCACGTCGTCGGGCGCGATGTGCGCCAGCCCGAAAGAGCGGATGCCCGGGGTGTCGATCACCCAGCCGCCGGGATCCAGCGGCAGCGCCACCGACTGCGTGGAGGTGTGCCGCCCGCGGCCGATCTCGGTCACCGCGCCCACGGCCCGATCCGCCTCGGGCACAAGGCGATTGACCAGCGTCGACTTGCCGACCCCGGAATGCCCGAGCAGCACTGTGATCTTGCCGGAGAGCAGGTCGGCGACCGCGAGCAGCGGGTCGTCGACGCCGGCGACGACCACCGTGAGGTCCAGGTCCACGAACTGCCCGGCGAACGGCTCCGGCGGGGCGAGGTCGGTCTTGGTCAGGCACAGGATCGGGGTGAGGCCGCCGGCGTAGGCGGCGATCAGCGCCCGGTCGACCAGCCCGGTGCGCGGCGGCGGGTCGGCCAGCGCCACCACGATCAGCAGTTGGTCGGCGTTGGCGACCACCACCCGTTCGGTGGGATCGGTGTCATCGGCGGTGCGCCGCAACACCGTTCGGCGCTCGCCGCGGCGCACGATGCGGGCCAGGGTGTCCGTCCGCCCGGACAGGTCGCCGACCAGGTCGACGTCGTCGCCGACGACGATCGGGGTGCGGCCCAGTTCGCGCGCCCGCATCGCGGTGACCCGGCGGTCGGGGCGGCCGCCCAGCACGCACCCCCAGCGCCCGCGGTCGACGCTGACCACCATCGCGGCCTCGGCGTCGGCGTGCTCGGGACGGGTCTTGGTTCGCGGTCGCGAGCCCCTGCCGGAGCGGACCTTGACGTCGGACTCGTCGTAGTCGCCGGGCCTCAACCGCGGGACCCCAGCATGCGCGCCCACAGCTGCGGAAATTCCGGCAGCGTCTTGCTGGTGGCGCCGATGTCGTCCACCTCGACGCCCGGCACCCGCAGCCCGATGATGGCGCCCGCCATCGCCATTCGATGATCGGCGTAGCAGCGCCAGGTGCCCGCGCGCAGCGGCGTCGCGGTGATCACCAGGCCGTCGGGTGTTTCGGCGCAGTCGCCGCCCAGCCGGTTGATCTCGGTGCTCAGCGCGGCGAGCCGGTCGGTCTCGTGGCCCCGCAGATGCGCGATGCCGCTCAGGCGCGAGACCGATCCGGGGGTGGCCAGCGCGGCCAGCGCCGCCACCGACGGGGTCAGCTCGCCGACGGCACTCAGGTCGACGTCAAATCCGGCGTACTCGCCCGACCCCCGCGCCTCGAGGAACGAATCGGTGTGGGTGACAACGGCATTCAGCTTGCCCAAGACGCCCAGGATGTGCTCGGCGGGTTGCACGCTGGTGGCCGGCCAGCCGGCGATGCGCACCGTTCCGCCGCCGACCACGGCAGCGGCCAGGAACGGCACCGCGTTGGTCAGATCGGGCTCGACGTCCCAGTGCCGGGCCGCGACCGCGCCGGCGCGCACCCGCCACCGGTTGGCGACGGAATCGTCGACATCGACGCCGGCCTGGCGCAGCATGACGATCGTCATCGCGATGTGCGGCGCCGACGGCACCGCCGCGCCGGTGTGCTGCACGGTCAGGCCCTCGGTGAACGACGCCGCGGACAGCAGCAGGCCCGACACGAACTGGGAGGACGCCGAGGCGTCGATCGCGACGGTGCCGCCGGCGACCGATCCACGGCCGTGCACGAGGAACGGCAGTCCGGCGCCGTCGATGGGCACGCCGAGGCCGCGCAGCGCGTCCAGCAGCGGCGCGATGGGTCGGGCCCGGGCCTGTTCGTCGCCGTCGAAGGTGACCGGGGCGGCGGCCAGCGCCGCCAGCGGCGGGACGAACCGCAGGACCGTGCCGGCCAGGCCGCAATCCACCGTGGCGCCGGGGGCGGGGGAGATCCGGCCGCCGACGGTCAGCTCGGGCCCGGCGCCGTCGACGGCCAGGCCCAGGGTGCGCAGCGCACCGATCATCAGGTCGGTGTCCCGGCTGCGCAGCGCGCCGCTGACGGTGGAGGCGCCGTGGCCCTGCGCGGCGGCCAGGCCGGCGAGGACCAGCGCCCGGTTGGTCTGCGACTTCGAGCCGGGCACCGTCACCGTCGCGTGCACCGGCGCGGTCGCCTGCGGGGCCGGCCATGTGCTCACCGGTCCATCATCGCCTGTCGCTGGGTTCGGGCACCATGGAGGCATGTGCGGACGTTTTGCGGTGACGACGGATCCGGCGCTGCTGGCGCAGAAGATCAAGGCGATCGACGAGGCGACCGGGACCGCGCCCAACACCGACGCGCCCAACTACAACGTGGCCCCGACCACCACGATCGCGACCGTGGTCACCCGGCACGCCGAACCCGAGGACGACCCCACCCGCCGGGTGCGGCTGATGCGCTGGGGTCTGATCCCGCCCTGGGCCAAGGCAGGGGCCGACGGGGCGCCGGAGGGCAAGGGCCCGCTGCTGATCAACGCCCGCGCCGACAAGGTCACCAGCTCGCCCGCGTTCCGCTCGAGCGCCAAGTCCAAGCGCTGCCTGATACCGATGGACGGTTACTACGAATGGCGGGTCAATGGCGCCGACAAAGAATCCCGCAAGACCCCGTTCTTCATGTACCGCGAGGACGGCGAGCCGCTGTTCATGGCGGGTTTGTGGTCGGTCTGGAAGCCGGCGAAAGACGCTGCGCCGCTGCTGAGTTGCACGATCATCACCACCGACGCCCCCGGCGAGCTCGCCGAGATCCACGACCGGATGCCTCTCGTTGTGCCCGAACGGGATTGGGACCGCTGGCTGAACCCGGACGCCCCGATCGACGAGAAGCTGCTGACCCGCGCCCCCGACGTGCGTGGGATCGCCATGCGCGAGGTGTCGACGCTGGTGAACAGCATCCGCAACAACGGGCCGGAGCTTCTCGAGCCGGTCGAGCAGCGATCGGAGCAGATGAAGCTGCTGTAGCGGTGCCGATCAGACGGGAGAGAATGTGCCGGCGCAGGCGTGGATCCAGCTGATCAACCGCTCCGAGTGGTGGCGCCGCACCGCATGGGCATTCGAACGCACATTCAGCGACAACAATACCGAGGCCGAACTCGGCTGGAAGGTGCTGGAAGCCCAGTTCGAATCTAAACTGGCAACGCAGAGCGATGCGAAGGTGCTACAGCTGATTGCCGAGCAAACCGCTCTCGAACCGGACGGCGAGGAAGTAGGCGGGGAAGATGGTGTCGAGGAAGGCAGTGCAGGTGGCGGCCGCGAAGGCGGCGCTCAAAGCGAGCGAGAAGACGGGGCGCAAAGTCGATAAGCGGGTGGAAGAAATGGCGAAGGGCAAATAGGCGCTCCGACCCGAAACCGAATGTTGGCTATTTGCAAAGCGACTCGTAAGGTAGCACCGGCACCACTTAGTATGCGTATGTGACCGGCTCGTATCCGTACACATTCGACGACATCCGCGACCGCCCGGTGGCGGTGATCGGCGCGGGGACGCTGGGGCGGCGCATCGCGGTGATGTTCGCCAGCCGCGGCGGGACCGTGCGCATCTACGCGCGGCGCGCCGAACAGCTCGCCGACGCGACGCGGTACGTCGCGGACACCGTACCGGGGGTGGTGGAGCGCCGGGGGATTGGTGAAGTGGGCGTCGCGACGGCGGCGGCGTCGCTGCAGGAGGCGCTGGACGGCGCGTGGCTCGCCGTGGAATCCGTCCCGGAAAAGCTCGACATCAAGATTCCCCTGTGGGGCCAGATCGAACAGGCGGCCCCGCCGGACACCATCTTCGGGACCAACTCGTCGTCGTACCCGTCGCGGCTGATGGCCGAAAACGTGCGGGACAAAACCCGCTTGTGCAACACGCACTTTCACATGCCACCCGAGATCAACGCCGTGGACGTGATGTCCGACGGCCAGACCGACCGCGGCGTGCTCGACACGCTGCTGGCCGTGCTGCCCGAGTTCGGCGTCTACCCCTTCGAGGTGCGCAAGGAGTCGACCGGCTTCATCTTCAACCGCATCTGGGCGGCCATCAAGCGCGAGTCGCTGGCGGTGGTCGCCGAGGGCGTGGCCCGCCCCGAGGACGTCGACGGCATGTTCAAGGTCAACTGGGGTGTGCCGGCCGGACCGTTCCAGATGATGGATTTCATCGGGCTCGACGTCGTGCTCGACATCGAAAACCACTACGCCGAAGAGTTTCCGCACCTCCCCGTCAGCGTGCGGGAGTTGTTGCAGCGCTACGTCGACGCCGGCAAGCTCGGCGTCAAGAGCGGCGAGGGCTTCTACACGTATTCGTGAGCGGCCGGGTCACGCCGGGTTGTCGCCGAGCCCTTGGTGCGCAGGATCGCGATTGACGTGCCCAGATACCAGAGCACCGTCGAGATGGCGGGTGCCCACGCCGAGACGCCGCCCTCGATGCTGAACGCGCCGGTGCGGAAGAAGACGCCCGCCGTCCCGAGCAGGTTGACGGTTAGCGCCAGTACCGCCAGATAGGCGGTCCACCTCGGCAGCACGCCGTGCGTAAAGACGCAGTACGCATAGGCGAAAGCCGTTGCCGCCATGAATGAGCCCCACAACCCGATCAGCACGCCCGGGAAGTGCACGCCGACCGCGAAGACGACTTCAGCCGGCAAGCGGTCGGCGTGCTGGGCGATGGCGATCTGGATGGCCTGCGTCACCAGCAGCAGCGTGGCGACACCCGCGGTGCCGAGCAGGAATATCCCGGCGGGGTAGCCGGTGTCCTCCGATCTGCGCAGGATCCGATGCACCGCAAGGGCGAACATGGCCATCAGCGGCGCGGCCAATGCGTACATCCATGCTTGAGTGACCAATTGGGAATGATGGTCGACGAAGAAGTTGCGGTAGGTGGCGGCATCGTCGTTCGCCTGCGGCGGTGCACCGGTGATCGTTGCGGCGACAACCGCGACGACGACGTAGAGGAGTCCTGCGACGCCACCCAACCGAATCCACCGACCGTCTCCCATAGCCACCTCACCGGTTCATCTGTCTGGTGGGTTGAGGGTACGCCACACCGGGCAGCGAATCAGCGTTTCAGGTAGGCCAGCGCGAGCGCGGCGGCGTTGGCCCCGCACATGCCATGCGCGCCGGGTCCCGGCGGGGTGGCCGCCGAGCAGATGTACATGCCCGGAACGCCAATGTTATAGGGCGCCAGCGTGATTCGCGGCCCGAACGTCAGCTGGCGGATGTCCTTGGCGCCGGTCATGATGTCGCCGCCGACGAAGTTGGCGTCGTAGGTGGCGATCTCCGCCGTCGAGCGAATCGCCAACCCGATGACGCGATCCCGGAAACCCGGCGCAAAGCGCTCGATCTGGGCGACGATCGCCTCGGTCGCGTCGCCGGTGTAGCCGTGAGGCACGTGCGCGTAGCTCCACACCGGGTGCGTATCGCCCACCGAGCGTTGCGGATCCGCCAGGTACTGCTGGCCGACGAGCACGAACGGCCGCTGCGGCATGCGCCCGGCATGGATCTCCCGCTCCGTCGCGGCCAGCTCGGCGTACGTGCCGGCCAGGTGCACGGTGCCGGCCCGACGGGCGTGCGGGTTGGCCCACGGCACGCCGCCCTCGACGGCGAAGTCGACCTTGAATGCGCCCGGGGCGCGGCGAAACCTGGTGAAGGCGCGCGAAATTCGGCGTGGCAGGCGGTCTCCCAAGATCTCGGCGACCGCGCCCGGCGCCAGGTCGAACAGCGTGACATCGGCCGGCGGCAGCTGCGACGCCGCCGTGACCGCGACACCGGTCTCGATGGTGCCGCCCAGCTCGGTCAGCAGCGCCACCATCGCGTTGGTGATCGATTGCGATCCGCCCTCGGCCACCGCCCAGCCGTGCCGGTGGCCGGCGGCGATGATGCCCATCGCGATCGCGGAGGTCATCGGGTAGTGCAGCGGCCGGAAGGCATGGGCCGCAACACCCCCGAACAACGCCCGGCCCGCATCGGTGCGAAACAGCCGCGCGAACGTCGACGCGGGCACCAGCGTCGGCGCGCCGAACCGGACCAGCATCAGCGGGTGGCGCGGCCAGCGCAGCAAGGGTCGCATGATGTCGTCGCTCAGGGCGTCGAACCGGCCGGCGGCGTAGCCGAACGCGCGCCGCCAGCGCGGCCCGTCGGGACCCAGACCCGCCGCGGTCTCGGACACCGAGCGGTGCAGGACTCCGGCGCCGCCGCCGTCGAGGGGGTGCACGCAATCGATCTCCGGCCAGCGCCACGTCAGGCCGTACCGCCCCAGGTCGAAACGCCCGAGGAACGGCGAGCCGACGGCCATCGGGTGGATCGCCGAGCAGTGGTCGTGCAGCAGACCGGGGACGATCGCCTCGCCGCTGCGGGCGCCGCCGCCCACCTCGTCGGCGGCCTCGAGCACCGTGACCCGCACACCCTCGGCGGCCAGACAGATCGCGGCGGCGAGCCCGTTCGGCCCGCCGCCCACCACCAGCGCGTTATTCAAGCCTTCATTGTGCGCAATACGCGCCCGCGATACCGAATCGTGTCGCCATGGACATTTTCTTGACGCCGCGGTGGCGAATCATATTCGCATGACCAATAGCGAACAGACCGTGTTTGAGGGTCCTCTGCAGCAGCTTGCTCGCAGCGCGTGGCAGCTGCTTTTGCTGATCGGCGTCGCCGCGGTGGCGCTGGGCGTCATCGTGCTGGCCTGGCCGGGCAAGACGCTGTTTGTGGCGGGTGTGCTGTTCGGCATCTACCTGGTGGTGTCCGGCATCGGATACGTGTTTGCGTCGTTCGGCACCCACGCCGGGGCCGCCATGCGGGTGCTGACGTTCATCACCGGCATCGTGTCGCTGGTGCTGGGGTTCTTCTGCTTCCGCGACGAATTCGAGGCGGTCTGGCTGCTGGCGATCTGGATCGGCATCAGCTGGCTGTTCCGCGGGATGACGCTGCTCACCGCGGCGCTGGCGTTGGACCACATGCCCGGCCGCGGCTGGCAGGTGCTGTCGGGGCTGATCATCGTGGTCGGCGGCGCCGTGCTGATCATCTCCCCGCTGCGTTCGATCGCGGTGCTGACCCTGGTCGCGGGGTGGTGGCTGATCGCCATCGGCATCCTCGACATCGTCACGGCCTTCCAGACCCGCAGCCGGGCCAAGAAGCTCTAAGCGGCTTGGCCGCCGGGCGCTATGTCCCGTCAGCGCCGTGAGCGCCCGGCGCGCCCAATAGCCGGCCGGCCGTGCCGCCCACGCCGCCGGTTCCGGGGGTGGTGGCGTTGCCGCCGTTGCCGCCGTTGCCGCCGTTGCCGCCAACACCGGGGGCGCCCCCGTCGCCACCGGCGCCGCCAAGCCCGCCGTTGCCGTAGAGCTGCCCGCTGCTGCCGCCGTCACCCCCACGCCCACCGTTGAGGGTGCCGGCGCCGCCGGCACCGCCGGCCCCGCCCTGGCCGATCAGCCCCTTGGCGTTGCCACCGGCACCGCCGGCGCCACCGTTGCCGCCGACGATGCCGACGATGCCGCCGCCGCCCCCGCTACCGCCGGCCCCGCCGCCGCCGAACAGGCGCCCGCCGAGGCCGCCCGCCCCGCCGGTCCCGCCGGTCCCGGTGTCGCTGGTGCCGCCGGCCCCGCCGGCACCGCCGGCGCCGAACACCCGGGCGTTACCGCCGCTGCCGCCACCACCACCGTTGACGCCATTGCCGTGGCTGGTGCCGCCGGCGCCGCCGGACCCGCCGTGACCGACGACGCCGCCGGTCCCGCCGGCGCCTCCGAGACCGCCGAGCGTCGCGGCGCCACCGCCGCCGCCGTTACCGCCGTTTCCCAAACCCGTTGCGATCCCGCCGGTTCCGCCGTTGCCGCCCGCGGTCCCACCTGCCCCGCCGCCTCCGCCATCGCCGGCGTCGCCGTAGAGCAGCGCCGCGTTGCCGCCGTTGCCGCCCGCCCCGCCGGTGGCGGTCCCACCGCTACCGGTGCCGCCCGCCCCGCCGCTTCCGATCAGCCCGCCGGCCCCGCCGCCAGCCCCGCCGGCGCCGCCGGCGCCACCGGCATTCGCGCCGGCACCGCCGTTACCGCCGTTGCCTCCGTTGCCGACCAGCTGCCCGCCGGTGCCGCCCGCACCGCCGGACCCCGACGCCAAGCCGCCCGTCGCGCTGGCGCCGCCGGTTCCGCCGGCCCCGCCGTTGCCGATCAGCCCGGCGTTGCCGCCGCTGCCGCCGTTGCCGGCGGTGCCCCCGAAGTCGCCGGCACCGCCATGCCCGCCGGCGCCGCCACTGCCGAGCAGCAGCCCGCCGGCGCCGCCGGCGCCGCCCTGCGCACCGTTGATGCTGCCGCTCCCGCCGGGTCCGCCGGCCCCGCCCTGGCCCACCAGGCCGGGGGCGAAGCCGCCGGCGCCACCGATGCCACCGTTGCCGCCGACGATGCCGACGACGCCGCCGGTGCCGCCGGGTCCACCGCTCCCGCCGTTGCCAAACAGGTGCCCGCCGGTGCCCCCGGAACCGCCGGCGCCGCCGTTCCCCGAATTGTTGATGCCGCCCCCTCCGCCGTTCCCGCCGGCGCCGAATACCGCGGCGTCTCCGCCGTTTCCGCCGTTTCCGCCGTTGGTGCCGTTGCCGCTGCCATCGCCACCGGCGCCGCCGCCGCCCGCGTGACCGAGCAGACCGGCCGTGCCGCCGCCACCTCCGTTGCCGCCGGTCATACCGGTGCCGCCGGAGCCGCCGGCCCCGCCGGCGCCCATCAGCCCGGGGGCATTGCCGCCGCCACCCCCGATGCCGCCGGTTCCGGCGGGATTCGCCCCGCCGTTCCCGCCGGAACCGCCGCTGCCGTAGAGCAGGCCGCCGGCTCCGCCGTGGCCGCCCGCTTGGCCGGGTCCGCCGAGCCCCCCGGCGCCGCCGTTGCCGATCAGCCCGGCATTCCCGCCGTTGCCGCCGGCCTGCCCGTTGCCGCCGGCCCCGCCCGCGCCGCCGTTGCCGATAAGCAACCCGCCGTCACCGCCGTTCTGGCCCGGCCCTCCGTTGGCGCCGTTGCCGATCAGCGGGCGCGCGAACAGGGCCTCGGTGGGCGAGTTGATCAGGTTGAGGATCTGCTGCTCGGGCGACGCGTTGGCGGCCTCGGTGGCCGCGTACGACAACGCACCGGCATTCAGCGTGCGCACAAACTGGGCATGGAATGCCGCCGCCTGCCCGGCCGCCGCCCGGTAGGCATCGGCGTGCGAGCCGAGCAGCGACGCGACGGCCGCCGACACCTGATCGGCGGCCGGCGCCAGCACTCCCGTCGTCCGCGCCGCCGCAAGCGCGTTCGCCGCACTGAGCGTTGACCCGAAGCCGGACAAGTCCGTCGCCGCGTCCGCCGCCGCTTCCGTCCCGATCAGCACAAACGACACGCGCTGCCTCCGCTCGCGTCCCGCGATCGCGTGGCGGCCAACGGGTTAGCACCAAGCGATGCGAGGCCACCGAATCATATCGCCCGGATGTCCGCGGTGAGCGCCGCGGTCAGCCGGATCAGGTCGTGCGGCGAGACCGCGACGTCCCAGCCGCGCCTGCCCGCGCTGCAGTACACCCGCTCCCAGCTCAACGCCGAGGCGTCCAGCACCGTGCGCAGCCGCCTGCGCTGACCGAACGGGGAGATGCCGCCGACCACGTAGCCGGTGGCCCGCTGCGCGGCAACGGGATCGGCCATTCCGGCCCTGGCGACTCCGAACGCCGCCGCGGCCGACTTCAGGGACAGCCGCGCCGGCACCGGTAGGATCGCGACCGCCAGCTCGCCCGGCAGCGCGATGATCAACGTCTTGAACACCTGCTCGGCCGCCGCCCCGGCGTCCCGTGACAGGTCGGTGACGGCCTCGAAGTGCACAATCTCGTGCGGCACACCGGCTTTGACGAGCGCCGCGATGCCCGGCGTGGCGGCACGCGCCACGAGGCTACGGCCCGGTGTATCCCGGCGGGTTGACGCCGTCCACCCAGAAGTCCACGCCGAGTTTCGATCCCGGCACGCAGTCGTACACCGACAGGTCGGAGACGCCGGATTCCACCAGCACGTCCTCGCACAGCAGCGTGTTGCCGGTGTACTCGCGGGCGGGCTTGTTGAGGATGACGTAGGCCGCGTCGGAGTACACCTCGGGCTTGCGGGCGCGCCCCATCGCCTCGTCGCCGCCGAGCAGGTTCTGCACCGCGGCGGTGGCCACCAGGGTGCGCGGCCACAACGTGTTCGACGCGATGCCCTCGTCGCGCATTTCCTCGGCGATTCCCAACGCGCACAACGTCATACCGAACTTGGCCATCATGTACGCGGTCGGCTTCAACCACTCCTTGCCCAGCAGCACCGGGGGTGACAGCGTCAGGATGTGCGGGTTCTCCCGCCCCTTCAGGTGCGGGATGCAGGCCTGCGATACCGCGTAGGTGCCGCGCACCTGGATGCCGTTCATCAGGTCGAAGCGCTTCATCGGCACCTCGGTGATCGATCCCAGGTTGATCGCCGACGCGTTGTTGACGCAGATGTCGATGCCGCCGAACTGCTCGACGGCCTTGGCCACCGCGGCCTCGACCGAATCCGGGTCTCGGACGTCCCCCACGATCGGCAGGGCTTGCCCGCCCGCCTCCTCGAGCTCCTTGGCGGCGGTGAACACCGTGCCCGGCAGCTTGGGGTGCGGCTCGGCGGTCTTGGCGATCAGGGCGATGTTGGCGCCGTCCTCGGCGGCCCGTTTGGCGATCGCAAGGCCGATACCGCGACTGGCGCCGGAGATGAACATGGTCTTGCCGTGAAGAGACATGGCCGTCACATTAACGCCACGGCTCAAGCCCACCGCTTGGGGGACCGCGGGGCGCAATTGCACCCGGGAAATAGCGCGTCGCCCGATGCTGTTAAAGAAGTCGGTTTCTGATGCGGATGCGGCAGGTACCGGCAGGGCTGGGACGGACGAGAACAGACACTGTCGGGGGCAGCCTTTAGATTGGGAGGAGCAGTCTGGTGCCAACGGCTACGAGCCTGTTGGAGGACGAGTTGACCCGCTCGCTGGCGAGTCCGGCGCCGTCCGGCGACAGGGCTGCGGAAGGGACCGTGTTAATCGAGATGGCCGACCCACAAGATCGCCTCGACGGCGAGCAGCTGTTAGAAACTGCCGAGCCGGCGCCGCCCGAAGAAACCGACGAGGAGCTCACCGCGCGCTTCGAGCGCGACGCCATTCCGCTGCTGGACCAGCTCTACGGCGGTGCGCTGCGGATGACGCGCAACCCCGCCGACGCCGAAGACCTCCTGCAGGAAACGATGGTCAAGGCCTACGCGGGCTTCCGCTCGTTTCGGGCCGGCACCAACCTCAAGGCGTGGCTGTACCGGATTCTGACCAACACCTACATCAACAGCTACCGCAAGCGGCAGCGCCAGCCGGCGGAGTACCCCACCGAGGCGATCACCGACTGGCAGCTGGCCTCCAACGCCGAGCACTCCTCGACCGGCCTGCGCTCGGCGGAGGTCGAGGCGCTGGAATCGCTGCCGGACGACGAGATCAAAGAGGCGCTGCAGGCGTTGCCGGAAGAGTTTCGGATGGCCGTTTACTACGCCGACGTCGAGGGCTTCCCGTACAAAGAGATCGCCGAGATCATGGACACGCCGATCGGCACGGTAATGTCCCGGCTGCACCGCGGTCGACGTCAGCTGCGCGGTCTGCTGGCTGACGTGGCCAAGGAGCGCGGTTTCAGCCGCGGTCAGCAGACGCACGAGGAGGTGCCGTCATGAGCGAGTTTGCCGGCCCCACCGGTCCGCGTGCCGACGACAGCCATTCGCACGGCCTTGGCTGCGCCGAAGTGATCGCCGAGGTATGGACCCTGCTCGACGGCGAATGCACCCCCGAGTCCAAGGAACGGCTGCGCCAGCACCTCGAGGCGTGTCCCGGGTGCTTCCAGCACTATGGGATCGAGGAACGGCTCAAGGCGTTGATCGCGACCAAATGCAAGGGCGAGCGGGCCCCCGAGGGCCTCAAGGAGCGCCTGCGGCTGGAAATCCGCCGGACCACGATCGTCCGGGGAGTGGAGCAAAGCTAACTAGGAATTGGGCCGCTTGCCGTGGTTGGCCTTGCTGTGCTTGCGATCGCGCTTCTTTCGGCCACGCTTGGCCATGTCTTCGAACCTCCGTGAATAGCGTGCAAACGAGGCGCCGGGCGCCCGTTGAGTTGTCGTCCAGTGTCTCACGGCACGCCGCGCGCGGTTGAACGGCCCACGTGCCGCGGCCCCGACCGGTCCTGTGGTTCGATAGACCCGAGCTTGACGGACCTAGCAGCCAGCATGCACAAATCGCCGGGATGAGTGGGGTGAATATGGCCGAGGATGTTCGCGCCGAGATCGTGGCCAGCGTGCTCGAGGTCGTCGTCAACGAGGGCGACCCGATCGGCAAGGGCGACGTCGTCGTGCTGCTGGAGTCGATGAAGATGGAGATCCCCGTCCTGGCCGAGGTCGACGGCACCGTCAGCAAGGTGAGCGTGTCGGTGGGCGACGTCATCCAGGCGGGCGACCTCATCGCAGTCATCAGCTAGCCGGCGCATGTCCACGCTCGGTGACCTGCTCGCCGAACACACCATGCTGCCCGGCAACGCCGTGGACCACCTGCACGCCGTGGTGGGGGAGTGGCAGCTGCTGGCCGACCTGTCCTTCGCCGACTACCTGATGTGGGTGCGCCGCGACGACGGCGTGTTGGTGTGCGTGGCGCAGTGCCGTCCCAACACGGCGCCGACGGTGCTGCAGACCGACGCGGTGGGCAGCGTCGTCCCCGCCGGCCGGCTACCGCTCGTCGGCGAGAGTTTCGTCTCCGGGCCCGCCGTACCGGAAAGCGATGCGGGCCAAGAACATTCGTGGCCGCTGCCCGGCCCGCACATCGAGGCGTCGCCGGTGCGCTACGGCGGGCACGTGGTGGCCGTGCTGACGCGGCATCAAACCGCCGAGGCGGCCGGCCGCGCGTCCGGCCAGCTGGAGACCGCCTACCGGGAGTGCGCCACGGACCTGGTGCACATGCTCGCCGAGGGCACCTTTCCCGACGTGGGCGACGTCGTCATGTCGCGCTCCACCCCGCGGGTGGGCGACGGCTTCATCCGCCTCGACGTCAACGGCGTCGTCGCCTATGCCAGCCCCAACGCGCTGTCGGCCTACCACCGGATGGGGCTGACGTCGGAGCTGGAGGGCCGCAACCTCATCGAGGTGACGCGGCCGCTGATCTCCGACCCGTTCGAGGCGCAGGAAGTCGCCGAGCACGTGCGCGACCTGGTGGCCGGCGGGGAGAGCATGCGGATGGAGGTCGACGCGGGCGGCGCCACGGTGCTGCTGCGGACGGTGCCGCTGGTGGTGCACGGGGCCAGCGCCGGCGCCGCGGTGCTGATCCGCGACATCACCGAGGTCAAGCGCCGCGACCGGGCCCTGATCTCCAAGGACGCCACGATCCGCGAAATCCACCACCGGGTGAAGAACAACCTGCAGACCGTGGCGGCGCTGCTGCGCCTGCAGGCCAGGCGGACCGCCAACGCCGAGGGGCGCGAGGCGCTGATCGAGTCGGTGCGCCGGGTGTCGTCGATCGCCCTGGTGCACGACGCGCTGTCGATGTCGGTGGACGAGCAGGTGAACCTCGACGAGGTCATCGACCGGATCCTGCCGATCATGAACGACGTGGCGTCGG
The DNA here is from genome assembly GCF_059812295.1 of Mycobacterium sp. NGS63. NCBI lineage: Bacteria > Bacillati > Actinomycetota > Actinomycetes > Mycobacteriales > Mycobacteriaceae > Mycobacterium > Mycobacterium sp. NGS63. The sequence continues at coordinate 44,399 of NZ_JCALCJ010000004.1, forward strand.
TGGACCGGCCCATCCGCATCAACCGGGTCGGCGACCTCGGCGTGCTGGACTCCGACCGGGCGACGGCGCTGATCATGGTGATCACCGAACTCGTCCAGAACGCCATCGAGCACGCCTTCGACCCGGCGGCCCCGGTGGGGTCGGTGACCATCCGCGCCGAGCGCTCGGCGCGCTGGCTCGACGTCGTCGTGCACGACGACGGGCGCGGCCTGCCCGAGGGCTTCAGCCTGGAGACCTCCGACAGCCTCGGCCTGCAGATCGTGCGGACGCTGGTGTCCGCGGAGCTGGACGGCACGCTGAGCATGAACCGGGCCCCCGCGCGCGGCACCGATGTGGTGCTGCGGGTGCCGATCGGCCGGCGGACGCGGTTGTTGCTATAGGACTACGCAACAGTGCGGCCCCGACAATCGTCGGGGCCGCACTGTCTGCAAACTGGGTCAGACTCCGCTGCGGGCCTTCGTCCGGGCATTGCGACGCTTCAATGCACGCCGCTCATCTTCGCTCATGCCCCCCCAGACGCCCGAGTCCTGGCCGGTGTTCAGGGCCCAGGACAGGCACTCTGTGGTCACCGGGCACCGATTGCAGACCAGTTTCGCGTCAGCGATCTGCGCGAGCGCGGGGCCGCTGTTCCCTACCGGGAAGAACAGCTCCGGGTCCTCGTCGCGACAGACCGCCTTGTGGCGCCAATCCATAAGTAATTACTCCTCACTGAGTGCGCAGCAAGACGCACGGCCTTTTTTCTTCGGCTGTTAACGCGTGCACTAGAAAAGGGTCCGCACCCCTACGAAATTTCTGCATGCAACCTTTCGATCGTTTCACAGGCTCAACAGATGTCAATAGTGTCGAGTTGCCTCGTGGGCTATCTCACTTCAGTGATTTCTTAGTCGGGCCCTTACTCCGTTGTACTACACTGCCAGGCCGCGCACCCCGGGGAAATCTCGCGGCCCGGGCGTCAGCGCAGCTCGGAGGCCCTTTTTGTGGGCGGGGCCACAACGGGCAGCGCGTCGCGCACCGCCCGGAACGTCATGGTTTGGCGCAGGCCGAGGTAATCCCCGTCGAATTGGCTGGCTACCGGGCCCGCGGTCGCGGTCACCGTCAGGCAGGGGGCGTCGTCGTCGCGGATGAGCTGCTTGTGGGTGCCTTTGGGGCCTTTGGTCAGCAGCTGGCGGACCAGCCGCAGCGTCGGGAACACCTGCATGGCCGTGAGCGCGAACACCCCGAGGCCCGACTCGAAGCTGCAGTCGGGGTTGGTCACCAGGGGCCTGCTGTTGCTGTAGGTCCAGGGGCTGGTGTTGGACACCCAGGCGAAGTGCACCCCGGCGACGGGCTCTTGGCCCGGCAGCTCGATCGTGAGGGTCGGTTCGCGGCGCCGGAAGGCGAGCGTGACGGGGATCGCCACCCGCCAATAGCGCAGCGGCGTGACCTTGACGCCCTTGTTGCGCTGGGCTTCCACCGCGGCGACCACCTCGGCGTCGACGCCCATCCCCGCGTTGATCACGGCCCAGCGCTCGCCGCAGTCGATCAGGCTGATCCGCCGCCACGTCTGGTGGCGGCGGTAGTCGTCGAGCAGCTGGATGAGCTGGTTGGTGGCCGCGACGGGATCCGGTGGAATGCCCAGCGATCGCGCCAGCACGTTCGCCGAGCCGCCGGGCACCACCGCCAGCGCGGGCACCGGGGCGCCCGGGGACGCGGCGCGCGCGTCGGGGCGGCCCAGCAGGCCGTTGACGACCCCGCTCACGGTGCCGTCGCCGCCGTGCACGACGACCACGTCGACCCCGTCCTGCACCGCCCGCTGGGCCAGTTCCGCGCCGTGCCCGCGGTGGGTGGTGTGCTCGACGGTGAGCTGCAGGCGGCTCTTGAGCGCGTGCGCCAGCAGGTCGCGACCGGCCCGGGTGGTGGAGGTGGCGGTGGGGTTGACGATCAGCACGGCGCGCATGATCCCCGAGCTTATGCGGCCTGACTACGCTGACGCTGTGCAGCCTGCAGCCGCCCCGGGCGCCGTGCGCGGCGCGGGCCTGATCGTCGCCGTGCAGGGCATAGCCGCACTGGTGGTGGCCGTGGTGCTGGTGGTGCGGGGCATCGCGGGGGCCGACCAGCGCGTGGTCAACGGGCTAGGCACGGCGGTGTGGTTCATCCTGGTCGGCGGCGTCGTGCTGGCCGCGGGGCGCGCGCTGGTGGTCGGCAGGCGCTGGGGGCGCGGGCTGGCGGTGTTCACCCAGCTGCTGTTGCTGCCGGTGGCCTGGTACCTCGGGGTCGGCTCGCACCGGCTGGCCTTCGGCATTCCGCTGGCCGTCGTGGCGCTGGCGGTGTTGGGCTTGCTGTTCAGCCCGGCGGCGGTGCGCTGGGCCGCCGGCGATCAGGGCGGCCCGGCCAGCTCGGCCAGCCGGGGGCCCGACAGCCGGTAGGTGGTCCACTCGCGCTGCGGCGCGGCGCCGACGCCGTCGTAGAGCGCGATCGCGTCGACGTTCCAGTTCAGCACCGCCCACGACAACCGCGTGTAGCCCTTGTCGCGGCACTCACGCGCCAGCGCGGCCAGCAGCGCGCGGGCCAGGCCGCGGCGGCGAAATCCCGGGCGCACGAACAGGTCTTCGAGGTAGATGCCCGCGACACCGTCCCAGGTGGAAAAGTTGACGAACCACAGCGCCATGGCGGCGATTTGGCCGTCGACGTCGGCGACGTGGCCGTGCACCGTGGGCGAATCGCCGAAAAGCGCTGTGGAGATTTGTGTTTCGGTGACGGTGCATTCGTCGGCGGCGCGCTCGAATTCGGCCAGCGCGTGAATCATGTCGGCGATGTCGGCGGCGTCTCCCGGCGCGGCGCGGCGAATGGTCGGCATCACTGCTCGACTTCCAATGCGCTGAGGATGGTGGCGAATTTCGTTGTGGTTTCCGCGACTTCGTCGTCGGGATCGGATTCGGCGACGATGCCCCCGCCGGCGTGCGCGACGGCCGTGCGGCGGTCGGCCGACAGCTGCGCGCACCGGATGGACACCACGAAGCGGCCGTCGCCGGCGGCGTCGCACCACCCCACCGCCCCAGCGTAGAAGCCGCGGTCGCCCTCCAGCTCGGCGATGAGTTCGGTCGCCGACTTGGTCGGTACCCCGCCGACCGCCGGGGTGGGATGCAGCGTCAGCGCCAAATCGATTGCCGTGGTTGACTTCTCGCGCAGCCGGCCGCTGATCGGGGTGCACAGATGCCAGACGGCCGCGGTGCGGCTCAACTGGGGTTCGGGCGCGATGGTCAGCTCGTCACACAGGGGTTCCAGGGCGGCGCGCATGGTGTCGATCACCAGCCGGTGCTCGTGGCGGTCCTTGGCCGACGCGGCCAGCGCGGCGCCGTTTGCGGCGTCGACGTCCGGGTCGGCGGCACGCGGGGCCGAGCCGGCGAACGGCTGGCACACGACGCGGTCGCCGGCGCGCGCGACCAGGAGTTCGGGACTGGCGCCCACCAGCGTCGCGCCGGCGTAGTCGCCGCCGGCGGGGCTCAGGTCGACGAGGTAGCCGTAGCCGGCCGGGTCGGCGGTCACGAGGCGGCGCAGGATAATTCGCGCATCCAGCGGGGCGTCGGCGACCAGGCGCAGCGCGCGGGCCAGCACCACCTTGTGCAACGGGTTGTCCGGCGCGGCGAGTGCGTCTCGGGCGCGGGCGATCCGGGCGCGGTAGTCGGCCGGCGGCGGCAGGGCGGCGGCGATGCGCACCGCCGGCAGCGGGCCCGTCGGCCAGTCGGGCGGCCCGTCGCCGCGGCGCACGGCGTCCGGGACCAGCAGGGCCGCGGAACCGCTAACGTCGAAAGGCAACGCGCCCAACACGATTGGGACCGACCCGGCGCGCAGCACCGCCTGTGCCGCGGCCACGTCGCGATACCCGGCGCGCACGCCGTCGGCGACCAGCGTTCCGCGCGGCCCGCACAGCGCGAACGGCGGAATCACTGGGCCGTCAGTCCGAGCGCGGTGAGCTGCCGCACCCCGTGCTCGAACCCGCAGGCCGCGATCGAGGCGGTCACCATGCCGAACCGGCTGCCCTCGACCAGCGGCAGCTCGACCCAGCGGGTGATCACCGCACGGGAGAAGTGGCCGTGGCCGACGAACACCACGTCACGCGACTCCATGTGCTCCAGCGCGATCGCCACGGCGCGGTCGGCGCGCGCGCTGGCCTGCGCCACGCTCTCGCCGCCGGGACAGCCGTGCGTCCACACCAGCCAATCGGGCACCGACTCGTGGATCTGGTCGGTGGTCAGCCCCTCGTAGGAGCCGTAGTCCCATTCGGCGAGCACGTCGGACACCTCGTCGACGGTGAGTCCGGCCAGCTCGGCGGTGTCCAGCGCGCGCCGCCGCGGGCTGCTGATCACCAGCGGGTCGACGAGCCCCAGTTCGCCCAGCTCCCGCCCGGCCAGCTTGGCCTGCTCCCGGCCGGCGTCGGTCAGCTCGACCTCGGTGCGGCCGGTGTGCTGGCCGGATTTCGACCATTCGGTCTCGCCGTGGCGAAGCAGCAGCAGTTGGTGATCGTGCAGGCCCATATCGACCGATTCTGCCCGACCGCGCCCGCGGCTCGCCGGAGTCGCGGGGGTCGAAGCCCGCAGCGCACCGCGGTCGAACATGCCAGGATGGGCACTGTACCGCGCGGCGACGATGGGGAGAGGAGCGGCGCTTGTGACCAAAACCCGGGTGCTGGCGGTGGCCAACCAGAAGGGGGGCGTCGCCAAGACGACGACGGTCGCGTCGTTGGGTGCGGCGATGGCGGACGAGGGCAAACGGGTGCTGCTCGTCGACCTCGATCCGCAGGGCTGTCTGACCTTCTCCCTCGGCCAGGACCCCGACAAGCTGCCGGCGTCCGTCCACGAGGTGCTGCTCGGCGAGGTCGAGCCGAACGCCGCGCTGGTCACCACGATGGAGGGAATGACGCTGCTGCCGGCCAACATTGACCTCGCCGGCGCCGAGGCGATGCTGTTGATGCGGGCGGGCCGCGAGTACGCGCTGAAGCGCGCGCTGGCCAAGCTCACCGACCAGTTCGACGTGGTCGTCATCGACTGCCCGCCGTCGCTGGGGGTGCTCACCCTCAACGGGCTGACGGCCGCCGACGAGGTCATCGTGCCGCTGCAGTGCGAGACGCTCGCGCACCGCGGCGTCGGCCAGTTCTTGCGCACGGTCGCCGACGTCCAGCAGATCACCAACCCGGAGCTGCGGCTGTTGGGCGCCCTGCCGACGCTGTACGACTCGCGCACCACCCACACCCGCGACGTGCTGCTCGACGTCGCCGACCGCTACGACCTGCCGGTGCTCGCCCCGCCCATCCCGCGCACGGTGCGCTTCGCCGAGGCCAGCGCGTCGGGCTCGTCGGTGATGGCCGGGCGCAAGAACAAGGGCGCGTCGGCCTACGGCGAGCTGGCGCAGGCGTTGATCAAGCACTGGAAGTCGGGAAAACCGTTGCCCACCTTCGCCGTCGAGGTCTAGTGCCGGCGCCTCAGCCCAGCGCCACCACGGTGTCGCCGCGCTGCTCGAACACCCGCGCCCCGGAAACGGCCGGGATCACCGCCGACGTGCTCGGCGCCCGGTTGACCGGGATGTAGCGTTCGTTCGCGCCGCTGACCGGGTCGTAGACGCCGATGCCGCCGGTGACCGGCACCAGCAGCCGGCCGGCCATCATCGCGCCGGGACCCAGCGGCGCCTTTTCCCCCGCGGCGATGGTGTAGCGCAGGGTCAGGTTGGCGGCGTCGAAGACCATCAGCGAATCGCCGGTCCACCAGGTCACCAGGTTGCCCGCCTGCGACGCCGCCGCCGCGTTCGACGGCGGCCTGGGCAGCAGCGTGCTTGCGACGGTGGTGCCGGCGTCGTCGACCACGTCCACCCGGGGCTGCGGCGCGGGCAGGTACACCGCCGTGTTGTTCTCCCAGACGGTCAGCACGCGCGCGCCCGAATCCGCCCCGATCCCGGGTTCGGCCACGACGCGCTGCTGGGGCTCGTCGTCCTCCTTGCCCGGGCGCAGCAGGACCAGCCGCAGGTCGGCCTGCTGCGCGCAGCTCTCCAGCACCGATACCGCCGACGAGCTGGCGGCCGCCGAGACCAGCCGGCAACCGGAGTGCAGCCCCCGCGCCGACGGCTTGACCCGCGCGTCGGTCTCGCCGTAGGCCAGCATCCGGACCATGTCCGAGCGCCACAGTTCCAGCCGGGTGTCGCCGGACGAGAGCACCGTCGTGCCGTCGGAGGACAGGCGCACGCGCGGATCCGCGTAGCCGCTGCGGGCGGCCCCGCGCCGGCCGGTGGCCCCGTCCAGGGTGCTGACCTGCCCGCAGCCGCGGTCGTCGCGGTAGACGGCGACGGCGTAGTGGTAAACCCAGGAAACCCCGCACAGGTCGCGGTCGCGGGCGTAGCTCCAGCGGGACTGGCCGGTGCCCGGGTCGCGCCCGTCGACCTGCCGGCCGTCGCCGGTGGCGATCGTGCCGCTGACCACCACGGGCGCGCTGGTGCCGGGGCTCCGGGCGGTCCACAGCTGATTCAGCGCGGCCGGCACCACCTTGGCGGGAGTCGGTGCCGGCAGCGGCACGGCGGCCGGGCGGCTGATCGTGGCCCGGGCGTCGCTGGTCCACCAGATCAGCGCCGCCGCGACGGCCACGACGACCGCGATGGTCGCGGCGGCGACGATGTCGCCCCTGGTCCGGCGCTCCGGTTTGACCATGCGTTTCCGCGGGGCCGTCAGCCGGCGGGCGTGGCGGCCGAATTGGCCACTGCCGCTGAGCCTTCGGCGGGCTTGCGGCGCCGGCGGCGGCGCCGGCCGGACCCGCCGGTCCCGGCGGGGGCGGCGGGCGCCGCGGGCGGCGCCGATGCGGCGGCCTCGCCGTTGGCGGCGCTGGGGTGCCCGGTGACGGGCTGGCCGCCGCGGGTGCGCCGGCGGCGCGCGCCCGAGCGCGAGCGGCCGGACTTCCCAGACTTCTCAGCGTTGTCGGACTTCTGCGTGCCAGTCGCAGCGCTTCGGCGCTGGCCGTGCGACTTGCGGGCCGTGCCGACCGTGCCGCCCACCTCGGCGGGGATGCCCAGCTCTTCGTACAGGTGCGGGGAGCTGGAGTAGGTCTCGGCCGGGTCGGGGGAGCCCAGGCCGAGCGCCTTGTCGATCATCGTCCAGCGGGGCAGCTCGTCCCAGTCCACCAGCGTGACCGCGACGCCGGTCTTGCCGGCGCGGCCGGTGCGCCCGATGCGGTGCACGTAGGCCTGCTCGTCCTCGGGGCACTGATAGTTGATGACGTGGGTGACATCGTCGATGTCGATGCCGCGGGCGGCAACGTCGGTGGCGACCAGCACGTCGATTTCGCCCGACCGGAACGCCTTGAGCGCCTTCTCGCGGGCGATCTGGCCGAGGTCGCCGTGCACGGCGCCGACGGCGAAACCGCGTTCGGCCAGCTCGTCGGCGACCTTCTGCGCGGTGCGCTTGGTGCGGGTGAAGACCATCGTCGCGCCGCGGTCGCGGGCCTGCAGCACGCGGCTCACCAGCTCCACCTTGTCCAGCGCGTGGGCGCGGTAGACGAACTGCTCGGTGGTGTCGTGGGTGGCGGCCGAGTGCGGCGCCTCGGCGCGGATGTGGGTGGGCTGGATCATGAACGTGCGGGCCAGCGTGATGATCGGGCCGGGCATGGTCGCCGAGAACAGCATCGATTGCCGGTCGGCGGGGATCTGTCGCAGGATGCGCTCGATGTCGGGCAAAAAGCCCAGGTCGAGCATCTCGTCGGCCTCGTCGAGGACCAGCGCCGACAACCCGCCCAGCTGCAGGTGGCCCTGCTGGCACAGGTCGAGCAACCGGCCGGGGGTGCCGACCACGACGTCGGCGCCGGCGCGCAGCGCGTCGATCTGGGGCTCGTAGGCGCGCCCGCCGTAGATGGACACCACGGAAAGCGCGCGTCCCTCGTCGGCGACAAGGTGCTTGGCCGCCAGCGCGAGGTCGTCGGTCACCTGCAGGCACAGCTCGCGGGTGGGCACCACGACCAGCGCCCGCGGGGTGCCGTTCAGTGGCCGGGCGGCGGTCCCGTCGGTGATGCGCTGCAGCAGCGGCACGCCGAACGCGAAGGTCTTGCCCATGCCGGTGCGGGCCTGGCCGATCACGTCGTCGCCGGCGAGCGCCAGCGGCAGGGTCAGCTCCTGGATGGCAAAGGGGCTCTCGATGCCTTTCTCGGCGAGCGCGCGGACGATTTCGTCGCGCACGCCGAGGCCGGCGAAGGTGGTTTTGGGGGTCGCTTCAGTTGTGCTGATGAGTGCGGTCATGCGTGGATGACAAGCCTTTCGGTGACGTATCGGTGTTGTCGGTTGTTTCTCTGTCGCGGTCACGCGCGCACGAGTTTCCGACTCCGATTCGTCGCCGAGTCGCGGCCCTCGTTACAGCCTGAGCGGGGCTCAGGCTGGGCGGGCCAGCTGTGCACGCACATTTCGCCGGTACCGGCTCACTACTGAATTTCAGCCGATACCGGGTTCCATGATAGCTGGTCGATAGCTGGCGCCCAGTTTGTCCTAATTCCGCCGACTAGAGTGTTGCCATGACCCCGCCCTCTTCGGCGCCCTCGTCGGTGCCCGCCCCCGCCGGCCAGGTGGACACTTCGCCCGCCCCCCGCCTGTCGGCGGACCACCCGGGCGTCAACGAGTTGTTCGCCGTGCTGGCCTACGGCGAGGTCGCCGCGTTCTACCGGCTCACCGACGAGGCGCGGATGGCCCCCGACCTGCGGGGACGGATCTCCATGGCGTGCATGGCCGCCGCCGAGATGCAGCACTACGAGCTGCTGCGCGACGCGCTGGAGCGCCGCGGCGTCGACGTGGTCGCCGCGATGGCGAAGTACGTCTCGGCCTTGGAGAACTACCACCGGCTGACGATGCCGAGCACCTGGCTGGAAGCCCTGGTGAAGACGTACGTGGGCGACGCGCTGGCCGCCGACCTGTACCTCGAGATCGCCGACGGGCTGCCCGACGAGGTCGCCGACGTGGTGCGCGCGGCCCTGTCGGAGACCGGGCATTCGCAGTTCGTCGTCGCCGAGGTGCGCGCCGCGGTGATGTCCAGCGGCAAGCAGCGCAGCCGGCTGGCGCTGTGGTCCCGCCGCCTGTTCGGCGAGGCGATCACCCAGGCCCAGTACGTGCTGGCCGAGCACGACGAGTTGGTCGACCTGGTGGTGGCCGGCCCCGGCGGCCTGGGCCAGCTCAGCGCGTTCTTCGACCGCCTGCAGCAGACCCACGACCGCCGGATGCGCGAACTGGGCCTGAGCTAGCGGCTGCAGGTGGCCACCGGGCCGCCGTTGGCCGACATCGCCACCGCCTGACCGGCGGCGTTGACGACCGAGCAGTTGAGATGGCCGTAGAAGCTGGTCGCGACCACCGACACCGTCTGCACGCCCGGATTCAGGACGATCACCTTCGACCAGGGCAGCGACACGTTGAACTCGGAGTGCTGGTAGCCCCGGGCGTCGGTGTAGACCACGTTGACCAGGTCGAGGAGCTGTTTCGTCCCCGTCACGCTGTAGACGACGGTCCGCGGATTCAGCGCGACCGGGGGCGGCGCGGCGACGGGCGGCGGCGCGGCCGTCGGCGTCTGCGCCGGCACCGGGACCGGGGACGCGCTGGGCGGCGGGGCCACCGTCGTCACCGTCTCGGGCGGCAGCGGGGGCACCGAGGCGCTGGGCGCCGGGCTGGGCGACGCGCTCGGTGCCGACGTCAGCGGGTGCGGGGCGGGCGCCCCGACGGTGGCCTTGGTCGACGCGCTGTCGCCGCTGTTGATGATGACGGCGGTCGCGATGGCGCCGACGGCCACCACGGTGCCCAGGATCGCGGCCGCCGGGCGCCAGCGGGTGTCCGCCGGCCACGCCAGCTCGCCGTAGCCGCCCAGGACGTCGGTGTCGGCTCCGTCGTCGTAGTCGTCGTCGGGGTAGTCGTGAACTGGGCCGAGACGATCGGTAAGCATGTTTCTGATGGTGCCGATGTTACTGATGTGGTGGATGCCCCGCCGGGGCGCCGAGCGCCATGTGGCCGAGCTGGGAGCGAATCGTTATCTTCGGGCGGACGACGTTTCGCTCATCGCGAACCACGGCCCGGGGGGACATGCGCCGCGCGGGCGTCCACTAGCCTGCTGCTGACACGTCGGATGACTTCAAGACTTCGACAGCATGCGGAAGGGGCCACGGTGGAGGTCAAGATCGGTATCACGGACAGTCCGCGCGAGCTGGTCCTGTCCAGCGCGCAGACGCCGGACGAGGTCGAGGAGCTCGTCGGCGCCGCGCTGCGCGACGCCTCCGGTCTGCTCAGCCTGAGCGACGAGCGGGGCCGCCGCTTTTTGATCCAGAGTTCCAAGATCGCCTATGTCGAGATCGGGGTCGCCGACGCCCGCCGGGTCGGGTTCGGGATCGGCGCCGAATCCGCGGCCGCCCGGGCCGCGGGAAAGGCCGCTAAGGGCGAGTAAGCGGCACGTGTGACAGCCCGCCCCAGGCGAACTGGACGGTGCCGTCGACCGCGTCGGACTTGGAGATCGGGCGGTCGGAGTCCAGCCAGTAGCGGGCGCAGTCCACGCTGATGCCGACCAGTCCCACCGCGATCATCCGGGCGCGGTGGGGATCCAGCCCCGAATCGGCGCTGATCAGGTCGAAAACGGCGTCGATGCACGCCTCGGTGGCCACCCGCACCTGCGCGGCCACCTCGGGCTCGGTGACGTAGTCGTTCTCGAAGATCAGCCGGTAGCCCTGGCTGTCGTGCTCGATGAAGTCGAAGAACGCCTGCACCGCCGCGTGCAGCCGCCGCCGGTTGTCCGTGGTGGTTTTCAGGGCCTGCTGCACGCCGGAGACGAGGTTCTCGACGTGCCGGTGCAGCACCGCCAGGTAGAGCTCCAGCTTGGAAGAAAAGTGTTGGTACAGAACGGGTTTGCTGACACCGGCCCGTTCGGCGATCTCGTCCATGCCGGCGGCGTGGTAGCCGTGGTTGACGAAGACGTCACTGGCGACGATCAGCAGTTGGCCGCGGCGCTCGTCGCGGGGCAGGCGGTTGCCGCGCCGGTTGGCGGTCACGATGCCGTCTCGCGGGGCGTCGCCCGGCCGAACCCGCTCGGCCGGTTTGACGGCACGTCGTGCCGTCGCCTTGGCGAGATCGCTCATCGAGTCCTCATTCGGTCGTTGCAACTGGCCGTCCGCCCGCCGGGGCCAGCCGCGCGCGGCTAGTCGCAACGACCTTACTACCGATGGGGCCGCCACGATCGCTATCGCCGCAGTCCGCGCCGGTGGCGGCCGCGTCGCGCGCGCATTCGGGCGCGCCAAGGGCGGTGACCGCGCGCGCTGTGCAATCCTGGGAAAATGACCTCCCAGCGGCCCGAGCACGGCACCGGCCGGGTTCCGGTGCTGCGCGACGAGTGGCGGGAACCGCTGCGGGCCCTGCGCGACCCGATCGCCCGGGACGCCGGACGGGCCCGCGTCGACCGGGACCGCTCGCGCCGCTGGCGCAAGCAGACGTGGCTGGGCCGGTTCGTCTCCACCTACGGCTGGCGCGCGTACGCGTTGCCCGCCCTGGTGGTGCTCACCGCGCTGGTGATCTATCAGACGGTGACCGGCACCGGCGCGCCGAAACCGACGGCGACCCAATCCATCCAGGGCACACCGGACATCGGGGCGGTGGGCACGTCGATCATGGACGCGCCGCCCCGCGGGCTCGCCGCCTTCGACGCCAATCTGCCGGCCGGGACGCTGCCGGACGGCGGACCCTTCACCGAGGCCGGCGACAAGTCCTGGCACGTCGTGCCGGGCGTGACCCCGCAGATCGGTCAGGGCACCGGCAAGGTGTTCCGCTACACCGTCGAGGTCGAAAACGGCATGGACCCCACGATGTTCGGCGGCGACGAGGCCTTCGCCCAGATGATCGACCAGACGCTGGCCAATCCCAAGGGCTGGACGCACAACCCGCAATTCGCGTTCATCCGCGTCGACGAAGCCAACCCGAACAACAAAGCCAAGCCCGACTTTCGCATCTCGCTGGTGTCCCCGGTGACGGTGCGCGGCGGCTGCGGCTACGAGTTCCGGCTCGAGACATCGTGCTACAACCCGGTTTACGGCGCCGACCGGCAGGCGCGGGTGTTCATCAACGAGGCGCGCTGGGTGCGCGGGGCCGTGCCGTTCGAGGGCGACGTCGGCTCCTATCGGCAGTACGTGATCAACCACGAGGTCGGCCACGCCATCGGGTATGTGCGCCACGAGCCCTGCGAGCAGCAGGGCGGCCTGGCGCCGGTGATGATGCAGCAGACGTTCTCCACGTCCAACGACGACGCCGCCAAGTTCGACCCCGATTTCGTCAAGGCCGACGGCAAGGTCTGCCGGTTCAATCCCTGGCCGTATCCGATCGCCTGACTCGGCCCTGTTCGCGCCGAAACTGCGCTCAGCGCGTGATCTGCCCCCGTAAACGCGATCTCCGCGCAGTCTCGGCGCCGATACCATGGATAGGTGTCGTCGTCACTGCCCCCGCTGGTCGAGCCGGCGGCCGAACTGACCCGCGACGAGGTGGCCCGCTACAGCCGCCACCTGATCATCCCCGAGCTCGGGGTCGACGGGCAGAAGCGGCTGAAGAACGCCCGGGTGCTGGTGATCGGCGCCGGTGGTCTCGGCGCGCCGACGCTGCTCTACCTGGCCGCCGCCGGCGTCGGCACCCTCGGCATCGTCGACTTCGACATCGTCGACGAGTCCAACCTGCAGCGCCAGATCATCCACGGCACGGCCGACGTCGGGCGGTCCAAGGCCCAGTCGGCGCGCGACTCGATCGCGGCCATCAACCCGCTGGTCGACGTGCGGCTGCACGAATTCCGGCTCGACGCGGGCAACGCCGTCGACCTGTTCGGGCAGTACGACCTGATCCTCGACGGCACCGACAACTTCGCCACCCGCTACCTGGTCAACGACGCCGCGGTGCTGGCGAGAAAGCCGTACGTGTGGGGGTCGATCTACCGCTTCGAGGGCCAGGTATCGGTGTTCTGGGAGGACGCCCCCGACGGGCGGGGCCTGAACTACCGCGACCTCTACCCCGAGCCGCCGCCGCCCGGGATGGTGCCGTCCTGCGCCGAGGGCGGCGTGCTGGGCATCATCTGCGCCTCGATCGCGTCGGTGATGGGCACCGAGGCGATCAAGCTGATCACCGGCATCGGCGAGCCGCTGCTGGGCCGGCTGATGATCTACGACGCGCTTCAGATGAGCTACCGCACCATCAGCATCCGCAAGGACCCGTCCGAGGCTTCCAGGCCGCGGATCACCGAGCTCATCGACTACGAGGACTTCTGCGGCGCGGATGTCGCGCAGGCGCCCGGCGACTCCGCGATCACCCCGCGGCAACTGCGCGAGCTGATGGACTCCGGCAAGAAGCTGGCCCTGATCGACGTCCGCGAGCCGGTCGAGTGGGACATCAATCACATCGACGGCGCCCAGCTGATCCCGAAGTCGACGATCAGTTCCGGTGAGGGACTGGCCAAGCTGCCCCACGACCGCACGGCGGTGCTGTACTGCAAGACGGGTGTGCGCTCCGCCGAGGCGCTGGCCGAGGTGAAGAAGGCCGGTTTCTCCGACGCGGTCCATTTGCAGGGCGGGATCGTGGCCTGGGCCAGGCAGATGCAGCCCGACATGGTCATGTACTGACCCGAAACCCGTGTTGGCCTCGTCTAGGCTACCGATGTGACCGTCGAGCCACCGCCCGAGCATGTGCTGGCGGCGTTCGGTTTGACCGGTTCCAAGCCCGTTGCTCTGGGCGCCAGCTGGGAGGGCGGCTGGCGGTGCGGCGAGGTCGTCCTGTCGATCGTGGCCGACCACGCGCGCGCGGCCTGGTCGGCGCGGGTGCGCGAGACGTTGTTCGTCGACGGCGTGCGGCTGGCCCGGCCGGTGCGCTCGACCGACGGGCGCTACGTGGTATCGGGGTGGCGCGCGGACACCTTCGTCGCCGGCACACCCGAGCCCCGCCACGACGAGGTCGTGTCGGCCGCGGTGCGGCTGCACGAGGCGACCGGCAAGCTGGAACGCCCCCGCTTTCTGACCCAGGGGCCCACCGCGCCGTGGAGCGACGTCGACGTCTTCATCGCCGCCGACCGCGCGGCGTGGGAGGAACGGCCGCTGGCGTCGGTGCCGCCGGGCGCGCGGACCGCGCCGTCGACGGCCGATGGTGAGCGCTCGATCGAGCTGATCAACCAGCTGGCCAGCCTGCGCAAGCCGACCAAGAGCCCCAACCAGCTGGTGCACGGAGACCTTTACGGCACAGTGCTTTTCGTGGGCACCGCGGCGCCGGGGATCACCGACATCACGCCCTATTGGCGGCCGGCGTCGTGGGCCGCGGGCGTCGTCGTCGTCGACGCGCTGTCCTGGGGCGAGGCCGACGACGGGCTCATCGAACGCTGGAACGCGCTGCCCGAGTGGCCGCAGATGTTGTTGCGGGCGTTGCTGTTTCGCCTGGCGGTGCACGCGCTGCATCCGCGGTCGACCGCCGAGGCGTTCCCGGGCCTGGCCCGCACCGCGGCCCTAGTGCGCTTGGTGCTCTAGACCAGGCCGCGGTCAGGTTTGACTGTGAATCCTGGGCGTCGCGCGTGAATCCCGGGCGGAAAAACCGCCGAATCCCCGCCACTCGTTCACACTCAACGCCCTGGCTTCACACCCAAAGCCCGCCACCGAACTCGTAGCGGACCTCGTCCAGCGCGACCCTCCCGTCTTTCGCCAGAACCCCCTCGGCGCGCAGCAATTCGAGCTGCCGGCTGGTCAAGTGCCGCGCGGGGCGCCCGGACGCGGTGATCACCCGGTGCCAGGGCAGGTCCGAGGAGTCGGTGCGCATGATCCAGCCGACGATGCGCGGGCTGGAAAGCCCTGCGACAGCGGCGATGTCGCCGTAGGTGGCCACGCGGCCCGACGGGATCGCCGCGACCAGCGCGCGCACCCGCTCGACCTGCTCGTCGGTCACCGGCGGCATGCTCAGCCCAGCAGTTCGCGGACCAGCGCCGCCACCTCGGTGGGCTTGGCGTACGGCACCATGTGGTTGCAGTCGAAATCCAGCAGCCGAAAATCGGGGCCGAGCCGTTGCCGCAGCCCGTCGATCAGGTTCTCGCCGACGTACGGCGGGGACGTCCGCTTCGCGCGCACCAGCACCGTGGCCGTTCCGGGCGGCGGCAGCACGGCGTCGCGGGCCAGCTCGCTCCAGTACGACATCATCGCCGGCAGGCTGACGCGCCAGCCGTAGCGCCCGTTGGGCAGCTCGACGAGGTGCTCGGCGATCTCGGTGTCCAGCCACGCGGGGTCCACGTCGGCCCACGAGCCATGCACCTTCTCCAGGCGCGCCTCGTCGGGGTCCGGATAGTCGGGGGAGGCGAACATCGCGTGGGCGATGTCGCGCATCCAGCCCCCGTCCAGCCCGACGGCCGGGTCGAGCAGCAGCAGCCCCGCCACCAGGTCGGGGCGGGCGGCGGCCAGCTGCATGGCCAGCGCGCCGCCGAACGAGTGGCCGACCACCAAGACTCGCGCGTTCGCGGCGTCCATGTCGAGCAGCGCCGCCAACGCCGCGACGTTGGCGTCGATGCTCCACGGCGCCGCCCACGACGAGTTGCCGTGGCCGAGCAGATCGGGTGCGGCGACGGCGATTTCGGGCAGGTGGCCGGCCAGCTGCCGCCAGCGGCCCCCGTAGCCGGTCAGGCCGTGCAGGGCGAGCAGCCGCACCGGACCGGTCGGGCCGTAGCGGTGGACGTGCAGGTCGGCGGTCACCCGTCGATGGTGCCAGTCGCCGCCGACGCCGTCATCGGGTGCCCGGCTCAGTCGTCCCGATCGTCGTCGGCGACGGGGACGACGAAGGCCTGCTCGATCACGTCGGCCTCATTGGCATCGCGATCGGTGGCGTCGGCGTTGACGTACGTGGCGTCCACACCGGCCTCGTCGCCTTCCGGATCGAAACCGACGGCCCGGCGCTGGTCCACCGCGTCCGCTTCGGGCACTTCGTCATCTGGGCCAACAGACACGATCTGAAATCCCTCCTTGGCTGGTGTTGGGGCTTTCCGATTCCAGTATCCGGCGCTCGCGCCGAGTTGTCAGACCCCCGTGGTTGCATGCAGCCATGCCACACACCTGGAACGACGAGGCCGCCGCCGCCCTGGCGCCCGGCCTGCGCGGGCGGGTGCGTGTCCTGGGTGGTCCCGGCACCGGCAAGAGCGCCCTGCTCGTCGACGCGGCGGTGGCCCAGATCGGCGCCGGTGTCGACCCGGAATCGGTTCTGCTGCTTACCGGTTCGGGCCGGCTGGGGATGCGCGCGCGCAGCGCGTTGACGACGGCGTTGCTGCGCGCCACCGGCCCCGGCCGGGCCGCGGTGCGCGAGCCGTTGGTGCGCACCGTGCACAGCTACGCCTACGCCGTCTTGCGGCGTGCCGCCGAGCGGGCCGGCGACCCGCCGCCGCGGCTGGTCACCAGCGCCGAACAGGACGCCGTCATCCGGGAGCTGCTGGCCGGCGACCTCGAGGACGGCCCCCGCGCGGCGAGCGCGTGGCCGGCCCAGCTGCGGCCCGCCCTGCGCACCGCCGGCTTCGCCACCGAACTGCGAAACCTGTTGGCGCGCTGCGCCGAACGCGGGGTCGAGCCGCAGGAACTCGAGCGCCTGGGGCGCCGGTGCCGGCGCCCGGAATGGGTGGCGGCCGGACAGTTCGCGCGCCAGTACGAGCAGGTGATGTTGCTGCGGGCGGCCGTCGGCACGGCGGGGCCGCAGGCCACCGCGCCGGCGCTGGGTGCCGCCGAGCTGGTGGGTGCGGCGCTGGAGGCCTTCGCGGTCGACGCCGAACTGCTGGCGGCCGAACGCGCCCGGCTGAAAGTGCTGCTGGTCGACGACGCGCAGCAACTCGACCCGCAGGCCGCCCGCCTGGTTCGGGTGCTGGCCGCGGGCGCCGAGGTGACCCTGGTCGCCGGCGACCCCAACCAGGCGGTGTTCGGCTTCCGGGGCGGTGAGGCGTCCGGCTTGTTGTCCGACGATTCGCCCGCGGTGACGCTGACGGTGTCGCAGCGCTGCGCGCCGGCCGTGGCGCGGGCCGTGAGCGGCATCGCGGCCCGGCTGCCCGGCGGCAGCGCCGGCCGGCGCATCGACGGCACCGGAGCCGAGGACGGATCCGTCACGGTGCGCCTGGCCGCCTCGGCGCACGCGGAGGCCGCCGCGATCGCCGACGCGCTGCGGCGCGCGCATCTGGTGGACGGGGTGCCGTGGTCGCGGATGGCGGTCGTCGTCCGCTCGGTGCCGCGCGCCGGCGCGCGGTTGCCGCGCGCGCTGGCCGCCGCCGGGGTGCCGGTGGCCGCGCCAGCCTCGGGCGGACCGGTGTCCGACGAGCCCGCGGCCCGGGCGCTGCTCACCGTGCTGGCCGCCTCCGCCGACGGTCTCGACGGCGAGCGCGCCCTGGCGCTGCTGACCGGGCCGATCGGCCGCGTCGACCCGGTGTCGCTTCGGCAGCTGCGCCGAACGCTGCAGCGCGCCAACCCGGATCGGGCACCGGGCGACGTCGGGGCGCTCCTGGTCGAGGCCCTGCACGCCGACCCGCCGCGCCCCGGCCCCCTGCGGCGGGTGCGCGCGGTGCTGGACGCGGCCGCGCGCTGCCACCGGGACGGCCAAGACCCGCGCTACACCCTGTGGGCCGCCTGGCACCGGTCCGGGCTGCAGCGTCGCTGGCTGTCGGCCAGCGAGCGCGGCGGCTCCGCCGGAGCCCAGGCCGCCAGGGACCTGGCGGCGGTGACCGCCCTGTTCGACGTCACCGACGACTACGTGTCGCGCACCCCGGGCGCGTCGTTGCGCGGCCTCGTCGAGCACGTCGCGGCGCTGCAACTGCCCCGCGCCAACGCCGAGCCGGTGTCGGAGGCCGAGCAGGTCCGGGTGCTCAGCGCGCATGCCGCGCTGGGACACGAATGGGACTTCGTCGTCATCGCCGGGCTGCAGGAAGGCCTGTGGCCCAACACCGTTCCGCGCGGCGGCGTGCTGGGCACCCAGCGGCTGCTCGACGTGCTCGACGGTGTCACCGAGGACGCCTCGGTGCGCGCACCGCTGCTGGCCGAGGAGCGCAGGCTGCTGGTGGCGGCGATGGGTCGCACCCGGCGACGGCTGCTGGTGACCGCTGTCGACGGCGACGCCGGCGGGGCCGACGGGGAGGCCGCGCTGCCGTCGGCGTTCTTCGCCGAAATCGCGCAGTGGTCCGACGGCGAAACCGTTGATGCGCAACCGGTCTCGGCGCCGCGGGTGTTGTCCGCGGCGGCGCTGGTGGGCCGGCTGCGTGGTGTCGTCTGCGCCCCCGAGGGCGCGGTGGGCGACACCGACCGGCGTTGCGCGGCAACGCAATTGGCGCGACTGGCCAGGGCCGGGGTGCCCGGCGCCGACCCGGCCGGGTGGCAGGGGCTGATCCCGGTCAGCACCAGCGAGCCGCTACGGGGAGCCGCCGACGTCGTCACGCTGACGCCGTCGACCCTGCAGACGCTGACCGACTGCCCGCTGCGCTGGCTGGCCGAACGCCACGGCGGCACCGACGCGCGCGACCTGCGCTCCACGATCGGCTCGGTGCTGCACGCGCTGCTCGCCGAGCCGGGCAGAACGGAAACGCAACTGCTGGCCGAGCTCGACCGCGCCTGGCAGCACCTGCCCTTCGACGCCCCCTGGCATGCGGCCAACGAGCTGTCCCGCCACCGCGCCATGATCGAGGCGTTCCTCGAGTGGCGCGCGCAGACCCGGCGCGAGCTCACCGAGGTCGGCGTCGAGGTGGACGTCGACGGAACCCTCCCGGCGCCAGGCGATGACGGCGGCGAGATCCGGCTGCGCGGGCGCATCGACCGGCTGGAGCGCGACGCGGCGGGCCGCTTGGTGATCGTCGACATCAAGACCGGCAAGACACCGGTCAGCAAGGACGATGCGCAACAGCACGCGCAGCTGGCCATGTACCAGCTGGCCGTG
The DNA here is from genome assembly GCF_059812295.1 of Mycobacterium sp. NGS63. Lineage (NCBI taxonomy): Bacteria > Bacillati > Actinomycetota > Actinomycetes > Mycobacteriales > Mycobacteriaceae > Mycobacterium > Mycobacterium sp. NGS63. The sequence continues at coordinate 63,308 of NZ_JCALCJ010000004.1, forward strand.
GCCGAGGGCCTGATCCCCGCCGGCACCGAGCCCGGCGGCGCGCGCCTGGTGTACGTGGGCAAGGCGGGCGCCGCCGGCGCCACCGTGCGCGAGCAGGACCCGCTGACCGCCGCCGCGCGGGACGAGTGGCGCGAGCTCGTCCGGCGGGCGGCCGACGCGACGGCCGGGCCGCAGTTCGTCGCCCGGCGCAACGACGGGTGCGCGCACTGCCCGATCCGGCCCAGCTGCCCGGCCCACGCCGACGGGGCGGCGCTGTGAACCCCCGCCACAGCCCGGCCGAATTGGCTTGCGCGCTGGGGCTTTTCCCGCCCACCCCCGAGCAGGCCGCGGTCATCGCCGCGCCGCCGGGCCCGCTGGTCGTCATCGCGGGGGCCGGGGCCGGCAAAACCGAGACCATGGCCGCGCGGGTGGTGTGGCTCGTCGCCAACGGCTACGCCGAGCCCGGCCAGGTGCTCGGGCTGACGTTCACCCGCAAGGCGGCAGGCCAGCTGCTGCGCCGCGTCCGCTCCCGGCTGGCCCGGCTGGCCGGTATCGGCCTGGGCGCCAACAGTTCCGACCCCGACGGCGCCCCGGTGGTCAGCACCTACCACGCGTTCGCCGGCTCGCTGCTGCGCGAGCACGGCCTGCTGCTGCCCGTCGAGCCCGACACGAGGCTGCTCGGCGAGACCGAGCTGTGGCAGCTGGCCTTCGACGTCGTCAACGGTTACCGCGGCGAGCTGCGCACCGACAAGAACCCGGCCGCGGTCACCTCGATGGTGTTGCGGCTGTGGGGTCAGCTGGCCGAACACCTGGTGGACACTCGTCAGCTGCGCGACACCCACGTCGAGCTGGAACGGCTGATCCACGGCCTTCCGGCCGGCCCCTACCAGCGCGACCGCGGTCCCAACCAGTGGCTGCTGCGGCTGCTGGCCACCCAGACGCAGCGCGCCGAGCTGGTGCCGCTGCTCGACGCGGTGGGCGAGCGGATGCGCGCCGCGAAGGTGATGGACTTCGGCGCCCAGATGGCCTCGGCCGCACGGCTGGCCGCGGCCTTCCCGCAGGTCGGCCAGGACCTGCGCGGCCGCTACCGGGTGGTGCTGCTCGACGAGTACCAGGACACCGGGCACGCCCAGCGCATCGCGCTCTCGGCGCTGTTCGGCGGCGGTGTCGACGACGGGCTCGCGCTGACGGCCGTCGGCGACCCGATCCAGTCGATCTACGGCTGGCGCGGCGCCTCGGCCACCAACCTGCCGCGGTTCGCCACCGACTTCCCGCGTTCCGACGGCACCCCCGCGCCGGTGCTCGAGCTGCGGACGAGCTGGCGCAACCCCCCGGAGGTGCTGCGGGTTGCCAACGCCGTCTCGACCGAGGCGCGACAACGGTCGGTGGCGGTGCGCGCGCTGCGTCCCCGCCCCGACGCCCCGCCCGGTGCCGTGCGCTGCGCCCTGCTCGCGGACGTGCGCGCCGAACGCGAGTGGATCGCCGACCAACTCGACGGGCACTACCGGCAAGCCCGCGCCGGCGGCGTCAACCCACCGACGGCCGCGGTGCTGGTGCGCCGCAACGCCGACGCCGCGCCGATCGCCGACGCCCTGCGCGCGCGGGGAATCCCGGTCGAGGTGGTCGGTCTGGCCGGGCTGCTGGTCGTCCCGGAGGTCGCCGACGTCGTCGCGATGCTGCGCCTGGTCGCCGACCCGACCGCGGGCGCGGCGGCCATGCGGGTGCTGACCGGGCCGCGCTGGCGCCTCGGCGGCCGGGACATCGCCGCGCTGTGGCGGCGGGCGGTGGCCCTGGCCGGGACACGCCCGGGCCCTACGCCCTCGGCGGAGTCGATCGCGAGGGCGGCCGGCCCCGACTCCGACGCCCCGTGCCTGGCCGACGCGATCGGCGATCCCGGCCCGGCCGGTGCGTACTCGCCGGCCGGGCATCAGCGCATCACCGCGCTGGCCGCCGAATTGACCGCCCTGCGCGCCCATCTCGGCCACTCCCTGCCCGACCTGGTCGCCGAGGTGCGCCGCGCGCTGGGCGTCGACTGCGAGGCGAGGGCGGCGTCGGGCGCCGGGCAGCCCTGGGCCGGGGCCGAACACCTCGACGCGTTCGCCGACGTCGCCGCCGGCTACGCCGAACGCAGCAACGCGACGGAGGCGGCGGCCTCGGTGGCCGGCCTGCTGGCCTACCTCGACGCCGCCGAGGCCGTCGAAAACGGCCTGCCGCCCGCCCCGTCGACCGTGGCGCGAGACCGGGTCCAGATCCTCACCGTGCACTCCGCCAAGGGCCTGGAGTGGCAGGTCGTCGCCGTGGCGCACCTGTCGGGCGGCATCTTTCCCTCGACCGCGTCGCGCAGCACCTGGCTCACCGACGCCGCCGAGCTCCCGCCGCTGCTGCGCGGCGACCGGGCCTCGGCGGGCTCGCTGGGCATCCCGGTGCTGGACACCTCGGCCGTCACCAACCGAAAGCAGTTGTCCGACACAATCTTCGAACACCGCCGCCGGCTCGAGCAGCGGCGCGTCGACGAGGAACGCCGGCTGCTGTACGTGGCCATCACCCGCGCCGAGGACACCCTGCTCGTCTCCGGGCATCACTGGGGATCCACCGGGGTCAAACCGCGGGGCCCGTCGGAATTCCTGTGCGAGCTCAAGGACGTCATCGACCGTTGTGCCGCGGCCGGCGACCCGTGCGGGGTGGTGGACCAGTGGGCGCCAGCCCCCGCGGACGGCGAACGAAACCCCATGCGCGACAACGTCGTCGAGGCGGCCTGGCCCGCCGACCCGCTGGCCGGCCGGCGCGGCGACGTCGAGGCCGGCGCCGCCCTGGTGCGCCAGGCCATGTCGGGCGGCGGCGAAGACCCCGGCGCCGACGTCGAGGGGTGGGCCGCCGACGTCGACGCGTTGCTGGCCGAGCGGGCACGGTCGGAGCGCGCGCCCGCCCGGGCGCTGCCCAGCCAGCTGTCGGTCAGCGGCCTGGTCGAGCTGGCCCGCGATCCGGCCGGCGCGGCGCAGCGGCTGGTGCACCGGCTGCCCACGCGCCCGGAGCCGCACACGTTGCTCGGCAACGCCTTTCACGCCTGGGTGCAGAAGTTCTACGGCGCCGACTCGCTGTTCGAGCTCGGCGACCTGCCGGGCGCCGCGGACTCCGACGTCGGCGACACCGGCGAACTGGCCGCGCTGCAGCAGGCGTTCACCCAATCCCCTTGGGCGGCACGCACTCCCGTGGCCGTCGAGGTGCCCTTCGAGATGCCGATCGGCGGTACCGTGGTCCGCGGCCGTATCGACGCGGTGTTCGCCGACCCCGACGGCGGCGCCACCGTGGTGGACTGGAAGACCGGCGAGCCCCCGCGCGGCGCGGACGCGCTGCGCCAGGCCGCCGTCCAGCTCTCCGTGTACCGCCTGGCATGGGCCGCGCTGGCGGGGATCCCGGAATCGTCGGTGCGCACGGCCTTCCATTACGTGCGCGCCGGTGCCACGATCACCCCCGCCGAACTGCCGGACCCCGAGGACCTGGTCGCGCCGCCGGCCGATTCCGCCGACGACCGCGCCGCGCGTGTCTGACGTGGTTACATTTGAGGCGTGCGGGTGGCGTGCGGTGGGCTCGATTCGATAACGGATTTTCGTGGCCAAAGGTAGCTGGCGGCGGCTGGGCCGTCTCGACGAGCGGTTGACCGTCCAGCCCAGTTACGCGCTCGTCGGCGTGCTGCGCATCCCCCAGGGCCAGGCCGGTCCGGCCCGCATCATTTCGCGCCGGGTCGCCATCGCCATCGCCGCGCTGTTCATCGGAGCCATCACGGTCTACCTCGATCGCGACGGATACCAGGACGCGCGGGGCGACCGGCTGACGTTCCTGGACTGCCTGTACTACTCCGCGGTGACGCTGTCGACGACCGGCTACGGCGACATCACGCCCATTTCGGAATTCGCGCGGGCGATGAACGTCTTGGTCGTCACGCCGCTGCGCATCGCGTTCCTGATCTTGTTGGTCGGCACCACGCTCGAGGTCGTCACCGAAACGTCCCGCCAGGCGTGGAAGATCCAACGTTGGAGGAGCAGAGTGCGCAACCACACGATCGTGATCGGGTATGGCACCAAGGGCAAAACGGCGATCGGGGCGATGCTCAGCGACGAGGTGCCCCCGGCGGAGATCGTCGTCGTCGACACCGATCAGGCCGCCCTCGACCGGGCCGCCTCCGCCGGGCTGGTCACCGTCCACGGCGACGCGACCAAATCCGACGTGCTGCGGTTGGCCGGCGCCCAGCACGCGGCCTCAATCATCATCGCGTCCAGCCGCGACGACACCGCCGTGCTGGTCACGCTGACGGCGCGGGAGATCTCGCCGAAGGCCAAGATCGTGGCGTCGATCCGGGAGGCCGAGAACCAGCACCTGCTGCGGCAGTCGGGCGCGGACTCGGTGGTGGTCTCCTCCGAGACCGCCGGCCGGCTGCTGGGCCTGGCCACCACCACGCCCAGCGTCGTGGAGATGATCGAGGATCTGCTGACCCCCGACGCCGGGCTGGCCATCGCCGAACGCGAGGTCGAGCAGGGCGAAATCGGCGGCTCGCCAAAGCACCTGCGCGACATCGTGCTCGGTGTGGTGCGCGACGGCCGGCTGCTGCGCATCGGCGCCCCGGAGGCCGACGCGATCGAGGCCAGCGACCGGCTGCTCTACGTCCGGAACGCGGGCAACTGATGGACTTTCAGTTACGCGACATTCCGGTGCTCTCGCGCGTCGGCGCCGACCGGGCCGACCAGCTGCGCACCGACGTCGAAGCGGCGACGGCGGGCTGGGCGGACGCGGCGCTGCTGCGGGTGGATTCGCGCAACCAGGTGCTGGTCACCGACGGCCGGGTGGTGCTCGGCGCCGCGGCCGCGCTGGCCGACGAGCCGCCGAAAGAGGCCGTGTTCCTGGGCCGCATCGAGGGCGGCCGCCACGTGTGGGCCATCCGCGGCGCGCTGCAGGCGCCCGAGGATCCCGACGTCAAGGTCGACGTGGTGAACCTGCGCAGCCTCGGCCCGATCTTCGACGACACCAGCAGCCAGCTGGTGTCGTCGGCGCTGGCGCTGCTGAATTGGCATGACAGCGCGCGCTTCAGCTCGGTGGACGGCTCCCCGACGCGACCGGCCCGGGGCGGCTGGTCGCGGGTCAACCCCGTCACCGGCCACGAGGAGTTCCCGCGCATCGACCCGGCGGTGATCTGCCTGGTCCACGACGGCGGGGACCGCGCGGTGCTGGCGCGCCAGGCGGTGTGGCCCGAGCGGATGTTCTCGCTGCTGGCCGGATTCGTCGAGGCCGGTGAGTCTTTCGAGGCGTGCGTCGCCCGCGAGATCCGCGAGGAGATCGGCCTGACCGTGCGCGACGTGCGCTACCTGGGCAGCCAGCCATGGCCGTTCCCGCGCTCGCTGATGGTCGGCTTCCACGCCCTGGGCGACCCGGACGAGGACTTCTCGTTCAACGACGGCGAGATCGCCGAGGCGCAATGGTTCACCCGCGACGAGGTGCGCGCGGCGCTGGCGGCCGGCGATTGGAGCAGCGCGTCGGACTCGAAACTCCTACTGCCGGGCTCGATTTCGATCGCGCGGGTGATCATCGAATCGTGGGCCGGGCTGGACTGACCCCTCAGCCGCCGGCTTCGGCCAGCCTCGCCTTGACCTGGGCGGCGCTCGGGTTGGTCAGCGTGGACCCGTCGGCGAACTTCACCGTGGGCACGGTCCGGTTGCCGCCGTTGACTGAGCCGACGAACTCCGCCGCCGCCGGGTCGTGTTCGATGTCGATCTCGTCGTAGGAGATCCCGTCGGAGTTGAGCACCGTCTTGAGCCGGCGGCAGTACCCGCACCAGGACGTCGTGTAAACGGTGAGCGAAGCGTTGGTCATAGCCCGGATAACATAGCGCAGCGATGACGCATTCCGCGGCTTGTCGGCCGACGCTGCCAAGATGGACGCCATGCCGATGGTCGCCGACGCATTGACCGCCGAGCTCGACGACGAGCAGCGCGAGGCCGTGCTGGCCCCGCGAGGGCCGGTCTGCGTGCTCGCGGGCGCCGGAACGGGCAAGACCCGCACCATCACGCATCGCATCGCGCAGCTCGTCGGGGGCGGTCACGTCGCCGCCGGCCAGGTCCTGGCGGTCACCTTCACCCAGCGCGCGGCGGGGGAGATGCGCGCCCGGCTGCGCGCGCTCGCCGCGGCCGGCCACACCGGTGCCGGGGTCGGGGCCGTGCAGGCCCTGACCTTTCACGCCGCCGCGCACCGCCAGCTGCGCTACTTCTGGCCGCGCGTCGTCGGCGACACCGGCTGGCAGCTGCTCGACACCAAGTTCGCCGTCGTGGCCAGGGCGGCCAGTCGCTGCCGGCTCAACGTCAGCACCGACGACGTGCGCGACCTGGCCGGCGAGATCGAGTGGGCCAAGGCGTCGCTCATCGGGCCCGAGCAGTACGCGTCCGCGGTGGCCGACGCCGGCCGCGACGTCCCGCGGGACGCCCAGCAGATCGCGGCCGTCTATTCGGCCTACGAGGCCCTCAAGGTTCGCGACGAGTCGCTGGCGCTGCTCGACTTCGACGACCTGCTGCTGCACACCGCCGCCGCGATCGAGAACGACGCCGCCGTCGCCGAGGAGTTCCGCGACCGCTACCGCTGCTTCGTCGTCGACGAGTACCAGGACGTCACCCCGTTGCAGCAGCGCGTGCTGGCGGCCTGGCTGGGCGACCGCGACGACCTGACCGTCGTCGGCGACGCAAACCAGACCATCTACTCGTTCACCGGGGCCACGCCGCGCTTCCTGCTCGACTTCTCGCGGCGGTTTCCCGACGCCACGGTGGTGCGCCTGGAGCGCGACTACCGGTCCACCCCGCAGGTGGTGTCGCTGGCCAACCAGGTGATCGCCGCCGCGCGCGGCCGCGTCGCGGGCAGCAAGCTGCAGCTGTCCGGCCAGCGCCCCCCGGGCCCGGCCCCGTCGTTTCACGAGCATCCCGACGAGACCGCCGAGGCCGCCGCGGTCGCGAAATCGATCGGCCGGCTCATCGAATCCGGCACCGCGCCGTCGGAGATCGCGGTGCTCTACCGGGTCAACGCGCAGTCGGAGGTCTACGAGGAGGCCCTGACCGAGGCGGGCATCACCTACCAGATCCGCGGGGGCGAGGGGTTTTTCAACCGCCAGGAGATCAGGCAGGCGCTGCTGGCACTGCAGCGCGAAGCGGAGCGCGGCTCGCAGGGTCCGCTTCCCGACGTGGTGCGCGCCGTTCTGGAGCCGCTGGGGCTGACGGCCGAGCCGCCGACGGGCAGCCGGGCCCGGGACCGCTGGGAGGCGCTGGGCGGGCTGGCCGAGCTGGTCGACGAGGAGGTGGCGCAGCGCCCGCAGCTCGACCTGCCGGGGCTGGTGGCCGAGCTGCGCCTGCGCGCCGACGCCCGGCACCCGCCCGTGGTGCAGGGCGTCACGCTGGCGTCGCTGCACGCCGCCAAGGGGCTCGAGTGGGACGCGGTGTTCCTGGTCGGGTTGGCCGACGGCACCCTGCCCATCTCGCACGCGCTGGCGCACGGAGCCGAAAGCGAGGCCGTCGAGGAGGAGCGCCGGCTGCTCTACGTCGGAATCACCCGGGCGCGAATCCATCTCGCGCTCAGCTGGGCGCTGGCCCGCAGCCCCGGCGGGCGCCAAAGCCGCAAGCCGTCGCGGTTCCTCAACGGCATCGCGCCGCAGACGCGCGGCGACGCCGCGCCTTCCCGGTCCCGCCGCACCCGCGGTACCGCGACGCGCTGCCGCATCTGCAACAACAGCCTGACCACCCCCGCGGCGATCATGCTGCGCCGCTGCGAAACCTGCGCGGCCGACATCGACGAGGAGCTGCTGCTGCGCCTCAAGGAGTGGCGGCTCGAAGTGGCCAAGGAACAGAAGGTGCCCGCGTACGTCGTGTTCAGTGACAACACGCTGATCGCGATCGCCGAGCTGCTGCCGGGCGACGAGTCGGCCCTGATCGCGATCCCCGGGATCGGCGCGCGCAAGCTCGAACAGTACGGGCCGGACGTCCTGGAGCTGGTGCGGCAAGCCCGCTGAGGTAAAGACGCAGGTCAGAAAATCGGTTGTGGCCGGCAGGCGGTAACCTTTACCCTCGAAAGCGCACTTTGCTGCCCACTAAGCGTCACTGAGAGGAGGATCGCCACGATGATCACCAACGCGTTCGGTGTAGGCGTGGCCGCCGCGGTATCAACCGCGGCCACCTCCCATGCCGCCAAGCATCGCGCCGCCGCGACGGACGCGTCCGTGGATCGGGGACCCACCTAACAAGCCCCCACTTGGCCACGGACCCGAAGTCAGCAAGGATCCGTGGCCATAATTTTCGGGTTGGAAGCCCGCAACCTGGTCCGGATCGCCACAAACACCCGACCAGGAAGCAGGTGAGCAGGACATGTCGGCACCGCCAGTCCCCAGACCGACGTCGCCGGAGTTGCCGTGCCACGCCGGCGATCCCGACCTCTGGTTCGCCGAGACCCCGGCCGACCTGGAGCGCGCCAAGGCCTTGTGCGCGAGCTGCCCGGTCCGTCACCAGTGCCTGACGGCCGCGCTGGAACGCGCCGAACCCTGGGGCGTGTGGGGCGGCGAGATCCTCGAGCGGGGATCGGTCGTCAGCTTTAAACGCCCGCGCGGGCGCCCCCGCAAGGAGGTGGCCGCCTAACCCGCGCCCTAACCCGCGAAAGTGCAACTGCCGACGCGTTTCTCGAGAAGCGGCGTCGGCAGTTGCACTTTCGCGGACTAGACCACCGCGCTGTCGGGCTCGGCGAAGCCGGGGACCAGCTCCTCCGACAGCGCCCTGGTCGGAATGTGGGCGTCCAGCTGGCACATGATCGCGACGCCGGAGGCGATCACGCGCATCGGAATCGCCAGCTTCGGGGGCAGGTCCAGCTGCCGCGCCGTCCGGATCTGGGCCACCGAGCGGTCGATCTGGCCCACCGTCATCTTCTGCAGCCACTTGCGGGTGTAGTGGAAGACCTCGACCTCGACCGGTTCGACGTACTGGCGCAGCATGTCGTCGATGTCGCGCACCGAAACCTGCTGGCCCTTCTGGATGAAACCGGCCTTCTCCATCGTCGGCAGCAGCAGGTCGTAGTTCTTTTCCCGCGCCAGCCGGATGGACATGCCCAGCTCGACCGGGAACCCGCCCGGCAGCGGCGCCACCGCGCCGAAGTCGATGACCCCCATGCGGCCATCGGGCATCAGCATGAAATTCCCGGGGTGGGCGTCGCCGTGGATCATCTCCAGCCGGCGCGGCGCGTCGAAGGTCAGCTCGGCCAGCCGGGTGCCCATCAGGTCGCGCTGCTCGACGGTCCCGCTGCGGATGATCTCCGACATCGGGATCCCCTCGATCCATTCCTGGATCACGACCTTGGGCGCGCTGGCCACGATGTGCGGCACCAAAAAGTGCGGGTGGTCCTGGTAGGCCTTGGCGAAGGCCCGCTGGTTGTCGGCCTCCAGCCGATAGTCGAGCTCCATCTCGGTGCGCTCGATCAGCTCGTCGACGATGCCCTGGACGTCGACGCCGGGCGCGAGCTGCTTGACCACCCCGACCATGCGCTTCATGGTCTTCAGGTCGGCGCGCAGCGCCTCGTCGGCGCCCGGGTACTGGATCTTGACGGCCACCTCGCGGCCGTCGGACCACACCGCCTTGTGCACCTGGCCGATGCTGGCCGAGGCCATCGGGGTGTCGTCGAAGGAGGTGAACCGGGAGCGCCACTTGGTGCCGAGCTGCGCGTCGAGCACGCGGTGCACCTTGTGCGCCGGCATCGGCGGCGCGTCCTTCTGCAGCTTGGTCAGCGCCTCGCGGTACGGCTCGCCGAATTCCTCGGGGATGGCGGCTTCCATCACCGACAGCGCCTGGCCGACCTTCATCGCCCCGCCCTTGAGCTCGCCGAGCACCGTGAACAGTTGGTGGGCGGCCTTCTCCATCAGTTCGGCGTTGACTTCGTCCCTGGACTTGCCGGTCAGTCGCTTGCCGAACCCAAGTGCCGTGCGGCCGGCGATACCGACCGACAGGCCGGCCAACTTGGCGTTGCGCGCGGCGCCGCCGCGTTTGATGTCTGCCACGTACCCATCATCCATGACGCTCAGCGCCGGGCGCTGTCGATCCGGCCACAACCGGGAAAGGGGCCATACGGTTGCCATAGGTTATGGCGATGGCAGCCAAGCAAACGCAGCACGACGCCGCCGAGGCGTTGTTCAGGGCAATCATCGAGACACTGGACAAGAACCGCACCGAGGGCACCCTGACCGCGCAGGTCCTCGAGGAGCTCGCCAGGGCGTACGCCTCGCTGGCGACCAACGTCCCCGATCAGGGCCGGCTGGGGTAACCGCCGCCCGTCAGCACGAGCACAGCGGGTGCCTGGTCCAGCGGCGCGAGAGGATCGAGCCGGCGTTGACGTCGAACTCCAGCGTGGCGTTCAGCGCCGGGGGCGGCGCCGGGTCGGGCACCGCCTCCTGCCCGCGCACGGCGGCGATCACCCGGTTGACCTGGCTGAGCGCCAGCGCCGCGGTGGCGAGCAGGGTGGCCCGGTCGGCCACCCCGACGGTGTCGCGCAGCTGGGCGGCGATGGCCGGCCACGCCGCGTCGCGGTCGGCGCGGTGCAGGTCGGCGCAGCCCAGGCAGCTGGTGACACCGGGGATGACGAGCGGGCCCACCAGCCCGGTGCCGTCCCGCACCCGAACGGGCAGGTGCGGGACGCCGCGGGCGTGCAGGTCGCGCACCATCCGCGGGTCGGCGACCAGGTTGTCCGACAACACCACCAGATCCACGGCGGATGACACGGCGGCGTGCGGCTGGCTGCTGTGCGCGACGCGGGCCCCCGAACACCGCAACGCGTCGGTGAGCAGCTCCGACAGTGGCCCGCGGCCGTGGATGCGGATCGACGCCGCCCGGCCCCGGGACTGCCGGCATTCGGTCGCCACGCCCGCGCCCACCAGCTGCGCGACCAGGCTGGTCAGGCCGCCGGCGTCCTTCAGCCCGCGGTCGACGGCCCGGCTCCGCAGCTCGGATATCGGCGTCGGCGACCGCATGGACCGCAGGAGCGCGGCCAGCTCGGGCGCGGCGAGGCCGCGCGGCGGGCGGACCAGCACGGCGCGGCGCGGATCCCAGCCGACCTGGACGGCGCCGTCGGGCCGCAGCAGCACCGGCAGCGCCGGGTCCAGCGCATATAACGAAAGCGCGGCCGCCGATAGGGCCTGAGTCATGGGTGGTGACTGTGCCACGCCGAGGCGGGCGCCGCGTTCAGTTATCCCCAGCGCCGCCCGGCGGGGGTTCTTCTTCGAGCTTGGCGATGGCCTCGTCGATGCCGCTGGTGTCCCCGCCGATGACGCGGTCGATGAACCCCGCCGGCTCGTCGAGGTCGTCGGCGCCGGGCAGCAGGTCGGGGTGCTGCCAGATGGCGTCGCGGGCGTCGGCGCCGGCGGCCTGCGTCAGGCGCTCCCACAGCGCGGCGGCCTCGCGCAACTTGCGCGGCCGCAGCTCGAGGCCGACCAGCGTCGCGAAGGTCTGCTCGGCGGGCCCGCCGCTGGCCCGGCGCCGGCGCAGCGTCTCGGACAGGGCGGCCGTGCCCGGGATCCGGTCGCCCAGGGCGGCGGTGACCACCACCTGCACCCAGCCGTCGATCAACGCCAGCAGCGTCTCGAGCCGCTCCAGCGCCTGCGTCTGGGCCGGGGTGGCCTTCGGCTCGAAAACCCCTTGGCCGAGCAGGTTTTCGATGGCCGCCGGGTCGGACAGCGACGCCGGATTGAAGTCGCGGGCCAGCTCCTCGATGCCGGACATGTCGATCTTCATGCCCTTGGCGTAGGCCTCGACCGCGCCCAGTAGCTGGCTGGACAGCCACGGCACGTGGCTGAACAGCCGGTGGTGCGCGGCTTCCCGGGCGGCCAGGAAGGTCAGGATCTCGCTGCGCGGCTGCTCGAGCCCGGCGGCGAACGATTCGAGGGCGTCCGGCAGGATCGCGGCCACCCCCTTGGGGCCGAGCGGCAGGCCGATGTCGGTGGACGTCAGCACCTCGCGGGACAGCCGGCCCAGCGCCTGGCCGAGCTGCGACCCGAACGCCATCCCGCCCATCTGCGACATCATCGCCAGCAGCGGGCCCGCCATGGTCTTGGCTTCCTCGGGCAGCGAAGCCGCCCACACCGTCGCGATCTGCTCGGCCATCGGATCGCACAGCCGTTTCCAGGTCTCCAAGGTGTGGTCGACCCAGTCGCTGGGACTCCAGCCCCCCGCCTTGGTGGTGCCGGCGGGCAGCGCCGTTGCGCCGTCCAGCCAGGTTTCGGCCAGGTGCACCGCATCGGCGATGGCCTTATTCGTCGAGGCGGGGATGGGCGCGACGAACCCGATCGAGCTCGACGCGACCCGCCGCGCCAATTCGTAGTTGACCGGCCCGGAAGCCTGGCCGCCGGCCATGACGGTGCCCGCGCTGGAAAACATCTGGCCGAGCTGGGTGAAGATCTGCCCCAGATCGCCCATGCCGAAGGCGCCCAACGGGTCGGACGCCCCCGAGCCGGATTCGGGATCTTTCTTCCCGCGCTTCTTGCGCTCCGGGTCGTCGCCGGAGGAGAAGCCGAAAGGCAGGTCAGCCATGACGTCAACGGTACTCACCGCGCCCGCGCCCCGTGCGGGCCGCGGTCACGCTCTCAGCTGAATGGGCCGCGGCGGCGTCCCGATAGGGTAAGCGGCGTGAACAGGCGGATTCTGACCCTGCTCGTCGCCCTGCTGCCGATCGTCGTGTTCGGCGTGTCGCTCGCGGTGGTGACGGTGCCGTTCGTGTCGTTGGGCCCGGGCCCGACGTTCGACACGCTCGGTGAGGTCGACGGCAAGCAGGTGGTCGCCATCCAGGGCGCCACCACGCATCCGACGACGGGTCACCTCAACATGACGACGGTGTCCCAGCGCGACGAGCTGTCGTTGGGGGAGGCGCTGACGCTGTGGCTTTCGGGGCAGGAACAGCTGATCCCGCGCGACCTCGTCTTTCCGCCGGGCAAGTCGCGCGAGGACGTCGACAAGGCCAACACCGCCGACTTCAAGCAGTCCGAGGACAGCGCCGAATACGCCGCGCTGGGCTACCTGAAGTACCCGGCCGCGGTGACCGTCGCGAACGTCACCGACCCCGGCCCGTCGGCGAGCAAACTGAAGTCCGGTGACGCCATCGACATGGTCAACGGCACCCCGGTCGCCAACGTCGAGCAGTTCACCGGATATCTGAAGAACACCAAACCCGGCCAGGTGGTGACGATCGACTACCGCCGCAAGAACGAGCCGGCCGGGGTGGCGCAGATCACGCTGGGCACCAACAAGGATCGCGACTACGGCTTCCTCGGGGTTGCCGTGCTCGACGCGCCCTGGGCGCCGTTCGTCGTCGACTTCAACCTCGCCAACGTCGGCGGGCCGTCCGCCGGGCTGATGTTCAGCCTCGCCGTCGTCGACAAGCTCACCACCGGCGACCTGGCCGGGTCGACGTTCGTCGCCGGCACCGGGACCATCGCCGTCGACGGCAAGGTCGGCCAGATCGGCGGCATCACCCACAAGATGGCCGCCGCGCGCGCGGCCGGTGCCACCGTGTTTCTGGTGCCGGCGAAGAACTGCTACGAGGCGAGCTCCGACAACCCGCCGGGGTTGCGCTTGGTCAAGGTCGACACGCTCGGCGGCGCGGTCGACGCGCTGCACGCGCTGCAGGCGGGGGGCCAGCCGCCCAGTTGCTAGCCCGCTCCTCGCGGGTGGCGAGGTGCGTACAGTTGTGAGCTAGAAAACTCCAAGTACCTTTTCTACAGCCCAGGGAGCGTAACCAGTGGGGATGCGGCCCACCGCACGGATGCCGAAGTTGACTCGGCGCAGCCGGATTCTGATCCTCATCGCACTGGGTGTGATCGTTTTGCTGCTGGCCGGCCCGCGGCTGATCGACGCCTACGTCGACTGGCTGTGGTTCGGCGAGCTCGGCTACCGCTCGGTGTTCACCACCGTGCTCGTCACCCGCATCCTGGTCTTCCTGGTCGCCGGCCTGCTGGTGGGCGGCATCGTGTTCGCCGGGCTCGCGCTGGCCTACCGCACCCGCCCGGTGTTCGTGCCGAGCAACACCAACGACCCGGTGGCGCGCTACCGCGCCGTCGTCGTGTCGCGCCTGCGGCTGGTGGGCGTCGGGGTCCCGGCGGCCATCGGGCTGCTGTCGGGCATCATCGCGCAGAGCTATTGGGTGCGGGTCCAGCTGTTTTTGCACGGCGGGGACTTCGGCATCAGGGACCCCCAGTTCGGCAAGGACCTCGGCTTCTACGCGTTCGACCTGCCGTTCTACCGGCTGCTGCTCAGCTACCTGTTCGTCGCCGTGTTCCTGGCTTTCTTGGCGAACGTGTTGACGCACTACATCTTTGGCGGCATCCGGCTGTCCGGGCGCACCGGGGCGCTGAGCCGTTCGGCGCGGATCCAGCTGGTCAGTTTGGTGGGCGTGCTGGTGCTGCTCAAGGCCGTTGCCTACTGGCTGGACCGCTACGAGCTGCTGTCGCACACCCGCGGGGGCAAGCCGTTCACCGGCGCCGGCTACACCGACATCAACGCCGTGCTGCCGGCGAAGCTGATCCTGATGGCGATCGCGCTGATCTGCGCCGCCGCGGTGTTCTCCGCTATCGTGCTGCGCGACTTGCGGATTCCGGCCATCGGCCTCGTGCTGCTGCTGCTGTCGTCGTTGATCGTGGGCGCCGGGTGGCCGCTGATCGTCGAGCAGATCAGCGTCAGACCCAATGCGGCGCAAAAGGAAAGCGAATACATCGCCCGTAGCATCACCGCGACGCGGCAGGCCTACGGGCTGACCTCCGACGTGGTCAGCTATCGCAACTACACCGGCGACGGGCAGGCCACCGCCCAGCAGGTGGCCGCCGACCGCGCGACCACGTCGAACATCCGGCTGCTGGACCCCACGATCGTCAGCCCGGCGTTCACCCAGTTCCAGCAGGGCAAGAACTTCTACTACTTCCCCGACCAGCTGTCCATCGACCGCTACCTCGACCGCAACGGGGCGCTGCGCGACTATGTCGTCGCCGCACGCGAACTCAACCCCGACCGGCTGATCGACAACCAGCGCGACTGGATCAACCGGCACACGGTCTACACCCACGGCAACGGGTTCATCGCGTCGCCGGCCAACACGGTGCGCGGCATCGCCAACGACCCCAACCAAAACGGCGGCTACCCGGAGTTTCTGGCCAACGTCGTCGGCGCCAACGGCAGCGTGGTGTCCGACGGGCCGGCGCCGCTGGACCAGCCGCGCATCTACTTCGGGCCCGTCATCTCCAACACCTCGGCCGACTACGCGATCGTCGGGCGCAACGGCAACGACCGCGAATACGACTACGAGACCAGCACCGAAACCAAGAACTACACCTACACCGGGCTCGGCGGGGTGCCGATCGGCAGCTGGATATCCCGCAGCGTGTTCGCGGCGAAGTTCGCCGAGCGAAACTTCCTGTTTTCCAACGTGATCGGCTCGAACAGCAAGATCCTGTTCAACCGGGATCCGGCGCGGCGGGTGGAGGCCGTGGCGCCGTGGCTGACGACCGACAGCGCGGTGTACCCGGCGATCGTCAACAAGCGGCTGGTGTGGATCATCGACGGCTACACCACGCTGGACAACTACCCGTATTCCGAATTGACCTCCCTGGAATCGGCCACCGCCGACTCCACCGAGGTCGCGTTCAACCGGCTGGCGCCCGACAAGCAGGTCTCCTACATCCGCAATTCGGTCAAGGCCACCGTCGACGCCTACGACGGCACCGTCACGCTGTACCAGCAGGACGAGCAGGACCCGGTGCTCAAGGCGTGGATGCGGGTGTTCCCCGGCACCGTCAAACCCAAGAGCGACATCACCCCCGAGCTGGCCGAGCACCTGCGCTACCCCGAGGACCTGTTCAAGGTGCAGCGGATGCTGCTGGCCAAGTATCACGTCAACGACCCCGTGACGTTCTTCTCCACCTCCGATTTCTGGGACGTGCCGCTGGACCCGAATCCGACTGCCAGCAGCTACCAGCCGCCGTATTACATCGTCGCGAAAAACATTGCCAAGAACGACAATTCGTCCTCGTACCAGTTGACGAGCGCGATGAACCGGTTCAAGCGCGACTACCTGGCCGCCTACATCAGCGCCAGCTCGGATCCCGCGACCTACGGCAAGATCACCGTGCTGACCATCCCCGGTCAGGTCAACGGCCCGAAGCTGGCCAACAACGCGATCACCACCGACCCCGCGGTGTCCCAGGACCTCGGCGTGATCGGCCGCGACAACCAGAACCGCATCCGGTGGGGCAACCTGCTGACCCTGCCGGTGGCCCAGGGCGGCCTGCTCTACGTCGAGCCCGTCTACGCCTCGCCGGGGGCCAGCGACGCCGCCTCGTCGTATCCGCGGCTGATCCGCGTGGCCATGATGTACAACGACAAGATCGGCTACGGCCCCACCGTGGGTGACGCCCTGACCGGGTTGTTCGGGCCCGGCGCGGGTGCGGCCGCCACCGGGATCCAGCCGACCGAGGCCGGCGCGCCCCCGAACCCGAATCCGAACCCGCCCGCCAGCCCGCCGGCGCCCGCCGCGGTGCCGGGATCGCCGCCGCCTCCCGCCGCGGTGGTGCCGCCGGCCCCGGACGGGTCGGTGACCCTGTCGCCGGCGAAAGCCGCCGCCCTGCAGGAGATTCAGGCCGCGATCGGCGCCGCGAAGGACGCGCAGAAGAAGGGCGACTTCGCCTCGTACGGCGCCGCGCTGCAGCGCCTCGACGACGCGATCAACAAGTACAACGCCGCCAAGTAACTTTTTTCCCGCGAGCGTGCCCGCCACCACCGCGAGCGTGCGTGTTGGTACGGCGACACGCCGTAAACCTTGGCATTTTGCGGACGCTCGCCGAGGCGGTTAGCCCCGCAGCGCCTGCGCCACCTCGCCGTACCGCTCGAAGCGCTCAGGGCTTTCCAGCGCCCCAAAGGCGTTGTACAGCACCAGATGCGTGGCGACGCCGTCGTACTTGGCCCTCAGCGCGTCGGCCAAGCCGTCCCAGGTCGACTCGGTGGCGAAGGCGGCGATGTGCTCGTCGGAGACCTGGGCCACCATGCCGGCGAAGTCCCCGGCCTTCTGCTTCTCGCGAATCCGCGCCGTCGTCCCCTCGAATCCCGCCTCGTCCCAGATAAACGCGTAGTTCGGCGTGCTGCCGTAAAAGGCCATGCTGGCCCGCACCGACTCCCGCTCGCCGGCGCGCTCCTCGTCGCTGTCGCCGACGATCGTCATCACCGGCACGATCATCGCGACGTCCGACGGCGAGCGCCCCGCCTTCTCCGCCCCCTCGGCGACATTGGGCACGACGTGGCGGGTGAGGTAGCCGGGCTCGCCCAGCGGGTGGACGTGCACCCCGTCGGCGACTTCGCCCGCCATCCGCAGCATCCACGGATTCACCGCCGCCACATCGACTTTGGGGTCGGAGGCGTCGATGGGTCCCGCGCTCCACTGGGGCGTGATGAAGTCGAGCTCGTAGAACTCGCCGTGGTGGTCGAGCGTTCCGCTGCGAAACGCCGAGAAGCAGGCCTTCACGGCGCGCACGTAGTCGCGCAGCCGCGGGCCGGGACGTTCGAAGGCCATGCCGTAGCGCCGCACAACGTGGGTGCGCACCTGCGTGCCCAGCCCGAGCCGGAACCTCCCGCCCGTCGCCTCCTGCAACTCCCACGCCGCGGCCGCCGTGACGAACGGGCTGCGCGGAAACGCCACCGCGACACCGGTGGACAGCTCGAGCCCCGGCGCGGCCTGCGAGGCGATCGCGGCGTTGAGGTAGGCCGTGCGCCCGGTCTCGGTGAACAGCAGACCGGAGAACCCCGCGGCCTGCGTCCGACGGGCCAGATCACCGGTCTTGCCCAGCGGCTGCGGGACCGCCATCACGTCGACGTGCATGACGGAACAGTAGCCGTCAGCCTCGCGATGCCGTGCGGAACCTCTCCCGGTACGCCCTCGGGGAGACGCCGAGGCGGTCGATGAACACGCGGCGCAGGCTTTCGGCGCTGCCGAAGCCCGCCACCCGCGCGGTGTCGGCGACGGTGCGGCCGGCATCCAGCGCCGCACGCGCGGCGTCGATCCGCACCAATTCGACGTAGCGCGCCGGGGTCGTGCCGAGCTCGGACTGAAACAGCCGGGTCAGCTGCCGCGTGCTCAAAGAGGCCCGCGCCGCAAGGGTTTTCACGCTGTGGTCGGCGGACGGGTCGGCCGAGACCGCATCGGTGGCCTTGCGCAGCGGCGACTGCCGCGCGGGTTCGGCCTCGACCAGCACCGAGAATTGCGATTGGCCGCCCGCCCGCTTGAGATAGACCACCAACCACCGGGCGACGGCGCGGACCAGCTCGGTGCCGTGATCCATTTCGACCAGCGCCAGCGCCAGGTCGATGCCCGACGAGATACCGGCCGAGGTGAAGACGTCGCCGTCGCGAACGAAGATCGCGTCAGGCTCCACGGTGACTTCGGGAAAGGCCCGGGCGAACAACCGGACGTCGTGCCAGTGGGTGGTGGCGCGCCGCCCGTCGAGCAGGCCCGCCTGCGCCAGGATGAACGACCCCGTGCAAATCGAGGCCAGGCGGCGGGTTCGGCCCGCGACCGACCTGACCGCGTCGACGAGCTCGGGGTCGATGGCGCGCCGGGGCAGGTTGTCGCCGCCGGCGACCAGGACGGTGTCGGCGGACTCGATCGACGAAATGGCGTCCGTGACACCCAACCGGGCGCCGATCGAGGTGGTGACGTCGCGCCCGTCGACCGACGCGATCTTGATTCGGTAGTCGCCGCCGCAGCGGTTGGCTTCGGCGAACACCTCGCCCGCTCCCGCGACGTCGAGCATGGTCACGTCGTCGAAGACGACGATCACGATCAACCGCGGGCCCGACACAAGCCCATTGTCCGCGCCGTGTCGCAATTTGTGGGAAGCACGGCTCAAACGACATGGGGTGTTGGGGCCCCGTACCCGCAGACTTTGGCCATGGAGACACAATCGATCGAAACTATTGCGGGCATCGTCGTGCCCGATACGCCACTCGTCCGCGAGGTCACCGAATTCATTCGGGAGGCCGAGGACGACCTGCTCTTCGACCACTCACGACGGGTGTTTTTGTTCGGCGCGCTGCAGGGTCGCCGTCGTGGGCTGGAACCGGACCTGGAGCTGTTGTACGTGGGCGCGATGTTTCACGACCTGGGCCTGACCGATCGCTATCGCACGTCCACCCTGCGCTTCGAGGTCGACGGAGCCAACGCGGCACGGGCCTTCCTGTTGGAGCGTGGGGTCGACGAAGCCGACGCGCAGAAGGTGTGGCTGGGCATCGCCTTGCACACCACTCCCGGCGTGCCCGAGTTCCTCGACCCAGAAATCGCCTTGGTCACAGCGGGTGTCGAAACCGATGTCATCGGCATTGGCCGTGAAGACCTTTCCGCCGAGGCCATCGCCGCGGTGACCGCCGCCCACCCGCGCCCCGACTTCAAGGACCGCATCCTGGACGCCTTCAACCACGGCATGAAGCACCGCCCGGACACCACCTTCGGCACGATGAACGCCGACGTCCTGGCGCACTTCGACCCATCCTTCAAACGGGGCAACATGGTTGATCTCGTCCTGGGCAGCAGCTGGCCCGAATAGCAGGAGCGGTCGAGGTGAATCAGATTCCCGTCACGGTCGTCCTGCCCGGGGAAGGCGATTGCGTTGCGCTGCCCGGTTTCGGGGCGGTTTTCAAGCTGTCCGGCACGACCAACGGGGGCGAGGTGTCCATCGTCGAGCATCCGTTTGCCGTCGGCGTGCCCACCGCCGCGCACCGGCACACCCGCGAGGACGAGCACTCGATTGTGCTGGCCGGCGAGATCGGCTTTCGCTCCGACGACAGCGAGGTGGTGCTGGGACCCGGCGGCTACATCACCAAGCCGCGGGGGCAGATGCACGCGATGTGGAACGCGGGCTCCGAGCCGGGCCGCATCATCGAGGTGATCACCCCGGGCGGCTTCGAGAACTACTTCAGGGAGCTGGGTGAACTGCTCGTCGAGCACGCCGACGACCCGGGCGGCCTCGTCCTGCATGAGCTGCCCGAGTTCGGCGAGCTCGCGGACAAATACGGCCTCACGTACGGGAACCCGGAGTGGATGGACGACATCAGGCGGCGGTACGGCCTCAACCCGCCGTCGCATTGACGCCCTCGACCGCGCTGGTCGGCGCGCGATTTGGACCCGGTGACGAGCGTTCGGTAACCTGTCATTTACCGACGCGGGGTGGAGCAGCTCGGTAGCTCGCTGGGCTCATAACCCAGAGGTCGCAGGTTCGAATCCTGTCCCCGCTACTAAGTGGGAATGGCCTCGGAAGAGATTCCGGGGCCATTTTCATGCCGGCCGGACGGCCGCCGTGAGCATTTTGAAACGGCAGCTGCTGGCCGGCCGCCTTGACGGTGGCAGCCAGCGACGATTATCGGACCAATGTCCTCGGGTCGGGAAAGCCCATCTTGATGTAGCCGGGTGCGCGCTTCCGTAGGGAAGAGGCGAGGACCGGAGTGAGCTCATCGTGGTAGTCGTGCACGGTCGCGGTGGACTTAGCGGGGTGAGGGCGAGTGATGCGGCCGACGTACTGAACGAGTCTGTTCTTGAAGCTGATCGGGGCCGCGAGGAACAGGGTGTCCAAGATCGGGCAATCGAATCCTTCACCGATAAATGAGCCGGTACCGATGATCAGCAAGGGCTCGCTGTCGGCGGTGTGGCTGGCGAGTTGTTCGGAGATTTCACGGCGCTCCCGTGCCTTCATTCGCCCGCTGAGTACGACGACCGGTTCACCTGCGGCGCGGAGACGCTCGGCGATTGCGTCCAGGTGGCCGATCCATGTGGTGAGTACGAGGATGTTGGCGCCGTCGCGGTGAGCGGCGAGGATGTCGGTGACTATCTGCTCAAGCCGGGCCTCATCGGTGATCAATGCGCGGTAGATTTCGGCCATTCCGGCCGGCGCGGTGGGATCGGCATCGCCGGAGTAGCGGAACCGAGTGCGGTGCAAGTGCAGGACCGGGTGCGGTGCAAGCAGGCCGGTGTCCGCGGAGGGGAGCTGGCCCGCGGCGGGGCCTTCGAGGGTCACGTGATGTGATCCGAGTTGGTGATAGATGAGATCTTCAAGCCCGTCGCGGCGCTCCGGCGTGGCGGTGAGTCCCAGCCAGTATTTTGCAGGGATTCGATTGATCACGTGGAAGAATGCGCTGGCGGCGATGTGATGGCATTCGTCAACAATCACGAAACCGTAGTTCGCCGTGAGATTTTCGATGTTGTCGCGACGGGCGAGCGTGGGCAGCAGAGCGACGTCAATGGTGCCGGTGGTCTTCGAACGCCCACCGCCGATCTGTCCGCACTTGAATCCGACGTGCTTCTGAAGCCGGTCACGCCATTGGTCAGCCAGTGCTTTGCGGTCGACCAGGATCAGGGTCGAGGTTGCACGGGAGACGATTGCGGCGCAAGCAATTACTGTTTTGCCAGAGCCAGGGGGCGCGATAAGCACACTCGTGTCTTCTTCGACGAGTTGTCGAGCGGCAGCGGTCTGTTCGGTCCGGAGCGGTGTTGTGCAGCTGAATTCTTGAGTATGGCCGACGGCGCGCTTGTCGTCGATGCGCAACGTACTGTCGGCTGAATCAACCAGTTCCGTCAGTAGCGCGTGCAGGCCGCGCGGCAGGACGAGATCGCCCTCGGCCGTCTCGTCATAGCTGTACAGAAAGCGCGGCGTGTCCCACGTACTGCGTCGAGCTCGCTGGCGAGCATCAAACTCCGGATTTCGAATGGAGGCTGCGTGCTTGACGGCCGCGATCATTGCGGGACCAAGATCGTTGGCGGCCAGGATGAGCCGAGATGCGAAGGTTGCGCGAATGATCGGTGCCGGCCTCGGCACGATTTTCGACGAGGTGGGCAGCCGCAGTTGGCGTACGCGATGGCCGAATTGGGGACCCGGCAGCGTGCGAGCGAGTACGGCCACCTCCTTGGTGGAGAGCCGCGCGATGCTGGACAGGTATGCCCACTGGTCGTCGAAAGGTTCCAGCGTGGCTGCGTCGAGGAACAAGGTTGTGCCGTGCTGGCGGCGTTTGCCGTTGAGCGGTGCGGCGATGAGATTCCCCATGCCGCGGCCGGTATGGACGTCTTGGGATGGAAACAGTCGATCATAGCTGCTCAGGTGCATACTGCCGCGCAGTTGAAAGGCCTCGCCGAGCAGGCTGGTCGCGATACTGCGTGCGGTTGCCGCAGAAGTGGCCTGCGCGAAGAAGATCCACACGTGCGCGCCCCGCCCCGACTGGGATACCTCCAATGCAGCCGGAACATTATGGGCACGTGCGGCTTTCATATAGGCCAGCGCATCGAGCATCGCGGCCTCCTTGTCGAAGTCGGCCGCGACCCACCAACATGTGTCATCGTCGCCAAGTGGATACAGGCCGATATGAATCTCGCCACGTAGGTGCTGGTCGATGACGTCGGTGGTCAGCGCACGATAGTTTGCATCGGTGCGCTTCATGCCTCGTCGCCAATATCCGTGAATAGCCGGCATCCAGCCGGAGCGCCCGTCGCGGCGGTTCTCCCATCGCAGAGCGTAGACATCGGAGCGGCAGCTAAATAGATCGAGATAGAACCGCATCTTGTCCTCGGGCGCTGATGCCATGCTCACCGGCGACTCCGGTGCACCGGTCAGGGTGGCTTGATCCGGGTTCGCCGCCCGCGCCTGCTCTTCACTTAGTTTCAGTAGGCGACGTAGTCGGAGATTGTCGGCGCGCAATGTCTCCAACTCACCGGGGAACCGCTCTTCCACAACGACAGTCTGCCGATCGTTGCACGGGAATGCAGGCTGATGCGATGCTCGGCGGGACGCGTCAGATGACGGCGCGGATGAGCTCGACCGCTTCGGTCATCTGGTATCGCTGAACCAGCTGGTTCAGGATCTCCTCAGCGGTCACTGGTGGCTCGGAAAACCTCGTGGCCATGGCGTGGACGGCTCGCAGCGCTACATCTGGCGAGACCGATACGGTATCCGCTGCAAATTCGGCGGGGACAGGACTTTGATGTGCTCGGGAATCTTCGCAATCGGGAAGTCCTTGAGATTGTCGGTGACGATGGCTCCCGCTCCGCCGACGAGTGCCGCTGCGGCGACGTGTTCATCGTCGGGGTCTGGCAGGTTGAACGTGCCGTCGTGTGGTTCCCAGTTTTCGACCAAAGCATCGTCGAAAGCTGTTGTCATCCGGTCTATCAGGCGACGGGCTCGCGCTGCAGCTGAACGGGGTTGTACTCCTCGTCTGATCAGCTTCTGCGCCTCGTGATATTGGAGTTCAGCCAGGATTTCGCTTGACCACAATGGTCGATATAGCCCTTCGATTGCGAGCGAAAGCACAAAATCTCGCTGCAAACTCGGCCATAACACCGAAGTGTCGAGGAGGGCAGCAAACATTGTTGCCGATTGTGTCAGCTTCGCCGCCGTGCTGTCTTTCGGCGCGCCCCCACAGCGCGGCGCGCTTCGCGCAGTTGCTTCCGGATCGTTTCCGGATCGTCATTGCTGTCGATGTCCGCGGTCGCTGCCAGTGCGTCGTACTGACGCTTGCGGCGCTTGTCCCGATAGGACAGCACATCGTCGAGCAGAAGCCGATGCCGGTTGCCGATTCGTTCGGCAGGCAACACCTCGTTGTTGATCAGGCGTACGACGGTCGGACGACTAACGCCGAGAAGATCGGCCGCTTGCTGCGTGGTCAGTGCCATGGTTTGCGGCGCGATGGTCACCGCCTTGCCCCCGTGGAGTGCGGCGACCACCTTCGTCAACGCCTGATGGATTGCTTCGGGCAGCTCGATGCGGTCATGCTCGTCGATACCGACCAACGCGTAACTTGGAGAAGCTGAAGTACCGCGACGGCGTTCGTGAGCTGCGAGGAACCCGATCACTGGTGCGAGTTCTTCAGGGTGATCAGGCAGAAATGTCGCGGCCTCGATCGCCTCAGCGCTCACAGGACTCACCAGCCTTTATTCGAACAAAGCGAAAGGTCTTTCGTAACGTTCGAATAATACCACAATCGTAAGCTCAGGTCCACTTGCCCGGCGTTGGCGAAGTGGCCCAAAGTCCCTTCGCCTAGAGCCCTCGTCCCCTCGTCGGCCCGGCGCAACTGCGCGACCGTGGAAGCCGGAACGTTTACCGAAGGGGACACAGCCATGAACTCGCGTTTTCCGGATGCCGGCACGATACGGACCGTCCTGGCATTGGCGTCTCGGGCGCCCTCGGTGCACAACACGCAACCCTGGCGGTGGCGCGTCGACGCGACGAGCCTGCACCTCTACGCGGACGCCGCGCGGCAACTGCCCAATACCGACCCCGACGGCCGCGACCTGATCCTGAGCTGCGGCACAGCGCTGCACCACTGCGTCGTCGCCTTCGCGGCCGTCGGCTGGCGCGCCAAGGTGACCCGGCTGCCCAATCCGGCCGACCCCAATCACCTTGCCGCGATCGAACTGTCGCGTCACCCCGCCGACGGCGTCGACATCGCGCTGGCCGCGGCCATCCCGCGGCGGCGCACCGACAGGCGCCACTACAGCTCCTGGGCGGTGCCCGTCGGCGACAT
Organism: Mycobacterium sp. NGS63; assembly: GCF_059812295.1. NCBI lineage: Bacteria > Bacillati > Actinomycetota > Actinomycetes > Mycobacteriales > Mycobacteriaceae > Mycobacterium > Mycobacterium sp. NGS63. Next base: position 87,868 of record NZ_JCALCJ010000004.1, read on the forward strand.
CGCGCTGATGGCGGCCCGCGCGGCGCGCCAGGGCGTGACCCTGTGCCAGGTCGAGGACCTCGACAAGCTGCACGACATCGTCGCCGAATCCATTGGGCAGCACCGCAATTACGACTACCTGTTGGAGCTCACGGCGTGGAGCGGGCGCTACGCGTCGGTGGCGGGGGTTCCGGCGCGCAGCACACCGGCGCCGGACCCCACGGCCAAGATTCCGGGCCGTGTCTTCGCCGGTCCCGCGCTGGCCATGGCGCCGGCGTCGTCGTCCGCCGACGACAACGCCGTCGTCCTCGCCCTGGGCGCCCGGGCCGACGACCGGCTGGCGCAGCTGCGCGCCGGCGAGGCCACCAGCATCGTGCTGCTCACCGCCACCTCGGCGGGGTTGGCCAGTTGCCCGGTCACCGAGCCGCTGGAGATCGCCGCGACCCGGGAGTCGGTGCGCTCCGACGTCTTCGGCGGCGGCCACTACCCGCAGATGTTGCTGCGGGTGGGCTGGGCGCCCATCAACGCCGACCCGTTGCCGGCGACGCCACGACGCGATCTCAATGACTTCGTCGAATGGGTAACGGACTAGAGCCGCGGGCCGAACCGGAACCGCCGGCCGGTGACCATCTCGGGAACCACCCGCACATAGTGCGTCTTCTCCGACGCCGTCCACGAAAGCAGTTGGGCGCGTTCGGCTTCCTCGATCTGCTCTTTGGTGCGAAGCGAGCGCGCGCTGCCCTTGACGATCACGCTCCAGCCCTCCGCGACGTTGTGGTCGTCGACCTCGAACAGCACGCGATTGTTGATCGCGGCGCTGACCAGCTTGGTGCCCTCGGCGGTGCGGAACAGCACGGTGCGGCCCTGCACGACGTAGTTGACGGGGAAGATCTCGGGCTGGCCGTCCACGCTGGTGACGATCCGCCCCAGCGCCACGCCGGCCAGCAGCTCCCAGCATTCGCTCTCCGACAGGATGGTCACCCCGTCATCGGTCGTCGACATCAGCGCACCCTTCTTCGCTCGATCGGATCTCCAGGACATCGCGCGGCGCGCGCCGCGGCGTGGGCGGCGGAACGGCCTCCATCGGCGGCGCGATCCCGGCGCGGATCAGCACCTGCGGCCGCCCGCCGCCCTCGAGCAGGCCGCGCACGATGTCGCGGCTTTCGTCCAGCTCGATGAGATGGGTCAGCGGACAGGTCGCCAGGAACGCCAGCGTGCACTCCAGCAGCACGCTCGACAACGCCTCGCCGCAGCGCAGCACATCGATCCTGGTGTCGTCCGGGGTCGACAGCACCAGGATCGTCGAGCCATCCACCGCGACCTCGGGACGCCGATCCTGGTGACCGCGGACCGGGAACTCTCGCGCCACGTCCACCCGCCCGCTTTCCTTGTCGGACGGCAGCGCGCTCGGCGGAATACCCTCGGCCGACACGAAAGGCGAAGTCCACCAGTCGAGTTCGGCGTGATACGACTCGTCGTCGCGGCGCAGCGCCTCGGTGAGCCGGGAGGCCTCGACCAGCCTGGGCCGCTCGTCGTCGGTCAGCACATCGAGCGTCACCAGGCTCTCGTCCAGGGCGCCGCGCAGCACGGGCTCGAACATGCTCCAGTACACGGGCTGAGCCATCGGCAGCCGGTCGGTCCTGCGATGCAGGATCGCGTCGGCGCGGTCGCGCTGCGCGCGGGTGACGTGCTCGACGGGAACGAACCGGATCGACGCCACCTGGTTGGGGTCCTCGGGATCAGGGAACCGCTCGATCTCGGCGCGCCACCCCGCGGCGAGCATGGCGACGCGGAGGTGATCGAGCGCGGCACCGCAACTGAGGATTGCCTCGCGCCCGGAGCGGTCCGCGCCGGGCAGGGCTCGGTCACGGTCGACGAACAGCCGCAACACCCCGTCCTCGGCCACCCAGCGCCATGGCTGGCTGTTGTGTACCGACGGCGCCCGGCACGCCAGCTGCACCGCTGCCTTCACGGTCTGGATGTCCGGCGTCGCGTTCATGGTCACTGTCCACGCTAGGCCGCCTCGGGTCCTTTAGGGCAGGGACGAATGGCTCCCCGACTAGGGCCCAACGGCCCCTGCGCTCCGCAGAACCGCGAAATAGCCTGGTATTGAGCGAAAAATAGCTAGTCAGGAGCCGACATGAACCAGCTGGACGCGAAGTCGGTGGTCGTGGGCGTCGACGGCTCGCAAGCCGCGGTCGACGCCGCCGAGTGGGCGATCGAGGAGGCGCGCAGCCGGCAGCTGCCGGTGCGCCTCGTGTATGTCATCCCGCGCCGCGATGGGCAGACCGAGTGGGACATCGAACGCGCCGAGATGGCGCTGGCCCGGGCGGAACACGCCGTTCAGCGCGCGGACAACCCGGTCGACGTCGAAACGGCCGTACTCTCAGGTGATCCCGGGCAGGCGCTGCTCAGCGAAGCGCACGGCGCGGCGCTGGTGTGCGTCGGTGCCTCCAGGCGCGGGCGGGCCCCCTTGGTGGGCCCCGTCGCCGCGGCGTTGGTCGCGGACGCGCCGTGTCCGGTCGCGATCATCCGTTCCAAGCCCGACCGATCCGCTAACGGTGTCATCGCCGTCGTCCTCAACGACGACCCCGACAACGACGAAGTCGTGCGCCACGCCATGGAGGAGGGCCGGCGCCGGCGCGCCACCGTGCTGCAGATCGATCGGCGGCTGAACAGCTGGGTCCGGCGCTATCCCGACGTGCACGTGGCGACCGTGGCCGCGGGCACCGGAGTCCACACCGGCGAAAGGCGGAGCCGCGCAATCGAACTGGCCGTCGTGGGCGCCGCCGACGCCGGCGAGATCGCCGACCTGGCCACCCCGAACTGCCACCCGATCGTGGGCTATCCCGACTGCTCGGTGCTGGTGGTCCGCCCGCAAAGCCGATGAACGGGGTAGCGGCACCGCGGCCCGTCGTCGTCGGCGTCGACGGATCGCGGGCGGCGATACATGCGGCGCTCTGGGCGGTCGAGGAGGCAGTGAGCCGGGACGCGCCCCTGCGCCTGCTCTACGCGGCCGAGCCGGGTGAAACCGCGGCCGCCGCGGAGATGGCGATACGCCACGCGGTCAAGGAGATTGAGGCCGCGGGCACTGCGGTGACGATCGAAACCGAAGTCGCCGAGGGGCAGGCGCTGGGATCGTTGATCCGGGCGTCGGCGTCGGCAGCCCTGGTGTGCGTCGGCGCGGTCGGGCTGCACCACTTCCGGCCGGGCCGGGCGGGTTCGGTCGCCGCGGGTGTGGCGATGTCGGCGCGATGCCCCGTGGCGATCATCCGCGCCCGGGACGACGGCCGGCCGGACCGGATCGTGGTAGAGCTGGACGGCTCACCCGACAACGGCGTCGTGCTGGACGCGGCCGTCACCGAGGCCCGGTTGCGCGGCGCCCCCATCCGCGCGCTCGTGCGGCGACACGAAGGCGATCGCCGCGCGCTCGCCGGCCTGGATCGACGGCTGGCCCGCTGGACGCGACGCTATCCGGGCCTGCGCGTCGAGCCGGCGGCCGTCCCCGGCGGCCTTCCCGAGTACCTGGCCCACCGCCCCGGCCCGGCAGGGCTGGTCGTCGCCGGCGCCCGCAACCGTCGCCACCTGGGCGAGCTCGTCGGGCGGGCCGGCTGCTCCGTGCTGGTCGTCAACCGGCAACATTTGTGAGTCTTTGACCTCGTGGAAAAATGGCGGATGGCACGCCCGGCAGAAAGGGCCCGAATGGTCAAGGTCTTCCTCGTCGACGACCACGAGGTCGTGCGGCGCGGCCTCGCCGACCTGCTCGCCTCGGACACCGAGTTGCAGATCGTCGGCGAAGCCGGTTCCGTGGCGGAGGCGAAGGCGAGGATACCGGCGTTGCAGCCCGACGTGGCCGTGCTCGACGTGCGCCTTCCCGACGGCAACGGCATCGAGTTGTGCCGCGACCTGCTGGCCGATCATCCGGACCTGCGCTGCCTGATGCTGACGTCGTTCACCTCCGATGAGGCGATGCTGGAGGCGATCCTGGCCGGCGCCAGCGGCTACGTCGTCAAGGACATCAAGGGCATGGAACTGGCCCAGGCGATCAAGGAGGTCGGGGCCGGCAAGTCCCTGCTGGACAACCGGGCCGCCGCCGCGCTGATGGCGAAGCTGCGCGGGACGGCGCGGCGCGCGGACCCGCTGTCCGGGCTGACCGACCAGGAGCGCACGCTGCTCGGGCTGCTCGGGGAGGGCTTGACCAACCGCCAGATCGCCGCGCGGATGTTCCTCGCCGAAAAGACGGTGAAGAACTACGTGTCGCGGCTGCTGGCCAAGCTGGGCATGGAGCGCCGGACGCAGGCGGCGGTGTTCGCCTCGAAACTGGAGCAGCGGTCCGGGCGGCCGGGGGCGCGCGCCGATGCGCCGCCGGACTGAGGAGCGGCCCGACGAGCCGCCGGCCGCGCGCGATCAGATGGAACACCTGCTGCGCGTGGTCGTCGAGATCGGCGCCGACGTCGGCGACCTCGATGCGACGTTGCACCGGATCGTCGCCGCGGCAAGGGAATTGACCGGGGCCCCGTACGGGGCCCTGGCCGTCCGCGGCCCCGAGGGCAACCTGTTGCGGTTCGTCCACGAGGGCATGGACGCCGACACCGTCCGGCGCATCGGGCATCTGCCCGTGGGCAAGGGCCTGTTGAGCCTGTCCCTGTTCGACACCCCGGCGCTGCGCCTGGACGACCTGACCGCGCACCCGGCCGCCGTCGGCGTTCCGGAGCACCACGCCATGCGGGCGTTTCTGGCGGTGCCGATCACCATCGGCGGGCGGGTCTTCGGCAACATCTATTTGACCCACGACGACCCGGCGCGGGTCTTCTCCGAATCCGACGAATTCGCCGCGCGCGCATTGGCTTTCGCGGCCGCGGCGAGCATCGACAACGCGCGCGTCCTCGAGCGCGAGCGGCTGTCGGTGAAGTGGATGGAGGCCAGCCGCGAGATCACCACCGCCCTGCTGTCCAGCGCCGAGCCGCACCGCCGCCCGCTGCAGTTGATCGCCGAGCGCGCGATGGGCCTCACCGATGCCGAGCAGGCGATCGTGCTCGTCCCCGCCGACGCCGACGTGCCCGACGACGAAACCGACACGCTGGTGGTATCCGCGGCGGTGGGCGCGCACGCGGACGAGGTGCTCGGCAGCCGGGTTCCGGTGCAGGGTTCCACCAGCGGCGAGGTTTTCCGCTCCGGCAAACCGCTGATCACCGACGCGTTGCGGTACCCGATCCAGGCGTTCAGCGACGCCGGGCAGCGCCCCGCCGTCGTGATGCCGTTGCGCGCCGACGATCAGGTCGCCGGCGTGATCGCGATCGCCCGCGCCGCCGATCAGCCGCCGTTCGACGAGAGCTACCTCGACCTGGTCAGCGACTTCGCCACGCACGCCGCGATCGCCCTCGTGCTGGCGTCGGGGCGGGAGGACTCGCGGCAGCTGACCATCCTGGCCGAGCGCGAGCGCATCGCGCACGATCTGCACGACCACGTCATCCAGCGAATCTTCGCCGTCGGCATGAACCTGCAGGGCACGCTCGCCCGGGCGCGGTCACCGGAGGTGGCCGAACGGCTCAACCGCACCCTCGACGATCTGCAAACGATCATCGAAGAGATCCGCACCACGATCTTCCAACTCAAATCCCCGTCGGGACCCAATGGCGACTTCCGGCAACGGATTCAACGCGTGGTCGCCGACCTGACCGCGAACCGGGACGTCGCCACCACGGTGCGCATGCACGGGCCGATCACCGCGGTCGGCGGCGAACTCGCCGAGCACGCAGAGGCGGTCACCACCGAGGCCGTCAGCAACGCGCTGCGCCACGCCGGCGCGTCCCGGCTGGCCGTCGAGGTCAGCGTCGCCGACATGTTCGTCCTCGACGTCACCGACGACGGCCGCGGCATCCCCGCCGACAACCGGCGCCACAGCGGCCTGGCCAACATGAGGCATCGCGCCGAACAGCTCGGCGGCACCTGCGAGATCACCAGCCCGCCGCAGGGCGGCACCCGGGTCCACTGGGTGGCCCCGCTCACCGGCGAGTGACCAATGGCGCGCGGGTGGGGGTCTAACGGCCCTGCCCGACCGGCCCGACACCGAATAGCGTTGGCAATCATGGGTACACGCGACAACGGAGTCCTCATCTGCGTCGACGGGTCGGCCGCCTCCGACGCTGCCGTCGACTGGGGCGCGCGGGAGGCGGTCATGCGCGGGCTGCCCGTCACGTTGCTGCACGCCGTCTCGCCGGTGGTCGCCGGCTGGCCCGCGGGCCGCCTGTATGCCGAGATGCCCGACTGGCAGCGCGACGAGGCGCAGCACATCATTGATCAGGCGCGCAAGACGCTGAGCGCCGGTGTGCGGACACTCGAAACACGCACGGAGCTGGTGTATTCCGCCGCCGTGCCGGCGCTGATCGAGGCGTCGAAGGATGCCCGGATAATCGTCGCCGGAAGCCAGGGATTGGGCGCGGTGGGTCGCCTGCTGTTGGGCTCGGTCACGACGGGGCTGGTACACCACGCCCACTGCCCGGTTGCCGTCATCCACCCGAATCGGCAAGCGGGGCACGACGCCACCGCGCCGGTGCTGCTCGGCGTCGACGGGTCGCCCGCGTCGGAAGCGGCGACCGCCCTCGCCTTCGATGAGGCCTCCCGCCGCGGGGTGGGGCTGCGCGCGCTGCACGTGTGGAGCGACGTCGCGGTGTTTCCCATCCTCGGTATGGACTGGCGCGACCGCGAACGCGCGGCGCACGAGATCCTCGCCGAGCGCCTGGCCGGTTGGCAAGAGCGGTACCCGGATGTGCACATCGAGCGACTGCTGTTCTGCGACAAGCCATCCCGGTGGCTACTCGAGGAATCCGAACGCGCTCAACTGGTCGTGGTCGGCAGCCGCGGCCGCGGCGGCTTCCCGGGCATGCTGCTCGGTTCCGTCAGTTCCGCCGTGGCCCAGGGCGCACGAGTTCCCGTGATCGTAGTTCGCTGAGGAGATTTCGATGATCGAACTGCTACCGGACATGCCGCAAAACCTCGCCATCTTCGGACTCGACGAGCTGGACCGCGCCAAGCAATGGGCCGCGGGCTGAAGGGAGGACACGATGGCCACATCCATCAAGCGTTACGGCATCGTCGCCGGGGTCGACGGATCGCCGCCGTCCAACGCCGCCGTCTGCTGGGCGGCCCGCGACGCGGCGCTGCGCAACGTCCCGCTGACGTTGATGCACATGTACGGCGCGGCCGCGCCGACGTTCCCCCCGATACCGCTTCCGGCCGGGGTCGCGGTGTGGCAGGAGGACGGCCGCGAGGTTCTCGAGCGGGCGGTCAAGATCGCCGAAGAAGCGGTCGTCAAGGGCACGAAGATCCAGATCATCACCGAACTGAGGTGTTCACCACCGGTGCCGACGCTCATCGAGGTATCGGACCAGGCGGAGATGATTGTCGTCGGCAGCAACGGGCGCGGAGCGGTGGGGCGGGTGCTGCTGGGATCGGTCAGCTCGGGGGTGGCCCGGGACGCCAAATGCCCGGTCGCGGTCATTCGCGACGAGGACCCCCTGATGCCCCACCCCCAATGGGCGCCCGTGCTGGTCGGGATCGACGGCTCGCCCGCGTCCGAGCTGGCGACGGCGATCGCTTTCGACGAGGCGTCGCGCCGCGGCGTCGAGCTGCACGCGTTGCACGCCTGGAGCGATGCCCAGGTGCTCGAACTCCCCGGATTCGACTGGGCGGCGGTGCAGGCCGAGGCCGAGCGCAGCCTCGCCGAACGCCTGGCGGGCTGGCAAGAACGCTACCCGGACGTCACGGTGCACCGGTTCCTCGTCAGCGACCGGCCGGCCCGCCAGCTGATCGAGAGATCGGAGTCCGCGCAATTGGTCGTCGTCGGCAGCCACGGCCGTGGCGGCATCGCCCGGACGCTGCTGGGCTCGGTCAGCAACGCCGTGGTTCACGCGGTCCGGATGCCGGTGATCGTGGCGCGACCGGCCTGAAGTTGGCGGAAACGCCCACGGCGACGGACGCTGGGTTGGTGGATCCCACCTACGTCCCCTACGTGGCCGCGCACGAGACGCACACCGGCATGGTGGTGCTGGTCGGCGACCGGGCGTTCAAGGCGAAGAAGCCGGTGCTGACCGACTTTCTCGACTTCCGCACCCCGGAGCGGCGCGAGCGCGCGTGCCGCCGCGAAGTCGAGCTGAACAGCCGGCTGTCGCCCGACAGCTACCTGGGGGTCGCGCACCTCAGCGACCCCGCCGGCGGGCCGGCCGAGCCGATCGTCGTCATGCGCCGCCACCACGACGAGGACCGGCTGGCGGCGAGGGTCCTCACCGACCCCGACCGGACCGTTCGAGGCCTGCTGGATGCCGTCGCCGCGGTGCTGGCGCGGTTTCACGAAAGCGCCGAGCGCGGCCGGTCGATCAGCGCCCAGGGTGAGCCAGGGGCGATCGAGCGACGCTGGCGCGACAACCTGACCGAACTCGATCGGTACGCGGGCACGCTACCGGAGGGGTCCGTGCCGCGAATCCGGCGGCTCGCAACCGATTTCCTCGCCGGCCGGGCGCCGTTGTTCGCCGAACGCATCGAGGAGGGGCTCATCGTCGACGGCCACGGGGACCTGCTCGCCGACGACATCTTTTGCGGGGGCGGGGAACCCGCGCTACTGGACTGCCTGGAGTTCGACGACGACCTGCGCTACGTCGACTGCGTCGACGACGCCGCGTTCCTCGCGATGGATCTGGAGTTCTTGGGCCGCAAAGACTATGGCGAGCACTTCCTGCAAAGCTACGCCGCGCACTCGGGGCACCCGGTGCCGGCGTCGCTCGCGCACTTCTACATCGCCTATCGCGCGGGGGTGCGGGGAAAGACGGACTGCGTGCGGCTGTCGCAGGGCAACGCACGGGCCGCCGAAGACGCCGCGCGCCACCTGGCGATAGCGGTCGAGCACCTCGAGGCCGGCGCAGTGCGTCTGGCGCTGGTCGGCGGCAACCCGGGCACCGGCAAGTCGACGGTCGCCCGCGCGCTCGCCGAACAGACTGGGGCGCAGATCATCTCGACCGACGACGTGCGACGCGAGCTGCGCGACTCCGGCGCGATAAGCGGAGACGCCGGTGTCCTGGACCGCGGGTTGTACAGCCCGGAAAACGTGGCGGCGGTTTACGAGGAGGCCCTGATGCGCGCGCGCCCGGTGCTGGGCAACGGGCGGTCGGTGATCCTGGACGGTACCTGGGGGGAACCGCGGATGCGCGCGCGGGCCCGTCGGCTCGCCTCCGAAACACATTCGGCGACGGTCGAACTCAGGTGCGTGGCCGGGGCGGACACCGCGGCCGGCCGTATCACCACGAGGCCACCCGGCAACTCGGAGGTCACCCCGGAGATTGCCGCGGCGATGTCCGCGCGCAACTCCGGCTGGGACACCGCCCATCCGATCGACACCTCGGGAACCGTCGAGGACTCAGCGCGAGAGGCCCTCGCTTACTGGCTGGGAGCGATCTAGACGGGGCGGCCATCCCTTACGCGTCGATGCGCGGTCAGGAGCAGGTGGTCGAACTCGCCTCGGGCGTCGAGCACCGGCCCCGCACCGCGGAAGTCCGCCGCTATCTGCTCGGCCAGCAGCCGCAGCTTGACGTTCGCTTCCTGGGACAGCCACCGCAGCAGGTCGAACGCCGCCGTGTCGTCGATGTTGTAGATCAGCATCAGCATGCCCTTCGCCTGCTCGATGCCCGCCCGGTTCTCGCTGATTTCCGCCAGCCTGGCGGTAAGCAGGTCCTCCGCGTCCCCGGCCGGCGGCGAGACGTCGATGTAGAACCCGTGCGTTCCGATCACCTCGTCTTGCTCGTCGAGAAGCTGGTCGCCCACGACGACGACGTGGCGCACGTGGCCGCCGGTGTCCACGATCCGGTGGCGGGTGCTGAACGGCTGGCGGGTGTTGAGGATCTGGTCGATGGTGGCCGCGACCTGCCCGCGGTCGTCGGGGTGCTTGTGGGCCAGCACGAGCTCGGTGGTGGGGGCCACGCTGCCGGGCTCGTAGCCGTGGATGCACTGCACCTGGTCGGACCATTCCCACCGCTGGTCGGTGAAGTAGAAACGGAACCAGCCCGCCCGTTGCGGCACGCCACCGGCCAGGGCTTGTTCGACGTGTGGCTTGTGGCCGTTCAGCTGCCAGTTCATTTGGACCTTTCCGGGTCTGAGGGCGGCGACCCGAGCTGGGCCGCCGCCCTTCAGCCGACTCTCAGGCGTCGATCACCTCCCGCGTCGGGGCGTTCTCGTCGATGGCGCGGTGCCCGTTGCCGCGGTCGACGGAGATCTTGCGTGGCTTGGCCTTTTCGGCCACCGGGATGGTCAGCCGCAGGACGCCCTCGCGGTAGGCGGCCTCGATCCTCTCGGTGTCGAGGTTTTCGCCCAGCACGAGCTGGCGACTGAACACCCCGCGTGGCCGCTCGGTGGCCAGCATCTCGCGGTCGGGGTCGACGGCCGGGCGTTCGGCGCGCACGGTCACCACGTTGCGCTCGATGTCGATGTCCAGCGTGTCGGTGTCGATGCCCGGCAGGTCGAATTCGACGACGAAGCGCTCTCCCTCGCGCCAGGCGTCCATCGGCATCACCGCGGGCCGGGCGGCCGTGCCGAGCACGTGCTGGGCGAAGCGGTCCAGCTCACGGAACGGATCGGTACGCATCAGCATGGCGGTCACCTCTCACTCCAATCTGTTGATTGCGAAGTGTCTAACTTATGTCTCACGACATAGATTTCATATAGCACTCTCGACAGCTGAGTGCAAGTGTGATAAACAGATTTTCGTGCGAGTTCGCTGCGGAGACCCGATATGACCGAGAACGCCGGCGCTCCGGCGTCGGATCGGGGGGTGTACGGAATCTCGGTGGCCGCCGAACTTTCCGGCGTCCCGGTGCAGTCCCTGCGCCTCTACGAACGGCACGGGTTGTTGAGCCCGGCCCGCAGCGACGGCGGGACCCGGCGCTACAGCGCCGACGACCTGGCCCGGCTGCAACGCATCAGCGCGCTGGTCGAGGCCGGGGTGAACCTGGCCGGCATCGCCCGCATCCTCAGCCTCGAGGACGACAACACCGCGCTATCGGCGGCCAACTCCGACCTGCGCTCCACCAACCGCGACTTGCGGGGCGCCGCAGCCAAGAAGAAGCGGACCGGGGGCTAGCTCGTCTTCGGCATCGGGATGCCCTCGCTGGCGGCGAATTGCGCGTCCTCCTCGGAGGCCAGGCCGATCGACACCACGGATCGGTCGAACAGCGCGTCGGTCAGGTAGGCCAGCGAGACAGCCCACCGGTTGACCGCCCGCGGGATCGCGTAGAGGTGGTAGGCCCGGGTCACGGCCTTCGCGGGGAGCCCCGACAGCTGGACGTTGAGCGGGTTGGCCACGGCATACCGGGGGCCCAGGTCGACCACCAGGCCCAGGTTGTGGTGCTTGTACTGCTTGGGCGTGCCGTAGCCCAGGCTGGCGGCCACGTTCCGGGCCAGCACCTTGCCCTGCCGCGTCGCGTGCTGCGCGGTGGGCGGGGTGATCTTTCCGGGTTCCGTCAGGTCGGGAACCGCCGCCGCGTCGCCGGCGGCGAACACGGCGGGGTGGCCGGGCACCTGCAGGTCGGCCTGGACTGTGAGCCGGCCCCGTTCCGTCGGCAGGCCCAGTTCCTGGATCAGCGGGGCCCCGGTCACCCCCGTCACCCAGGCCAGCGTGTGGGTGTCGACGCGTGAATCATCGCTGAGCACAACGTGATCGGCGTGCGCCTCCTTGAGCGTGGTGCCGAGGCGGACGTCGATGCCCCGGCGGCGCAACGCCCTGAGGGCGGCGTCGCCGAGTTTGCGTCCCACCTCGGGCATGACCTGCTCGGCGGTATCCAGGAGCAAAAACTTGACTTCGGCGGCGTCGAAACCCATCTGTTTGGCCGCCGCGTCGGCCAGCGCCCGCAGCTGGGCGACCAGTTCGGTGCCCGAGTAGGACGCGCCGACCACGACGACCGCGCGCCGGGCCGCCGCCACCTGGGGGTCGTCCTCGATGTTGGCCAGCTCGAGCTGCTCGACGACGTGGTCGCGCAGGTAGAGGGCCTCGGCGGTGGTCTTCAGTCCCCGCGCGTGCGTCGCGAGCCCCGGCACGTCGAACAGCCGCGTCACCGAACCCGGGGTGAGGACCAGCCGATCCCACGACATCGAGTGGCCGCGTTCGTCGGGATCGCGATAGGTCAGGGTGCGTCGCGCGAAATCCACGCCGTCGACCCGGCCGCGCACGGCGCGGACGCCCTTGAGGGTGTTGGCCAGCGGCATTGCGACGAAGCGGGCGTCGACGACGCCGCCGGCGACGTCGGGCAACAGCGGCGTGTACAGCATGTAGTCGACCGGGGAGATCATCGTGATGGCGACCGGCGCGCGTCGCCGCTCGAGGATGCGCGCGAGGCGGCGCGCGCAGGTGAACCCGGTGAAGCCACTGCCGACGATCACGATCGAGGTCATCACCGCGAGTGTAACGGGCCGTGATTTGCCCGGCGCGGGCGCCGTGAGGGACCCGAAATCGTCCGAAATCGTTACGCCGCAATCGGTATCGGCGGCGCGGGCGTTCAGAAGGCATCCGGGATCCCGCCGCGGCCCATTTTGCCCGCTTGGCACTTCGTTCTATGGCTCATAGACTTCGTTTTATGCGTCGGCAAGGTCGGAATTGTCGTCGCCACCATGACCCAACTGAGGCGGGGCGGGTGACTACCATGCCCGAGGGCCAGAACTCGATCGCGACCCAGCTCGCGGGGCTGATTGCCGACCTCGAGCGCCACGAAACGGAAACCAACGTCGTGCTGCGCGAACTCGTCGATAGCGGCGCCCGGCACGTGGCGGGCTGCCAGTACGCGGGGATAACCCTGGCCGACCGGACCAAGACGGTCACCAACGTGGTCGCCACCCACCGCTACCCGATGGTCCTGGACGCGATCCAGAACCGGTACGGGGAGGGGCCCTGCCTGGCGGCGGTGTGGCAGCACCACATCATGCACGTCGAGGATCTCAACACCGACCAACGCTGGCCGCACTATCAGCGCGAGGCGCTCGAGGAGACCCCGATCCGCTCGATCCTGTCCTACGAGCTGTTCGTCGACAGCAACAGCATGTCGGCGCTCAACTTCTATGCCGAAGAGCCGCACGCCTTCACCGAGGAATCGCTGGAGCTCGGCGGAGTCTTCGCCGCGCACGTCGCGCTGGCGTGGTCGATGATGCGCCGCCAGGACCAGTTCCGCAGCGCCCTGGCGTCGCGGGACATCATCGGTCAGGCCAAGGGCGTGATCATGGAGCGCTTCAACCTCGATGCGGTCGAGGCGTTCGAACTGCTGTCCCGGCTGTCGCAAAAATCCAATACCAAGCTGATCGAGATCGCCAAAACGCTGATCGACAGCGAACATCCGCTCAAGCGTCCCAGCAAACCGAGCGCGGCACCTGACGGCGTTTCGCCCGGCGCGAGGCGGGTATGTGCCTTGCACATGAAAGCCGTCACTTGGCAGGGCAAACGCGACGTCCGCGTGGAATCGGTGCCCGACCCCAAGATCGAACGGCCCACCGACGCCATCGTCGAGGTCACCTCGACCAACATCTGCGGGTCCGACCTGCACCTCTACGAGGTCCTCGGCGCCTTCATGGAGGCGGGGGACATCCTCGGCCACGAAGCCATGGGAATCGTCCGCGAGGTGGGTGGTGAGACGGGCGACCTGCGGGTCGGCGACCGCGTCGTCATCCCGTTCCAGATTTCCTGCGGGCGTTGCTACATGTGCGACAAGCAGCTCTACACCCAATGCGAAACCACCCAGGTGCGCGACCACGGCATGGGCGCGGCGCTATTCGGCTATTCGGAGCTCTACGGCGAGGTCGCCGGCGGCCAGGCCGAATTCCTGCGCGTCCCGCAGGCCCAGTTCACCCACATCAAAGTCCCTGTGGGCCCGCCGGATTCGCGGTTCGTCTATCTCTCCGATGTGTTGCCGACGGCCTGGCAGGCGGTCGACTACGCCGACATTCCCGACGGCGGCTCGGTGACCGTCCTGGGTCTGGGCCCGATCGGCGACATGGCCGCGCGCATCGCCGACCATCTGGGCCGCCGGGTCATCGCCGTCGACCTGGTGCCCGAACGCCTGGCTCGCGCCGCCGGGCGCGGCATCCACACCATCGACCTGAGCCGAATCGACTCCCCCCTCGGGGACGTGATCCGGGACCTGACCGACGGGCGGGGCACCGATTCGGTCATCGACGCGGTCGGCATGGAGGCCCACGGATCCCCGGTCGCCAAGCTCGCCCAGCAGGCCAGCGGCATGTTGCCCGACGCGCTCGGCAAGCGGCTCATGCAGACCGCCGGCGTGGACCGGCTTTCGGCCCTGTATTCGGCCATCGACATCGTGCGGCGCGGCGGCACGATCTCGCTCAGCGGCGTCTACGGCGGGATGGCCGACCCCATCCCGATGCTCACCCTGTTCGACAAGCAGGTGACCCTGCGGATGGGGCAGGCCAACGTCAAGAGGTGGGTCGACGACATCATGCCCTTGCTGGGCGACGACGACCCGCTGGGCGTCGACACGTTCGCCACCCACGTGCTGCCGCTGGACCAGGCCCCCCACGCCTACGATATCTTCCAGAAAAAGCAGGACGGTGCCGTCAAGATCGTCCTGAAACCCTGAAAACGTCTAGGGCCCAACGCTTTCCGGCTACCGATCGGACGGCGGTTTGAGGGTGGGCCCGGCAGGGTACTGAATGGGCCATGACCACCGCACCCGCCGCCGCCCCCACGCCCACCGGCGAAGTGTGGCCGGGCCGGGCCTATCCGCTGGGCGCGTCGTACGACGGCGCCGGCACCAACTTCGCGGTGTTCAGCGAGGTGGCCGAGCGGGTGGAGTTGTGCCTGTTCGACGCCGACGGCGAAGAGAGCCGCATCAGCCTGCCCGAGGCCGACGGGTTCGTCTGGCACGCCTACGTGCCCAACATCGAGCCGGGCCAGCGCTACGGGTACCGCGTGCACGGCCCGCACGACCCCCAGGCCGGGCTGCGGTGCAACCCGAACAAGCTGTTGCTGGACCCGTACGCGAAGGCCATCGACGGCACGTTCGAGTGGAACCAGTCCCTGTTCGGCTACAACTTCGGCGACCCCGACAGCCGCAACGACGACGACTCCGCCGCCAGCATGCCCAAGTCGGTGGTGATCAACCCGTACTTCGATTGGGGCAACGACCGCCCACCCGACCATCAGTACGCCGACACGGTGGTCTACGAGGCGCACGTCAAGGGCCTCAGCCAGACCCATCCCGACATCCCCGAACAGCTCCGCGGAACCTACGCCGCGGTGGCGCACCCGGTGATGATCGAGCACCTGCAGAGCATCGGCGTCACCGCCGTGGAGCTGATGCCGGTGCACCACTTCGCCAACGACTCCACCCTCGTCGACAAGGGGCTGTCGAATTACTGGGGCTACAACACGATTGCGTTCTTCGCGCCCGACCCGAAGTACTCCAGCTCCGCGTCGGCCGGGGGACAGGTGCAGGAGTTCAAGGCGATGGTGCGCGCCCTGCACGAGGCCGGCATCGAGGTCATCCTCGACGTCGTCTACAACCACACCGCCGAGGGCAACCACCTGGGCCCCACGTTGTCGATGCGCGGCATCGACAACGCCGCCTACTACCGGCTGGTCGAGGACGACAAGCGCTACTACATGGACTACACGGGCACCGGCAACAGCCTCAACGTCGGGCATCCGCACGCCCTGCAGCTGATCATGGACTCGCTGCGCTACTGGGTGACCGAGATGCACGTCGACGGCTTCCGGTTCGATCTGGCCGCGACGCTGGCCCGCGAGTTCTACGACGTCGACCGCCTGGCGACGTTTTTCGAACTCGTGCAACAGGATCCGACGGTCAGCCAGGTCAAGCTCATCGCCGAACCCTGGGACGTCGGCCCGGGCGGCTACCAGGTCGGCAACTTCCCGCCCCAGTGGACGGAGTGGAACGGCAAGTACCGCGACACCGTCCGGGACTTCTGGCGCGGTGAGCCCGCCACCCTCGACGAGTTCGCCTACCGGCTGTCCGGGTCGGCCGACCTCTACGAGCACACCGCCCGCCGGCCGGTGGCATCGATCAACTTCGTCACCGCCCACGACGGCTTCACGCTGCGCGACCTGGTGTCCTACAACGAAAAGCACAACGAGGCCAACGGCGAGGACAACAACGACGGCGAGAGCCACAACCGGTCGTGGAACTGCGGCGCCGAGGGGCCTACCGACGATGCGGAGGTCAACGCGTTGCGGGCCCGCCAGCAACGCAACTTCCTGACCACCCTGCTGCTGTCGCAGGGGGTGCCGATGATCTGCCACGGTGACGAACTGGGCCGGACGCAGGACGGCAACAACAACGGCTACTGCCAGGACAACGAGATCACGTGGATCGACTGGGCCAACGCCGACGCCGGCCTGCTGGAGTTCACCCGGGTGGTGTCGGCGCTGCGGGCCAACCACCCGGTGTTCCGCCGGCGCCGGTTCTTCTCCGGCAAGCCGGTGGGCCGGCGCGGCGCGGGCGGGCTGCCGGACATCTCCTGGTTCACTCCCGACGGCACCGAGATGGGCGACGAGGACTGGGGCACGGGTTTCGCCAAGTCCGTCGCGGTGTTCCTCAACGGCCAGGGCATCCCCTACCTCGACGCGCGGGGCCAGCGGGTAGTCGACGACTCGTTCCTGTTGTGTTTCAACGCCCACCACGAGCCCATCGAATTCACACTGCCGCCAAAGGAATTCGGAGCCTCCTGGCTCACCGCGGTGCACACCGGAGCCGACGCGGCGGCGCTGGGCGAGGAGCTGCCCGCGGCGGCGACGCTGACCGTGGACGCCTACACCGCCGTCGTGCTGCAGGCCGCACCGGACGCTACCGCACGGTGACGCGGCGATTGACGCCCCCATGCCGGCGAGCGCGGACGGTGCGGACACGCCCGTGACCGGGCCGGATCCCACGGCCCCATCCGGCGGCGTTTAGCCCGCAAGGTCCGGGGTACCAGTCCTGGCGCAGCGTTCTTGAGCTCGCAGGACTGGTTCTGCACGCGGGGACTTCACGGCGCTCACAGGCGCTTTGGCCCGCGGCCCTTCGACCCCTTGCCTTTTCGGAAGGATGTCATCGGTGCGTGTTGCTTCGGTACCGGCTTCGCACGTATACGTGCGACACCTGTCCGAGCCCGGCGGCTTCGACAGCGTGGTGCGCCTGGCCGACCCGGCGCCCGCCGACGGCCGGACCGTCCCGGGCGGCTGGTGGCCGCCGCTGATGCTCGAGCCCGGCTGGGTCGGCGACAACCACGACCGGTTCGACGTGTTTCACGTCCACTTCGGCTTCGACGCCATCTCGCCCGACGTGCTGTCGGGGGTGGTGGCCGAGCTCAAGGCCCACCACAAGCCGCTGGTGTACACGTTGCACGACCTGCGCAACCCGCACCATGATGTGCCGCAGGCCCACGCCGAGCAACAGGACGTGCTGGTCGCGGCGGCCGACGAGTTGATCACCCTGACACCGGGTGCCGCACAGGCGATTTCGTCTCGGTGGGGACGCGCCTGCCGGGTCCTTCCCCATCCGCACGTGCTGAGCAGCGGCCGCATCGAAAAGGAGCGCAGCGACGGTGCGAGCTTCGTGGTCGGTGTGCACGCGAAAAGCCTGCGCGCCAATATGGATCCGCTGCCGATCGTCGATGCGCTCGTCGAAATCGTCTCGGCGCTGCCGCACGCGGTACTGCGGATCGACGTCCACGACGAAATTTTCGATCCCGCCAACCACTGGTACGCGCCGCGGACCGGCGCCGCGCTGCTGGCCTACGACCGCCACGGCCATGTCCGCGTGCGGGTGCATCCGTACTTCTCCGACGCCGAATTGTGGGACTACTTGGCGTCATTGACCGTCTCGGTGCTGCCGTATCGTTTCGGCAGCCACTCGGGCTGGCTCGAGGCCTGCTTTGACCTCGGCACGGCCGTCATCGTCCCGAGCTGCGGATTCTACGACCAACAGCGCCCGTGCGGGGTCTTCGAGTTCAGCGAGGAAAGCTTCGACGAGCAATCGCTGGGCCGCGCGGTCGCGGAAGCCCACCGCCGCTGGACAATTGGCGCCCCGATGCCGCGGGCGAGCTGGGCGGCGCGACGGAGCGAACGGGTGCGACTCGCCGCGGCTCACCGGCGCCTGTATCGCGAGGTGCTGGGATGACCGCGCCGTTGCGGATCGCGGTGATCGCGTCCAGCCGCTTCCCCATCAGCCAGCCGTTCGCCGGCGGTCTGGAAGCGCACGTGTGGCACCTAGCCCGCGCCCTCGTCGGGCGCGGCCACCAGGTGTCGCTTTTCGCCGCGCCCGGATCCGACCGGGACCTGGGATGCCGCAGCCTCGCGGTGCGCAGCCTGGAGGTCTCGGCGACCGCGCGCGCCGACGTGTCCATGCCGCCGGAGACCTTCATGGCCGACCATCACGCCTACCTGACGCTGATGTTGCAGCTGGCGACCAGCGCCCGCGGCGACTTCGACATCATCCACAACCACAGCCTGCACTATCTGCCGGTGGCGATGGCCCCCATGCTGCGCACGCCGCTGCTCACCACGGTGCACACGCCCCCGACACCGTGGCTGGAGTCCGCGATCCAGTCCACGGCCGGGGCCCCCAGCCGCTTCGTCGCCGTCTCCCGGCACACGGCGACGGCGTGGCGCGACGCCGTCGGCGATATCGCCGTGGTGCCCAACGGAATTGACGTGCGGCAGTGGCCGCTGGGTCCCGGCGGCGACGCGTTGGTGTGGTTCGGCCGGATCACGGCCGAAAAGGCGCCCCACGTGGCCATCGGGGCGGCCCGGCGCGCCGGCAGGCGACTCGTGCTCGCCGGCCCGATCGCCGACGCGCAGTACTTCGCCGCCGAGGTGGCGCCGCAGCTGGATGACGAGATACGCTACGCCGGCCACCTCGACCAGGAGCAGTTGGCGCGGCTGGTCGGCGCGTCCGCCGCGGCCTTGGTCACCCCGATGTGGGACGAACCCTACGGGCTCGTGGTTGCCGAGGCCATGTGCTGCGGCACGCCGGTGGTCGCTTTCGCCCGCGGGGGGATCCCCGAACTCGTTGCGCCCCAGTCGGGCCGGCTCGTGGAGCCCGGCCACGTCGCCGCCCTGGCGCGGGCCATACCCGAGGCCCACCGGCTGGCACGCGGCCCCGTGCGCGAGCACGCCCTGCGCCGGTGCTCGTCGGAGGCGATGGTGCGCGGCTACGTCGACTTGTACCGGCAGGTGATCGAAAACCACAGCGAGGTCAGCGATGATCGGCTACTACATCCACCACCACGGTTTCGGTCATATGGCGCGGGCGATGAGCATCTGCGCGCAAATGCGCCACCCGGTCGCCGCGTTGACCTCGTCTGAGGTCCCCACGCCACACCCCTTCGCGGCCACCGTGAAGTTACCGCGTGACGACCAGGGTCGGCACATGGGCCGGCCCACCGCGCACGGCGCGCTGCACTGGGCGCCGCACCACGACAACGGGTTTCGGGAACGGATGAACGCGATCGCACAATGGGTCACCGAGGAGCGACCGCAGGCCTTCGTGACGGACGTGTCGGTGGAGGTGGCGGCCTTCGTCCGGCTGCTGGGCGTGCCGCTGATCGTCGTCGCGCTACCCGGCACCCGCGTCGACCCCCCGCACCTGCTTGCCCACCGGCTCGCCGACCACATCGTGGCGGCCTGGCCCAAGGATCTCTCCGAGCCGGCGTGGTTGCGGCCCTACGCCGACAAGACCAGCTACGTCGGGGGCATCAGCCGCTTCGACGGACGGGCCTGTTCCCGCGCCGATGGGCCGACTGGCCCGCCGGACACGTTGCGGGTCCTCGTATTCGGCGGGGGCAGTGCGGAATTCGGCGAAACCGCCGCCGACGGCGCGCGGGCCTGTCCGGGCACGACGTGGACGGTGCTCGGCGGCGGCAACGGGAGCTGGGCCGACGATCCCTGGCCACGGATCTGCGGCGCCGACGTCGTCGTCACGCACGCGGGCCAAAGCTGCATCGCCGACGTCGCCGCAGCGCGGCGGCCCGCCGTGGTGATCCCCCAGCCGCGTCCCTTCGACGAGCAACGCGCCACCGCCGAGGTGTTGCGCCGGCATCGGCTGGCCACGGTCGCGCACGGGTGGCCCGACACCCGGGCCTGGCCGGCGCTGCTGGCGCACGCCCGGGCCGGCGAGCCCGGCGCGTGGTGTCGCTGGCAGGTGCGCGACGCGGCCGCTCGCGCCGCCGCGGCGATCGAAGCCACCGCGCAGCGGTGCGCGCCCGGGCCGGCGGTATGAAGACCGCGGTGATCACCACCGCGCGGGGCAGAAGCCTCCACCTGCGCCGCCAGCTGTGCGGACTAGCGGGCAGCGCCGCGCCGCCCGACGTGCATATCGTGGTCGCGCTCGGCGATCCGTGCGTCGCGCAGACCGTCGCCGACGCCGGGGCCGCTGCCCATGTCCTCGAGGTGCGCGCCGCCGAACCCGTCCCCGTCGCGCACGGTCGCAACCGGGGAGCCGCCGCCGCGCTGGCACGCTCGGCCGAACTGTTGGTGTTCCTCGATGTCGACTGCATTCCGGGGAGGCACCTGCTCGATCGCTACCGGCACGCGGCGTCGAACCCCGAGCACGCCGGCGCCCTGCTGTGCGGACCGGTCACCTACCTGCCGCCGCCGGGACCGGCCGGCTACGCGATCTCCGAGCTCGAGGCCCACCCCGATCCGCACCCCGCGCGTCCCGCGCCGCCCGACCGCCACGTCGAGTCCACCACGGACTACGCCCTGTTCTGGTCGCTGTCGTTCGCCGTGACCGCCGCGACGTGGCATCGCATCGGCGGCTTCTGCGAGCGCTATCGCGGCTACGGCGGTGAGGACACCGACTTCGCGCAACGTGCCGCGGCCCGGCGTGTGCCGATGCGCTGGGTGGGCGGCGCGCACGCCTTCCATCAGTTCCACCCGACCGCCGACCCGCCCGTGCAGCATCTCGACGACATCCTGCGCAACGCCACGATCTTTCACGAGCGATGGGGCTGGTGGCCCATGCGGGGCTGGTTGGCCGCGTTCGAGGAGAACGGCCTCATCGAGCGCGACCCCCACGGGCGTCCGCGCCGCACCACGCCGCGCTAGACCGCCGGGCGCCCTCACGCGACCCCGCCCTGGTCGATACGCTGTGCCTCCAGCGGGCTCGTTACAGGAGAGGGCGAATATGTCAAGGACAGTGGTGGTTGGCGCATCGAGCGGCCTCGGGCGTTGCATCGGCGTCGGCCTCGCTCGGCGCGGCGATCAGGTCGCCCTGCTCGCCCGGCGACGTGAGCGCATCGACTCCGCGGCGAAGGAGGCGGGCCCCGGCGCGGTCGCCATCGAATGCGACGTCACCGACGAGGCGTCCTGCCGCGCGGGAATTGGCGCCGCCGCGGACGCGCTCGGCGGGATCGACAACCTCGTCTACGCGCCTGCCGTCGGGCCGCTGGTCCGGATGGTCGACACCGACGCCGCGACCTGGCGGCGCATCTTCGACACCAACGTCATCGGCGCGTCGCTGGTGACCGCCGCGGCGGTGCCGCACCTGACGGCTTCGGCCGGCAAGGCGGTCTACCTGTCTTCCGACGCAGGCACTTTCGGGCCGCCGTGGCCGGGCCTGGGGGCGTACGGCGTCAGCAAGGCCGCCCTCGAAAGGCTCGTCGAGGCGTGGCGGGCCGAGCATCCCGACATCGGCTTCACCAGCCTGATCGTGGGGGAGTGCGCGGGCGGCGAGGGCGACGGGCAAACCGGGATGAACGTCGGCTGGGACATGGACCTCGCGATGCAGGCCGTCCCGCTGTGGTCCTCGCGCGGCTGCATGCCCGGCAAGCTGATGCCCATCGAGGACCTCGTCGACGTGGTCCACACGATCCTGCGCACCAATGCCGCGACGTCGATGCCGGTCGTGGTGGCGCGGGGAGCCCCCGCCAGCCCGGCGGCGTTCGCCGACGCCGCGCAGTCGTAACGGTCTAGCGCCTCAGTCTCTCGCGGACCGTGTCCACCAGGAAGCGCCCGCTCGACACCGGCCGGAAGGCGCGCGCCGCGGCGGTGAGCGCGTCGCGCGCGTCCGGGGGCAGCTCGATGTCGCCGGCGGCGACGTTGAACTCGAGCTGCTCGACGCTCGACGCGCCCGGAATGGCCACCACGCCCGGCAGGCTGACCAGCCACGCCAGCGCCACCTGGGCCGGCCGGGCGCCGACGCCAGCCGCCACCTCCCGCAACGTGTCCAGCAGCGGCTCGATGCGGCGCAGGTTTTCCGTGCCGAACAGCGGGTTGATCGCCCGGACGCCGCCGGGACGGTTGTCCGGGCCGTACTTGCCGCCCAGCAGCCCTTGGGCCAGCGGGCTGTAGGCGATCACGATGCGGTTCTCGCTTTCGGCGAAGGGCACCAGCTCCTCGAGCGCACCGGCGTGGGCGAGCGAGAAATGCACCTGGTTGCTGACGACCGGGCGCCCGAGCGCGGCGTCGGCCTTGCGCCACCGCGCCAGCGAGTAGTTCGAGACGCCGGCCGCGCCGATTTTTCCGGCGTCGAGCAACTCGCTCATGCCGGGCATGATCACCGAATCGGGGACCAGCGGGTTGGGTTGGTGGATCTGGTAGAGCGGGATGCGATCGAGCCCCAGCCGCCGCGCGCTCGCGCCTGCGCGTTGCTTGACCACGGCGGGAAACGGGGCCACCGGGAAGACCTTGCTGGCCACCGCGACCTCGGCGCGCTCGTCGCCGAGCGCCTCGCCGAGGATCCGTTCGCTCTTGCCCAGGCCGTACACCTCGGCGGTGTCGAACAGCGTCACGCCCAGGGCACGGGCCCGCCGCACGATGTCGCGCGCCGCGCCCGACGCGTAATGATCCCCGTAACCCCACTCGCGCGACCCGAATTGCCACGTGCCCAGGCCGATTCGGCTGACCCGTCCGACCCCGTCGACGTCGAGATATTTCATGGGTCCACCCTAGGCGAGCGCTAGCCCGAGTCGCTATTTCACCGACACCAGACGACGGCCTGGGGCCTCCGATACGCACCGAGCGTGGTGGCTAGGTACGGATTTCAACGAATTTTCGTGCATACCACCCACGGTCGGTGACTCACGACGCTAGCCCGGGATCTTGTTGAGCGTGTATTCGGCGATGCTCACCGCCGATTGCCGGGGGCGCAGCGCGTCGGTGGTCCCGCTGTAGGACACGTACAGGTCGACGACGACGTTGGCCTTGGCCGCGATCGCGCGGGCGGAGCGCACCTGAAGTCCCTTGGGCGCCAAATCCATTGTGGTGACGCCGTTTCCGGCGTCGGCGGGGGCGCTCAACGCGAACGGGATCGCCCCCGCCTCCGGAATCGTCACGCTCACGGTCGTGCCGCCGCACTGGCGCCACCCCGAGAGCAGCCTGTCGAGCTGGGACTGGGCCGCGGGCGGGTCGCGAAACGCCGCGACGGCCTGGATTACCTGGACCGACTTGAGCAGGCTGCGCGTGTCGGAGAATTCCGCCGCGTGGTAGCCGAAGAGGGCTTCGACGGTGTAGGCGTCCGGGGTCCCGGGCGCGATGGCGCCCCAGCACTCCGGGCGGTCGATGGTCCCCTCCCGGTCGGAGCGGGCCGGGTGGTCCCAGGTCTGGCCGGCCTCGAGGTTCTGGTCGTCGGTCATGGTTTTCAGGTCATTCAGGCCCGGCAGCAGCGTGGCGATGGCGTCCGGTGCGACGGTGGGCCCCGGCGGCGCCGCGGCGGTGCTGGCGGGTGCCGCGGGGTTGCCGGGGGCGGAACGGAACGCGGCCACGGCGGACCACGCGAGGACGGCGACGACCGCCAGCGTGACGAACGCGTACGACAGCGCCACCCCGGTCAGCGCGCGGTTTCGGCCGGGCTCCCCCGTGCGGCGCAGCCGCGCCAGCGCGAGGTGTCCCAGCACCGCACCGACGGGCGGGGACAGGAAGGCGAACACCAGCGACTGCGTCGCCAGGGGGTGGGCGCGCGGGCGCTGCGGCGGCGCGGGCGGGGGTTCGGGGACCGGCAGTTCGAGCGGCGGGTCGGGGGGTGGCGGGCGGCCCAGCGGGTCGTAGCTCAGCGGGCCGTACCCGAAAGGATCCTGGGGATTCACGGCGGCCTCCTTAGCCTGGGACCCTGCCGAGAATGTAGCCGACGGCGCCCGGGGGCGGGGGCGCCACTGCGGGCGGCGTGCGAGCGACGACGCCCGCGCGCCGGATCACCTTGTCGGAGAAGGGCTTTCCGGACCGAACCGCCCGGGTCTTTTCGACGCCGGCACCAGCTGCGGGGGGCCGTCGGTGAAATCCGGTCGAGCCAGCCGGAAGCGATCGATCAGGTGCGAAAGCGTGCGCAACTCGTCGCGCAACGTCTGGAACCTGCGCATGTCGGCGTCGTCGAGCCGTCCCAGCGAGCCGTAGTGCCGCAGCCGGCTCAGCCGCCCGGCCAGCACGGTGCCCCACCGGATGCTGAAGTCGTAACGCCGGCCCTCGCTGATCGGCTCCTCGTCGTCGCTTTGCGCGAGTTCCCGCAGCGCTTGGATCTGCTGAGTGATCAAGGCGACGTCGTTGTCGATGTCGATGGCCGTCCGCGGGGGATTCTGTGTCGCGCTCATCGGATTCTCCTGTCTGCCTGCCAGGATTACCCGAATCGGCGCACCTCACACGTGTTTATCCGGCCGGGGCACGCACCGTTTCGTGGCCGCGAGCCTCGGGTAGCCGCAACAGAGCGCGCAACAGCCCGCGCGCCGAATCCAAGACGAAGACAACCAAGACAGCAGAGGGGAGAGACTGCCTCATGGTTCGTACCGCCATCACGTCGCCCACCGATGTGGTCGACTTTCTGGTCAGCCAACACGAACAGATCAAAGCGTTGTTCGCCGAAACGCTCTCGGCCTCCGGGAACAAGCGGGAGGAGGCGTTCGTGGAACTGCGCCGGCTGCTCGCCGTGCACGAAACCGCCGAAGAGGAGGTCGTGCACCCGCGCGCCAAGCGGAAGATCGCCGACGGCGCCGCGGTGGTCGACGAGCGACTTCAGGAGGAGCACGAGGCCAAGACGGCCCTGCAGGAACTGGAGAAGCTCGACGTCGACAGCGAGGAGTTCACCCGCAAGCTGACCGGGCTGCGCGACGCCGTCCTCGACCACGCCGAGCACGAGGAACGCGACGAGTTCGCCAGGCTGGGCGAGCAATTGAGCGGCGAGGAGCTGGACCGGATGGGCCGCGCCGCCAGGCTCGCCGAGGCGATCGCCCCCACCCGGCCGCACGCCGGCGTCGAAACCCAGCTGGCCAACCTGGCCGCCGGACCTTTCGCGGCGATGCTGGACCGGGCCCGCGACGCGATCGTGGGCAAGGGCTAGCGTTTTCCCGGCGCGGGGCAGGGGTATGCCCAGGGCCGTGACGTCCCTGGGCAGCTTCCTGCTCGATCCCGCCTGAGCCATGGCGGCCGCCAAGACCAGCGCCGCGCGCTACCTTCCCGAGGATCGCGCGCTGGATTCGTTGCAGAGCGCGGCCGGCCATTGCCGCGGCTGCCCGCTTTTCGCCGACGCCACCCAGACCGTCTTCGGGCACGGGCACCCGGGGGCTCCCATCATGCTGGTGGGCGAGCAGCCGGGGGACCAGGAGGACCGGGCCGGCCTGCCGTTCGTCGGCCCCGCGGGGCGGTTGCTCGCCCGGGCGCTCGACGAGGCCGACATCGACCCGACGCTGACGTACCAGACCAACGCCGTCAAGCATTTCAAGTTCACCCGCAAGGGCGGCAAACGGCGCATCCACCAGAAGCCGAGCCGCACCGAGGTCGTCGCGTGCCGGCCGTGGCTGATCGCCGAGATCGAGGCGGTGCGCCCGCAGGTGATCGTGTGCCTAGGGGCGACCGCCGCGCAATCCCTGCTGGGGGCCGCGTTCCGGGTCTCGGCTGAGCGCGGCCGGGTCGTCGAGTTGCCCGACACCGTCGACGTGACGCTCGAGCCGGCGCCGATCGCCGTGGCGACGGTGCACCCGTCGTCGGTGTTGCGCGATCGCAGCGCCGCCCACGACGCGGCCTACGCGTCGTTCGTCGACGACCTGTGCAGCGCCCGCATCGCCTACGCGGGCTGAGCCACGCGCATCAACTCTTCTTGTGCGGCAAGAACTCCTGCACCTTGGTCTTCAGGCCCACCTTGACGAAGCCGACGCGGTCCTCGTCGCCGGACAGCACCGCGGCCGTCGCCGCCTTGAACTGGTCCCAGGTGGCGTGCGGGGGGATGGGCGGCATGTCGGGGTCGACGTGGACGTCCAGCACCGTGGGGCGATCGGACGCCAGCGCGTTGCGCCAGGCGTCCCCGAGCTCGTCGGGGTCCTTGATGGCCCGCGCGTTGAGGCCGAGGCTGGCGGCGAACCCGGCGAAGTCGATGTCCGGAAGGTTTTGCGACTCCGCGAATTTGGGCGAGCCGGCCATCGCCCGCATCTCCCACGTGACCTGGTTGAGGTCGTTGTTGTGCAGGATCGCGACGATCAGACGGGGATCGCCCCACTCCTGCCAGTATCGCTTGATCGTGATGAGCTCGGCCATGCCGTTCATCTGCATGGCGCCGTCACCGACGAACGCGATAACCGGCCGATCCGGGTTGGCGAACTTGGCGCCGATCGCGTAGGGAACGCCGGGGCCCATCGTGGCCAGGGTGCCCGACAGGGATCCGCGAATGTCGCCGTGGAACCGCAGGATTCGCGCGTACCAGTTGGCCGCCGACCCCGAGTCGGCGGTGACAATGGCGTTGTCGGGCAGCTGCGGCGACAGCTCGGAGAACATGCGCATCGGGTTGATCGGGTCGGCGCTGACATTGGCTTCCATGTCCATGGTCTCCCACCAGCGCGCTACGTTGGCCTCGATGGTCTCGCGCCAGCCGCGGTCCTCCTTGCGGCGCAGGTGCGGGATCAGCGCCTGCAGTGCGGCCTTCGCGTCGGCGACGACGTTGACCTCGTACGGGTAGCGCATGCCGATGAACCGGCCGTCGACGTCGATCTGCACGGCGCGGCACTGGTCGAACTCCGGCAGGAACTGGGTGTAGGGGAAGCTGGACCCGACGGTGAGCAGCGTGTCGCAGTCGCGCATCAGCTCGTAGCTGGGCCGGGTGCCCAGCAGCCCGATAGATCCGGTGACCCAAGGCAATTCGTCGCTCAACACGTCCTTGCCCAGCAGCGCCTTGGCCGCGCCGGCGCCGAGCAGGTCGGCAACCTCGGCCAGCTCGCGGTGCGCGCCGCGGGCGCCGGTCCCCACCAGCATCGCGACCTTCTTGCCCGCGTTGAGCACCTCGGCGGCGCGGGTGATGGCCGCGTCGTCGGCCGCGATGGCCGGCTCTTCGATGCCCAGGCTCGACGGCACCATCTTGAAGGCGTGGGTCGGCGGCGAGTACGGCAGCTCCTGCACGTCCGACGGGATGATCAGCGCCGTCGGGGCGCGCTGAGTCATCGCCACCCGGATGGCGCGGTCCAAGACGTTGGGCAATTGCTCGGGGACGGTGACCATTTGGATGTAGTCGCTGGCGACGTCCTTGAACAGGCTCATCAGGTCGACTTCCTGTTGGTAGGAGCCGCCCATGGCGCTGCGGTTGGTCTGGCCGACGATCGCGACCACCGGCACGTGGTCGAGCTTGGCGTCGTAGAGGCCGTTGAGCAGATGGATGGCGCCGGGTCCCGACGTCGCCGCGCAGATCCCGACCCGGCCGCTGAATTTCGCGTAGCCCACCGCTTCGAACGCGCTCATCTCCTCGTGGCGCGATTGGATGAACATCGGCTTGTTGTCGGCGCGGGCCCAGGCGGCCAGCAGCCCGTTGATGCCGTCACCGGGGTAGGCGAACACGTGCTCGACGCCCCATGCCCGCAGTCGTTCCAGCAGGTAGTCCGAGACCTCTTGTTTCGACAT
The DNA here is from genome assembly GCF_059812295.1 of Mycobacterium sp. NGS63. Lineage (NCBI taxonomy): Bacteria > Bacillati > Actinomycetota > Actinomycetes > Mycobacteriales > Mycobacteriaceae > Mycobacterium > Mycobacterium sp. NGS63. Next base: position 115,697 of record NZ_JCALCJ010000004.1, read on the forward strand.
TGGTGTCCTCCTCGACGGACGGTGACGGGACGGCGGCGTGACGCGAAAGACGGATCCCGGATCGCCGTGGGTTCGACGGGCCGGATGGCGGTGGTGCGGGCGGCAGCCGTAACCGACGGGCGGCGCGCCACACAAAACCCGGCATACCCGGAAATGAGGCCGGTTATTCGTCCATCACGGCGGCGCCACGTTCACGCGCTCTTGGGCAGCGCTCCGGGTTCGCTGCGGCCCTTGGCCACTCGCCGGATCAGCATGCGGGTGGCCTTCTCCAAAATCTCCTGCGCCGCCTCCGGTCGCCGGGCGCGTGCGGCGCGACGTGTCGCCGCGCCGATCGTCATGCCCTGCTCGTAGCCGGCGACGACGCGCGGGTCCACATAGGAGCCGCGGGCCACTGCCGGGGTGTTGCCGAGCTCCTCGGAGACCTCCTTCATCACCGCGGACTGGACGCGCTTGACCACCCGCTGCGAGACGGGCGGGTCGGCGTCGGCGAACGCCGCGGCGGCCAGCACCGTCCCGTGCCAGGTACGCAGGTCCTTGACGGTGTACTCGTCGCCGACCATCTCCTTGAATCGGGCGTTGAGGTCGTCGGAGCGGATGTCGACCCACCCGGATCCGGTGCGGCACACCAGCAATCGTTCCGTGCGGTCCGGGCGCCGCATCAACGCCCGCACCGCGCGGACGATTTCGGCGTCCTCGATCTCCACGGTGCGCCGCACCCCGCTCTTGGCAGGGAAGTCGAATTCGACCGAACGGCGGCGCACCTTGACATGACTGCACTGCAGCGTGGCCATGCCGTAGGACTCGTGTTCCTCGGCGTACTGCTCGCCGCCGGCGCGGAAGTAGCCGCGGTCGAGCAGGCGCAGCGCGACGGCCAGGACCCGCTCGCGCGTTAAACCGCGGCGCGCCAGGTCTTTACCGACCCGCGCCCGCCACAGCGGCAGCTGCGCGGAGAGCTCCAGGACGCGGTCGAACTTCTCCTCGGCGCGCTCCTGCTGCCACGCCGTGTGGTAGAGGTACTGGCGGCGTCCGGCCGCGTCGGTGCCGACGGCCTGGATGTGGCCGCCTGCGTACGGGCAGATCCAGACCTTCTTCCACGCCGGCGGGATGACGAGATCCTTGATGCGCGCCAGCGTGTCGGGATCGGTCAGCCGTTGGCCGTCGGGGTCGTGGTAGGCGAAGCCCTTGCCCCGGCGCTTGCGGGTGATCCCCGGCTTGCCGAGATCGCTGCGACGCAGCCGCATGGTGTGCCTCCGGTCCGTCTGGGTGACTGGACAATTACCCGCGCGCCGAACACGCGAAACGACCCGCCACGACGCTGTGGCGGGTCGTCTCACCGGTGGCTAGCCGGCCATGAATTCCTGGTAGGCCGACTCGAGCGTCGGCGGCAGGGCCTTGACGTTGCACTGCCGCTCGGTGTCGCCGATCGGCGCCAGGATGCCGCGCAGGTCGGAGTACTGCTGCGGGTGCGCGGTGAAGTACGCCCGCAGGTTGGACGCGGCCTCCGGCCGCGGCTGACCGTAGGCGGCCGTGACCACCTGGTTGGCGTCCGGGTGTGCGGCCAGGTATTGCTCTGCCGCGCCCTGCACCGAGGACACCGTGGCGTTTACGCCGCCCGGGCTGCAGTCGGGCGCGGCGGCCGCCGACGGGGCACCGATGACGCCCATGGTCAACCCCCCGAGCAGACAGCCCGCGCTGATGCCGGCGACTCGCCGGCGCGCGACGATACTGCTGATTTTCATGATGAGTGTTGTCCTTCGAAATTGATCGGACTCGTCGAATCGAGGGTCCCGAGCCCCTCGAAAACCAAAGTAGCGGAAGCCCGCTGTGGCGGCCTTTACTCGCAAACGACCACCGGCATCGCACACCGCCAAGCGCGGCCGATCGGCGCCGATTTGGCTAAGACAGCAACCAAATCGGGCCGCCAACGCTGAGAATTCTTAGAGAACGGGACCGGTTCTTAAGCAATCGCGAGGCAGATCGTGACAAAACCGTGACGTGAATGACGGCCGGATAGGGCGGGTATGCGCTCAGTCGCGGGTGTGCCGAGTCGTGGGAGCGGGTGCGCAGTGGGCCTAGGTGGTCGGGGCGGGCGTTTGCAGCGGGTGGTCGCGCTGACCGCGTGGGCCTATGGCGTGTGGATCTTGCTGACGTGGACCGCCACCGTCGAGGACCTGCTGGTCGGGCTGGTGATCGCCGTCGGCTGCGGGATCGCCTTCGCACCGCTGGGCCCCGTGCCGGGACCGTGGTCGGCGCTGCGGCCGCGCCGCCTCGCCGCGCTGGTCCTGCTCGCCGCGGGGTGCGCGGCCCGGATCGTCGCCGCCAACCTCTCGCTGACCCGGCGCATCCTGTCGCCGTCGCGACCGCTGCGGTCCGGCATGGTCGTGGTGCCCACTCAAGCGCGCACCGACGGCGAACTCGCCGCGACGGGCGTGCTGACCTCGCTGGTCGTGGACAACCAGTTCGTCGACCTGGACCGAGGCCTGCACCGGTTGCAGTATCACGCGATGGCCGTGCCCGACGGGCCGGCGGGCGAGTCGGTCAACGCGCCGCTGGAGCGGCGGGTTCTCGCCGTGACCCGGCCCCCGAAACTCGAGAGGAGCACCGGATGAACGGCGTTCTGGCCGCGGTCTGCGTGGCGCAGCTGGTGGTGGCGGGCCTCGTGCTGATCCGGCTGGCGCGCGGGCCGTCGGTGTCGGATCGGGTGGTCGCGCTCAATACCGTCTCCACGCAGTGCGCGCTGGTGGTGCTGTTCTACTCGGCCCTCGCCGACCGGACCATCTACCTGGACCCGGCCCTGTGGCTGGCGTCGTTCAGCTACCTCGGCGCGCTGGTGTGGGCGCGCTACCTGGAACGGGGCCTGCTGTGACGGGCGCCGTCGTCGCGGTGTTGTGCGGCATCGGGATGTTCTTTTCGCTGAGCGGGGCGATCGGCATCCTGCGCATGCCCGACGTCTACACCCGCATCCAGTGCTCCTCGAAGACGATCACCGCCGGCGCGCTGCCGCTGCTGGCCGGGCTGGCGCTGGCCAAGGGCCCCTGCACCGCCTACGGCTCCCGGGCGCTTTTCGTCGCCGCGCTGCTGCTGCTGGTGAACCCGATCGCCTCGCACGCCCTGGTGCGCGCGGCCTACAAGACGAAGGTTCCGATGTGGCACGGCGCGGTCTCAGACGAACCCCGGCAGCCGCGCCGGTCCGCGCGCGGAGACCGCGGGTGACGGCGTTCTGGATCGTCGACTACCTGTGCCTGGCGCTGGTGACGGCCAGCGCGCTGCTGGTCGTGTTCCTGCGCAGCCTCACCGCGTCGGTGATGGCGCTGTCGGCGGTGGGCACCGTGCTGGCCGCGCTGTTCGTCGTGCTGGCCGCCCCCGACGTCGCGCTGGCCACGGTGGTGGTCGGCGCGATCGCGCAGCCGGTGCTTTACCTGATCGCGATCGGCAAAATCCGCACCGACGTGGTCGACCGCGGCGAGCTCGGCGAGAGCCCGAACGGCGGGGGTGGGGGCGGTGGCTGACCCGCGGCTGTCGCGCGACGCCCGCTGGCACCGCCCATGGCTGGCCGCGGCGCTGGTGGGGGCGTTCGCGGCGCTTGTCCTGGCCGGCCTCACCGGCCTGCCCGACGGGGCAAATGCGTTGCCGGACATCGCAAGACACGCCGTCGCCATCGCCCTGCCGCGGTGGGGGACCACCGAGGCGGTCAACGAGGTGGTCTACGGCAGCCGCGCGTTCGACACCTTCGGCGAGACGTTCCTGTTGTTGGCCGCCGTCGTGGCGGTGCTGGTGTTGTCGCGGGGCCGCGAACCGCGCGCGGAGTATGTCGGCGAGGCCAGCGCCGGACGCGCCGAACAGCGGCGGGCCGACCCGCCCGAGGGCGCCGACGAAGAGGAGTCGCAGGCGCGCGCGGCCGAAGAACGCGAGCGCGAGGACGACCCGGCGCCCGACAACGCCGACGACGATCCGCTCGGTGCGCCCGCGCCCGAACGGGCGGTCGCGATGACGGTGGTGGTGCGCATCGGGGCGCGCGTCGCGGCGGTGGTCCTGTCGGTCGCCGGGGTCTACCTCGCCGCCTGGGGTTATACGCCCGGCGGCGGCTTTCCCGCCGGGGTGGTGCTGGCCGGGGTGGTCGTGCTGCTCTACACCGCCCTCGGCCACCGCGCGATGCGGGCGGTGGTCCGCCCGTCGGTGCTGGAAATCGCCGAAATGCTCGGTGCCGCAGCCATTGTCGTGGTCGGGCTGGTGGGCCTGTGGCTGGCCGGTTCGTTCCTGGACAACTGGCTGCCGCTGGCGCCGCAGCAGACGATTCGCTCCGGCGGCACCCTGCAGGCGGTCTCGGCCGCCGAGCTGGTGGAGGTGGCCACCGGGATCACCATCGCGGTGTTCGCGCTGCTGGGCATGGGCCACGACTGGACACCCGACGTGGGAGAGGACGAGCAATGATCGTCGCCAACTACGTCGCCGCGGGCGTCGTGTTCTGCCTGGGACTGTTCGCGGTCCTGTCGCAGCGCAACCTGATCAAGATCGTCCTCGGCCTGTCGCTGATGGAGTCGTCCACCTATCTGCTGCTGGTGTCCCTGGCCTACCGCAACGGGGCGACGGCACCGGTGTTGGCGGGCCTGCCCGAAGGGCGCAGCCAGGGCGACCTGGTCGCCGGGAACGTGGCCGACCCTGTGCTGCAGAACTTTTGCATCACCGCGGTGGTCATCGGGGTGGCGGTCACGGCCGTGTTCTTGACCGTCGTGGTGCGGGTGGCGCAGCACTACCGCAGCGTCGACGCCGCGGACCTGACCGAGCTGCGGGGCTGAACGGCATGGACCGGTGACGACGGCCGCGCAGCTACTGCCGCTGCCGGTGGTGTTCCCCTTGGTCGGGGCGGTGCTGGCGCCGCTCGTCGCCCGGCGCGACGGGCGCGCGCCGCTGTTCGTCGCGGTGGCCGCGCTGGCGGCGTCGCTGGCGGTGCTGCTGTTCGCGGGCGCCCGGGTGTTCGCCGGCAGCGGCCATCTGCTGACCCATTTCCTGTCCAACGAGCGCCCGGTGGGGTCGGCGGCGCTGGGTATCGCGTTGGTGGCGGACCCGTTTGGTGTCACGTTCGCGGTGCTGGCCGCCGCCATCGGGATCGTGATCGTGATCAGCGTGCTGTCCGAGCTGGGCCACCTGGGACCGCGGGAGCTGGGCGGGCTCGCCTGCCTGGTGCAGCTGCTCCTGGCGGCGTTGATCGCCGCCGCGCTCGCCGCGGACACGGTGGACCTGTTCGTCTGGTTCGAGGTGGCGGGACTGGCCAGCTTCGGGCTGACCGGATTCTTCCTGGAGCGCCCGATCGCGCTGGAGGCGGCGTTCAAGAACCTGGTGCTCACCAGCATCGCCGCGTTCTCCGTATTCGCCGGCAGCGCAATGCTTTACGCGGCGACGGGGGCGCTGAACCTCGGGCAGCTGCACCGCGCGATGGCCGGCGGCGGCTCCCGGGCCGCGCTGCTGGCGGTCGCCCTGTTGGTGGCGGGGTTCGCCACCAAGGCCGGCCTGGTGCCGTTTCACGGCTGGCTACCCGATGCCCACACCCCGGTGCCGGGCGCGGTGTCGGCGCTGTTTTCGGCGCTCATGGTCGACCTCGGGGTGATCGCGCTGGCACGCATCGGGCTGCAGGTCCTCCCGCAGCTGCGGTCGCTGCCGACCCTGCTGACCGGCATCGGTCTGGCCTCGGCGCTGCTGGGCTCGGCGATGGCGCTCGTGCAGGACGACCTCAAGCGCCTGCTGGCCTGGGACACCGTGGCCCAAACCGGCGTGCTGGTCACCGGATTCGCCAGCCGAACCGCCGACGGTGTCGCGGGCGCGACCTACCATCTGGTCAACCACGGGCTGTTCAAGGCGCTGCTGTTCCTGTCCGCCGGCGCGGTGGTGCACTCCACCGGGGTCACCGGCCTCGCCGACATGGGCGGGCTGGCGCGCAGGCGCCCGCTGCTGACCGCCGCGTTCACGGTGGGCGCGCTGTCGATCGCCGGGGTGCCGCCGCTGAACGGGTACGCCTCCCTGGGCCTGATCCACAAGGGCCTGTCGGATCGGCCACTCGTGCTGGGCTGCGCGCTGGCCGCGCAGATCCTCACCGTCGCGGCGTTGGGCCGCGCCGCCTACCTGGGTTTCTACCGGCGCCGCGACGAAGGGTATGAGCATCTCGAACCCATCAGGGCAGGCATGAAGGTCAGCCTGGCGCTGTTGAGCACGGGCTGCCTCGCCTTCGGGGCGCTGGCCGGCCCGTTCGTGGCCCGCGTCGCCGGCCCGGTGAGCGCGGGCCTGCTGGATCCCGGCGCCTACGCGTCGGGCGCGCTGGGTGCCGCGGTCACGTTGCCGCCCGCCGACGTGGCCTTCCGCTATCTGGAGCCGAAAACGCTGGGGCTCTTGGCCGTTGAACTGCTGCTCGGCCTGATCCTGTTGGCGGTGGCCCTGCGCACGGACCGGGTGTCGAGGCTGCTGCGGTGGTTGCGGCGCCCCCACACCGGCAGCGTCAACGACTATGCCGCCTTCGCCGCCGCTGGGATGGTCGCGGCCGCCTGCGCGCTGCTGCTGTGAACCGGGCTCAGCGGCTCGTGTTGGAGAGGTCCCGCCTGCGCAGCCGCGTCGGCGCGGTGGCGCCGTCGCCGTCCGCGCTGCCGTCCGAGCTGCCGTTTGTGCCGTCCGGCGCCAGGGTGTGCAGCCACGTGTCGACGTCGGGGCCGACGACGATCGCTCCGTCGGCGGCCAGCAGCGCCCCGGTGCCCAGTGCGCTCAGCGCGGGCGCGACGGTGCGGACGCGACGGTCATCGCCCTGGAGGGCGAGCACCTTCGACGTGAGGTCGGGCAGCCGGACGGCCTCGGGGCCGGTGACGGTGCGCGGCGGGTGCGTCTGGGCCAGCGCCGCCTCGACCAGCACGTCGGCCACGGTGTCGGCGGCGACGGGCTGGATGAGCCAGTCCTCGACGACCACCTCGCCGTCCTGCGCGCGGACCGCCGCGGGGTTGGTGGCGAACTCGTACCACTGGGTGGACTTCACGATCGTCGCCGGCACCGGGCCGTCGAGCACGATCTCCTTCGCCGCCCGCTTGGCTTCGTAGTACGCAAAGCCGTCGAACACGGGGTCCTCTATGCCGGCGATCGTCAGCACCACCAGCCGTCGAATGTCCCGCGCCGCGCACGCCCCCACGATGTGGTGGGTCGCGGTGGCCACGGTCTGGGTGATGCCCGTCCGCCCATCGGCGGGCAGCGGATTGGAGACGTCGATGACGACGTCGACGCCCGCCAGCGCTTCGTACAGCCCCCGGCCGGAGACCACGTCGACGCCCTGGGCGCGGGACATCTCGACGACCGCGACGTCGCGGGCCTTCAGCCTGGGGACGACGCGCGACCCGGCCGTGCCGGTCGCCCCGATGACGGCGACGGTGCTCAGTTGCCTCACCCCCCTTATGCGGTCGCCCGGTGGGCCTACCCCGCAAACCGTCCTTCAAACACGCTTGTTCGCAACGTGGATCGCCCCCGTGATCAAGCGCACAGCCCCGCCGTGGCCAGGGCCGATCGCGGGCAATCGGCCCCAGGGTGTTTGGCGCGGCGGCGCGCGGGAAGCCGGTAAGGCGAACGACCAAGACGCAACCAACACAGGGAGGTCGACCCCATGGGAGATGACAAGAGCGGACCGCAAGAGGCCGTCAAGGGCGCGGTGGAAGGCGTGAAGGGCAAGGCGAAAGAGGTCGGCGGAACCGTCCTCGGCCGCGACGACATGGTCGAGGAGGGCCAGGCCCAGCAGGACAAGGCCGACGCCCAGCGCGACGCGGGCAAGAAGGAAGCCGAGGCGGAGTCGGCGCGCGCCGGCGCCAAGGCCGCCGAGGAGCGCCAGAAGGACAACCAGTAAGGCCGATCCCGCGGGGCCCGGTCCGGCTAGCCGGACCGGGCCCTTGCTCATGCCCGTCGCAGCTCGACCACCAGCGGCCGGTGATCCGAGATCGGCATCGCGTCGGCGCGCACCGCGCCGCCGCGCAGGGTCTCGTCGTCGGTCAGGATGTGGTCGAGCTGGCGGTGCGGCTTGTCGGCGGGAAACGTCGTCGCCGCCGCCAGCGGCCGCATCCCCGACCAGCGGTGCGCGGCCCGGGGCGTCATGTTCAGGTCGCCCATCAGCAGCCGCGGGCCCGGGAAGCCGCACAGGTCGCGGACGAGCCGGCGCAGCTGGCGCCGATTCCAGCCGGGCACGAACGACAGGTGGGTGTTGGCCACCGTGAGGCCGCCGCGGGGGGTGTGCAGCTGCGCGATGACGGCCGCGCGGGGTTCCTCGTCGACGACCGTCACCCGGTTGGGCTCGCGCAGATACATGGGGAACCGCATCGGGATGCGCGGCAATCGCACCACCTGCCAACTGGCCACCGGGAACCGGGACAACAGCGCGATCCCGTAAGCCGCGGTGCCGGGTTGCTCATGGCCGGTGGCGGCCATCCAGGTCGCGCCGGGCGTACCCGAGATCGCCGCCACGAACCGGTGCTCGACCGCCCCCATGGCTTCGGCCGCGACGGCGGTGAAGTCCGCGCGATCCGAGCGCGGCTGGTCGAGGTCGACCTCCTGCAACCCGAGGATGTCGGGATCCAGACGGCGCACGCAGTCCGCTAGCCGCCGCGGGTGCACGCCGTCGCCGACGGAGCGGCCGTGCAGGATGTTGAACGTCGCCACGCGCATGCGCCTACCGGAAGACCACCTCTCCCACCGCAAGCAACCGCTGCAGGACGAACCCCGGCAACACCGGCGGTATCCCGGCCGCTCCCGGCTCGAGCTGGCTCCGAAAGCACCGGGCCGCAAGGCGTTTGCGGGCAAGCGCGCCGGGCGGCACGCGCACGACGTTGGCCCGCTGCCACGGCACCGCCGGGTCGGCCGGGCCGGCCCAGTGCCACATCCACACCGGATATTCCAGCAACGGGGCGCCGGTGCGCTCGCACGCCCGCGCGGCCGCCCGCCCGACGGCTTCGTGGTCGGGATGCCCGTCGCCGCGCCAGGTGGCGGCGCACCAGGTCCCCGGCGCGGCGTCCGCGAGGATCCCGGTGAGCAACTCGGCGATGCCGTCCTCGTGGTCGGCCAGCTGCCCGTCGGGCAGGCCCAGCGACACCGGCGGGGGTGCCCCTAAAACGCTTGTCGCCCTGCGCAGTTCGTGTCGTCGGGTGATTTCCAGGCGGGTCCGCTCCGACGGCCGCGCCGCGGGCCGGGCCGCGCCGCCGTCGCTGACCGAGACCACCCGGACGTCGACGCCCGCGGCGACCAGCTGCGCGGTCGTCGCGCCGAGCCCGAGCGTTTCGTCGTCGGGGTGGGGCGCGACGACGACCAGGCCCGGGCATGCGCCGAGGTCCAGGGGTGGCAGCGGGTGGGCGTCGAGGGCGGCCAGCCAGACCGGCACCGGGGTGCCGCCGCGGGTCAGCGGCTTCGCCGCAAACTTCGCGCAGTTGCTGGCCGGGAGGGTTTCCACCAGTTCCGCGGCGCCCACCGGGTGCTCGAGCGTGGTCATCGCTGCCGCCCGGCGAGCCGGCCCAGCTCGGCCAGGTCCCGCTCGGCGTGGCTCTGGCGGATGTAGATGGTCAGGTCGGCGACGCGCTGGGCGTGCCGGCCGTCCTGGCACAGGGGGCCGGGCCCGAGGGCGCGGCCGGTCCGGGTGATGGCCTCGTCGGCCGCGTGCTCGACGACCGTGCGCGCGCGATGGGCCAGCAGCTGCGCCGTGTCGGAGCGGTCGAAGGGATCGGCGTCGATCTGCGCGGCCGCGGCGGCCAGGATCGCGTCGCCCGCGGCCAGGGCGGCGTCCACGGCGCCCAGGTGCGCCAGCGAGTACGCGTCGGCCGATTCGCTTGTGGCGCAGCGGTACAGCGGCTCGGCGACCCGGCGCGCGCCACCGAGCCAGCACGCGGCCACGCCGATGGCGCCGTGCCAGAAGCCGGGCCTGGTGAAGTACTCGTCGGGGTCACCGACGGCCACGGCGTGGGCGTTGGTGAACTGCACCGCCCTGGTGTCGCTGCCGGCCATCCCGACGTTCCACCAGGTGGTCGGCAGCGCCTTGACGGCCGGTTCGCTGACCGTCACCGCGAACAGGCCGCACCTGCCGTCATCGAGGCGGGCGGTAACCAGCGCGTGGCTGCAGAATCCGGCGCCCGAGCACCACACCTTGGTGCCGTTGAGAATGATCGCGCCGCCGCTGATCTCGGTGGCGATCACCCTCGCGTCGCACGACTCCGCCGCCCACACGCCCCACAGCTGCCCGGAATCGGGGGGCTTGCCGCCCAGCTCGTGCAGGATCGCGACGGCGTCGACGTGGGCCTCGGCGATGCGGGCGGCGACGACGTCCTCGTCGGCCAGCAGCGCCAGGCGTTGCCAGCGTTCGGCGGTGCGTCCCGAGGCGGGCAGCGGCAGCTCGAGTCGTCCCGAATCGAGCCAGTGCTGCACCAACCCCGCCGTCACGCGCCGTCACCCACCGCTCCGCGCGCGGGCACCGCGACGGCCCGGCCGTAGGCATGGCGGGCGCGGCAGGCGGCGGCTGACATAACTGGAGAACTGCCCAATCTCACTGGCACTTAAACGAACGACTCGCAGGCCAGGCACCGATCGGGTTGCCTACGGCCCGCGCCGGGTATGACCTATGCACCATGGCACCCATCGAGACGCCCGCGGCCGCGGCGGCGCCGGCCTCCTGCTCGCAGCTGCGAGAAGCGTTGCGCAAGGCCGCCTCCGCGCTCAAGGAAAACGGGCCGCGCTTCGCGCTGGCCGGCACCTATGCGCTGTGGGCCTTCGGGGCGCCCGAACCCAGCCACGACGTGGACCTGGTGGTGGCCGAGTCCGACGTGGCCGGGGCCGAGAAGACCCTCGCCGACGCCGGCTTCGCCGTCGAACATCCGCCGGAGGACTGGCTGTTCAAGGCGCGCACCGGCGATACCGTCGTCGACATCCTGCACCGCATCAACGGCGAGCGCGTCGAGGCGGCGATGCTCGACCGCGCCGAGCCGCGCGACGTGCTGGCGATCACGATGCCGGTGCTGCCGCCCACCATGGTGGTCATCCAGAAGCTGCGCGCCCTCAACGAACACCACTGCGACTTCGCGAGACTGCTGCCGGTGGTGCGCGCGGTGCGCGAACGCCTGGATTGGCAGGACATCCGAACCCGCACCGCCGCCAACGATTACGCGGTCGCGTTTTTGGTGCTGGCCGACCGGCTCGGCCTCACCGCCTGAATACTCGGCGTTCAGTGTGAAGCGTGGGCATCGATTGTGAAGCCCGGGCGGAAACCGGCGCTCGAACCCGCCCCCTGTTCACACCCGAATCCCTGTGTTCACACTCAACACCCGCGCCGGTCAGTGATTGCGCAGTTTGGCGACCAGCTTGTCCTTGGTCAGGCTCGAATACCCGGACATGCCAAGCTCTTTGGCCCTCTTCTTCAGCTCCGGAACCGTCCAGTCCTGATACGAGCCGGACTTGCCGCCCTTGCGGCCGACCGACGACTTGCCCCGGCTGGCGGCCGCGTTGGAGATCCGCGCGGCCTTCTCCTTGGAATCGCCCTTCTTGCGCAGATCCTGATACATCTTTTCGTTCTTGATCGACGAACGTGGCATTCTTCATCCTCCTTTTGCGGTGTGGAAACCCTGGTGACGGTCAGGCCGGCACGGGGTCGGTTTGGCGCTCCCAGCAGCGGTGGCGCGCCAGGGCGGCGGCGAGTTCCTCGGCGAACTGGTCGGGCAACTCGTCGGCGGCCGCCCGCGTCGTCACGACGGCCCGGTCGCTGACCACGTCGGTGGCCGCGTCGCTTTCGGCGGCCAGGCGGGCGTCGATGTTCGCGGCGCGCAGCAGCTTGATCCCGGCGCCGTACGCGCCGATCGGCTTGAGGTGCTTGTAGGCCTCGACCAAAAAGTGCACGGCGTAACCGTCGCCGGACAGCGTGGACACCGAATCCGGCCCGCATGCCACCACCACCGCGTCGTAGAGGACCGACGCCATCGTCGTGAACGCCCGGTCGACGGGCAGCTCGCCGCCGGACCCGCCGCGCAGCGTGCCACCCGCGACGGGGGCCAACACCTCGACCACCGCGCCGTAGGCCTCCATCAGCTCCTTGAGGCGTTGCGTGCCAACGACATCCACCCCGTCGGCGGCCAGCACCGCGATCTTGCGCGAGGCGATGGTGTCGCTGACGGCGATCTGCGACAGCGCGGGCGACGCGGTCACCTCGCCGTCGACCGCTTCGTCGGGCGGCGCGGGCAGCCCCAGCTTCGCCGCCACCCGGGTGGCCAGGTTGTGGTCGATGCGGGCGAGCTGGGCGACCACCGCCGAACGGATGTCGGGCACTTCCACCTTGCCGAGTTCGAAGGCGAACCCGGCGACGATGTGCTCGGCCTCGACCGGCGTCATGCTCTTCCAGAACATGCGCGCCTGGCTGTAGTGGTTCTCGAAGGACTTCGCGCGCTTGCGCATCGCGACGCCGTCGACCCGCTGTGTGTAGTGGCGGAAGACGTCCTCGTCGGCCAGCGCGGGGCAGCCGCCGCCAACGCTGTTCTTGTAGTAGCTGGACCGGCCCTGCGGGATCCGGTGCTGCCCATAGCCGTCGTGCTGGTTGGTGCGGACGTCGGCCACCGGCCGGTTAACCGGCAACTGCGCAAAGTTGGGGCCGCCCAGGCGGATCAATTGGGTGTCGAGGTAGGAGAAGTTGCGGAACTGCAGCAGCGGGTCGTTGGTGAAGTCGATCCCGGGCACCACGTTCGCGGTGTGAAAGGCCACCTGCTCGGTCTCGGCGAAGAAGTTGTCGGGGTTGCGGTTGAGCACCATCTTGCCGACCGGGCGGACCGGAACCTGTTCCTCGGGAATCAGTTTCGTGGCGTCCAGCAGGTCGAAGTCGAACTTGAACTCGTCGGCCTCGGCGACCAGTTGCACCCCGAGCTCCCACTCGGGGAAGTGGCCGGACTCGATGGCCTCCCACAGGTCGCGGCGGTTGTAATCCGGGTCCTTGCCGGCGATCTTCTGGCATTCGTCCCAGATCAGCGAGTGCACGCCGAGGCTCGGCTTCCAGTGGAACTTCACGAAAGTGCCCTCGCCGCGGTCGTTGACCAGACGGAACGTGTGCACGCCGAAGCCCTGCATCATGCGGTAGCTGCGCGGCAACGCGCGGTCGGACATCAGCCACATGATGGTGTGCAGCGTCTCGGGCTGCAGCGAGACGAAGTCCCACAGCGTGTCGTGGGCCGACTGCGCCTGCGGAATCTCGTTGTGCGGCTCGGGTTTTACCGCGTGGACGAAGTCGGGAAACTTGATGCCGTCCTGGATGAAGAAGACCGGGAAGTTGTTGCCCACCAGGTCGTAGTTGCCCTGTTCGGTGTAGAACTTGGTGGCGAACCCGCGCACGTCGCGCACGGTGTCGGCCGAGCCGCGCGACCCGGCCACCGTGGAGAACCGCACGAACACCGGCGTCCGGACGCCCGGTGTGGTCAGGAATTTGGCCGCGGTGTACTCGCCCAGCCAGTCGTCATACGGTTCGAAGAAGCCGTACGCGCCGGCCCCGCGCGCGTGCACCACCCGTTCGGGGATGCGCTCGTGGTCGAAGTGGGTGATCTTTTCGCGGGCGTGGAAGTCCTCCAGCAGCGTCGGACCCCGCTCGCCGACGCTCAGCGCGTCGTCGGTGTGGTCGACCCGGACGCCCTGCTGGGTCGTCAGATACCCGGTGTCGCGGCGGAATCGCGCCGGCTCGAGGTCGTTTTGCTTGGGATCGGGTGCGTTGTCTTTGCCCATTGGCTCCGGTTACCACCGTCCGCCGCACACAAAACCGGTACCACGTGCGTCTATCCACCGGCCGCGGGGATGCGTAGGCTTGATCGGGCGGGGTCGGGGTAGTCGAGAGTGGTGAGTGACGCGCCCAGTGAACGGGACGATATAGACGACGGCCTGCGGGGAGTGGTCGCGATCGGCGCCTCTGCGGGGGGCGTGGACGCGCTCTCACGATTGGCCGCCGGTCTTTCGGCGGATCTGCCGTACGCCTATCTGATCGTGCTGCATGTCCCCGCCGGGATGCCGAGCGTCCTGGCCCGCATCGTCGACCGCAGCGGCCCGCTGCCGGCGATGGCGGGTGAGCACGGCGCGCCGCTGCTGCCGGGCCACATCTACGTCAGCAGCCCGGACCGTCACCTGCTGGTCGCCGATCACCGGGTGGTGCTCTCGCAGGGGCCGACGGAGAACGGGCACCGGCCCGCCATCAACGCGTTGTTCCGCTCGGTGGCCGTGGCATCCGGGCCGCGCGCGATCGGTGTCCTGCTCTCGGGGGTGCTCGACGACGGCGTCCTGGGCCTGGCCGCGATCCGCTCGCGCGGCGGCGCCACCATCGGGCAGTCACCGGAGGACGCGTTGTTCCCGGCGATGCCCGTCAACGCGCTCAACGCGGGCGTGCTGGACCGGCTGGCGGCGGCGGCCGACGTCGGCGCGGTCCTCAAAGAACTGTCCTACCGGGAGATCGAGGAGCCGGACATGGAGCCCGACGCCGCGCTGGAACTGGAAAACCGCATTGCCATGACGTCCCGGTTCTCGACCGACTTCAACACCGCAGAACTGGGCGAGCAGTCCGGGTACACCTGCCCCGACTGCAACGGCTCGCTGGTCTCGGTCAGCGACGGCCAGTTTCGCTGCCACGTCGGCCACGCCTGGACGGCCGATGCCCTGCTCGCCGCGCGGGACGAGGAGGTCGAGGGCGCGCTCTGGGTCGCGCTGCGCAGCCTGCAGGAAAAGGCCCGACTGGCCCGCCGGATGGCCGACAAGGCCGGCCCCGGCCCCGTCTCGAACCGCTACAACGCGCTGGCCGAGGAAAGCGAACGCGCGCTGGCCGTGCTCAGCGACCGGCTCGCCGCCACCACCCCGCAAAGCGGTGATGCCGGTGGCTGAACGGCGTTCGGTCCTGCAGATCGACTCGGCGCCGCAACGTGGTGTGCCGATCCTGGTCATGGACGGGGTGCTGGACGGATCCACGTATCGGACCGTCCGCGACACCGTGATCAAGGCCGCACTCGACGAGCCGCGCGCGGTCGTCGTCGACGTCAATCGGCTGTCCGTGCCGTCGGCGTCGGCGTGGACGGTGTTCACCAGCGCCCGCTGGCACGTCAGTGTCTGGCCGGACGTGCCGATCCTGCTGGTCTGCGGGGAACCCGCGGCGCGCAGGGCGATCACCGCCGGCGGCGTGACCCGCTATGTGCCGGTGCATCCCACCCGGCTGTTGGCGCTGGACGCCGTGGCCGGCCAGCCGGCCCCCCTGCGGCGGCGGGCGCGCATCGAGCTGCCCGTCGCCGCGGCCGGCGTCGGCCTGGCCCGCGCCATGGTCACCGATTGGCTCACCCAGTGGGACCAGTGCGAGCTGATTCCGGTCGCGGCCACGGTCGCGACCGTGTTCGTCGAAAACGTCCTCGACCATACGCAGAGCGCGCCGGTCCTGATCGTCGAGAACTATCGCGACACCGTCACGGTTGCGGTCGAGGATTGCAGCGAACGGCTGCCCGGCCGGCACGAGGACGCCGAGCGCGGCGCCGAAGTCGTCTCCGGGTTGGCCATCGTCGCCGCGCTGTGCCGGGCGTGGGGCGCCACCCCGACGTCGTCGGGCAAGACGGTGTGGGCACTCGTCGGCCACGAAAATCAGCTTTGACGTCGCGAGTAGTGTTCAATTTCTTCCGCTCCTGCGGAATCTGCTGGTCTTTGGACGAACTGCTCTTGCGAACGGGACTACATGGACGCCACGACTGACGAGGCCTTCGAGGCGCTGCTGCGTTACATGCGCGATTCCCGCGGCTTCGACTTCACCGGCTACAAGCGCACGTCGCTGATGCGCCGGGTCCGGCACCGGATGGACCAGGCGGGCTACACCTCGTTCGAGGAGTACCTCGACGTCCTGCAGGCCGGCTCGGACGAATTCGCGGCGCTGTTCAATACCATCCTGATCAACGTCACCGCGTTCTTCCGGGACGCGGAAGCCTGGGAGTTCATCGGCGCCGAGGTCATTCCGCGGCTGCTTGCCGAGCGCGGACCCGGCGACCCGATCCGGGTGTGGAGCGCGGGGTGCGCGTCCGGGCAGAGGCCTACACGCTGGCCATGCTGCTGGCCGAGGGGATGGGTCCCGACGCGTTCCGGCAGCGGGTCAAGATCTACGCCACCGACATCGACGAGGAGGCGCTCAGCGAGGCACGCGTGGCGTCGTATGAGGCCAAGGCGGTCGAGGGGGTGCCCGCGGACCTGCTGGCGCGCTACTTCGAGCAGGTCAACGGCCGCTACGTGTTCCACAAGGACCTGCGCCGGACGGTGATCTTCGGCCGCAACGACCTCGTCAAGGACGCACCGATCTCCCGGGTCGACCTGTTGGTGTGCCGCAACACGCTGATGTATCTCAACGCCGAGACGCAGCGAAACGTGTTGGGGCGCCTGCATTTCGCGCTTGCGCCCCAGGGCACCCTGTTCCTCGGGCACGCGGAGATGCTGCTGAGTCACAGTGATCGCTTCGCCCCGCTGAGCCTCAAGAACCGCATCTTCCGCAAGGTCGTCGGATCCCAGGCCCACGTGGAACGCTACGACCCCGCCGCCGCCTTCTACGATCGCCACCCCGACCTACCGGGGCTGGCCACGGTGCGCGACTTGGCTTTTCGCGCCAGCCCGGTCGCCCAGATCGTCATCACCGGCGAGGACACCGTCGCCATGATCAACCAGCAGGCGGAGAGCATCTTCGGCCTGTCGGCCCGCGACATCGGCCGGCTCCTGCGCGATCTCGAGGTGTCCTACCGCCCGGTCGAGCTGCGCGCTTACCTCGAGCAGGCCAAGGTGGAGCGGCGCTCGACACGGATTCCGGACGTCAAATGGCAGCGGCCCGGCGTGGAGTCGGTGTGGTTCGAGATCCACATCAACCCGCTGGTCGACGCCGAGAACGGGTTGCTGGGCGTGTCGATCGTGTTCTTCGACGTCACGGCGACGCGCGCCCTGCTCGACAAGGTCGTGCAGACCAACCGCCAGCTGGAGGCGGCCTATGAGGAACTGCAGTCCACCAACGAGGAACTCGAGACGACCAACGAGGAACTGCAGTCCACCGTGGAGGAGCTCGAGACCACCAACGAGGAGCTGCAGTCCACCAACGAAGAGCTCGAGACGATGAACGAGGAGTTGCAGTCCACCAACGACGAACTGCACACCATCAACGACGCGCTGCGCGAACGCAGCGTGGAACTCGACGACGCCAAGAACTTCCTGGACTCGCTGACCAACTCGGTACGGCTGGGGATGGTCGTCGTGGACCGGGAGATGCGGGTGGTGGTGTGGAACCGGGGCTGCGAGGAGCTGTGGGGCCTGCGGGCCGACGAGACGACGGGGACCCGATTGACCAGTCTGGACATCGGGCTGCCGCTGGACGGCATCCGACCGTTGATCGGCAACGCGTTCGTCGACCCGGACAGCTCCGGTGAAACCGTGGTGGACGCCGTTAACCGCCGCGGCCGGTCCGCCCGGATCCGGGTGGTGTGCACGTCGTTTCAGTCGGCCGAAGGAACCGTCGGCGGGGCGCTGTTGCTGATGGAGGTCCTGGAGTAGGGGTGCGCGGGAGGGGCTATTGCCCCCACCGCGCGGCCGCCTCCGAGGCCGCTTGGTGAGCCAGCTGGGCGCGGCGCAACGACTCTTGGGCCCGGCGCCGTGCGAGGGCGACGGTCCGCTCGGTGGCGCCGAATCCGTCGGACAGATCCTGGCGCCTGCGCCGCAGCTCGCCAGCGCGCTGTCGGGCCATCTCGGCGCGGCTGGCCGCGCTGTTGGGCAGCCGGTCGGGTGACAGCGAATCCGTGCCGCCGCCCCCTGCGAGATGCCTGTCCATTGTTCCCCCTTCCGCGGTGGCCACGCCGCGTTCGGGCAGCGCGCCGCCCGTGGCGAGTTCGGCCAGCACGCGCCCGATCTCGTGAATCGGCAACACCAGGTCGGCGCCTGCGCGCGCCGCCGCGAGCGGCATTGACGCGTACAGCGCGGTGTCCGGGCTTTGCGCGATGACGATCGCGCCCGCCCGCCTCATCGCCGCGGTCCCGACGGCGCCGTCCTGACCGGAACCCGACAACACGACCGCCAGGCTGCGCGCGCCGTACGAGGTGGCCACCGACGCCAGTAGCAGGTCGAGGCGCCGCTCGCCGGGCGCCTCCATAGCGCGCAGGTGACAGCTGCCGTCGGGCTTCAGTTCCAGCTGCATCCGGGGCGGGCAGACCACCACCTGCCCGGGTGCCACCAGCTGACCGTCCAGCGCCCAACTGACCCGGTGGAATGTCTGCCGGCCCAGGATCGTAGGCAGGACGCTGGTAGAGCCGCCGAGGTGCTGCTGTACGACCACGGCGGCCGGAAACTCAGCCGGCAGGTCATGCAAGACGACCGACAACGCGTCCAGCCCACCCGCCGACGCCAGCAGGACCACCAGCTCCAGCGGCGGGCGCTGGGTGTCGCTGATCGCCGCGGTCATCAGCTCAGTGTCCTCCTCCGGGGCGGCCGCGCCGAAGCCCGGGCCCGCGCCGGAGATCCGCCGTGCGAAACGCCGGGACGGCAGGCGAAGGTCGCCGGGGGCGGCGTTTCGTTTGTACCGGGCGGGGTAGCACTTTGTTTGTCGTTTGTTTCCTCGCGCGAGCCCGAAGGGGGCGGCAGTGAAGATCGCGATCGTCACCGGTGACGACGTCGTCGGTGACGACCCTGCCCGGCTGGGCGCCGCGCTCGCGGCACAAGGGCACGAGGTGACCGCCTACGCCAGGCAGCAGGGCCGGCGCGCGAAAGCGCAGCCCGGGGGTGGCCATCGGTCGGTGCCGATCCGCGTCGGACCCCGCGCCGCCGCTTCGGCCGCTGCGGTGCTGCCGTACGTCGGGGAATGGGTGACCATCCTCGAACGCCTGTGGTCCACGGATCCACCCGACGTCGTGCACGCCTACGGATGCCTGGGCGGATTGGCCGCCCAGCTGTCGGCGCGGCGGCAGCGGATACCCACGGTGCAGACCTTCCAGGGCCTGGCGTCGCGTTCAGCCGCCGGCGAACCGGGGGGCGAGCACCAACGCATCGAGCCGCTGCTGGCGCGGGGCGCGACGTGGGTGACCGGTGAGTGCACCGCCGACGCCGACGTGCTGTCCCGGTTGCGCCACGGCCGGGCCCGGGTGTCCACCCTGTGCAGCGGCGTCGACGTGGACGAGTACAGCCCCGTGGGCCCGGCAGCCGCCCGCAACGGGCGCCACCGCGTCGTATGCCTGGGCCCGAATCCGTTGGAGTCCAACGGTTTCGACATTGCCATTCGGGCGCTGCCCAGGGTCGCCGACGCCGAGCTCGTCGTGGCCGAAACCGCCGGCGAACCCGGCCACGACGAGGCGCGCTCCCGGCTCGAGGGTCTGGCCGCCGAGCTGGGGGTGGCCGACCGGGTTAGCTTCGCGGGCACGGTCGGCGGCGGCATGCTGCCGTCGCTGCTGCGCTCCGCCGACGTGGTAGCGTGCACGCCCCGGCAGCCGCCGCGCTCGACGCCGGTGTTGCAGGCGATGGCCAGCGGGGTGGCCGTCGTCGCGCTTCCCGTCGGCGTCCTGACCGACGTCGTGGTGGACGGCGTGACCGGGCAGGTGCTGGCGCAACACGGTCCCGCCGCGGTCGCCGCGGCGCTGAGAAGCCTGCTGGCGCAAAGCTTCCAGTGCGAGAGCATGGGGGCGGCCGGCCGCAGCCGCGCGGTCTCCCGCTTCGGCTGGGACCGGATCGCGCTCGACTCGCTGAACATCTATCACCAGCTCGCCCCGCAAAACGGCGCAACGGCGAGGGCGCGCCCGGCGGGGGACAAGGCGATGCGATGACGACCGTCGCCGGGGACGCGTCATCCGGCGTCGGCCTGGTCGACGCAGTCGATGCTGTGGGCGAAGCCGACTCGATCCGAGTCGACCTGCGTCCCGTCACCCACGCGCCGGCGCGTGAGCCGGGGCCGGCGCAGCCTTCGGCGGCGGTTCGCTACGAGCAGTTCCGCACCGTCGAGCCCGAGGCGACCCGCCGGTTCTTCGCCGGCGCCTACGTGCCGGGCTGGCGCGTCAGCGGTCTCGGGAGTCCCCTGGCCGTCACCCACCGGCGCTGCGCGGCGGCCTCGCTGGCGCTCGACGAGGTGGTGATCCAGGGACGGCTGCTCGTCGAAATCCCGCCCGCCGACGGCGTTCTGGTGATCCAGCCCCGCGCCGGGTCGTTGACCGTGACGGGTGGCCCGTTCCCGAACGTGGACAGCCCGATCCTGGTCGCCCACGGCATGTCGTGCGCGCTGCGGGTCAACGGCGCCCGGTTCGACGTGGTGACCATCGCCGCCGATGCGCTGCGCAAGGTCGCCGCGGACTGGCAGGCGCCGCTGTCGCAGCAGATCCGCTTTGTGAACTGGCGCCCGCGCTCCCGCGCCGCCCTGCGCGCGTGGCACCGAGCCCTGGATTACGTGAGCGCGACCCTGGCCGCGCCCGACACCGCCGGGCAACCGCTGGTCGTGGCGGCGGTGGGTCCGCTGCTGGCCGGCGCGCTGCTCGAGTGCTACCCGTCCAACGTGACCGAGCAGGAGCTGGCCGGCGACCCCGCGATGCCGGAAACGCTCAGGGACGCGGTGGCCTTCATCCACCGGCACGCCGCCGGCGACGTGAGCATCAACGACATCGCGGCCGCCGTGCATCTGACGCCCCGGGCCGTGCAGTACCTCTTCCGGCGCCAACTCGACACCACCCCCACCGAATACCTGCGCCGCATCCGGCTGCATCGCGCGCACCAGGAGCTGATCGCCGGCGCGACGCGCAACTGCACGGTCACCGAGATCGCGCAGCGATGGGGCTTCGCGCACACCGGCCGGTTCGCGGTGCTCTACCGACAGACCTACGGCCAGAGCCCCCACACCACGCTCAAGCAGGTGACCTAGCGGCGCGTCTAGCATCGGTCGGATGGTCGAGATTCACGTGCAGAAAACGATCGCGGCGCCGGTGGAGCAGGTCTTTGATTGGCTGGCCGACCCGCCGAACCTGGCCGCCGCCCCGCTGGCACTCAGGGCCAGGTACGCCAATGATTCGCCAGGGCGCGAGGCGGGCGCGCTGCGCGAGGTGGTCTGTGTCGGCGCGTGGTTCCGGGAGAAGATCACGGCCTACGATCGGCCGCGCAGCTACACCTATCTCATCGTGCGGTCGTTCCCGCCGTTCCACCACGACGGCGGCACGCTGACGTTCACGCCCTCGGGCGAGGGCACCCACGTGGACTGGCTGAGCCACTACACCCACCCCGCCCGGGCCGGGGGCAGGCTGCTGGAGGCGGTCAGCTACCGGGTGCTGCGCTCGAGTTTCCTTGCCATCCTTGACGCCTGCGCCACGGCGCTGGAGAAACCGTGAGCCGTCAGCGGGTCAATCGGCGCATCAACTGGCCGGCGGCGGATCGCCCGCTCACCAGGGCGCCGGTCACGGTGGCCGGGTTGTCGGCGCCGACGGCCTCGCCCGCGAGGTAGATCCGGTCGCCGATCGGTTCGGCCAGCCGGCGCCGATCGGCGAGGCCGGAGCCGGGGGCATGAAACGAGTACGAGCCCAGCGCGTAGGGGTCGGCGGCCCAGTTCGACGTGCGGACTTCGATCGGGGACACGTCGCCGCCGAACAGCTCGCGCGCGACGGGCAGGGCGCCGGCCATCAGGTCCGCGGACGACGCCGACTCCGCCCACCGGCCGCGGTCACCGGCGTTGAACGCCAACGCGATCGGCCCGGCGGCGCCCGGCAGGGTGAACCACTGCGACCAGGCGCCGGGCTCGGTGCCGAGGTACTGATAGAAGGCGTTCTCCACGTTCCAGCTGCGCCGGTTGAAGCGGAAGAAGCTCTTGGACAGCACCCCGAACCCCAGCGCGTGCACCGCGCGCGCGTGGGGGCCGGGCAGCGGCGGATCGAACGCGATGGCACCGGCTTTCAGCACGCCGAGGGGCACCGTCACGATCGCCGCGGGGCCCTCGAACGACCGGTTTCCGGCGCGCACGGTGACGGCGTTGTCGCGCTGCGTGACGGCCGTTACCGGGGTGTTCAGCTGGACCTGCAGGCCGTCGGCGAGCAGCCGGGGCAGGGCATCGTAGCCGCTGGTGACGACGTCCTGGTCGCCGCCGGCGTAGTCGCCGTGGTCAAAAGTCTTGGCGGACAGCTCGTTTGCGCCGGCCGCGTATTCGTTCTCGATTTCGGTGGCAACATAGAAGGCCAACTGGGCACGGTCGGAGTCGGACAGCCCGGCCCGGGTCGCCGCGGCGTCCACGGCGACGCCGAGGCTGCCGTCGTCGACGTGGTCGCGGGCCCGGGTCACGAAGTCGCGCCAGGTTTGCGGGTCGTACTGCAGCGCCGGGAGCCGCGGATCGACCGCGAGCTTCGCCCACCCGTAGTAGTCGGTGGACACGAGCTGCGCACGCGCCCTGGCCGCCAGCTCCATCAGGGGATTGTCCGCCGTGCCCTGGATCCACGACGCGCCCATCTCGAGCGGCACGCCCCAGTCGCGGTTGGTGCACACCCGCCCGCCGATGCGGTCGCGGGCCTCGATGACGCGCACCGGCCATCCGGCGTCGGCCAGGGCGCGCGCGGCGGATAGTCCGGCCATGCCGGCACCGACGACGAGCACCGCCTTGGCGTCCGGCGGGGGTGGGTGGCGCGGCGCGCAGGCGGTCGCCGGCCCGCCGCCGACCAGGCTCGCCGTCGCCGCGATGAACTCCCGACGGGACATCGGGTACACGGGCGTCAGCGTCTCATACCGGGCCGCGGTTGTGGGACGGCCGTCCTCAAATTCGCGGTATGTAATGGGCTGTTTTCATTCGTTCGTTGTGGATTCCGGACTACACTCGCGTACATCCGGAGTGCGGCGGGGTGGCCGCGTTCGAAGGGGGAGCGACGATGAGCGCTGGACTATCTCGGACAAGTGAGCGGCTCCCCGACGAACTGCCGCCGGCCCGCACCCTGACCGTCCGCGCGGGCGACGGGACCCGGCTGCACACACAGGTTTTCGGGCCGCCCGAGGGCTATCCGATCGTGTTCACCCACGGCATCACCTGCGCCATCCGCGCCTGGGCGCACCAGATCACCGACCTGGCCGCCGACTATCGGGTCATCGCGTTCGACCACCGCGGCCACGGCCGCAGCGGCATCCCGCGGCGGGGCGGCTACAGCCTCAAACACCTTGCGTGCGACCTGGATTCGGTCCTCGATGCGACGCTGGCGCCGCACGAGCGGGCGGTGCTGGTCGGGCATTCGATGGGCGGCATCACCATCGCCGCGTGGTCGTCGCACTACCGGCACAAGGTGCACCGGCGCGCCGACGCCGTCGCCCTGATCAACACCACCACCGGGGATCTGGTGCGCCAGGTGAAGCTGCTGTCGGTGCCGGGCGGGTTATCGGCGGCGCGGGTGTTGGCCGCGCGCGGCCTGGTCGGCGCGTTCGGCGGCTTCCCGCTACCGGCCGCGGCCCGGGTCCCGAGCCGTCACCTGGTCGCGATGCTGGCGGTCGGGCGCGACGCCGACCCCAGCGCCGCGCGCATCGTCTACGAGCTGTTCGCGCAGACGTCGCCCGCGGGGCGCGGCGGGTGCGCGAGGATGCTCGTCGAGGCGCTGGGGTCGCGCCATCTGGCCCTGGACGGCCTGACGGTGCCGACGCTGGTGATCGGCAGCGAGCGGGATCGGCTGACCCCGATCGGCCAGTCGCGCAGGATCGCGCGCACCGCGCCCCACGTCGTCGGGCTGGTGGAGCTGCCCGGCGGCCATTGCTCGATGCTGGAGCGGCCGCGGGAGGTCAACCGCCACCTGCGGGCGCTGGTCGAATCGGTGACCCCCGACGCGGCCGACCACCGGATCAGCTCATAGCAGGGCGGTGATCTCGGCGGCGGCCCGCTGGCCCGACCGCACCGCGCCGTCGAGGAACCCGGTCCATTCGTCGGCCGTCTCGGTACCGGCCCAATGGATCGGCCCCACCGGTTCGCGCAGCAACGGCCCGAACCGCGTCCAGGACCCCGGCGGCACCGCCGCCGTCGGGCCGCCCGGCGCGAATCCCTCTGCGCCCCAACGGTGATCGACATAGTCCAGCGGCTTGAGTGCCTCGTCGCCGAACAGTGACGCGAAGCACCGCAGCGCGTCGTGGCGGCGCTGCTCGGTGGGCAGTGAGTCGAACGCGCGGGCGTCGACGAAGCCCATCAGGACGCCCGGACCGTCGGCGTGCGGGCTGACGTCGAAGGTGATGAACACCGGGCCCTGGTCGGAAAGCGCCTGCCCGGAGAACCCGTCGGCCCGCCAGAACGGCGTCTCGTAGGCGGCATACGCCTTGCTGAGCCGGCCCTGCGGCCAGTGCCGGGCGAGCTGCTCGTGTTCGACCGGCAGCGGGGGAACGAACTCGATCGACGCGCGGTGGGCCGGCGGGATGGCGACGATGACGAACCCCGCCTCGGCCGAGCCGGCGTCGGTGGTGACGGTGACGCCGGCGCCGTGCCGCTCGATGCGGCGCACCGGCGCGCCCAGGACCACGCGCGCGCCCAGGTCGGCGGCCGCCGCCTCGGCGATCTGCTGGGTGCCGCCCGGGAAACGGTCTTGCTGGGCGCCGTTTTCGACGTCGAGCAGCCGGTCCAGGCCGCCGGCGGCGTGGGTGTAGCGGGCGGCGTGCAGCATCGACACGTCGTCGGGTTCGCACCCCCACGTCACGCGGGCGACGATGGCCATCAGGTCGTGCGAGGACGCGGTGGCGCGCACCGAGCGCAACCACCCGGCCAGCGACATGGCGTCCAGCTCGCGCGCGCGGCGCGCATCCCAGGGGTTGGCCAGCGGGACGCCGCGGGCGATCCGGTCGAATTGCCAACGCAGCCGGCCGATGTCGAGCAGCCCGGTCAGCGACAACTTGGGGATGGTGCCGTGGTAGGGGCGCGCCCAGCCCCGCCAGTGGATGACGTTCTTGCCATCGTGGTGGGTCGGTGTGGTCGCCACCTCGAGCTCGGCGGCCAGCGCCAGGACGGCGTCCTGGGTGGGGCCGACGAAGGTGCCGCCCAGGTCGGC
Organism: Mycobacterium sp. NGS63; assembly: GCF_059812295.1. Lineage (NCBI taxonomy): Bacteria > Bacillati > Actinomycetota > Actinomycetes > Mycobacteriales > Mycobacteriaceae > Mycobacterium > Mycobacterium sp. NGS63. The sequence goes on from NZ_JCALCJ010000004.1 coordinate 140,701, forward strand.
GGGCAGCCCGGCGACGCTGCCGGTGAACGACCGGCCGCCGACGCGGTCGCGGCCCTCGAAGACCAGCACGTCGTGGCCCTGCCGCGCCAGCTCGCGCGCCGCCGACAACCCGGCAAAGCCGGCGCCGACCACGACAACGTCGACGACCGGCGGCGGCTTTGGCACGTGCTCTAGTCAACCGCATTTCGCGGATTTCGTAAGATAAATCTTCATTGGGCCGCCCCACCGGGGCGGTTTTGCGGCTTCGCGGCGTCGTCAGGCAGGTGTGGTGAAGGTCTTCACGGCGTTGTACGGTCCCGTCGACGCGGCCGAGCGCGCGCGGGCGCTGCGCGACGCCGGGGCCAGCGGCGTCGCCACCTTCGAGGGCCCGCACGACGTGTTTGCTCCGCTGACGCTGGCCGCCACCGTGGGCGGGCTGGACCTGATGACCAACGTGGCCATCGCGTTCCCGCGCAATCCGATCCACCTGGCGCACCAGGCCAACGACCATCAGCTGCTGAGCGGGGGGCGATTCTTCCTCGGCCTGGGCACCCAGATCCGCCCGCAGATCGAGAAGCGCTTCGGGGCGTCGTTCGACCACCCGGTGGCCCGGATGACCGAGCTGATCGCCGCCCTGCGCGCGATCTTCGCAGCCTGGAATTCGGGCGGCCGCTTGGACTTTCGCGGCGAGTACTACCGGCACACGCTGATGACGCCGACCTTCAGCCCGGGCCCGAATCCCTACGGCCCGCCGCCCGTCTATGTCGGCGCGCTGGGTCCGCGGCTGACCCGCGCGGTGGCTGAGCACGCCGACGGCCTGCTGGTGATGCCGTTCGGCACGAAGCGTTTTTTACACGAGCACACGCTGCCGGCGGTGCGCGACGGGCTGACGGCCGGCGGGCGCCGGCCCGAGGAGTTTGCCGTGCTTCCCGAGATCATCGTGTCGGCCGGCTCGGACGCGGGCGATCACGCGGCCACCCGGCGCCTGCTGGCGTTCTACGGGTCCACCCCGGCGTACCGGCCGGTGCTGGCCGCGCACGGCTGGGAGGACCTGCAGCCCGAGCTCAACGCGATGTCCAAGCAGGGCCGCTGGCAGGAGATGGGCGCGCTGATCGATGACCAGATGCTGCACACCATCGCCGCCTGCGGCACGCCCAAGGAGATCGCCGCGCACATCCGCGATCGGGTCGACGGCGTCTCGGATACCGTGTGCCTGTATCAGCCGTCGCCGATCGCGCTCGAGACCCTGTCGGAGATCGTCGACGAATTGCATAAGCCGCCGAGCGTCGACTCGTTGCGCCCACATCGCAAAAATCTCGCAACAAGTCGACGTTCGCGGAAGGGGTCAGGGCGCGACGGTTAGCCAGTCTGTGAAGCCCGACGGGTCGTGGCGGCCCAGCGCGCCGTGCTCGTAAAGACCCCAGCCCTCCACCGGATCGCCGTCGCCGTCGCGGCACACCGCGCGGCCCACGTGGTCGATCACGCCGAACCCGGACCGCGCGACGATCGCCGGGTCGGTCATGTCGTAAGTCAGCCGCTCGACGAACTTTTCGCCCTTCCACATGCCGTGCAGCCAGTCCGAGTCGCCGCCGTAGCCGCCGCCGACGTGGATGGGCACGGGCAGCTTGGATTCCACGTCGAAGTGCACCGGGGTGCCGTCGGGGGCGATCGCGTCGATGGTGGCGCCGGTGGGGATGCGGGTGCCCGACCGGTAGTGGATCTTGACCCGCGGCCAGCCCAGCTGTTGGACGCGGCCGTTGCGCCACACCCGGGTGCAGTCGTTGAGCGAGCGGAACCCGTTGGGCTCCTCCTGGATGATCAGCACGATGGCGAACTCGTCGAACGCCATCGGCACGTAGAGCCACCACATGCCCTCGAACGGGGGGTCGGCGGGCCGGCCCGCCGGCTCGGGCTCGCCGATCGGCCGGATGCCCCAGGACCGGTCGCGGCTGCCGATCCAGGTCGCGGGGTCGACTTTGAGTTCCTCGCCGTCGATGGCGATGCGGCCGCTCCAGCTGCCCAGCTGGGCGAACCGCTGCGCGTCCAGCGTCACCCGGTTGCCGGACCGCAGCACGTGCGGCTGTTCCTGGACGACGTCGAACAGGCCCTCCCAGGTGAGATCGGCTGCCACGCCTTCGGTTTCGTCGAGCACGATCCGCAGCTTGCGCAGCGGTTCGACGACCTCGATGCGGTAGCCGTTGACGTTCTGGTTGAGCCGGTCCTGGTCGATCGCGTCGGACAGGTGCACCGCGGTCTGCGTGTCGCCGCGCCGGACGAGGAAGAACGCGTCCTTGACGCCCAGGTTGGGGTAGTAGCCGATGCCGCTGATGACGAAGATGTCGCCGGTGCGGTCGTGGGCGTTGAAGTAGGAGCGGTCGTAGAAGTTGCGGTCGGAGGATCCCGCCCACGCGATCGGGCGGGGAACCTGGTGTACCGGGAATTCGTCAAGTGGGCCGAGCATTACTGGTCCTCTCCGATCAGGCGTCGCATCAATCCCGCGTGGTAGAACAGCGACTCGACATCGTCGGGTTTTTCGACCTCGCCGAAGTGCACCCGCCGCGCGCCGGTGCGCATGAACACGCACGCCCACATCACCCCGGAGTAGGCGTAGAACCAGCGCAGGTCCCCCACCTCCACGCCGGTCAGTTGCCGGTAGGTGGCGCGGACGTCGTCCTCGCGCATCACCCCGGGCAGCCCCGGCAGCGTGGCCAGGCCGGCGAGTTCCTGAAAGACCATGTGCGCGTAGATCATCCACGCGACGTCCAGCTCGCGCGGGCCCAGTGTCACCATCTCCCAGTCCAGCACCGCGACCGGGGCGAAGTCGCGGTAGAGCACGTTGCCCACCCGCGCGTCGCCCCACAGCAGCACGGGCTCGCGCGCGTCGGCCTCGTCCGGCCAGTTGTCCTCCAGCCATGCGAAGGTCCGCTCCAGCAACGGGGAGCGGCCGATGTCGGGGACCGCGAAGTCGTACCACGACCGCACCCAATTGAAGTGCCTGCGCAGTGCGGTGTCGCCGTCCGGCCCTTCCGTGAGGAACCCAAAGGTGCCCTGAGCGTCGGGGATTGAATGGAGCTTGGCCAGCACGCCCACGGTCGCGTCCTGCAATTCGCGCTGCCGGTCGACCGGGGCATCGGCGAACCAGTTGCCGCCGAAGGTGTAGGGCATGACGTCGGGCGGCACCTCGCCGTCGACGTAGTCCATGACGAAGAAGGGTGTGCCCAGGACGTCGCCGGTGGGTTCGAGCCAGCGCACCCGCGGGACCGGGACGTCGGTGAGTTCGGCGACCTTGCGTATCACCTCGAATTGGTGGTCGAGCCGATACGTCGGGAAGACCTGCACGTCCTCGGCGGTGGGCGCCACCCGCGCGACCAGCTTTTGTTCGGCCGGCTTTCCGTCCTGTTGCCAGCGCGCGGTCAAAATGATGGTTTCCGACGACATGCCCGTGGCGTCGACGCCGCTTTCCACCGTCACCTGGGGCTCGGCGCCGCCGGGTAACACGGTGGACAGCCATTGCGACATCACCGCGGGCAGCGTGCTGACGTCGCGGCTGGAGCGCTGGAGTCGGTCGACTTGGTCCAGCACGGGTTCATTGGGCACAGGTGCCTCCTTCATGAGGCAATTACGATACGGTAGGTAGCGTTATGAAAGCAGACCCGCCCTACCTTGACAAGGCCCCCGGCGCCGGGCGTCCGCGGGATCCCCGCATCGATTCGGCGATCCTGTCGGCGACCGCGGAACTGCTTGTGGAGATCGGCTATTCGAACCTCAGCCTGGCCGCGGTGGCCGAGCGGGCCGGCACCACGAAATCGGCGCTGTACCGGCGGTGGTCGAGCAAGGCCGAACTCGTGCACGAGGCGGCGTTCCCGACCGCGCCGACCGCGCTGGAGGCGCCGGCCGGCGACATCGCCGCCGACGTCCGGATGATGATCGAGGCCACCCGCGACGTGTTCACCACGCCGGTGGTGCGCGCCGCGCTGCCCGGCCTGGTGGCCGACATGACCGCCGACCCCGCGCTCAACGCCCGGGTGATGTCGCGCTTCGCCGACGTGTTCTCGGCGGTGCGGGTGCGGCTGCGCGAGGCCATCGATCGCGGCGAGGCGCATCCCGATGTCGACCCGGACCGACTGATCGAGCTGATGGGAGGGGCGACGATGCTGCGGATGCTGCTGCGCCCGGAGGAGAAGCTGGACGACACCTGGGTGGAGCAGACGACCGCCATCGTCGTGCACGGGGTGACGGGATGACCGGGCGTCTGGCCGACCGGGCCGCGATCGTCACCGGCGGCAGCCGCGGCCTGGGCGCCGCGATCGCGTCGGCGCTCGGGGCCGAGGGTGCGGCGGTCGCCGTCGTCGGGCGCACCGAACGGGTGTGGGACGACCGGCTGCCCGGCACCATCGGCGAGACCGTCGCCGCCGTCGAGGCCGCGGGCGGGCGCGCCGTCGCGATCCGCGCCGACCTCACCGACCGCGACGACGTCGCGAGGCTGGTGGGCGAGGCGCGAGAGGCGTTGGGGCCCATCACGATTCTGGTCAACAACGCGGCCTTCACCGCACCCGGCCGTCCACCGGCACCGGGCGGCCAGCCGCGCGCCAAGCCCGCCAAGGCCGCGGCGGGCGCAGGCAAGCCCGGCTGGCCGGGCTTCGTCAGCACCCCGCTGCAGGCGTTTCGCCGCCACTTCGACATCGCGGTGTTCGCCGCCTACGAGCTGATGCAGCTGGTATGCCCGGACATGATCGACGCGCGCGGCGGCGGGGTCGTCAACATCACCTCGGTGGCGTCGCGGCTGCCCGGCGACGGGCCCTATGCCGACCGCAGCGGCGGGGTGCTGCCCGGCTACGGCGGATCCAAGGCGGCGCTCGAGCACCTCACGGCGTGCGCCGCGTTCGATCTCGCCGACCACAACATCGCGGTGAACGCGCTGTCGCCGTCGAAACCGATCCTCACGCCGGGCCTGGCCTACTACGCCCGCGAATTCGCCGACACCGCCACGGCCGATGAATTCGCCCGGGCCGCAGTGGAATTGGCGCTGGTGGACCCCGCGGCGGTCACCGGGCGCACGATCGGTCACCATGAGGTGCTCGACGGCAGCTTCCGCCCGTTCGCCGTCGGCTAGCGCGGCTTGGTGGCCGTCACCGCGTTGATGATCAGCGCGTACACCCGGTGCCAGTGCGGGGAGCGAAATCCCGCGCGCAGCACAAGGTCCTCGGCGCGGCCCCGGGTGCGGGCCTTGCCGCGGCGGCTGGTGGCCATGGTGGGGAACAGCCACTGCGAGAACTGGTCGACGAGCACCAGGTGACCACCCGGGCGCAGCACCCTGGCGCATTCGCGCAGACCGGCTTGTTGATCCGTCCAGTGGTCGAAGGATGTCGAGCTGACGACGAGATCGAAGGCGTCGTCGGGGTGGTCGAGCCGTTCGGCCACCCCGGCGGTGAAGCTCAACCGGTCGTCGCCGCCGAAAGAGGTTGCCGTCGCGACCATGTGCGGCGCGGCGTCGATGCCGCACAGGTGCTGGGCGTCCGGGTAGCGGCGGCCCAGCGCGCGCAGCAGGTAGCCGGTCCCGCAGCCCACGTCGAGCACGCGGGCGGGGGCGATGCTGGTCGCCGCCGCGAGATCGGCGGTGCGGTCGGCGATCTCGTGGTGCAGCCGGCCGCGCCACCCGCGGTCGTATTCGGGCGCGCGATCGTCGTAGGCGGCCACGTCGCGGTACGGCGGCATGCGCTCAGTGTCGCACCGCCCACGCCCGCGCGGAAGCCGTGATTGGGGAAGTCGGGGCTTCCCCAATCACGGCACCGGTGTGAGACGCGGCTAGGGTCCCGGCGGCCCGGGCGGCCCAGCCGGTCCGGGAGCCCCGGGTGCCCCGGGCGGTCCTACCGGCCCTACCGGTCCGCCGGGTGCCCCGGGCGGTCCGACCGGCCCCGGTGCGCCGGGTCCGCCGGGTGGCCCCACGACGCCGGGAGCCCCGGGTGCGCCGGGTCCGCCGGGTGGCCCCACCGGCCCGGGTGCGCCGGGTCCGCCGGGTGGCCCCACGACGCCGGGTGCCCCGGGTCCGCCGGGTGGCCCCACGACGCCGGGTGCCCCGACCGGGCCCGGTGCGCCGGGTGCCCCGACCGGGCCCGGAGCGCCGGGTGCCCCGACCGGACCCGGAGCGCCGGGGGGTCCGGGCGGTCCGGGCGGCCCCGGGGGACCGGGCGGCCCGGGCGGGTCCTCGGGCACGAAGCTCACCGCGGGCCCGGTCGCCGTGGCGTGCGGGCCGGCGCCGTTCGCGGCGGCGAGCGGGGCGACCCCGGCGATGACGCCGCTCACCGCCACCGCGGCCGTACCGGCCCCGATCGCGATGAACGATCGGCGGCGCGGCCGCTTCTCGTATTCAGTGTTTTTGTCCATGGTGTTTCCCCAATGCTGAGTGATCCGGACCGTGGTCGGCTACCCGGCGAATTCCGGGCAAAACGGGGCGCCGCCCTACATCGTCATTTCTTTCGCTGCCCGGCTTCGCGCCGCCGGCCCGGTCCCCGCTGCGCGACCGACCGAACGGCTGTGAAGCTACGGCGTCGGGTGTGAGCCCATGGCGGGATTCCGGGCCGTTTCGCCGCCCTGCTTTCACCGCCGATGGCAAGGCTTCACGGCCGATGCCACCGCAGCGTCGGCCCGGCGTCGTTCCTGGCGGGATGGCCGCGCGACGTGCAAGTATGAAGAAATCCAGTGCCGCAACTGCGGCAGGCAACCGGCGAGTGGTGTGGCATGCCCGGTATTGACAAGCCGACGGGGCGCGTTGTCGCGCTGATCGTCCTGATGATCTTCGTCGCGGCCGCCCTGCGCGGATACCTACCGGCCCAGGGCCGTGCGGTGCGCGGGGAGGCGGGCGGCGGCCGGGCGGCGCTGCTCTTCGTCATCGTGGCCCTGGCCGCGACGCTCACCCTGCTGGCGATCGCCGTCATCGCGCGGCTGCGCGACCCGCGCGCGGTGGCGCCGAAACAGGGCGAGCTGTCCGGGATGCTCGGCACCGACCGGGGCGGACCGCGATGGCGCGTGGTGGTGATCGGGCTCGCGGTGGTCGTGGCGTGGCTGGTGATCACGACGATGCTCGTCCAATACCTGACGCCGCACGACGTCAACCCCGCCGCGCCCGACTTGGACTCCACCGCGCCGCCGCCCGGGCAGCCCACCGGCCCGCCACCGCAGCGTCACCCCCCGAAGAACTCCGGGGACACCCTCGGGATACTGTTCGCCGCCACCGTCCCCATGTTGCTGGTGATCGTCGCCGGATCCCTGGTCATGGCGAGCCGGCGGTGGCGGGCGGCCACACTGAGCACCGTCGCCAACCCGGTCGACGAGCACACCGAGGCGCCCGCGCCGCCGTCGGAATCGCTGGCCCGCGCGGCCGAAGTCGGCCTGGCCGAGATCGGCGACCTCAACCGGGAGCCGCGCGAGGCCATCATCGCCTGTTATGCCGCGATGGAGCGTGAGCTCGCCCATGTTCCGGGGGCCGCCCCTCAGGACTTCGACACGCCCACCGAGGTGCTGGTCCGGGCCGTCGAACACCATGCGCTGCATGCCGATAACGCGGAGCAGTTGGTGAACCTGTTCGAGGAGGCGCGCTTCAGCCCGCACGTGATGAGCGAGGGGCATCGTGAGGTCGCGATAGACGTCCTGCAACTGGTCCTCGCCGAATTGCGGAGCGCTGTATGAAAAGGCTGATAGCCCTCGGCGTTTGCCTGGTGGTGGGCATCGAGCTGCTGGTGCTGATGCTGCACGGTCGCCAATTCCTGTTGGCGGCCTCGGGTATCGGGCTGGCTCTGGTGCTGCTCAACGTCCGCCGCTACCTGGGACGCGGCCCGGAACCGCCGGACGAGTCCGACCAGGACGACCTGGGGGATTCGCTGCGACGCTGGCTGGCCACCACCGAGACGACGATCCGGTGGTCGGACTCCACCCGCGCGGACTGGGACCGCCATCTGCGCCCCATGCTCGCGCGGCGCTACGAAATGACAACGGGCCAACGCCAATCCAAGGACCCGTCGGCTTATCACGCAACCGGGCGCATGCTTTTCGGGGCCGAACTGTGGGAATGGGTCAACCCGAACAACGTCACGCGCACCGGTGACCGCCGGCCCGGGCCCGGCCGTGGGGTGTTGGAAGAGATCCTGCGAAAGTTGGAGAAGGTATGACACTGCCGGCCGCCATGCCCGCTGGTACGACCACCGCACACTGCGAGGCCGTGCTCGACGAAATCGAACGCGTGGTGGTGGGCAAGCGCGCGGCGCTGACGCTCATCCTGACGGCGGTGCTCGCGCGCGGCCACGTTCTCATCGAAGACCTCCCCGGGCTCGGCAAGACGCTCATCGCGCGCTCCTTCGCGGCCGCGCTGGGCCTTCGGTTCACCCGGGTGCAGTTCACGCCGGACCTGCTGCCCGCGGACCTGCTCGGCTCGACGATCTACGACATGCAGTCCGGCCGCTTCGCGTTCCGGGCCGGACCGATCTTCACCCACCTGTTGCTCGCCGACGAGATCAACCGCACGCCACCCAAGACGCAGGCGGCGCTGCTGGAGGCGATGGCCGAGGGCCAGGTGAGCATCGACGGCGAAACCCACAAGCTGCCAACGCCGTTCATCGTCCTGGCGACCGACAACCCGATCGAGTACGAGGGCACCTACCCGTTGCCCGAGGCGCAGCTGGACCGGTTCGCGGTGCGGCTGGAACTGCGATACCTCTCGGAGCGCGACGAGACCTCGATGCTGCGCCGCCGCCTCGAGCGCGGCTCCGCCGAGCCGACCGTCAACCAGGTGGTCGACGCCCACGACCTGCTGGCGATGCGCGAGTCGGTCGAGCAGGTGACCGTGCACGAGGACGTGTTGCACTACGTGGTGTCGCTGGCGACGGCGACCCGGCACCATCCGCAGGTCGCGGTGGGCGCCAGCCCTCGTGCCGAACTCGACCTCGTCCAACTCGCGCGCGCCCGCGCCCTGTTGCTCGGCCGCGACTACGTGATCCCCGAAGACGTCAAGGCGCTCGCGGTCGCGGCCGTCGCCCACCGGATCACCCTGCGCCCGGAGATGTGGGTGCGCAAGATCCAGGGCGCCGACGTGGTCGGTGAACTGTTGCGCCGCCTGCCGGTTCCGCGAACCGGCGGGGGGCACGGGGGGACCGGATGAACCCGGCGTGATCGAGACGCGCGAGGTCGAGTTCCGCTGGCGCGCCTCGCCGTTGGCGCGGGCGATCGCGACCTGCGCCGGGGTCGCGCTGGCCGCCGCCGTGATCGGCGGGCGCTGGCAGCTGATCGCCTTCGCGGCTCCCCTGCTCGGCGTGCTGTGCTCGATCAGCTGGCAACGCCCGGTGCCCAAGTTCTGGGTGCACGCGGAACCCGACTCGCAGCGCTGCTTCGAAAACGAACGGGTGCGGGTGACCGTGCGGCTGACCCATGAGGCCGGTCCCGCCGCGGCCGAGCTCACGCTCGCGTCCGTCGCTGGTCTGCAGCTCGAGGTGCTGGAGCCGGAATCGCCCCACGCGAAAACCGTTGCGGCAACGGCACAGCGGTGGGGCCGGTACCCCATCCGCGCCCGCGTCGACGTCGTCGCGCGCGGCGGGCTGCTGACCGGAACGGCCACCGTCGACACCGCCGACATCATCGTGTTCCCGCTGACCCCGCCGCAGTCCACGCCGATCCCGCAGATCGAGTTGCTCGACCGCCTAGGCGCCCACCTCACCCGGCACATCGGCCCGGGCGTCGAGTACGCCGACATCCGGCCGTACGTGCCCGGCGACCAGTTGCGGGCGGTCAACTGGCCGGTCAGCGCGCGCCGCCGCCAGTTGCACGTCACCCAGCGGTTGACCGACCGCGCCGCCGACGTGGTGGTGCTGATCGACACCTACCGGCAGCCGGCGGGCCCGGCCACCGATGCCACCGAACGCGTCGTGCGCGGCGCGGCGCAGGTGGTGCAGACCGCGCTGCGGCATGGCGACCGCGCCGGGATCGTCGCCCTCGGCGGCAACCGGCCGCGGTGGCTGGGCGCCGACATCGGGCAGCGCCAGTTCTACCGGGTCCTCGACACCGTGCTCGGCGCCGGGGAGGGATTCGAAAACACCACCGGCACGCTGGCGCCGCGCGCCGCCGTTCCCGTCGGCGCGATCGTCATCGCGTTCTCCACGTTGCTCGACACCGAATTCGCGCTGGCGCTGATCGACCTGCGCAAGCGCGGCCACGTCGTGCTGGCCGTCGACATTCTCGACAGCTCCCCGTTCGAGACCCAGCAGGATCCGCTGGTCGACCGGATGTGGGCGCTACAACGCTCCGCCATGTACCGCGACATGGCCACCGTCGGGGTGGACATCGTGTCGTGGCCGGGGGACAGCACGCTGGATCAGTCGATGGGCGTGCTGCCGGACCGCCGCCACCGCGTGCGGGGACGGCTGCGGGGATAGCACCATGAGTCCGATCGCACTGGCAACCTCGACCGTCTTCGGTGGACTCATGGTCGGGTTGGCCGCCGCCGGCTCGCACGGGCCGGCCATCGCCGTGCCCGTGGCCGCGGCCATCGCGGTGGGCGCCGGGATAGCTTTTCGCCCGGCGGCGACGATCGCCGTGCTGCTGACGGTGGCAACGATCGTGGCGGCAAACCCGGCGCTGGTGTTCGCCGCGTGGTCCGGGCTGTGCGCCGTGGCCTACCTGGCATGCCGCCACGCGGTCGGGACACCCGCCGGCGTCGTCCCGTGGAGCTGGCCGACGGCCGTTGCCGCCGTGGGGTTTTCGTGCGCCGGGTTGGTTGCGGCATCGTTCCCGCTGCAGGTGCCGTGGCTGCCCCTGGCCGCTCCGCTGGGGGCCCTGGCCCTCTACGTCCTGGCCACCCGGCCGTTCGCGGGCTGACCGGCCGGTTTGACGCAGCCTGAAAACAGCGATTTTCGCCGAAATGATCCCAAAACAATGCTCGCTCCGGCAAAAGACTCGAATATCCAAAAGCTGCTGGAAATCATTATTTTCGAATGATTTACCTGTAATTTTGAGAACGCTTGACGGAGAAGCGATTTCGGGGCAGGCGGTGACTGGGCGCGGTTCCATACCAGTTTTTTGAAAGCTGGGATTTTTTGCCGGCGGATTCATACAGTCCTCATACCGGTCGTGCCAATGCGTGTCGCGGTAAACGGGAGGACGGGCTGATGAGTTTCTTGACATTGCCCCCGGAGATCAATTCGTTGCTGATGTTTTCCGGTGCCGGTTCGGCGCCGATGCTTTCGGCCGCGGCCGCCTGGGATGGGTTGGCCGCCGAATTGGGCTCGGCGGCGGACTCGTTTTCGTCGGTCACCTCCGGGCTGGCGGGTCAGGCGTGGCAGGGTCCCGCATCGGCGGCGATGGTTGCGGCGGCCGCGCCGTATTCGGGTTGGCTGCAGGCGGCGGCGGCCCACGCCGCGGGGGCGGCCGCGCAGGCGAAGGCGGTGGCCGGCGCCTTCGAGTCCGCGTTCGCGGCGACCGTGCATCCGATCGCCGTGGCGGCCAACCGTTCCGGCCTCATGCAGTTGGTGACGTCGAATCTGTTTGGGCAGAATGCCCCCGCGATCGCGGCGGCCGAATCCGACTACGAGCAGATGTGGGCCGCCGATGTGGCCGCGATGGTGGGGTATCACGGCGGGGTGTCGGCGGCGGCCGCGCAATTGACGTCGCTGCCGCGGCTGTTGGCGAGCCTGCCGGGTCAGCTGGCCGGCGGTCCGGGCCTGTCCGGTGCGGCGGCCGTCAGTGCGGCCATAATCGCGGTGGGGCCGGGCACGGCGCCCACGCTGGATCTGTTCGGGTTCAACGTCCCGCCCCTCAATACCGGCCTGGGCAACATCGGGGCGTTCAACCTGGGTGGCGGCAACAGGGGGAGCCTGAACCTGGGCAGCGGGAACATCGGCAGCCTGAACTTCGGCAGCGGCAACGTCGGCAACCTGAACCTGGGCAGTGGCAACTCGGGTTTCGCCAATTTGGGCAGCGGCAACGTAGGCGGCACGAACCTTGGCTCCGGCAACATCGGCAGCATCAACCTGGGCAGCGGAAACATCGGCTCGTTGAACTTCGGCTTCGGCAACAACAGTGCTCCGCCCGACATCGCCAGGGCCGCGGGCATCGGCACCGCGTTGCCCGGTCCGGGCGGCGCGTCCAGTGGCAATTTCGGGAGCGGCAATTTCGGCAGCTCTAACATCGGCGGCGGAAACCTGGGCTCCCTCAACATCGGGTGGGGAAACCTCGGCAACAACGACGTCGGTTTCGGCAATCTCGGCAGCTTCGATTTCGGTTTCGGCAACGCCGGCAGCCGTGATATCGGGTTCAACCTGCCGGGCGACAACATGATCGGCATCGGGGGTCTCAACGCCGGCCTGGGCAACTTCGGATTCGGGAATTCCGGCAGCAACAACATTGGCTTCTTCAACTCGGGCAACGGCAACGTCGGCTTCTTCAACTCGGGCAACGGCAACTCGGGGTTCCTGAACTCCGGCAGCGGCAATACGGGCTTCTGGAACTCGGGCAACGGCTGCTTCGGGTTCGGCAACGCCGGCTTCCAGGACTTCGGTTTCGCCAACGCGGGCTCCAACGACGCCGGTTTCTCCAATGCCGGCAGCTTCGACGCCGGCTTCGGGGACTCGGGCAACAACCACACCGGCGGCTTCAACTCGGGCGGCGCAGGCGGCTTCGTTTCACCCTTTGCTCAAGCCGGCCTGGCCATCCGGGGCGGGGGAGACACGGGATTTTTCAACTCGGGCACGGGCAACACCGGGCTGTTCAATTCGGGGTTCTCCAACACCGGCCTCTTCGACGCCGGGAACCTCAACACGGCGATCGGCAGTTCGGCCGACCTGAGCTCGGTGGCGACCAACTCCGGGTTCGGCAACACCGGAACCAACGTATCGGGCTTCTTCAACTCGGGATCGGGCATCTCCGGATTCGAGAACCTCAACACCGGGTTGGGGCCGGCGACCTCCGGCTTCTTCAATTCGGGTGACGGGGATGTGGGCTTCTACAACACCGGTGTTCAAGCCGTCGGCTGGGCCAACCAGGGCACCCTCAACGTGGGCATCGCGAATCTGGGCATGAACGACACGGGTATCGCGAACTCCGCGCCCAACCCGGGGATTCCGTCGACCTACACGTCGGGCATCGGCAACGCCGTCAGCGACAGTGCGGGTCTCTTCAACCAGGCCGGAAGCCTGGTCGCCATGTTGCGTGGCGTCTTCGGCCTGCAGTAGCGCGCCGCCTCAGTGCAGCAGCTGGGCGGCCTGATCGGCAAGGTCCAGCAGCGGCTGCGGGAAGATCCCCAAAGCCACTGTGACGGCGGCACATACCGCGATCGCGGCCTTGCTCAGGATGCCCGGCGCCACCACGTGCGGCGTGTTGTCGGTCGCCTCGGTGAAGAACATCGACACGATCACCCGCACGTAGAAGTACGCGGCGACCCCGCTGGCCACCACACCGATGATGACCAGCGGTGCCGCACCGCCCTGGGCGGCGGCCTTGAACACGGCGAGCTTGCTGACGAACCCGCTCGTCAGCGGGATGCCGGCGAACGCCAACAGGAACATCGAAAACATCACGCCCACAATGGGGGAACGCTGCCCGAGCCCCGCCCAGTGCGACAGCTTGGCGTCTTCGACGCCGTCGGCGTTGCGAATCAGGCTCACGATGGCGAACGCGCCGATGGTGCTGAAGCTGTAGGCCACCAGATAGAACAGCGTCGACGACAGGCCCGCCCCGTTGTCGGCGATCACGCCCGTGAGGATGAAACCCACGTGGGCCACCGACGAATAGGCCAGCATCCGTTTGACGTCGGTCTGGTTGACCGCCGTGATGGTGCCCACGGCCATGGTCAGGATCGAGATCGCCCACAGCACCGGGCGCCACTGCTCGTGCAGCGGCGGCAGCGCGACGTAGACCACCCGGAGCAGCGCACCGAACGCCGCCACCTTGGTGGCCGCCGCCATGAACCCGGTGATCGGGGTGGGCGCGCCCTGGTACACGTCGGGAATCCAGGAGTGGAACGGGACCGCACCCACCTTGAACAACAGCCCGACCGACAGCAGCGCCACCCCCGTCAGCGCCATCGAGCTATCACCGTGGGCCGCAAGCGAATCGCGGATCCCGGGCAGCAGCAGCGTGCCGGTCGCGCCGTACAGCAACGCCACGCCGTAGAGGAAGAACGCCGAGGAGAACGCGCCCAGCAGGAAGTACTTCATGGCCGCTTCCTGCGACAGCAGGCGGCGGTGACGGGCCAGGCCGCACATCAGATACAGGGGCAGCGACAGCACTTCCAGCGCGACGAACATCGTCAACAGGTCGTTGGACGCGGGGAACACCATCATGCCGCCCACTGACAGCAGCGCCAGCGGGAAGAGCTCGGTCTGGGCCGCCCCGGCCCGCTCCGCCTCGCGCTCGACGTCGCTGCCGGGAACCGCGGACGCCTGCGGCGTAAAGGAATCCAGCCCACCGGAGCCCACGCCGACGGCGACCTTGGTGCCGGCCTTGGCCTGCGTCCGTTCGGCGATGAAGATGACCGCCAGCACCGCGACCAGCAGCACGGTGCCCTGCAGGTACAGCGTCGGCCGGTCGACGGCGATCGCGCCCAGTACCGCGGTGCGGCCGGCGGGCTGCACCGAGCGGCTCACCGCGACGACCGCGACGAACGCGCCGATCAGGCCGCCCAGCGCGAGCGTCACCTGGGCGCCGTAGCGAATTCGCCTCGGCAGGAACGCCTCGACGAGCACGCCGACGACCGCGACGCCGAAGACGATGAGCATCGGGCACAGCAGGAAGTACTCGACGCTGGGGGTGGGCAGGGTCATCGATGCGGTCCTTCGGCTGTCTGTGGAACGGCAGTACCCGGCGCCACGGTGGGCGCGGGGTCGTGCTGGCCGATGGTGGTCATGGTGTTCTCCACGGCGGGATTGATCAGGTCCAGCACCGGCTTGGGGTAGACCCCGAGGACGAGCAGCAGCGCGATCAGCGGTGCCACGACGACCATTTCGCGCGCCTTGAGGTCACCGATGCGTTCGTTGCCGCTGGCCACCGGGCCCGTCATCACCCGCTGGTAGAGCCACAGCATGTAGATCGCCGACAGGACCAGCGCGGTGACCCCGAACGCCGCCGCCAGCCAGTAGCGGCTGAAAGTGCCCAACAGGACCAGGAATTCGCTGACGAACGGGGCCAGCCCGGGCAGCGACAGGGTGGCCATGGCCGACACCAGGAACGTGCCCGCGAGGATGGGGGCCACCTTCTGCACGCCGCCGTAGTCGGCGATCGTGCGGCTGCCGTGCCGGGATATCAAAAAGCCCGCGATCAGGAACACCGCCGCGGTGGACAGGCCGTGGTTGAGCATGTACAGCGTCGAGCCGCTCTGCCCCTGGCTGGTCATCACGAAGATGCCCAGGATGATGAACCCGAAGTGCGAGATCGAGGTGTAGGCGATCAGGCGCATGATGTCGGCCTGGCCGATCGCCACGATCGCGCCGTAGACCACGCCGATGACGGCCAGCACGATGATCAGGGGCCGGAAATACGTTGAAGCGCCGGGGAACAGCTGCAGGCAGTAGCGCAGCATGCCGAAGGTGCCGACCTTGTCCATCACCGCCATCATCAGCACAGCCGTCGCGGGCGTGGCCTCGACCGCGGCGTCGGGCAGCCAGCGGTGGAACGGCCACAGCGGCGCCTTGATCGCGAACGCGAACATGAAGCCCAGGAACAGCGCCTTGAACACGGCGGGGTCGGCGCCGTAGCGGCCGGACGCGACGCCGGCCACGATGTCGCGGAAGTCGAACGTGCCCGAGCCGTGCTGCGCGGTGACCACGTACAGCCCGATGACCGCCGCCAGCATGATCAGGCCGCCGAACAGGTTGTACAACAAGAACTTCACCGCGGCCCGCGACTTGCCGGGCCCTTGGCCGAAGCCGCCGATCAAAAAGTACATCGGAACGAGCATCGCCTCGAAGAACACGTAGAACAGCAGCACGTCCAGGGCCGTGACCGAGATCAGCACCATCGATTCGATGGCCAGCGTCAGGGCGACGTAGGCGTGCACGCCGCGCGTGCTCGCGCCCCCGTCGTTCCAGCCGGCCACCTGCAGCAACGGGATCAGCACCGCGGTGAGCAGGACCAGCACCACCGCGATGCCGTCCACGCCGAGGGAGTAGCTCGCGCCCAAAGCCGGTATCCACCGGTGGCTTTCGACGAACTGGTAGGTGGGGCCGCCGGTCTTGAAGCCCACGGTGACCACGATCGCCACCGCCAGGGTCGCCACGCCGAAGACCAGTCCCGTCCACTTGGCGAGCCGGCGCAGGCCGGGGGGCAGCAGGATGATCAGCACCGAACCCGCCAGCGGCACCAGCCACAGGACGCTCAGCCAGGGAACGTTATTCACCACACCTTCACCGCCAGGATCAGCGCGGCCACCAGCACGGCGCCCGCCAGCATGGACAACGCGTAGTTGCGGGCGAAGCCGGTTTGCAACTCCCGCAAGCGATTCGACGTGCGGCTGACCAACGCGGCCAGCGCGTTGACCGAGCCGTCCACGCCCACGTCGTCGACGTCGACCAGCGCCTGGGTCAGTTGCGCGCCCGGGCGCATGAACACCTCCTCGTTGAAGGCATCGCCGTAGAGGTCGGCGCGCGCGGCGGTGGTGAACACCGAGACGCGGACCGGGGCCACCCGGGGGATGGGCACCCTGGCGTACATCCGCACGGCCACCAGGATGCCGACGGCGACGACCCCCAGCGCCAGGGCGGTGCTGACCCAGACCGGGACTGCGTGGGTCACTTCCTCGTGCGCGCCGACGACCGGCTCGAGCCAGCGCTGCATGGTGCCGTGCCACGCGAGCAGGCCCCCGGAGAACACCGAGCCGACCGCGAGCAGGATCATCGGCCACGCCATCACGGCCGGCGCCTCATGCGGGTGGGAGCCCGGGGCCCAACGCTTTTCGCCGAAGAAGGTCATCAGCATGACGCGAGTCATGTAGAAGGCGGTGACGCCGGCGCCCAGCAGCGCGGCACCGCCCAGCACCCACCCGCGGATGCCGCCGGCGCCCAGGGCCGCCTCGATGATCGCGTCCTTGGAGAAGAATCCCGCGAACGGCGGCACCCCGATGATCGCCAGGTAGCCCAGGCCGAAGGTGGCGAACGTGATCGGCAGCGCGGCGCGCAGACCGCCGTAGCGGCGCATGTCCTGTTCCTCGTGCATCGCGTGGATGACCGCGCCGGAGCCCAAAAACAGCCCGGCCTTGAAGAAGCCGTGGGTGAGCAGGTGCATGATCGCGAACGCGTAGCCGGCCGGGCCCAGGCCGGCGGCCAGCACCATGTAGCCGATCTGGCTCATCGTCGACGCGGCGAGGGCGCGCTTGATGTCGTCCTTGGCGCAGCCGATGAACGCCCCGAGCAGCAACGTGACGGCGCCGACGATGACCACGGCCAGTTGCGCGTCGGGGGCCAGGTTGTACAGCGGGTTGGATCGCACGATCAGGTACACGCCGGCGGTCACCATGGTGGCGGCGTGGATCAGCGCCGACACCGGGGTGGGGCCCTCCATCGCGTCGCCCAGCCAGGCCTGCAGCGGAACCTGCGCGGACTTGGCGCAGGCGCCCAGCAGCAGCAGCAACCCCATCGCGGTCAGGGCGCCCCGGCCCGCCGCCGGTGCGCCGGCGAACACGCCCGCGTACGACAGCGTCCCGAAGGTGCTGAACATCAAGAACATTGCGACGGCCAGCCCGGCGTCGCCGACCCGGTTCATCACGAAGGCCTTCTTGGCGGCCGTGGCCGCCGTGGGCTTGTGGTACCAGAAGCCGATCAGCAAGTAGGAGGCCAGGCCGACGCCTTCCCAGCCGACGTAGAGCACGACGTAGTTGTCGGCGACCACCAGCAGCAGCATCGAGGCCAGAAACAGGTTGAGGTAGCCGAAAAACCGACGACGATCGACGTCCTCGGCCATGTAGCCGATCGAGTAGATGTGGATCAGCGACCCGACGCCGGTGATCAGCAGCACGAAACACATGGACAGCTGGTCGATCTGCAGCCCGACGTCGACCTGCAGCCCGCCGACGGGGATCCAGCTGAACAGCCTCTGGTGGATGGCCCGGTCGGCGCCGGTGCGGCCGAGCATGTTGGCGAGCAGCGTCGCGCCCACGCCGAACGACGCGAGCGCGGCGGCGCAGCCCAGCAGGTGGCCCCACGCGTCGGTGCGCCTGCCCCCGAAGAGCAGGATTGCAGCACCCGCCAATGGCAGTGCCACGAGCAGCCAGGTGTAGTGAGTCATGTTGGCGTTGTTCAGCCTTTGAGTAGGTTGGCGTCGTCGACCGACGCGGATTTGCGGGCACGGAAAATCGTCATGATGATGGCCAGGCCCACGACGACCTCGCACGCGGCCACCACCATCGTGAAGAACGCGATCATCTGGCCGTCCAGGTGGCCATGCATGCGCGCGAACGTGACGAACGCCAGGTTGACGGCGTTGAGCATCAGCTCGACGCACATGAACATCACGATGGCGTTGCGCCGCAGCAGCACGCCCGCGGCCCCGATGGTGAACAGCAGCGCCGAAAGGTAAAGGTAATTGGCCGGATTCATGACTGGCCGCCCTTCACCGCGCCGGCGGAGCGGGTCCCGCCGACGTCTGCGACCTGTGCGCCGTCCGCGCCCCGGATCCCCAGGATGGAGGACACCGACAGCTCCGAGTACGAGCCGTCGGGCAGCAGCGCGGCCACGTCGACCGCGTTCTGGCGTGCGTAGACACCCGGGTTGGGCAGGGGGGTGGGCCGCCGCCCCCCGCCGGAGCGGAAGCGTTCCTCGGACAGCTCCCGCTGGGTCTTGCGGCGCTCGAAGCGCTCCCGGTGCGCCAGCACCATCGCCCCGATGGCCGCGGTGATCAACAGCGCGCTGGTCAGCTCGAACGCCCACAGGTACCGCGAAAAGATCAGCGCGGCCAGGCCTTCCACGTTGCCGTTGGCGTTGGCGGTGGTCAGCCCGACGAAGCTGCCGGTGGCCACGTTGCCGATGCCGGCCAGCAGCAACACGCCGAACCCGATGCCGGTCAACACCGCCGCGACGCGCTGGCCGCGCAACGTCTCCTTCAGTGACTCCGCGGAGTCCACGCCGATCAGCATCAGCACGAACAGGAACAGCATCATCACCGCGCCGGTGTAGACCACGACCTGGACGACACCCAAAAACAGTGCGTCCTGGATCATGTAGAACACCGCCAGGATGATCATGGTCATCGCCAAGAACATCGCCGAGTACACCGCGTTGACCGCGAGTACCACCCCGAGCGCACCGACCAGCGCCAGCGCCCCGAGCACCCAGAACGTCACGGCCTCACCGGTGGAGGTGCGAACGATGGTCTCTGCGGCCAGGTTCGCGGCCAGCGTCGCGGTCACCGTGGCTCCCCGGTGTTTTGCGCCTCCCGCAGCCCGTCGGCGGTCACGTTGCCCTGGTAGTAGTCCTTGTCGGTGGCGCCCTCCGCCCTGGGGTGCGGCGGCGCGGTCATGTCGGGCAGCAGCGGGGCGAGCAGCCGGTCCTTCTCGTAGATCAGGTCGGCGCGGTTGTCGTCGGCCATCTCGTAGTCGTTGGTCATCGTCAGCGCCCGGGTCGGGCAGGCCTCGATGCACAGGCCGCACCCGATGCAGCGCAGGTAATTGATCTGGTACACGCGGCCGTAGCGTTCGCCCGGCGAGTACCTCAGTTCCTCGGTGTTGTCGGCGCCCTCGACGTAGATCGCGTCGGCCGGGCAGGCCCACGCGCACAGCTCGCACCCGATGCACTTCTCCAGGCCGTCGGGGTAGCGGTTGAGTTGGTGACGGCCGTGGTAGCGCGGCGCGACCGGGCCCGGCTTCTCCGGGTAGCCCTCGGTGACCCGCTTTTTGAACATCGACGCGAACGTCACGCCGAATCCCGCAATCGCGTCTAGCGAACGGGGAAAGTATTTAGGCACGTGCTTTCTCCTTGCTGGCACCGGCGGCCGGGAGCGGCGGTGTCGGGAATGCGGGCTCGATCGCGGCGCCTTGTGTTCCCGCAGCCGCCCCGCGCTGGCGGCGCAGTTGGCGCTCCATCGCGCGAATGTCCGGTGCGGTGAACGGTTTTCGCAACAGCAGCACCAGCGCCGTGGCCACCACAATGCTGCTGATCACCAGGAGCGTCGTCCAATGCGCGTACCCCTGGTTGCGCAGCGTGCGGATGACCGCGGCGATCAATATCCACACCAGCGCGGCCGGGATCAGCAGCTTCCAGCCCAGGGCCATGAACTGGTCGTAGCGCAGTCGCGGCAGCGAGGCGCGCAACCACATGTAGATGAACAGGAAGGTCCACATCTTGGCGGTGAACCACAGCACCGGCCACCACCCGGTGTTGGCGCCGGCCCACATGTTCAGCGGCCACGGCGCATGCCAGCCCCCGAAGAACAGCGCGGTGGCCAGCGACGAAACCGTCATCATGTTGACGTACTCGGCCAGCATGAACATGGCGAACTTCAGCGACGAATACTCGGTGTGGAACCCCGCGACCAGCTCGCCCTCGGCCTCGGGCAGATCGAATGGCGCCCTGTTGGTTTCGCCGACCATCGAGATCAGGTAGATCACGAACGACGGCAGCAGCAGGAACACGTACCACACGCGGTCCTGCGCGGCCACGATCTGCGACGTCGACATGGAGCCGGCGTAGAGGAACACCGTCGCGAACGACAGGCCCATCGCCACCTCGTAGGATATGACCTGCGCGGTGGAGCGCACCCCGCCCAGCAGCGGGTAGGTCGAGCCCGACGCCCAGCCGCCCAGCACGATGCCGTAGACCCCGATCGCCGACAGGCCCAGGATGAACAACACCGCGACCGGCAGGTCGGTCAGCTGCAGCGGCGTCCGGTGGCCGAACACCGACACCACCGGCCCGAACGGGATGAACGCGAACGCGGTGAACGCGGGAATCACCGAAAAGACCGGCGCCGCAAAGTAAACGAACTTGTCGATGCCGCCCGGGGTGATGCTCTCCTTGAGGGCCAGCTTGATCCCGTCGGCCAGGCTCTGCAGGGCGCCCCACGGCCCCGCCCGGTTGGGGCCGGGCCGCAGCTGCATCCAGCCGAGGATTTTGCGTTCGAGCAGGATGGCGAGCAGCACGTTCAGCATGAGGAACACGAAGATGGCCAGCGCCTTGCCCAGCACCAGCCACCAGGTGTCGTGTCCGAAGGCGGCCAAGCCTGTCATGAGCCCACTCCGATTTTCACAGTGCTGCCGATGGTCACGCCCAACTTCCGGTGCACCGCCGAGCCCGGCGAGTTCAGCGGCAGCCACACCACCCGGTCGGGCATGTCGGTGATGCTCAGCGGCAGGGTGATGGACCCGCGCGGCGTGCTGACCGTGACGTCGCCGCCTTCGGTGGCGCCGATCTCGGCGGCGGTGTCGGCCGACAGCCGGACCACCGGTGTGCGGGCGGTGCCCGCCAGGTGCGGTTCGCCGTCCTGCAGCCGGCCCTCGTCGAGCAGCAGCCGCCACCCGGTCAGCACGGCTTCGCCTGGTTCGGGCCGGGCGGGTTCCGGGGCCGCGACCGCGGGGGCGGCGGCGTGGTCGCCGTCCCAGGCGCCCAGCGCGGCCAGCTCCTCGCGGGCCGACTCGACGGTGGTCGCGCCGAGGTAGACGCCCATCTCGTCGGCGAGCGTGTCGAGCACCCGATGGTCGGATTGGCGGGCCTGCTGCGTGGTGCCGCGCAGCGCGGGCTCGAACGCCCGATAGCGGCCCTCCCAGTTGACGAAGGCGCCGGCCTTCTGGGTCGTCGGCGCGACGGGGAACACCACGTTGGCGCGCTCGGTGACGGGGCTGTGCCGCAGCTCCAGGCTGACGACGAAACCGGCCGCGTCGAGCGCGGCCAGCACCGCGTCGGGATCGGCGAAGTCGCCGGGCTCGATGCCGCCGACCAGCAGCGCCGCCAGGGACCCGTCGGCGGCGGCGGCCAGGATCGCCTCGGCGTCACGCCCGGCGGCGGAAGGCAATTCGTCGACGTTCCACGCCGCGGCGACCTGCGCGCGGGCGGCGTCGTCGGCGACCGGGCGGCCGCCGGGCAGCAGCGCGGGCAGCGCGCCGGCCTCCAGCGCGCCGCGCTCGCCGGCCCGGCGCGGCACCCATGCCAGCCGAGCGCCGGTGGCGTCGGCCAGGCGGGCCGCGGCGGACAATGCGCCGGGCGCGGTGGCCAGGCGCTCGCCGACCAGGATGACCGCGCCCGGTTTCGACAGCAGCTCGCCAACCTCACCGTCGGCCAGCCCGTCCAGCGCGGCCGCCTCGGCGCCGGGGGCGGTTTTGAGCAGCCGGCCGGACATCTTCTCCAGCGCGCGGGTGGCGAACGGCGCGATCGCGTACACGGGCAGGCCGTTCTTGCGGGCGGCCTTGCGCAGCCGCAGGAACACGATCGGCGACTCGTCTTCCGGCTCGAGCCCGGCCAGCACCACCACCGGCGCCGATTCCAGGTCGGCGTAGCTGACGCTCACCGGCCGGCCGGCCACACGGGCGGCCAGGAACTCGGCCTCCTCGGCCGAGTGCGGACGGGCGCGGAAATCGATGTCGTTGGTGTCCAACGTGATTCGGGCGAACTTGCTGTACGCGTAGGCGTCCTCCCACGTCACCCGGCCGCCGACCAGCACGCCGGTGCGCCCGCGGGCGGCCTCGAGCCCCTGGGCCGCAGCCGCGATCGCGTGCGACCACGACGCCGGCTGCAGCTCGCCGTTCGCGTCGCGGATCAGGGGAGTGGTGAGCACGTCGGGCTGGGTGGCGTAGGTGAAGGCCCACCGGCCCTTGTCGCAGTTCCACTCCTCGTTGACCTCGGGATCGTCGCCGGCCAGCCGGCGCAGCACCTTGCCGCGGCGATGGTCGGTGCGCTGCGCGCATCCCGACGCGCAGTGCTCGCACACGCTCGGGCTGGACACCAGGTCGAAGGGGCGGGCCCGGAACCGGTAGGCGGTCCCGGTCAGCGCGCCCACCGGGCAGATCTGCACCGTGTTGCCCGAAAAGTACGAGTCGAACGGCTCGTTGGCGTAGATGCCGACCTGCTGCAGGGCGCCGCGCTCCTGCATGTCGATGAACGGGTCGCCGGCGATCTGCTCGGAGAACCGCGTGCAGCGGGCGCACAGGATGCACCGCTCGCGATCCAGCAGCACCTGCGAGGAGATGTTGATCGGCTTGGCGAACGTGCGCTTGACGTCGGTGAAGCGGGAGTCGGCCCGCCCGTTGGACATTGCCTGGTTCTGCAGGGGGCATTCGCCGCCCTTGTCGCACATCGGGCAGTCCAGCGGATGGTTGATCAGCAGCAGCTCCATGACGCCGTGCTGGGCCTTGTCGGCGGCCTCGGAGGTCAACTGCGTGCGCACCACCATGTCGTCGGTGGCCACGGTGGTGCACGACGCCATCGGCTTGCGCTGTCCCTCGACCTCGACCAGGCACTGCCGGCACGCGCCGACGGGGTCCAGCAGCGGGTGGTCGCAGAACCGCGGGATCTGGATGCCCATCAGTTCGGCGGCGCGGATCACCAGAGTGCCCTTGGGCACGCTGATTTCGGTGTCGTCGATGGTCAACGTCACCATCTCCGGCTGTCCCACCTGCTTTTCGGTGTTCGCCGCCTGGGTCACGCCTTACCTCCGTTGGAACTGAGCATCGAGTCTCGGGGGTCGAACGGGCAGCCGCCTCCCTCGACGTGGGCGACGTACTCGTCGCGGAAGAGCTTGATCGACGACATCACCGGGCTGGCGGCGCCATCGCCCAACGCGCAGAACGACTTTCCCAGGATGGTGTCGGAGATGTCCGAGAGCTTGTCGATGTCCTCGGCGGTGCCGCCCCCGGTTTCCAGGCGCTCGTAGATCTTGTCCAGCCAGAAGGTGCCCTCGCGGCACGGTGTGCACTTGCCGCACGATTCGTGCTTGTAGAACTCGGTCCAGCGGCGCACCGCGCGCACCACACACGTGGTCTCGTCGAAGATCTCCAGCGCCTTGGTGCCAAGCATCGAGCCGGCGGCGCCCACGCCCTCGTAATCCAGCGGCACGTCGAGGTGCTCGTCGGTGAGCAGCGGGGTCGACGACCCGCCCGGTGTCCAGAACTTCAACCGGTGCCCGGCCCGCACCCCGCCGGCGTAGGCGAGCAACTCGCGCAACGTGATTCCGAGCGGGGCCTCGTACTGGCCGGGCCGGGTGACGTGCCCGGACAGCGAATACAGCGTGAAGCCGGGCGATTTCTCGCTGCCCATCGACCGGAACCACTCGACCCCGTTGAGGATGATCGCCGGGACGCTGGCGATCGTCTCGACGTTGTTGATCACCGTGGGGCAGCCGTAGAGCCCGGCCACCGCGGGGAACGGGGGCCGCAGCCGCGGCTGGCCGCGGCGGCCCTCCAGGGAGTCCAGCAGCGCGGTTTCCTCGCCGCAGATGTAGGCGCCGGCGCCGGCGTGCACCACCAGCTCCAAATCGAAGCCCGAGCCGTTGATGTCGCGGCCCAGGTAGCCCGCCGCGTAGGCCTCGGCCACCGCGTTCTGCAGGCGGCGCAACACCGGCAGCACCTCGCCGCGCACGTAGATGAACGCGTGGCTGGCCCGGATCGCGTAGGCGGCGATGATGACGCCCTCGATGAGCACGTGCGGCGTCGCCAGCATCAGCGGAATGTCTTTGCACGTACCGGGTTCCGACTCGTCGGCGTTGACCACCAGGTAGTGCGGCTTGGCGGCCGGGCCGGTGTCGCCCTGCGGGATGAACGACCACTTCGTCCCCGTCGAGAACCCCGCGCCGCCGCGCCCGCGCAGGCCCGAGTCCTTGACGGTGCCCATCACGTCGTCGGGCGTCATGGCCAGCGCCTTCTGCAGGGCCTGGTAGCCGTCGTTGCGGCGGTAGGTCTCCAAGGTCCAGGACTCGGGATCGTCCCAGTAGCGGGTGATCACCGGGGTCAGCGGGGTCGCCTGCGCGGTCGTCACGACTGGCCTCCCGGTGCCGGTGGGGCCTCCATGCCGAGTTCCTGCGCCACCCGCAAGCCGGCCAGCGTCGCCGCGCCCGCGCCGCCCTGGCCCTGGTCGGGCCGCTCGTCGGGCAGGCCGGCCAGGATGCGCGAGGTCTCGCGGAAGGCGCACAGCGGGGCTCCGCGGGTGGGCGACTTGGGTTCTCCGGAGCGCAGCGAGTCGACGAGTTCGCGCGCCGACTCCGGGGTCTGGTTGTCGAAGAACTCCCAGTTGACCATCACCACCGGCGCGAAATCGCAGGCGGCGTTGCACTCGACGTGCTGCAGCGTGATCTTGCCGTCCGGGGTGGTCTGGTCGTTGCGGACGCCGAGGTGGTTGACCAGCGTCTCGAAGATGGCGTCGCCCCCCATGACGGCGCACAGCGTGTTGGTGCACACGCCGACCAGGTAGTCGCCGGTGGGCCCGCGGCGATACATCGTGTAAAAGCTTGCGACCGCGGACACTTCGGCGCCGGTGAGCCCCAGCTGCTGGCCGCAGAACTCCAGTCCCGCCGGGGTCAGGTAGGAGTCCTCCGACTGCACGAGGTGCAGCAGCGGCAGCAGCGCCGAGCGCTTGTCGGGGTAGCGGCCCATGATCTCCTTGGCGTCGACCTCCAGCCGCGCCCGCACCTCCGCCGAATACGACTGCGGCGCGCCCTCGACCACGAACGCGTTGGGCTCGTCCGGTGGCGGCCCGAGGCGCAGGAACACCGGCTGACCCTGGGGGCCCGTCATCGGTCTACCCCGCCCATCACCGGGTCGATGCTGGCGACCGCGGCGATCAGGTCGGCGACCATCCCGCCCTCGCACATCGCCGCGACCGCCTGCAAATTGGTGAACGACGGGTCGCGGTAGTGCACCCGGTAGGGACGCGTGCCGCCGTCGCTGACCATGTGCACGCCGAGCTCGCCGCGCGGCGACTCCACAGCCGTGTACACCTGGCCCGCGGGAACGCGGATGCCCTCGGTGACCAGCTTGAAGTGGTGGATCAGGGCTTCCATCGAACTGCCCATGATCTTCGCGATGTGCTCGGGCGAGTTGCCCATGCCGTCCGGGCCCACCTTCAGGTCGGCGGGCCAGGCGATCTTGCGGTCCTCCACCATCGTCGGGCCCGGCCGCAATTTATCCAGACACTGCTCCACGATCTTCAGCGACTCCCACATCTCTTTGACGCGAATGATGTAGCGCCCGTACGCATCACAGCCGTCGTCGGTGATCACGTCGAATTCGTAGTTCTCGTAGCCGCAGTAGGGCTCGCTCTTGCGGAGGTCGTGCGGCAGGCCGGTGGAGCGCAGAATCGGGCCGGTGATGCCCAGCGCCATGCAGCCGGTCAGGTCCAGGTAGCCCACCCCCTCGGTGCGGGCCTTCCAGATGGCGTTCTCGTTGAGCAGGTCTCCCAGTTCACGCAGCGGTTGGCGCAGTTGCTTGATGGCCTCCGAGATTTCGGTGACCGCATTGTCCGGCAGGTCCTGCGCCACGCCGCCGGGCCGGACGTAGCCGTGGTTCATCCGCAGGCCGGTGATCAGTTCGAAGATGTTGAGGATGATTTCGCGACCCCGGAAGCCGATGAACATTGCGGTCATCGCGCCCAGTTCCATCCCGCCGGTCGCCAGCGCGACCAGGTGCGACGAGATGCGGTTGAGTTCCATCAGCATGACCCGGATGACGTTGACGCGCTCGGGTATCTCGTCGGTGATGCCGAGCAGCTTCTCCACACCCAGGCAGTAGGCGGTCTCGTTGAAAAACGGTGACAGGTAATCCATTCGGGTCACGAAGGTGACGCCCTGGGTCCAGTAGCGGTATTCGAGGTTCTTCTCGATCCCGGTGTGCAGGTAGCCGATTCCGCATCGGGCCTCGGTCACCGTCTCGCCCTCGATCTCGAGGATCAGCCGCAGCACCCCGTGGGTGGACGGGTGCTGGGGACCCATGTTGACGACGATGCGTTCACCGGGATCCGCGTTGCGGGCGGCGTCGACGATCTGGTCCCAGTCCTGGCCGCCCGCGACCAGGACGGTGTCGGTGTCGGTCATCAGTTATAGCCCCTGCGCTCGTCGGGTGGGGGTATCTGGGCGCCCTTGTATTCGACCGGGATTCCGCCCAGCGGGTAGTCCTTGCGCTGCGGATGCCCGTGCCAGTCGTCGGGCATCTCGATTCTGGTGAGCGACGGATGGCCGTCGAAGACGATGCCGAAAAAGTCGTAGGTCTCGCGCTCGTGCCAGTCGTTGGTCGGGTAGATGCCGTACAGCGACGGGATGTGCGGATCACTGTCCGGCGCAGCCACTTCCAGCCGCAGGCGGCGGTTGTGGGTGATCGACTGCAACGGGTACACGGCGTGCAACTCGCGGCCGGTCTCGTTGGGGTAGTGCACCCCGCTGACGCCCAGGCACATCTCGAAGCGCAGCTCGGGTTCGTCGCGCAGCCGCTGGGCGACCTGGGGCAGCCTTTCGCGGCGCACGTGCAGGGTCAGTTCGTCGCGGTAGACCACGACTTTCTCTATCGCGTCGCCGAATTCGATGCCGTCACCTTTCAGCGCGTCGGCCAGCCGGTCGGCGATGTCGTCGAAGTAGCCGCCGTAGGGCCGGGGGCTGCTGCCCGGCAGCGTGACCTCGCGCACCAGCCGGCCGTATCCGGAGGTGTCGCCGGTGCCGGTGACACCGAACATGCCCCTGCGGACGTTGATCACCTCTTCGTCGGCGGTGGGGACCGATCCCCCCACTTCGGTGGCCGCTACCTTCGGGTCGTGGTCGGGCGAGCTCATCGCAGCAGTCCGCGCATCTCGATCGTCGGCCTGGCGGCCAGCGCGGCCTGTTCGGCCTCGGCGATGGCGTGTTCGCGGTTGACGCCCAGCGGCATCTCCTGAATCTTCTCGTGCAGCTTCAGGATTGCGTACAGCAGCATCTCCGGGCGGGGCGGGCAGCCGGGCAGGTAGATGTCGACCGGGACCACGTGGTCGACGCCCTGCACGATCGCGTAGTTGTTGAACATCCCGCCGGACGACGCGCATACCCCCATCGCCAGCACCCACTTGGGCTCGGCCATCTGGTCGTAGATCTGCCGCAGCACCGGGGCCATCTTCTGGCTGACCCGCCCGGCCACGATCATCAGGTCGGCCTGCCGGGGCGTCGCCGAGAATCGCTCCATGCCGAACCGGGCGATGTCGAACCTCGGTCCGGCCGTTGCCATCATCTCGATCGCGCAGCACGCCAGCCCGAACGTCGCCGGCCACAGGGAGTTCTTGCGGACGTAGCCCGCGATCTTCTCGACGGTTCCCAGCAATATGCCGGCAGGCAGCTGTTCTTCCAGGCCCACGACTTACCTCAATCCCACGTCAGGCCGCCGCGGCGCCACACATAGGCGTAGGCCACGAAGACCGTGAGCATGAATATCACCATTTCGACCAGGGCGAACGTGCCCAGCGCGTCGTAGCTGACGGCCCAGGGATACAAGAACACGATCTCGATGTCGAAGACGATGAACAGCATCGCGGTCAGGTAGTACTTCACCGGGAATCGTTGCCCGGCGGTCGCGTGCGGACCGCTCACCGGGGTCGCGGTGGGTTCGATCCCACATTCGTAGGCCGCCAGCTTCGAGCGGTTGTACCGCGACGGGCCGGCGATGCTCGCGATGCCGACCGAGCCCACGGCAAACGCGGTGGCAATCGCCCCCAGCACCAGGATGGGTATGTAGACGTTCAACTCGCTCCATGATCCGTCGTATCGTGGCCGCTTTCTCGGGGGCGAGGCGCGGCCAGGCGGTAACCGGGCTGCTGTGACGTACCGGGTCTGAAGCACATCACAGTGATCTTCAACATAGCGTTGACGCGGTCGCCGCACGTGCGCGGGGTGGCACTAGACCACGGTTTGGGGTGTGAGATCGGGCACGTTTGGGGGCGTGCCCGGATTCGGTTCTAGCGGGCGGGCGCGCGGAGCAGCCCGAGCACCGCGCGGCCCAGCACGATGGGGTCGAGCGGGTGCGGCACTGCGGCTTCGGCGCGCGACCAGCTGGCCAGCCACGCGTCGTCGCGGCGGCCGGTGAGCACCACGAGCGGCGGGCACGTCGCGAGCTCGTCCTTGAGCTGTTTGGCGATGCCCATGCCGCCGGTGGGGGTGGCCTCCCCGTCGAGGATGGCCAAGTCGATGCCGCCCTCGTCCATCGTCCGGACCACCATCGGGCCGGTCGCCACCTCGACGTAGCTCAGCTCGGGGAGGTCGGGGTGCAGGTGCTTGCCCAGCGCGCGCATCACCGTCTCGCGGGTTTCGGCGTTGTCGCTGTAGACGAGGATCCGCAGGACCACGGTTGAAGTGGGGCTGGAGTCGGGCACGGTCAGATGGTACTGGTGGCGCGCCGGTCTCACCGGGGTGCCCGAACGAAGACGGCTTCCGCGGCCGCCGTCGCCGTCTCGCCGATCATGCCGAACTTATTCCAGCCCAGGTCGAATTGGGATCGGTCGACCTTGGTTTCGCCGGAGATGCGAATCGAGCCGTCGTCGAGTTCGGTGATCGTGACGGGCAGGGTCAGCGGGGCGGTGACGCCTTTGATGGTGAAATCGGCGTGCAGGTCGGCGCGGTTGCCGCTGGTGGGTCGCACCGCGGTGACGACGACGCCGATCTCACCGAAACGCTCGACGTCGAAGAAGTCGGCCGAGCGCAGGTGCTTGTCGCGGCGGCCGATGCCGGTGTCGATCGAGGCGGCCCGGAGGTCCAGTCGCCCGGACACCGCGCCGTTGCCGGTCAGCTGCCCGTCGCCGGTGAACTCGGTGAAGCGGCCCTTGACGTTCAGCAGGCCCCACATGTTGCTGACCTTGAACGTGATGGCCGAGCGGTCCGGGACGATGTTCCACGCGCCGGCCAAATCGGGGTCGTTGAGCAGGGATTCCAGGGTTGTCATGTCACCTCACAGCAGTGGCGCGATCCCGGCGGGGTCGAAGTACTCGTCGATCCGGTCGATCAATCCGTCTGTACCCACTCCGATCACGATGCAGACCCGCAGGGAGATCGATTGGCCGGCTTGGCCGGTGGCGTGCAGGACGTGCTGCTGGACGAAGCCACCGTCGAAGAGCCGGCGATCGAGGATCTCGTAACGGCGCTGCGTGGTCGCGCCGACGAACCAGTCGATGACCCGCATCGCGCGGGCCTTGTCGTCGTCGCGGCGCGCGCCGGCGCGCCAGACGGCAATGTCGTTGCTCCACAGCCCGTCGACGGCGGCCACCTCCCCCTTCTCGATCGCGGTGAACAGCCGGTCGGCCACGTCGACAAGGGTCGGTGCGTCGGCAGGGGGCATGGTGGCTCCTAATCCGTGTGCTGGTATCCGGGGTGGGCGGCCGCCAGCCGGTGGCCCACTAGCGTGCGCAGGCAGGCGATGACCTGCGAGGCGGGTGGCCCGCCCAGCTCGCCGGCCCGGATGGCGTCGGCGAGGCCCTTTTCGTCGGCGAAACCCAGGCCTGCCAGCGCCGCGCGGCAGTCGGCCGCGCCGTCGTCGAGCAGCTCGCGCTCGACCATGCGCAGCGCGTTGGCGGCCACCCTGGCGTGGAAATTCACCTGTCCGTCGGTGGCGGCGCGGACGTCGGTTTCGAGGAACTCGGCCACCGCGGCGATCAGTTCGGGTGCGGTCGGACGGCCATGCATGCTGTCGCTCACGGGTGGGCCCCCTCGAGTAGGTCGAGCAGGTCCCATTCGGTTTCGCAGACGCGGCGGCCGATGGTCGCCAGCTCCACCGATCGGGAATCACCGGCCAGGTGCCGCTCCGCCTGGTAGCGGCAGATGACGCCCCACCGCAGCGTCGCCAGCACCAGCCACCAGTGGAACGCCACCCGGTCGACGGTAGTCGCGCCGGCCTTCTCGTAGGCCCGCAGAAAGCTTTCGACGCTGCCCAGGCCCCCGGCGCCCTGGGCGGCCGGCGCGCCGAATCGCCAGGCCCGGATGCAGAACCAGGCGAGGTCCTCGTACGGATCGCCGAGGTGGACCAGCTCCCAGTCGAGGACGGCGGCCAGGTCGGATCCGTCGACGATCAGGTTGCCCATCCGGAAGTCGCCGTGCACCAGGACCGGATCCGACGGCTCGGATTGTCGAGGCCGGTTGGCCTCGAGCCAGCGAAACGCCCATTCGAAGGTGGCGGTCGTGTCGCCCATGGCATCGAGCCGCTCGCGCCACTGCCCGAGCTGGTCCTCGCGGGTCAGGCCCGCGATCTGCGGATCGGCGCGGTGGATGGCGGCCAGCGCCCGCGCGCACTGGGGGAGCAGACGTGCCCGGCCCGCGTCGTCGAGCCGGCGCTGGATGCGCCGGACGATGGTCTCACCCGCGATCTCGTCGCAGATCAGAAACGGATTGCCCAGTGCCGCAACCGAATCGTCGGCGACCAGGATGTGGGGGACCGGTGCGCCGGCGGCCGCGGCGGCGGCCTGGGCGCGGCCCTCGAGCTCCATGCCGGCGTGCACGTCGTCGGGCGGGCCGGTGCGCAGGATCAAGCGCCGGCGGTGCTCACCCGTGACGGCGTCGAACGCCCAGGTGGTGCGGCTGGCACCACCGGTCAGTGCGCGCAGGTTCTCAATCGTGACGACTTCGGAGCCCGCCCCGAGCGCCGGCGCGAGGACCCGCGCCAGCTTGCCGGGCAGCTCCCCGGCCTGGTCCAGGGCCGTCACCGGTGGCCGAATTTGAACAGCCGCTGCGCCACCCGCCGAATCTGAATCTCCTCGGCTCCCTCGGTGATCCGGTAGCGGCGGTGATGGCGGTAGATGTGCTCGAACGGCTCGTGGCGGCTGTAGCCGAGGCCGCCGAACACCTGCATGGCGCGGTCGGCGGCGTCGCACACCAGCCGGTTGGCCCGGTAGTTGGCCATCGACACCTTGTCGGAGACCTCCATGTGGTGGTCGCGGTCGAGGTGCCAGGCGGCGTATTGGACCAGCAGCCGCACCATCTGGGCTTCGGTCTGCAGTTCGGCCAGCGGCCATTGCACGGCCTGGTTCACCGACAGCGGCTTGCCGAACACCGTGCGCTGCCCGGCGTATTCGGCGGCGCGGTCGATGCAGTACTGTGCGGCGCCCAGGCTGCTGGCCGCCTGCCGGATGCGGTTCTCGTGCAGGAAGGTTTGCGCGACCTCCAGCCCGCGGCCCACCTCGCCGAGCACCGCGTCGGCGGGCACCCGCACGTCGGTCAGCTCGACCTCGCCGTGGTCGGTGGGCATGTTGAACGTCCACCAGTAGTAGGGCACGTTGAACCCGGGCGCGTCGGTGGGGACGAGGAACGCGGTGATGCCCACCGCGGACCCCGGCTCGCCGGAGGTGCGGGCGAAGATCAGGTCGTGGGTCGCGCGGTGCACCCCGGTGTTGAATCGCTTGGAGCCGTTGATCACCCAGCCGTCCCCGTCGGCTTCGGCGCGCGTTTCCAGCCACGTCGCGTCCGAGCCGTGCCGGGGTTCGGTGAGGCCGAACGCCATGGACCGTGCCCCGGTGATCAACGCCTCCGACCACGCGCGGCGCTGTTCGTCGGTGCCGAAGCGCTCCATCATGATCACCTGCGGGAAGTTCCCGACGATCGAAGACTCGTTCTGCAGGTCGTTGTGCAGGCCAAGGCCCTTGTGCGCCAGGTGTTCCCGGATGACGGCCATGTCGACGTTGGTGCCGTCGCGACCGCCCAGCGATGCCGGCAGCCCGTAGCGCAGCCAGCCCGCCTTGTCGGCGCGCCGGCGCATCTCGGCGAGCAGGTCCTCCCACTCGCGGGTGGGGATGCCGTCGTTGTCCCAGTCGGTGCGGGCATGCTCGCGGCGCTGGTCGAAATACTGGATGTGCTCGCGCTCCAGCGGTTTGATCTCGGACTCGATGAACGCGTCCATCTCGGCCAACACGCCCGGAAGGTGTTCGGGGAGGGTGAAATCCACGGGTAGCTCCTTACCTGCCGTAGAGGGTGCGCTTCCAGACCGTCGCCAGCGTCGCGACGGCCTCCGCGTCGCTGATTTTGACGCCCAGGCCCCCGGAGGCCGAGGTGCCGACGAACACGGTGGTGAAGTTCTCGAACAGCAGCGCGATGGCCGCGGCGGTGTGTTGCGGGTGGAGTTCGGCCCCGTAGCCCTGCTCCTGGGCGCGGCGCACCGAGGCGGCCACGATGTCCATGCCGAAGCGTCGGAATTCGTTCTGGACGGCCGCGAAGCGCCGCTGGGTGGCGGCCAGCTGGGCCACCGCGATCATGATGCCGATGTTCTGCTTGAACATGTTCCAGTACCCGGTCACCACCGACGTGAAGAACGCGTCGTCGTCCGGTGACTGCGGCAGTTCGAGGCTCAACCCAGACGGCGCCACGACCTCGTGCAGAAACGACTCCGCCAGTGCGGCCAGCAGGTCCTCCTTGTCGGCGAAATACCGGTAGAACACGGCGGGCGACTTGCCCGCGGCCGACGTGATGTCGGCCAGGGTGGTGCCGTGAAAACCGCGTTCGGCGAACAGTTTTCGGGCCGCCTGCTCGATGGCCTGCCTGGTCTGGCGGCCCTTGACGGTCGAGGGTTCGGCCGGCATCAGGTCCGCATCCGGTCGCCGGCGCGCAACAGCGAGCTCGGCAGGTCATGGCCCACAACGGATTTGGCGACCTCGGCCGCGGCGATGGCGGCCCGCAGGTCGACGTCGACACCAATACCGCTGTCGGTCAGCAGGTAGACCAGGTCCTCGGTCGCGATGTTGCCGGTGGCGCCCGGCGCGAAGGGGCAGCCGCCCAGCCCGCCGACCGAGGCGTCGAGCCGGGTGACCCCGGCGCCGACCGCCGCATACGCGCTGGCCAGGCCGGCGCCGCGGGTGTTGTGGAAGTGCCCGCCCAGCGGCATGTCGCCGATCACCGGGCGCAGTTGGGAGATCAGCGAACTCACCCGCCCCGGCGTGGCGGTGCCGATGGTGTCGGCGATCGACAGGCGGTCCGCACCGCGGTCGCGGGCGGCCGCGGCGATGTCGAGCACCCGCTGCGGCGGGGTGGGGCCCTCGAACGGCGAGTCCCAGGCGGTGGCGATGACGACCTCGACGGTGACGCCGGCGTCGTGGGCGATGGCGACGATGTCGTCGATCGCTTCGGTGGCCTCCGCGCTGGTGCGCCCGACGTTGGCCTGGCTGAACGTGTCGTCGGCGGCCACCACGTACTCGATGGAACGCAGCCCGGCCGCGACGGCCCGCTTGGCGCCGTTAGGGCTGGCCACCAGGGCGGAGAACTCGATGTCGGGGTAGTCGTGCAGGCGTGCGGCGAGTTCGGCGGCGTCGGCCATCGACGGCACCTTCGTCGGGGACACGAAGGCGGTGGCCTCGACTTCCCGCACCCCGGTGGCGGCCACGGCCGCCAGCAGTTCCAGCTTGGCGGCCAACGGGATTGGCTGTTCGATCTGCAGGCCGTCGCGCAGGGACACCTCGCGAATGTCGACGTGGGTCATAGCACCTCCCCGGCCCGAAGCGCCTCGAGCTCGTCGGCGGTCTTGCCCAGCAGCCCGAGGTAGACGTCGTCGTTGTGCTGTCCCGGGCGCGCGGGCCCGGCGTTGCGCACGGCGCCCGGCGATTCGGAGAGCACCGGCACGATGCCGGGTCCCAGGACGTTGCGCCCGATGCGTTCGTCGTAGTGGTCGACCAGCATGCCGCGTGCCCGCAGCTGCGGGTCGTCGACCACCTCGGCGACGGTGTTGATGGGGCCGGTGATCACGCCTGCGGCGGACAGGGTTTCGATGATCTCGCCGGGCTGCCGCTCGGCGGCCCACGCCCCGATGATCTTGTCCAGTTCGTCCTGGTTGCGGCCGCGGGCGACGTGGGTGGCGAATCGGTCGTCGGTGGCCAGTTCCGGGCGGCCGATCGCCTTGCTGAGCCGGACGAACACGGTGTCCTGGTTGGCGGCGATCACCACCCAGGAGCCGTCGGCGCTGCGGTAGATGTTGGACGGCGCGATGCCCTCTAGCCGCGTGCCCGAGGGCCCGCGCACCACGCCGCCGACGTCGTAGTCGGGGATGGTGGATTCCTGTACGGCCAAACATGATTCGGTCAGCGCGACGTCGACCACCTGCCCGCGCCCGGTGATGCCGCGGCGGTACAGTGCGGCCAGCGCGCCCTGGGCGCCGAACATGCCGGCCAGGCTGTCGCCGAGCGACAGCGCCAGCCGGGGCGGCGGCCCGCCGGGAAAGCCGTTGAGGTGCCGCAGCCCGCTGGCGGCCTCGGCCACCGAGGCGTAGCCGGCCTTGTGCGCCTCGGGCCCGGTTTGCCCGTAGCCGGACACCCGCACCAGGATGATGCCCGGGTTGCGCTCGGACAGCGCGTCGTAGCCGAGGTTCCACTTCTCCAGCGTGCCCGGGCGGAAGTTTTCCACCACGATGTCGGATTTCGCGACCAGGTCTAAGAACAGCTCACGCCCGCGGGGCTTGCGCAGGTCGAGCGTGACGGCCCGCTTGTTGCGCGCGTGCACCGTCCAGAAGACGTGGTGGCCGTCCAGTTCGGCCTGGCCCCAGGTGCGCAACGGGTCCGGCGCGCCCGGCGGCTCGACCTTGATGACGTCGGCGCCCATGTCGCCGAGCAGCCGCCCGGCGAACGGCCCGGCGATCAGGGTGCCCAGTTCGAGTACCCTGACACCGTCAAGCGGTCCCGTCACTGTTTGCTCGCGAAGTCGTGACGGACCAGCCAATCGGTGACGATGTCGACGGCGGCGCGCAGCTTGTCGCGCTGGTCGGGGCCCGCGTAATAGTGTGTGGCGCCGGGGATTTCGTGTATCTCCTTGTCGGGGTGCCCGATCGCCTCGAAGAGGCGGCGGGTGTGGCTGGGCGTGCAGGCGTCGTCGGCCAGGTTACCGATCACCAGCGCCGGGACCGCGAGGTCGGGCCCGCAGTCGACCCCGTCGCCACGGGCCTCGTCGTAGCTCCACTGCGACAGCCAGCCGCGCAGCGTGCAGAAGCGGGCCAGCCCTACGGGGCTCATGTTCACCACCTGCGGATCGCCCAGATAGCAGGTTCCCGGGGTGCGTTCGTTGGGATCGACGGCCGGGTCGAGCCAGCGCGGGTCGGCCATGGTGCCGTGCACGACGAACCCGAACTCGTCAT
Source organism: Mycobacterium sp. NGS63 (assembly GCF_059812295.1). Classification (NCBI taxonomy): domain Bacteria; kingdom Bacillati; phylum Actinomycetota; class Actinomycetes; order Mycobacteriales; family Mycobacteriaceae; genus Mycobacterium; species Mycobacterium sp. NGS63. The sequence goes on from NZ_JCALCJ010000004.1 coordinate 176,663, forward strand.
CGGGGCGCCCGGCGGCTTTGAGTTCGGTCAGCTTTTCGTGGACCCACGCGGTGATGCGGCGGTTGCGGTCGATCTGCGCCTGCCGGTAGCGGTCGACGAACTCCTGGGTGTAGGGCGGCTGGTTGGGGTTGTCGGGGTTGTACAGATCCAGCTCGGGATCGCGCTTGGTCGGGTCGGTTTCGTCGAGGATCGACGCGTCCAGCCATTCGGTGAGCGTGCGGTGCCGGCTGATGTGGGCGGCCAGCAGCATGATGCCGTCGGCCGGGGTCAGGTCGAGCTGCGTCAGGTCGGGGCCGTCACCGGACGGGCTCGACGTGACGGTCGGCTTCTGGGCCTGCTGCTGGTAGAACATCGACAGCGAGCCGCCCCCGCTCCAGCCGGCCAGCACCACCTTGGTATAGCCCAGCCGGTTCTTGGCGTCCTTGATGCACTCGCCGAGGTCCTCGACCACCTTTTCCATCAGCAGCGCCGAGTCCGTGCCGCGGAACCGGCTGTTGCAGTAGATGACGTGGTGGCCGGCGCGGGCCAGCGCGTTGATCATCGGCAGGTAGGCGCCGCCGCCGATCGGGTGCATGAACACCAGCACGGTGTCCGACGGCCTGTCCTTCGGCTTGAGCAGATAGCTCTCCAGCACGGTGATCTCGGCCAGCCCGCCGTAGACGTCGCGGACACCCGAATTGTTCTGAAAGGCAACGAGATAGGGGATGCGCTCGTATTCGTGTTTCACAACCGTCCTCATGTCAGTGCTGTCCCAGGTCGTGGGCGAGTACCTCGGCGGACGGCGTCAGCCGCCGGCGGGTATCGACGGCGATCACCTGCCAGTCCACTCGCGAATGCTCGTCGAACTTGCGGCGCGCGCGTTCCCGCGCCTTCTCCGGCGCGCCGTGGTGAACCCCTTGCGGCGCATGCGAAATCAGGCCCGGCGGCATCGGGATGCCGTAGAGCGAACCGCCGTGGAAGAAGGCGATCTCGTCGTAGTCCACGTTGCGGTGATACCACGGCGTGCGTTCGGTGCCCGGGACGCCCTCGGCCGGCTTGGGCAGGAAGTTCATCACGTAGACGCCGGTGGCCTGCATGAACAGGTGGACCGTCGGCGGCAGGTGGACGCTGTCGGAGGTGACCACGTTGTAGTCGGCGATGTTGAACGTGAACGCGAAGTTGTCACCGCGCCAGCCTTCCACGTCGAGCGGATTGTGTTGGTAGAAAAGCGTAGTCGGGCCACCGTCATGGAAAAGCCGGACCTCGTACTCGTCGCGCCCGTCGTCGTCGATGGGGGCCGGCTCGGGAATGGTGGCCTGCGACGGGTCGAAGGGAAAGTGGCGACCCAGCGCGCCGGGCGGCGGCACCCGGAACTCGTCGGTGGCCTCGATCATCAGCAGCGTGGTCTCGCCGTCGGGCACCTGGCGCCAGGTGCACGCCTTGGGGATGTAGACCCAGTCGCCCTCCCGGTAGCGCAGCGGCCCGAACTCGGTCTCCAGCAGCCCGGCGCCCCGATGCACGAAGCACAGCAGGTCGCCGTCGACGTGGCGGGCGTAGAACGGCATCGGCTCGTGGCGGCGGCTCAACAGGATCCGGCAGTCGTCGTTGTGAAACATCAGCAGCGGCCCGCCGTCGGCGTCGGTGGCGTCGCTGGGCTTCAGCTCGCTCGCGAGCACGTCGATGGGCCGCAGCGGCCCGGCCGCCCGGTAGGCGGTGGGGTCGTTGCGGCGGTACATGTTGGCCGTGCGGCCGGTGAACCCGCCCCGCCCCAGCTCGTCGTCCTTGAGCCCGTCCAGATCGGCGTGCAGCCGCCGCGGTGTTTTGCCTTTGCGCAAGTGAATGAAGGATTCCATGGGCAACTCCGGGGTGTCTGGGACAAAACTGAAAGTAACATTACTTTTCTTTCAGCGGGGCGCAAGGGCTCGGCGCCCCTTCCTGGACGGGGGACAACCGACTAGTCATACTTATGACTATGTCGGAGGTTAGCTCGCTCGCCGACGCGAAAGCCCACCTATCGGAGCTGGTAGCCCGCGTCGGCGATCAGCACGAACGGATCACGGTTACCGTGCATGGGCGTCCGGCAGCGGTACTTCTCGCCGTCGACGATCTGGAGTCCCTTGAGGAAACCATTGCGGTGTTGTCCGACCCGGCGGCGCTGAGTGCACTCGGTCAGGCTGATGCCGAACTGGCCTGCGGCGAAGGGGAGGACCTGGACAGCCTGACCTCGGCGATGCAAGCGCGCCGAGCCGGGAAGTGACCACGCCGCGGTATGAGTTGATCATCGCGCCGACCGCCCGTAGGCAATTAGCCGAACAACTTCCCGAAGCAGTGGCGTTCGCTGCGTACGAGTTCATCATCGGTCCGCTGCTGGAAAATCCTCACCGCGTTGGGAAGTTGCTCCGACCGCCGTTGCATGATCGCCATAGTGCTCGACGCGGCACCTATCGCGTCCTCTACAGGATTGACGACGAGCATCAGCGGGTCATCGTCGTCGGCGCTCAATCGCGAACGCGGAGAACGACTTTCCCCTTGGCGGTGCGGTTCTCGAGCGACGCGACCGCCGCGGCGGCCTGCTCCAGCGGGTAGACTTCCGGCGCGGGCGCGGCCAGCCGCCCGGAGCTCAAAAGGCCTTCCAGCCCGGCCCACTGCTCGGCCAGCGCGTCGGGGTGCGTCGCCGTCCAGGCCCCCCAGCCCACGCCGACGACGTCAATGTTGTTGAGCAGCAGCCGGTTCACCTTCACGGTCGGAATCTCCCCGCCGGTGAAACCGATGACGAGCAGCCGCCCGCCCGGCGCCAGCGAGCGCAGGGAATCGGTGAACCGGTCGCCGCCGACCGGGTCGACCACCATGTCGACGCCGCGGCCGCCGGTGAGCTCCTTGACCGCGTCCTTGAATCCCTCGGCCAGCACCACATCGGTGGCGCCGGCGGCCGTCGCGACGTCGGCCTTGGCCTCGGTGCTGACGACCGCGATGGTGCGCGACGCCCCCAACAGCGACGCCAGCCGCAGCGTCGACGTCCCGATCCCGCCGGCGGCGCCGTGCACCAGCACCGTCTCGCCCTGGGCCAGCCGGCCCCGCACGGTCAGCGCGAAGTACATCGTCAGGTCGTTGAACAGCAGGCCCGCGCCCGCCTCGAAGCTGACATTGTCGGGGAGCTTGAACACGCGGTCGGGCTGCAGGATCGCGACCTCGGCCATGCCGCCCGCCAGCATCGTCAGCCCGACGACGCGGTCGCCTTCGCGTACGTGCGCGCCGGCGGGGGCCGAGCGCACCACGCCGGCGATCTCCGCCCCGAGCACGAACGGCGGCTCCGGCCGGTACTGATACAGGCCGCGGGTCAGCAGCGCGTCGGGGAATGCCGCGCCGGCGGCGTGCACCTCGACCACCACACCGTCACCCGAGGGTTCGTCGACCTCGCCCACCTCGATCGCGTCCGGACCATCCAGCCGGGTCACCCGTGCAGCGCGCATGCCACCTCCGTCGTCGATGCCCGACCAGCCTACTAACCTCAGCGCATGGATTCCTTTCCGCTCGGTGGTTTCTCCGTAGCCCGCATCGGCTTCGGCGCGATGCAGTTGCCCGGGCCGAACGCGTTCGGCCCGCCGCGGGACCGCGACGAGGCGCTCGCCGTGCTGCGCCGGGCGGTCGAGTTGGGCGTCGACCACATCGACACGGCCCAGTTCTACGGGCCCGACGTCGCCAACGAGCTCATCCGTGCGGCGCTGCACCCGTACCCCGACAACCTGGCGCTGGTGAGCAAGGTCGGCGGGTGCCGCGACGACACCGGCGCCTGGCTACCGGTCAGCGAACCCGCCGACCTGCGCCGCGACATCGAAACCAACCTGCGCGCCCTCGGCGCCGACCGGCTGGCCGCGGTCAACCTGAGGATCTTCGAGAGCGACGGGCCCGACCAGCTGTTCGACGACCAGCTGTCGGCCCTGATCGACGCCCGCGAGGCGGGATTGATCGGCGGCATCGGGCTGAGCAACGTCAAGCGTGAGCACCTGCTGCACGCCCTGGGGCGCACCGAAATCGCCTGCGTGCAAAACGCTTTCAACCTTGTTCACCGCGACTCGGCCCCGGTGCTCGAAGAGTGCACGCGGCAGGGGATCGCGTTCGTCCCGTTCTTTCCCCTGGGGGCGGCCTTCGTGCAGCCGAACCCGGTGCTGACTCACCCGGTGGTGGTCGACGCCGCGCAGCGACTCGGCCGCACGCCTGCGCAGGTCGCGCTGGCGTGGACGCTGGGCGTGGCGCCCAACGTGCTGCTGATCCCGGGCACCTCGTCGGTGGGGCACCTGGAGGAGAACATGGGCGTCGCGTCGATCGAGCTGGACGGCGACACCCGCGAGCACCTGAACGCCATCGCCGCATAGGTTTCGCCGAACGTGAAGCCAGTGCGAAAAATTCGCGATTTTTTCGCAACAGCTGCACACTCGGCGCAACGGTGGGTCGCATGATGCCCGTCCGGCCCGCCACCGCCGCCGACGCCGCCGCCTGCGTCGACATCTACGGTCCGTACGTGCGGGACACCGCGATCAGTTTCGAGGTGGAGGTGCCGACGGTCGAGGAAATGGCCGACCGCATCGCCGGCGCGCAATCCAGGCACGAATGGCTGGTGCTCGAGGCCGACGGTGACGTTGTCGGCTATGCCTATGCGCACCAGTTCAATTCGCGCGCCGCATATCAGTGGTCGGTCGAGACCAGCATCTACGTCGCGCGGTCACGGCTGGGCGAGGGCGGCGGCCGGATGCTCTACGCCGAGCTGCTGCGCAGGCTCACCGAACGTGGATTCCGGCGGGCCTTCGCTGGCATCGCCCAACCCAACCAGGCCAGTAACGCGTTCCACGAGACGTTCGGCTTTCGGCCGGCCGGCCACTACCGGCGCGTCGGGTGGAAATACGGCGCCTGGCACGACGTCCAGTGGTGGCAGCTAGACCTGCTCGGTCCTGGCGACGAGGTCGACCCCCCGCGCCCGATCGCTACGTGACGCGGCGAGATCGTGCGGACCGGTCAGCTGACGGCGTATTTCGTGCGGTGGGCCGAAACCTCGGGCGACAAACCGTCCACGGCGCTCACTCGTTTCGGAAGGGATTTTCGATCGCCACGCCGCGGTAAACAGCGCCGGCGTCAAGGTCCTCGGTGAGGACGCGAGTGCATCCCGCTTGTCGCGCGGCCTCGATCACCAACGCATCCCAATGGGACAGCCGCCAGCGTTGTCCGGCGTCAATTGCGGCCTGAACCAGGTGCGCATCGATGGCTACACATGGAAGCCGCGCCAATCGGCGCACCATTTCGGTAGCGGTGTCGGGCGGAACAGCGGTCTGGAGTTTGCGGGTGATCGTCGCGTAGAACTCGCTCAAAACCTGGGCGGATACCACACGACATCGGCTGTCTTCGTGAGCAATGCCCGCGCAGTCTGCTTCTTGTCTCGGTGCGCATCGTCCACGGCGTAGACGAATACGTTGGTGTCCAGGAAAGTCTTACCTGGCATGCAACTCCTCGCGCGTCCAGGTACGGCCTTGGGGGCCGCTGGAGGCTTGGACGGTGTCGGAGATCGCAAGGAACTCCGTGACCGCCTGCCTAGCAGGGTTTTCGCCGACGAAGCTTTCCAAGTAGGCGCGAACCAGCGCGTTGACCGTCGTTCGCAATTCGAGCGCGCGCATCCGCGCCCGCTGCAACAGCTCGTCGTCAATGCTCAGCGTCAAATTTCCCATCAACAAACCCTGTGTAGCACGGATCCAGTGTAGGACTGGTTATGCAATTTCCGCGCCGGTCATCGCCGCGCGGATCACGCCCAGGTCGTGATCGCTGATCTTGAATACGCCGAACCGGAACTTGTATCCCCACCGTCCCTTGTCCTCGATGAAGTCGAGTTGATCGATCAGTGGTCGGATCGGTGTCTCGGTGCACACGAGGAAGTCCACGTTGCGACGCCACGGATGGAAGTCGGACATCACCTTCGCCTGATACGGCTCATCGTCGGCGACTCGGCCTATGGCGGTGAACGCCTGAAGTGGCCTGCCATCTGGGTACTCGCTCTTGGGTGAATAGGAGATGGTCCAGTCGCCACGCGCCATCCTGCGCAGCATGTTGAGTTTGCCGTGGTTGGCCTGGGTGAAGCGACCGCGCACCCCGACCTCGACATGGTCACGGCTGACCGTATTGATCCAGTTCGTCATGGCCGCATGCTAGGTCGGGCGGCCGACATATCTGGGCGCTTGCCTGTCGCCCGCTACTTGAGCTCGGACGACGACAGCCCCAGCAGGCGGCGGGCGACCACCAGCTGCTGGATCTGCTGGGTGCCCTCGAAGATGTCCAGGATCTTCGAGTCGCGCGCCCACTTCTCCAGCAGTGACTGTTCGGAATAGCCTGCGGTGCCGGCCAATTCGACGGACTTGAGGGTGACGTCGCTGGCCATCCGCCCGGCCTTGGCCTTGCTCATCGACGCCTCTTTGGAGTTGGGAATCTTGTTGTCGGCCTGCCACGCGGCGCGCAGCGCCAGCAGGTAGCTGGCCTCCCAGTCGGCCTCCATCCGCAGGAACTCGGCCGCCGCCGCGCTCTGGGCATGCGCCGGCTTGTCGTAGCAGATCTCGACCCCGGCCTCGGTGAGGATCGTGCGGATCTCCTCCAGCGCGGCGCGGCCGACCCCGATCGCCATGGCGGCAACGATCGGCCGGGTGTTGTCGAAGGTCTCCATCACCCCGGAAAAGCCCTTGCCGACCTCGATCTCGGGGTTGCCCAGCAGGTTGTCCTTGGGGATGCGGACGTTGTCAAAGCGAATGGCAGCGGTATCCGACCCCTTGATGCCCAACTTGTGCTCGAGCCGTTCGACGGTGACGCCGGGGTGGTCGCGCGGGACGATGAACGACTTGATCGCCGCGCGGCCCTGCGACTTGTCCAGCGTGGCCCACACCACGATGTGGGTGGCGCGCGAGCCGGCGGTGACGAAGATCTTCTCGCCGTTGATGAGGTACTCGTCGCCGTCCAGCTTGGCGGTGGTCGACACCGCCGCCGAGTCGGATCCGAAGCCGGGCTCGGTGATGGCCATCGCCGCCCACACCTGGCCCAGGCGCTGCAGCTGTTCGTCGGTGGCGACCGCGGAGATCGCCGCGTTGCCCAGGCCCTGGTAGGGGACCGACAGCATCATCGCGACGTCGCCCCAGCAGGCCTCCAGCGTCTGCAGCAGCGCCGCCATGTTGGCGCCGTTGTGGTTCTTGCCCCGATCCTCGTCGTCGTCCCGCAGCGCGTCGGCGCCGGCGAATTCGATTGATTCCGAGGCTCCCGCGAACAGGTTGAACAGGGTGTCGAGTTCGACCGGGTAGGCGTGTTCCTTCAGGTCGTACTTGCGGGCGATCGGCCGCATCATCTCCGCGGCGCCCTGGTGCGTCTTGACGACCACGGCTTGCAGCTTGCGGGGAAGTTCCAGATTGATTGCCATGATTGGTCTTTCGCCTCGAGTTAAATTACGACAACGCCCTCGGCGACGCCGATGGCCCGCAGGTCGCGGTACCAGCGCTCGACCGGGTGTTCCTTGGTGAAGCCGTGGCCGCCGAGCAGTTGCACGCCGTCCAGGCCGATCTGCATGCCCTTGTCGGCGCCCAGCCGCTTGGCCAGCGCCGCCTCACGTGTGAACGGCAGGCCCTGCTCGGCGCGCGCGGCGCCGCGCCAGGTGATCAGTCGCAGCCCGTCCAGTTCGATGGCGATATTGGCGCACATGAAGGCCACGGCCTGCCGGTGCGCGATGGGCTCGCCGAAGGCCTCGCGTTCCTTCACGTAGGGGACGACGTAGTCGAGCACCGCGTGCGAGGTGCCAACCGCCAGCGCCGCCCAGCCCAGCCGGGACAGCGCGAGCGCCTCGGAGTAGTCGTCGTCGGACGCCTCGTCCTCGCCCAGCCGCGCACCTAGCGGCACCGTCACCCCGGACAGCTCGATCTGGCCCAGGGCCGCCGCGCGGATGCCCATGCTCGGATCTGCCTTGACGGTAAGGCCTTTGGTGGACGACTCGACGATGAACAGCGCCGGCTTGCCGTTCAGCTGCGCGCCGACGATGAACAGCTCGGCGTCGGCCGCGGCGGGCACCAACGACTTCACACCGTCGAGCCGGTAGCCGCTCGGGGTGCGCACCGCGGTGGTCTTCAACCGGGTGGGGTCGAACAGCGGCTGGGGTTCGGCGATGGCCACGCAGGCCTGCGGCACGTTCTCGCCGGCGAACTCGTGCAGGTAGGTGGCCTGCTGGTCGGCGCTGCCCCAATGCGTCAGCGCCGCCGCCACGCCGCCGGGGGCCAGGATCGGCAACGCCAGGCCCATGTCGCCGTAGGCGAGCGCCTCGGCCGCCAGCACGTTGGTGACGCTGGACCGGTGTGCGGCGATGCCCTCGAAATCCTCGGGGATGTTGATCGCGGTGATGCCCAGCTCGGCGGCCTTGGCGATCAGGTCCGGCGGGTAGGTCGCGGCCTCGTCGGCGTCGTGCGCCGCGGGGCGCAGCACCTCGGCGGCGAACTCGTCGAGGGTCTCGACGATCATCTTCTGCTCGTCGTCGGGCGTCAGGTCGAAGTAGTCCTTGCCGCTGGACTTGAGCCGCGTCGGCCCGCCCCGCAGGCTCTGCACCCGCTTGAACTGGCGCGACGTGGCGGCCGCGGTCGAGAAGATCGTCTTGGTGCCGTAGCGCAGGCCCCGGTTGAGCGGGTCGCGCAGATGGTATTTGTCCAAGAACTCCTGCCCGACCAGCGGGGTGAGCAGCGCCAGGGCGATGTCGATGCCCGTGCGCTTGTGCGGCTGCAGCCCGACGCCCGACTTGCGGCCGCGCCGCCGGAAGCGCGAGCGGTTGGCTTGGGATTTCTGTTGTGAACCGGTGTCGGTCATGTCAGCTGCCTCGGTAGTTGGGCGACGCGGATAAGCCTATCTTACTCCGGAGTAAGATCGCAGAGAACACTTGTTAACTAATTCACAGCGCCAGCGCCTGCAGCACGCGGTCGTGCAGCAGGCCGTTGGTCGCCACGGCGTCGCCGCCGTGCGGGCCGGCCGTGCCGTCCAGGGCGGTGAACGTGCCACCGGCCTCGCGCACCAGGATGTCCAGCGGCGACAGATCCCACACCGACACCTCGGGCTCGGCGGCGATGTCGACCGCCCCCTCGGCGACCAGGCAATAGGACAGGAAGTCGCCGTAGGCCCGGACCCGCCAGACCGTGTCCGTCAGCTGAATGAAGCGATCGCGCAGGCCGCGTTGCGCCCACCCCGACAGGCTGGAGAACGAGAGGCTGGCCGAATCCAGCTGTGCCACCGAGGAAACCGACAGTTTTCGCGGCGAGCCGCCGTCGACCGCGGCGAATGCGCCCCGGTCACGCGCCGCCCACCAACGGCGCCGCAGCGCAGGCGCGCTCACCACGCCGACCGACGGCACGCCGTCCTCGAGCAACGCGATCAGGCTGGCCCACACCGGCACCCCGCGCACGAAATTCTTGGTGCCGTCGATCGGATCGATGATCCATTGCCGCCCGCGGAAAGTGGCGGTTCCGCCGAACTCCTCGCCGACGACGCTGTCCCGCGGCCGTTCGTGGCTCAATGCGCCGCGCAATTCGGTTTCGACCGCGCGATCGGCGTCGGTCACCGGCGTCAGGTCGGGTTTGGTGTCGACGCGCAGGTCGAGCGCGCCGAACCGGGTGGAGGTCAGCGCGTCCGCGCGGTCGGCCAGCGCCAGCGCCAGTTCCAGATCGTCGCGACTCATCAGGCAGTCCTACCATGGCCGGGTGTGGGAATTCGGGCTGCTGATCCTGCTCGTCGCGGTCCTCGCGGTCATCCTGGCCCAACGGTTCGTCCCGCGCGGCCCGCGCGGTGAGCTGGCCAGCGGCACGCTGCTGGTGACCGGCGTCAGCCCGCGGCCCGACGCCGCCGGCCGGCAATACGTCACGATCGCCGGTGTCATCAGCGGGCCCACGGTCAGCGAGTACGCCGTGTATCAGCGCATGGAGGTCGACGTCGAGCACTGGCCGGCGATGGGCCAGCTGCTGCCGGTGGTGTATTCGCCCAAGAATCCCGACAACTGGAGGCTCGCGCCGGCCGAACCGCCGGCCGCCTAGCCGCCCGCGGGGGGCCGCGTCATCACGGTGAGCCGGGTTCCGTAGCGGGGGAGGACGCCCGAGGCGCGGCCCGCGGCGGGCATGCCGGGGACGCCCGGGTAGCCGGACGCGGCCGCCTCGTCGGTGCCGGAAAGGGTGGTCAGGCCGGCCGGCTGCAGCGGCGCGACGTGACCGGTGGACGGCGCGGACCAACTCGCGGGCACCGACATCGGTCCGATCGCATTGCCCCTACCCATGCTCACGGTGATCGCGTTGGGCAGCCCGCCCAGCCCCGTCGTGCTGGCGGCGCTCCGCAATTCGCCGAGCCCGATGGGCCCGAGCGCGGGGGCGGGCGTCCCCAGGCCGGACAGGTACGCCATGTTGGCTTGGATGCCGAAGAGATTGGCCGTGTTGGCGCTGAGCGACGCCGGCATCCCCGCCATGGTTCCGGTGCCCTGCATCGCCGTGTTCACGAGCTGTATGGAGTCCAAGATGTTGATGCCGTTCGGGGTCAGGGGAACGGGACTGAGGTCCAACAGATTGAACAGCCCGTTGCGCATCTGCGACGTCAACTGCGACAACGTCGAGTACAGGTCGGAGAGCGGGTCGCCGGCCGCCTGGTTGGCCGCCGCGGTTTGCGCCTCCACCCCGTCCGGGTTGGTCGTCTGCTGCGGGGACACGAACGACGCCAACCGGGTCGCCGCCGCGGAACTGACGGCGTAGCCGTTCATCGCGGTGGCGTCCTGTGCCCACATCTCGGCGTACTGCGCCTCGGTGGCCGCGATCGCCGAGGTGTTCTGGCCGAAGAAGTTCGTCGCGATCAGCGCCTGCAGCTGAACGCGATTGGCCGCGATCACGGGTGGGGGCACGGTCATCGCAAACGCCTGGTCGAACGCCGCCGCGGCCGCCCTTGCTTGCATGGCCGTCTGCTTGGTCTGCCGCGCGGTCGCGGTCAGCCACTCGACGTAGGGCGCGGCCGCGGCCGTCATCGACGCCGATGCCGGTCCGTGCCAATGCAAACCGGTCAGCGACGAGAGCACGGAACCATAGGTCTCGGCGGTCGTGCCCAATTCGGCGGACACCGAATCCCAGCTTCCCGCGGCCGCCATCAGCGACCCGGATCCCGGGCCGCTGTAGATTCTCGCGGAATTGATCTCCGGCGGAAAAAAGACGTAATCCATTGTCAAATCTCCCTGTGGTGTGCCTGGTCAACCCGCCTCCATCGGCGGCGGTCATAAAAATGTAGGCGCCCGGTGCCGGTTCGTACTGGAATTTAGGGTGAAATGCCAAGCGGGTCAGGGCGACTGAAAATCGCCAAATTCGACAATGGCCCGGCTAAGGGGTTGGCGTGGACTCGGCCAGCCCTCGCCGGCGGCCGAGGCCGACGGTCACCACCACGTGATGCACCATGGCGCAGAACGTCACGGCCCACGCCGCCAACGCGATCCAGCTCTGCACGTCGCCGATGGTGTGCACGATGGGCAGCTCGTCGGCCTGCCCGAGGTAGTGGCCGCCCACCCCGTACATCCCCAGCGGGAACACCACGCTCCACAGCGAGGCCTCATAGCGCAGCGGGATGCGGTGCACGACGTGGCGCCACACCCCCGCGGCGATCAGCGGGGGGATCAGCCAGCTGCCGAATGCCCAGAACACCACCGACATTCCGGCGATCAGCCCGCGGGTGGCCGCCACCATCGGCGCGTTGGCCATCTCCACGATGCGGGCGCCGGCCAGCACGGTGATCGCCGTGGCGCCCATGGCGACCCAGTAGGGGGGACCGAGGTCCTCCGGCCGCAGCGGGTAGACGAACAACCGGGCGGTGACGAAAACGCCCGCGGCGCCGTAGAGGAAGACGCCGACCGACCAGGAGAACACCGCCAGCAGCGCCAGCTCTCGCCGTCCGGATCCGATGGCCGGTTGCAGCACCGCGGCGAGCACGGCGATCGACTGGCTGGCGACCACCCAGGTGAACCAGGTGCCGTTGGCGCGTTGCAGTGCGGGCGCGCGGGCGCTGTGCAGCACCGCCGTCCAGGGCACGACGTAGCCGAGGACGAGCCAGAAGATCCAGCCGATGGTCAGCAGCGTGAGCGCGGCGCCGTGGTGGGCGTCCAGGGCGAGCCGGGTGCCCACCACGTCGACGGCGGCGACGAACGTGAACATGGCGAACGCGCGGCCGGGATCGGCCAGATCCTTCGCGAACTCACTGCGAAAAACGACAATTCGGGCCGCCGTCAGCACGGTCAGGACGACCAGCTCGGCGCCGGCCAGCCAGAGCAGGGCCACCGACAGGGCGTAGGCGTGATGGTGATACATGGCGACCGACACGATGCCGGTGGCCATCACCAGTGCGAAGTAGCCGGGATTGAGCGTTCGCACCGCATCGGGAATGCCGTCGCGGGCGCTCATCCACGGTTGGTGAAGTCGTCGGCGATGCCCTGCAATATCTCGGGGTGCCGCAGAAACGGCGTGATGATGTCCACCGGCAGCGGGAAGACCACCGTGGAATTCTGATCCGCGCCGAGCTCCAGCAGCGTCTGCAGATAACGCAACTGCAGCGATGCCGGGCTCTTGGACAGGGTTTCGGCGGCTTCGCGGAGTTCCTCCGACGCCTGCAGTTCCCCCCGGGCGTTGATCACCTTCGCGCGGCGCTCGCGTTCGGCTTCGGCTTCGCGGGCCATCGCCCGCTGCATCGACTCGGGAATCTCCACGTCCTTGATCTCCACCACCCGCACCTGGATGCCCCACGGTTCGGTCATCTTCTCGATGATCGTGCGCAGGTCGCTGTTGAGGTCTTCACGGTGGGCGAGCAGGGTGTCCAGGTCGGCGCGGCCCAGCAGCGAACGCAGCGTCGTCTGCGCGATCTGCGAGGTGGCCACCGCGTAGTTCTCCACCGCCAGAATGGCTTTCAGCGGGTCGGTCACCTGGAACATCACGACCGCGTTGACCCGGGCCGGCACGTTGTCCCGCGTGATCACCTCCTGCGGCGGGATGGTCAACGTCACCAGCCGCTGATCGACGCGAATCATCTTGTCCATCAGGGGAATCAGGAACCGCAGCCCGGGATTGTAGAGCGGTCGTACGTGGCCCACCCGGAACACGACGCCGCGCTCGTACTCGCGCAGCACCACCAGCGACAGCACGGCGAGCACGGCCAGGATCGCGACGACCACGGCGACGACGGTGATCACCCATGCGGTCACGACGTCTTGTCCTCCTTGCCTTCCCAGCCGCCCCAGCGGGTGGAGTAGCGGTCGATCGCGGCGGCGACCGCGTCCTCCTGGGCGGTGCGGTGGGGCAGGTGTGCGGGCGCGTTGGACGGGGTGTTCCAGAGGTGCTGGGCCAGCGGCAGCCCGAGGAGCACGACCAACACCACCGTGCCCAGCAAGATCAGTGTCTCACTGGCCGAATGGCTGGCGATCAGCGTCGCCAGCGGCAGCACCACCCCGAACGCGGCCACGGCGCAGGCGATTCCGCGGTGGAAGCGCCCAGCGTCCGAATGTGGCCACGGATCGATTTCGCGGCTGATCTCGCGGCCGTGCTCCGAGGTGGTGCAACTGGATTTCACCGGGCAACTGTTGCACACCACCGGCAGCGCCCGGTAGCGCATCACCCGGTGCCGCGGGTCGAACGAGGTGGGCCACAGCCAATGGTCCTCGGGGCATACCCAGGCGTCGTGGTCGGGCCGGTAGTGAAACTGGCCGGTACGCCATCGCGCGGCGCGCACGGAGGCGCGCCGCGCCATGCCGTCGAAACTCCACCCGATCGCCAACAAGGCCAGCGAGTATCCGGCGATCAGCCACACCGACGCGGCCGGCGGCGCCATCGGTCAGTCCTTCGCCGGAACCCGGGCGTCGTCGGCCCCGGCCTCGGTGTAGAGCGGATGGTCCGGCAGCTCGTCGACCGTGGTGCCCGAACGGAAGTTGCGCAGCGCGGTCCAGGCGATCCAGACGAACGGCAGTACACCGCCGACGATCAGGATGATGTCGCCCGGCATCCGCAGCCATTCGATCACCGCGTTGCCGGGTTTGGTGATGTAGCCCAGCGACCGCGCCTCGAAGTAGCCGTCGTTGACCGAGTGATACAGCTGCAGCACGCCGAGCGGTAGCAGGGTGACGAACACCATCCACGCCAGGCCGATGTTCATGCACCAGAACGAGATCCGCGCCAACTTCTCGGGCCACTTGTCGGCCGGGATCACGTAGCGGAACGCGAACATGGCCAGGCCGACCGCGAGCATGCCGTACACGCCCATCATCGCCGCGTGCCCGTGGTTGGCCGTCAGCGCCGTGCCGATCTGGTAGTAGGACACCACCGGCAGGTTGATCAGGAAGCCGAAGATGCCCGCGCCCAGGAAGTTCCAAAAGCCAACGGCGACAAGGAACATCACCGCCCAGCGATGGGGGAACGGGTTGGCGTCGCCGGACTGCTGGCGCGCACCCAGCTGCAAGAACGCCCACGCCTCGACCGTCAGGAAGGTCAGCGGGATGACCTCGGCGGCCGAGAAGAAGGCGCCCAGCGCCATGTGCTCCACCGGGGTGCCGGAGAAGTACAGGTGGTGCATGGTGCCGATGACGCCGCCGGCCGAATACAGGATCACGTCAAGGAAGATCACGCCCAGCGCGATGCGTTCCCGCACCACGCCCAGCAACACGAACATGTACGCCACCATCACGGTGGTGAACAGTTCGAGGAAGTCCTCGACCCACAGGTGCACCACCCAGAACCGCCAGAAGTCCGCGACGGTGTAGTGGGTGCCGCTGCTGGCCAGCAGCCCGACGGCGTAGAACACGGGAATGGCCAGCCCGGAGAAGAAGAACAGCCACGGCATGTTCATCTTCGACTCGCCCTTGAGCCGGGCCCGCATGCCCCGCCAGATGATCGCGATCCACACGAACATCCCGATGATCAGCAGGATTTGCCACAACCGCGGCAGGTCGAGGTACTCCCACTGCTGGGAGAGCAGCCCGCCCGCCGGGATCACGCCGTAGATCGACAGCGCCTCGGTGATCAGCGAGCCGAACACCACCACGGCGACCGCACCCAGCAGCACGTAGGCCAGCACGGCCTGACGTTTGGGCTCCCGGCGGGCGATGAACGGCACCAGGAAGATGCCGCCCGCCAGAAATGCCGCCGCGGTCCAGAACAGCGCCAGCTGCAGGTGCCAGGTGCGGGCGAGGTTGTAGGGCAGCACGCGGGCCAGGTCCAGTCCGAAGAACGTCGACAGGTCGGCGCGGTAGTGCTCGGCCGCCGCACCCAGCAGCGTCTGCGCCAAGAACAGCACCGACACGATCGCGAAGAACCAGATGCAGGCCCGCTGCGCGGGTGTCAGGCTCACGTCGCCGGGCTGGCGGAACGACAGCGTCGACGATTCGGCGCTGTGCCAGCCCACCTTCTGGCTCCAGCGCCCGTAGACGGCGAACATGATCCCGATGCCGCCCAGCAGGGCGATCAGCGACAGCGCCGACCACACGATCACCGGCGCGGTCGGGCCGTTGTCGACGCGCTTCTCGGCCGGCCAGTTGTTGGTGTACGTGTAGCTGTGGCCGGGACGTTCGGCCGCGGCCGCCCACGCCGTCCAGGCGAAGAACGCCGTCAGCTGGCGAACCTGCGTCTTGTCGGTGATCAGGTGGGGCAGCAGGCCGTATTTGGTGGAGTTCTCACCGAAGTAAGCCGCGTACTGGCTTTGGATGTGCTCGAACGCGGTGGCCTGCCGGTTGGTGAAGACCAGCGTCTTGTCCGCGGCGTTGTAGCGGTTGGTGCGGAACTCGGTGGCGACCCGATCGTGCGTATCGGTGATGCCCTGCGCCCGCAGCTGATCGGCGACGTCATCGGTTGCCCGGCGCAGGTATTCGGCCGTGTAGTCCGGGCCCAGGTAGGCGCCGTGGCCGAGCACCGACCCGTACTCCATGAGCCCCCGAGCCTGGTACAGCTCTTGGCCTTTGGTGATGTCGTCGGCGGTGAACAGCACCTGGCCGGTTTCGGTGACCACCTTGTCGGGCATCGGCATCGACGCCGTGTAGGTCCGGTACGCCAGGATGCCCATCACGAGAAAGCCGAAGATCATCACCAGGGCCACGCCCTGGATCCAGCCCTTCCCGATCAGCGGCTGGGTCGACGGTTGGTCGGATTGTTGCGTCGTGGACAACGGCTCAGCGGCCATCTGGCGAGCTCCCTCCGGTTTGACGGCGATGCCATAGCCATCCAACCGCGCCCGGCGGGGGTCGCGACAGTACTTCGGCGAAGGATAGGGACCAAAGCCACCGGGTTGAGGACCGAATGCCCGCGGGTCAGCCGTGACCGATGCGCAGCAGCTCGGCCAGGTTCGGCAGCTTGACGCGGGGACGCCCGTGCGGCTCGCCGGCCGCGCGCTCGTGGCGGTCGATGACCTGCCAGTGCGCCGAGGTGACCAGCTTCGGCTGGCGCGACGCCAGCCAGTCGGCCAGCCTGTCGGCGTGGTCGGCGGGCAGGTCCGCGAGACCGTCGGCGCCGGCGAGGTCGTCCAGCAGCGTGTCGACGGTGTCCTGCGAGTCCTTCTTATTGGTGCCGATCACGCCCGTCGGCCCGCGCTTGATCCACCCGACGACGTATTCGTTGCGGCTGCCCTCGATCCGTCCGCCCGTGTTGGGGATGGTCGCGCTCTTGTCGTCGAACGGCAGCCCCGGCGTGGGCACGCCGCGGTAGCCGACCGACCGCACCACCAATTGGGCCGGCAGTTCCTCGCGTTCGCCGGTGTCCTTGGCCGCCACCCGGCCGCTCTCGTCGCTGACCAGCTCGTTGCGGCCGAGCACGATGCTTTCCACCCGGTCTTCGCCCTTGATCTCGATCGGAGAAGTCAAGAACCGGAACACAATTCGGCGATGCCCGGGCCGCGGGGCGCGCTGGGCGTAGTCGCGCAACACCTTGATGTTCTGCTTGGTCGTCTTGCCCGCCGCGGCCGCGTCGTCGTCGGTGATGCCGTCGAGCTGCGCCGGGTCGACGATCACGTCGACCCGTTCGAGGTCCGCGAGCTCTCGCAGCTCCAGCGTCGTGAACGCCGTCTGCAGCGGGCCGCGCCGGCCGATGATCACCACTTCGTCCACACCGCACGGGCGCAGCGACTCCAGGGCGTGGTCGGCGATGTCGGTGCGCGCCAGCTCGTCGGGATCGGTCACCAGGATGCGCGCGACGTCCAGCGCCACGTTGCCGTTGCCGACGACCACCGCCCGGGTGCCCGACAGGTCGGGGGTGCAGTGCTCGAAGTTCGGGTGCGCGTTGTACCAGCCCACGAAGTCGACGGCGGCGACGCTGCCCGGCAGGTCCTCGCCCGGGATGTTCAGCGCGCGGTCGGACTGCGCCCCGACGGCGTAGATGACGGCGTCGTAGCGCTCGGCGAGCTCGGCGGCCTCGACGTGCTCGCCCACCACCACGTTGCCGAAGAAGCGGAACCGCGGGTCTTCGGCGGTCTTCTCGAATTGCTTGCTGATCGACTTGATCTTCGGGTGGTCGGGCGCGACGCCCGAGCGCACCAGACCCCAGGGCGTCGGCAGCATCTCGACCATGTCGACGGCCACGTCGATGTCCTCCGAGGCGTCGGCCGCCTTGAGCAAGGAGGACGCGGCGAAGAATCCCGACGGCCCGGATCCGACGATCGCGACATGGTATGGGCGCATATGTGAGGCCTTCTGCTCGTGCCCGGCTGCGGCGCAAGGGGCTGTGGAGAATCTGGCCGCAGTCGCGCGGTGCACATGATGGTCTCCTGATGCTAAACGTTGAGGCCGGTAACGTGGGCCCCTGTGGAACCCGACCGTCAAGCCGATATCGCCGCCCTTGACTCCACCCTGACCACGGTGGAGCGGGTGCTCGATGTGAACGGTCTGCGCACCCGCATCCAGAAGCTGGAGCAGGAGGCCTCCGACCCCAACCTGTGGGACGACCAGGCCCGCGCCCAGCGGGTGACCAGCGAGTTGTCCCACACCCAGGGGGAGCTACGCCGCATCGAGGAGCTGCGCCAGCGCCTCGACGACCTGCCGGTGCTCTACGAACTCGCCACCGAGGAGGGCGAAGCCGACACCCTCGCCGAGGCCGACGCCGAACTCAAGGCACTGCGCGCCGATATAGAGGCCACCGAGGTGCGCACGCTGCTCTCCGGGGAGTACGACGAGCGGGAGGCGCTGGTCACCATCCGTTCGGGCGCCGGCGGCGTGGACGCCGCCGACTGGGCCGAGATGCTGATGCGGATGTACATCCGCTGGGCCGAGCAGCACAAGTATCCGGTCGAGGTGTTCGACACCTCCTACGCCGAGGAGGCGGGCATCAAGAGCGCCACCTTCGCGGTGCACGCCCCGTTCGCCTACGGCACGTTGTCCGTCGAACAGGGCACCCACCGGCTGGTGCGGATCAGCCCGTTCGACAACCAGAGCCGGCGCCAGACGTCGTTCGCCGAAGTCGAGGTGCTGCCCGTGGTGGAGACCACCGATCACATCGACATTCCCGAGGGCGACGTGCGGGTCGACGTCTACCGTTCCAGCGGGCCGGGGGGCCAGTCGGTGAACACCACCGACTCGGCGGTGCGTTTGACACACATCCCGACGGGTATTGTCGTGACTTGTCAGAACGAAAAATCGCAACTGCAGAACAAGATCTCGGCGATGCGAGTGCTTCAGGCAAAGTTGTTGGAGCGCAAGCGATCAGAAGAGCGAGCCGAGCTTGACGCGTTGAAGGGTGAGGGCGGCAGCTCCTGGGGCAACCAGATGCGCTCCTACGTGCTGCACCCCTACCAGATGGTCAAGGATTTGCGAACCGAGTACGAGGTCGGCAACCCGACCGCCGTTCTGGACGGAGACATCGACGGATTCCTGGAAGCGGGAATCCGGTGGCGCAACCGAAAAGATGACGATTAATACGAACCTGATGGCCGCGGCGACAGCCTCACCGGCGCAGCGCTGGGCGGAGTTCTGGCACGGCCAGATCGGCGAATGGATCATCACCCGTGGCCTGCGGATCGCCATGGTGTTGATCGCGGCGGTGCTGGCGGCCCGCTTCGTCAACTGGATCGCGGATCAGGTGACCCGGCAGCTCGACCTGGGTTTCGCCGAAAGCGACGCGCTGGTGCGCTCGGAGGCCACCAAGCACCGCCAGGCCGTGGCGTCGGTGATCTCCTGGGTGTCGGTCGTCATCATCGCCATCTGGGTCATGCTGCAGATCGCCGACATCCTGCAGTTCTCGGTGAAGGGACTGGTCGCACCGGCGACCGTGGTGGGCGCCGCGCTCGGGTTCGGCGCTCAACAGCTGGTGAAGGACCTGCTGTCGGGCTTCTTCATCCTCGTCGAGAAGCAGTACGGCTTCGGGGACTTGGTGACCCTGACCATCGTCGCCTCGACGGAGGCCAGCGGCACGGTCGAAAACGTGACCCTGCGGGTGACCCGGCTGCGCTCACCCGACGGCGAGGTGTTGACCATCCCCAACGGCCAGATCGTCAAGGCGGTCAACCTGTCCAAGGACTGGGCGCGCGCGGTGGTCGACATTCCGGTGTCGACCAACGCCGACCTCAACCGGGTCAACGAGGTCTTGCACCAGGAATGCGAACGGGCGATGGACAACCCGGTGCTGGGGGAGTTGCTGCTGGACGAGCCCACCGTGATGGGCGTGGAAAGCATCCAGGTCGACACCGTCACCCTGCGCATGGTGGCCCGCACGCTGCCCGGTAAACAGTTCGAGGTCGGCCGCCAGCTGCGCGTGCTGGTCATCCGGGCGCTGGCCCGCGTGGGAATCGTGACCGCCGCCGACGCGACGGTGGGGATTGTCGACGACGCCGCCCTGCCCGACGCCGACGAGGCGGCCGCGAAAACCGAGACGACCGAGGGCACGGTGCGGCGGTCGTGAAATTCACGCTGAACATCCTCGAAAAGCGCAACGACGCCAAGCGAGGCTGGAGCCACCTGTTCGGCGGGCGCATGCGCACGTCGACGTTCGTGTTGATCGTCGCGTTCCTGGCGGTGTGGTGGCTTTACGACACCTATCGCCCGGAAGCGACGCCCAAGCCGCCGGCCCCGCAGGTGGTGCCGCCGGGCTTCGTGCCCGACCCGAACTACACCTGGGTGCCCCGCAGCCGGGTGCAGCAGCCGCCGGCCACGGTCACGTTCACGCCGACCCCGACCACCACCGTCCCGCCGAGCACCACCACGCCGCCACCCGTCACGACGACCACCACGCCCCCGCCGTTCGAGCTGCCCAAGCCGCCGTGCCTGCTGCCGCCGCCCTTCTGCCCGCCGAGCACCAGCGCGACACCGACCCCCACCTCCCCGCCGCAGCTACCGCAGCCGGGACCGGGTCCGGCGCCGAGTTCGCAGCCCCCGGCCAGCTGACTTCGCTTACCAGCGAAATTCACCGCTACACTGGCGTGCCGTGATGATCACCCTGGACAGCGTCAGCAAGAAGTACAAGGCGTCGGCTCGGCCGGCGCTCGACGACATCAACGTCAAGATCGACAAGGGTGAATTCGTCTTCCTCATCGGGCCGTCGGGTTCGGGCAAATCGACGTTCATGCGGCTGCTGCTGGCCGAGGAGACGCCGAACACCGGCGACATCCGGGTGTCGAAGTTTCACGTCAACAAGCTGCCCGGACGGCACGTCCCGAAGCTGCGCCAGGTGCTCGGCTGCGTCTTTCAGGACTTCCGGCTGCTGCAGCAAAAGACGGTCTACGAGAACGTCGCCTTCGCGCTGGAGGTCATCGGCAAGCGCCGCGACGCGATCAACCGGGTGGTGCCCGAGGTGCTCGAGACGGTGGGTCTGTCCGGCAAGGCCAACCGGCTGCCGCACGAGCTGTCCGGTGGCGAGCAGCAACGGGTCGCGATCGCCCGCGCGTTCGTCAACCGGCCCCTGGTGCTGCTGGCCGACGAGCCCACCGGCAACCTCGACCCCGACACCAGTAAGGACATCATGGATTTGTTGGAGCGGATCAACCGCACCGGCACGACCGTGCTGATGGCGACGCACGACCACCACATCGTCGACTCGATGCGGCAGCGGGTTGTCGAGCTGTCGCTGGGCCGGCTGGTGCGCGACGAGCAGCGCGGCGTCTACGGAATGGATCGCTAAGTGCGCTTCGGCTTCCTGTTCAACGAGGTCCTGACCGGCCTTCGTCGCAACGTCACGATGACGGCCGCGATGATCCTGACCACCGCGATCTCGATCGGCCTGTTCGGCGGCGGCCTGCTGGTGGTCCGCCTGGCCGAGCACTCGCGCGCCATCTACCTCGACCGCGTCGAGACGCAGGTCTTCCTCACCGAGGACGTCTCGGCCAACGACCCGTCCTGCGGCACCAATCCGTGCAAGGCGCTGCGGGACCGGATCGAAAAGCGCGACGACGTGAAGTCGGTGCGGTTCCTCAACCGCCAGGACGCCTACGACGACGCCATTCGCAAGTTTCCGCAGTACAAGGACGTCGCCGGGAAGGATTCGTTCCCAGCGTCTTTCATCGTCAAGCTGAACAACCCCGAGCAGCACAAGGACTTTGACACCGCGATGCAGGGACAGCCCGGCGTGCTGTCCGTGCTCAACCAGAAAGACCTGATCGACCGGCTGTTCGCGGTCCTGGACGGCTTGAGCAACGTCGCGTTCGCCGTCGCTTTGGTGCAGGCCGTCGGCGCGATCCTGTTAATTGCCAACATGGTCCAGGTCGCGGCGTACACGCGCCGCACGGAGATCGGCATCATGAGATTGGTCGGAGCCAGCCGCTGGTACACCCAGCTGCCGTTCCTGGTGGAGGCGATGGTCGCCGCGGCGGTCGGTGTGGCCATCGCGGTCGGCGGCCTAATCCTCGTGCGGGCAACGTTTTTGGACAACGCGCTCAACCAGTTCTACCAAGCCAACCTGATCGCGCGGGTCGACTACGCCGACATCATTTACATCTCGCCGATCCTGTTTCTGCTCGGCGTGTCGATGGCGGCGCTGACCGCCTACGTGACCTTGCGTCTGTACGTGCGGCGGTAGCTGTGCCCAAGGACTCGAGCCGGACCAAGGCGGCGGGTGACCAGCGTGGCAGCAAACGAATCGTGGCCACCAATCGCAAAGCGCGGCACAACTATTCGATCGTCGAGCTTTACGAGGCAGGCGTGGCTTTGCAGGGTACCGAGGTCAAGAGCCTGCGCGAGGGTCAGGCGTCGTTGGCCGATGCGTTCGCAACCGTCGACGACGGCGAAGTGTGGTTGCGTAACCTGCACATTCCGGAGTATCAGCACGGTAGCTGGACCAACCATGACCCACGTCGCAATCGAAAGTTGTTGTTACATAGGCAACAAATCGACAGACTGGTCGGCAAGATCCGGGATGGTAACCTCGCCCTCGTGCCATTGTCTCTGTATTTCTCAGAAGGAAAGGTCAAGGTCGAGCTCGCACTTGCGCGCGGCAAGCGAGCGTACGACAAGCGCCAAGACGTGGCTCGCCGGGATGCCCAACGCGAAGTGCACCGTGAACTCGGGCGCCGAGCCAAGGGCATGAACTGATTGGGGCCGCTTACGCCCAGCTGTCCGCCGTTACGTACGGTGTCAGCGATTTTGTGGGCGGTGTAGCCGCTCGACGGGTGCCGGCGTTGCGGGTGATGCTCGTGGCGTACCCGATCGAGACAATCCTGCTCGGCGCGATGGCCGTCGCCGTGGGCGGGCCGATCACCGGCGGCGCGGTCTTTTGGGGCTGCCTGTACGGCGTCGGCATGGCGTTCGGCATGTGGGCCTTCTTCGCGGCGCTGGGCGCCGGGCCGATCTCGGTGGTCTCGCCGTTGGCGGCCGTGCTCAACGCCGCCGTCCCCGTGGCCGTCGGTGTGGCGCTGGGGGAGCGGCCGGGGCAGGCCGCCTCGGTGGGCGTCGTGCTGGCACTCGTCGCTGTCACGCTGGTCAGCCGCGAGGCCACGGCCGAGGGCACCACGCCGTATCGGTTCACGCCGAAGGTGGCGTGGCTGACGGTCGTGGCGGGGGCGGCGATGGGGCTGAACCTGGTGTTTTTGCATCAGGCGCCACACGCCTGCAAGCTGTGGCCCCTGGTGTTCGCCCGGATGTCGGCCACCCTGGTGGTGTTCATCATGGCCGCGCTCAGCAAGAACGCGCGGCTGCCGCAGGGCAAGCCGCTGAAGCTGGCCATGGGAGTCGCGCTGCTGGACGTCGGCGCGAACGTGACCATGCTGCTGGCGCTGCACACCTGGCTGCTGTCGCTGGCCAGCATCCTGATCTCGCTGTATCCGGCGGCCACGGTCGTCCTGGCGATGGTGGTGCTGCGTGAGCGGGTGAGCCGCTGGCAGGGGGTCGGCATGGTGATGGCCATGGGTTCCGTGGCGATGATCGCCGCAAGCTGACGGTCGCGCCGCGGGCGGCCTACTATCCGACCATGGCCGACCGCCCCGTCACCCTGCTGGAGAAATCCGACGTCCTGCCCGGTCTGTTCGCGGTGTGGGACTCCCTGGACGCGTTGCTGGACGGGCTGCCCGAGGGCGACTGGGAAACGGCGAGCCCGCTGCCCGGCTGGGACGTCAAGGCCGTCGTGTCGCACATGATCGGGACGGAGTCGTTTTTGGCCGGCGTCGCGGCGCCGGAACCGGATGTCGACGTCAAGGCCCTTGAACACGTGCGCAACGACATCGGCGCGATGAACGAGTGCTGGGTGCGCCATTTGAGCGCCGAATCGGGCGCCGGCGTGCTGGAGCGGTTCCGCGCGGTGACCGCCGATCGGCGCGCGGTGCTGGCAGCCATGCCCGAGGACGACTGGAACGCGGTGACGCCGACGCCGGTCGGTCCGGAAAGCTACGGGCGGTTCATGCGGGTACGGGTGTTCGACTGCTGGATGCACGAGCAGGACATCCGCGACGCGCTGGCGCGGCCGTCGTCCGACGACGCGTTGCGCGGGCCCGCGGCGGAACTGTCCCTCGACGAGGTCGCGGCCACCATGGGCTACGTCGTCGGCAAGCTGGCCAAGGCGCCCGACGGCTCCCGTGTCCTGTTCGAGCTGACCGGTCCCGTCGCGCGCAGCGTCCGCGTCGACGTGACTGGCCGCGCCCGGCTGGTCGACGACTTCGGCGGCGACGAACCGACGGCGACGATCCGGATGGACGGGGTGCAGTTCACGCGGCTTTCCGGCGGTCGTCCGATGAGCCCCGCGCGACCGCAGGACGTCGAACTCGACGGCGACAGGGCGGTGGCCAACCAGGTCGTCGAGCACCTGAATTTCGTGATCTGACAGCCTCTTTGGCGGCGATTTAAATCACAGTGCGCGACATATGTGTATCCGCGCGCCCTGATTGGGTAGCCGGAAGCGTACGGGCGCACCTCGCGCCGACACCCGAATCGTCAATGCCAGGGGGAACCAACAGTCATGACTGCACCCGACACCACTCGCCTGCTCGCGCAGCTGCGCACGCTGCTCGACCTGACCAATACGGAGATCCAGGTCGCGGAAACCCGCGTCGCCCAGGCGCGCACCCAGGCGGTGCGCCGCGAGCTCTCGCAGAACGCCGCCAACGGCCGCAAGCGGGCCGAGTCCCTCGAGGCCGCGATCCGCAAGCTGGGCGGTTACCCCGATGTCATCGGCCCCTTCCTGGGTCGCGCCGCCGCGGCGGTCAAGGCGCTCACCGAGCAGGCCCAGCCGTTCGACGAGGCGCTGCTGGGTGACCTCGCGCTCGAGGACCAGCTGCTGGACCGCGCCCGCTACGCCAAGGCGCTGGCGGTAGCCGCAAAGCGCCAGGACATCGTCAATCTCGCCGATCGCCTGATCACCGCGCACGCCGCGACCGTGGACTGGCTGACCACCGTGCTGGCCGAGGACGCGCTCGGCGGGCCGGCCGCGCTGCGCCGCACGCCGTTGCAGGCGGCCGCCGGCACCGCCGTGAAGCTGGTCAACCTGCCGGCCACGTGGTCGGCGCGTGGGGTCGACCGGACCGTTGAGGCGCTGCGCTCGGCGGGCCCGGCGTTCAACGACCTCGTCAAGCGCGGCGGCAACGCGGGCGAAATCGCCGCCAAGGCGCTGTCGGCGTCCCAGAGTGCCGCCCTCAAGGCGGCCGAGCGGGTCACCCGTTCCGAGGGGGCCGACGAGGCTGCGGACGCGCTGCACTCCGGTCGCACCGCCGCCGGCGTCTTGGAGGCCAATGAACTGCCTATCCGCAAGTACGACGACCTGAACGTCAACCAGGCGGTGGACGCGATCAAGAAGCTGACCGCCCCCAATGACGTTCGCGCGATCCTCGCCTACGAGGAGGCGCACAAGAACCGGCAGAGCATCGTCTCGGCCGCGCAGACCCGCGTCGCCGCCATCGCGCAGGACGTCGTCGGAATCAAGTAGCTCAGACCAACAAGCGCCGTTCTCGGCAACCGAGTACCCCCTGCAGTCGTCAGACCGGGGGGTACTCGGCTTTGGCGGGGAAGTTAATTCCGTTGCCGCGTGTTGTTAGCCGGGTACCATGGATTGTCCTGCCGAAAGTCGGCGGGGATGCGAGGGGCTGAACGGTTTCGACTTCGCGCATCGAATCAAGGGAAGCGTGCCGGTGCAGGCAAGAGACCACCGTAAGCGTCGTTGCAACCATATAAGCGCCGATTCACATCAGCGCGACTACGCTCTCGCTGCCTAAGCGACAGCTAGTCCGTCAGACCGGGAACGCCCTCGACCCGGAGCCTGGCGTCAGCTAGAGGGATCCACCGGTGAGTCCGGTCGCGGGACTCATCGGGACATGCACAGCGACTGGGATCGTCATCCCGGCTGGTTCGCGTGACCGGGAGATCCGAGTAGAGGCATAGCGAACTGCGCACGGAGAAGCCTTGAGGGAATGCCGTAGGACCCGGGTTCGATTCCCGGCAGCTCCACAGCTTGACCAGCAGATTTACCCGAATCAATCGCCCTTCACCACATCTTTGATCACGCACCGCGCGGTTGCCGTCGACACCAGTTTTCCCGACCATGGCTGCCGCGGGGTGTGAACGCGCAAATTCATCCTGTGATTCAGTGCTACACTGGATCACAGTGACGACGAAGAACATTACCCTTTCCATGCCCGAAGAATTGGTGCGCCGCGCGAAGGTGCTGGCGGCGCAGCGTGATATGTCCGTATCGAGTCTGGTTGCGCGGCTGCTGGAGCAGCTCGTCGGAGATGTGCGCGACTACGACGAGGTGGCCGAGCTCGAGCGTCGGAGGATGAACACAGGCGTCAGCCTGCAGGTTGGTCCAATCACCTGGTCCCGCGACGAGGTTCACGAACGCTGACAATGGAGTTCGTCGACACCAACATCCTGCTCTATGCATATGACGTGACGGCCGGCGAACGGCACGACAGGGCCAGCGCGCTCGTCGATCGGCTGTGGCGTGAGCGCCGTGGGGCAATCAGCATTCAGGTTCTGCAGGAGTTCTACGTCAATGCGACGCGCAAGGTCGTGAAGACGATCGATCCCGTAGTCGCGGTCGACATGCTCAAGAGCCTCGTGCGATGGCGGGTCCATTCGCCGCTGTCCGATGACGTCATCGCCGCGGCGATGTTGTCGAGTCGCTACCAGCTTTCCTTCTGGGACGCCATGATCGTCCGCAGTGCCGCCGAATTGCGTTGTGACACTTTGTGGACGGAGGACCTCAACGAGGGTCAGGTCATCGAAGGGGTACGGCTGAGCAATCCGTTCAACAGCGGATAGCCTCGAGAGCCGTTGTCGCTCTTGCGCTGCCGGTACCGGAGCTCCTTCGTCATTCACGTCACTTTGTGGCTGTCAAGAAGCAGCATCGCCGTGGTGGTGCGTGCCGTAAAGCATCTCCTGGATCTCAGCGTCGACGTCGAACGAAGAGTCGTCGTAAGTGAGCTGGCCCCGCAGTCCGCCGAACGCGACAGCGACGGCTTGATGGGGCACCAAATCCGCTACCGGCTTGCCGGCCTTTGAGATGACCACTCGCTCGCCGCCTGCCACCCTCTCGAGGAGTCGCGAGAGGTGCGTCTCCGCCTCATCGATGTTCACGTTCACCGTCACCGCATTCGATGGTAGAAGCCTGGACTTAGTTGGTCTAGTCCGCGGGGCGGGCCCCATTGGC
Source organism: Mycobacterium sp. NGS63 (assembly GCF_059812295.1). Lineage (NCBI taxonomy): Bacteria > Bacillati > Actinomycetota > Actinomycetes > Mycobacteriales > Mycobacteriaceae > Mycobacterium > Mycobacterium sp. NGS63. The sequence continues at coordinate 203,719 of NZ_JCALCJ010000004.1, forward strand.
GCCATCAAACCCCTACATGACTCCACTGGGCGGGCATAAGCTCTGGTATCCGGGGATCGGTAATGGGAGCGGCACAGTGTCGTATGTTGTTGCGTTGCCCGAGGTGATGTCGGCCGCGGCCGCGAACGTGGATTCGATCGGTTCGGGCGTCGCCACCGCAAGCCATAGCGTTGCGAGCGCCACCACGACGGTGGTGGCCGCGGCCGAGGACGAAGTGTCGGTGGCGATCGCGGGGCTGTTCGGGGCGCACGGGCGGGCCTTTCAAGCGCTCACCGCGGAGGCGACGGCGTTTCACCAGGGATTTGCGCAGGCATTGACCGGCGCGGCCGCCGCGTACGCCGGCGCGGAGGCGGCCAACGCGGCGCCGCTGGCGGACTTCGAGCAGGCGTTGCTCGGTGCTGAGCAGCAAATTCAGCAGCTACCAACGACATTGGCCGCCGGAATCAGCAATGAACTCAATTTCTTGTTTTTCGCGCCAAGTTCCCCGCTCTTAGCGCAACTCACGGGCGACAACCCGCTCCTTTCGATCGGGATCAGTAACTCGCCGCCACGGTTGCTGACATTGCTGCTGGGAGAAACCGTCCAGTACAGCACTTTTGACGGGATGCGCGTCGTGCAGATCACGCCGGCACATCCCACCGGTGAGTACGTGGTCGCCATTCACGGTGGCGCCTTCATCTTTCCGCCGTCGATCTTCCACTGGCTGAACTACGCGGTGACGGCCTACCAGACCGGCGCGACCTTCGAAGTGCCGATTTACCCGTTGATGCAGCAGGGTGGCACCGCCGGCGTGGTGGTACCCCAGATGGCCGGTCTCATTTCTGCGCAAATCCAGCAACACGGGTTCCAGAACGTCAGCGTGATCGGCGACTCCGCGGGCGGCAACCTCGCACTGGCCGCCGTCGAATACCTGGCCGCCACCAACCAGGCCGTTCCGGCGTCGATGGTGTTGCTGTCCCCCTGGTTGGACTTGGCTCGGTCCGGGGGGCCGATCGGCCAGGTGTGGGCGGGCAATCTTCCGCTGACCAACTATCAGGTGAGTCCGCTGTTTGGGTCGCTGAGCGGACTTCCGCCGACGTACGTCTACTCGGGTTCGCTGGATTCGCTCTTCCCCGAGGCGCTGGCTTTGCAGCAAGAAGCGGTCGCCCAAGGGGCACCGATGAGCTTCGTGCTGGCCGATCTCCAGGTCCACGACTGGATTCTGCTCACCCCGACCGGCCTCCGGCACTGGGCGCAGATCGACCAGCAACTCGGCATCTTGCACTGACGCGCAATCGTGCGCTTGTCGTCTCGGGCTGATGCATACGCGCATCCCAATTCCAGCCGCCTTCCGAACTGGCAGGATGATCGACGATGTGCGGATTCGTTGCCGGGCTGCTTCGCGACGACGTGGAGCCGACGCGCGTCGACCGCGCCCTGGCGACGCTGCATCACCGGGGCCCGGACAGCGTCGGCCGCTGGATCTCGCCGGACGGGCGCTGGTTCCTCGGCCACACACGCCTGTCCATCATCGGTCTGGATAACGGCGACCAGCCGATCGCCAACGCCGCGGGCGACGTCCACATCGTCGTGAACGGTGAGCTCTACGGCTACCGCGCGATCCGCGAGCGCCTGCGCGCGGAGGGGTGCCCGTTCACCACCGAATCCGACAGCGAGATCGCGCTGCACCTCTACCTGCGCGAGGGCATGAACCTGGGGCGCCACCTGCGCGGTGAATTCGCGGTCGTGATCGCCGACCGCCGCAACGGCGCGCTGCTCGCGATCCGCGACCGGTTCGGGATCAAGCCGCTGTTCTACAGCGTGCACGAGGGCAACGTGTACTTCGCGTCGGAGGTGAAGGCGTTGCTCGCGCTCGGTGTCCCCGCGCGCTGGAACCGCGAGGCCGTGCTGCAGGAGTGCTTCCACTTCCGCCCGCACTCGCGCTCGGTCTTCGACGGCATCTACACGGTTCCGCCGGGTCACTACGCGATTGCGCAGCGCGGCGAGGTCAGCGTCTACCCGTACTGGGACCTGAAGTTTCCGACCGCGGCCGAGATCGCCGCCGACGACCGCAGCGACGCCGAGGTCGTCGCGGGCTTTCGCGACGTGCTCGACGACGCCGTGCGCGAGCGCCTGGTCGCCGACGTCGAGGTCGCGAGCTATCTGTCGGGCGGGATCGACTCGTGCTCGGTGCTCGGTCTGGCCCAGCTCCACATGGACCGCCCGATCCGCGCGTTCACGCTGTGCTTCGAGGACGCCGCCTACGACGAGTCGGAGTTCGCGCGTGCGCAGGCCGAGCGTTCGGGCGCGAGCTTCCACCCGGTGCCCGTGCCCCCGCGCGCTCTCGCCGAGGCGTATTCCGACGCGGTCTGGCACGCGGAAACGCCGTTCGTCAACGCCCACGGCGTGGCGAAATTCCTGTTGTCACGCGCGGTTCGCGACGCGGGCATCAAAGTGGTGTTCACCGGCGAGGGCTCGGACGAAATGCTCGCGGGTTACGCGCCGTTCCGGCGCGACGTCCTCCTCTACAACAGCGCGAGCCAGGACCCCGAGATCGTCGCGAAGCTGCTCGCGGAGATGCGCGAGTCGAGTTCCAACCGCGCCGTTCCCATGCTCACGCCGACCGAGGACGCACCGATCCGCGAGCTTGATGCCGTCGCGCGGCGCCTCGGCTGGATTCCGTCGTGGATCAAGACCTTTGGCGCGACCGGCGCGCACGCGGCGGGGTTTTTCAGTGCGGAAATGGCCGAGAGCGTGGCCGGCATCAATCCTTACGAGCTCGCGCTGTCGCGGCTGCCGGTCGACGAGCGGTTGGCGGGCCGCGATCCGCTGAACCAGGCGCTCTACCTGTGGTCGCGGATCCATCTGCCGAACTTCATCCTGACCTTCCTCTCCGACCGCATGGAGATGGCGCACTCGATCGAGGGCCGCCTTCCGTTCCTCGACCACCTCGTCGCCGAATACGCGGCCGGCATCCCGATTCACATGAAGGTCAACGGCATGCGCGAGAAGCACGTGCTCCGTGAGGCGACGCGCGACGTACTGATCGAGCCCGTCTACAACCGCGAGAAGCACCCGTTCGTGACGCCGCCGGCCAAGGTCGGCGAGGCGGACGCGATGCTCGAGCTGATGGGCGATGTGTTTGGCTCGCGGCTGCTCGACGAGCAGCCCATCTTCGACGCGGCCGCGGTGCGCAAACAGTTCGCCTTGCTGCCCGAGTGCACCCCCGAGGAGCGCACGACCCTCGACGGCCTCTGGAATCGGGTGCTGAGCTTCACGCTGATGCATCAGCGGTTCGGCATGACGGGTTAATCAGCGACCGGTGAACAGGGGAGCGCGGCGCTGGGCGGCCGCCGCCACGCCCTCGCGGAAGTCGGCGGTCGCCTGTAGCCGGGTTTGTTCTTCGAGCTCGCGGGCGGTGGCCGCGGCGACGGCTTCGGCGAGTCCGGCGCGCATGGTGGCGCGGATGCTGGTCAGCGCCAGGGGAGCCGAGGCGGCGATCCGCTGGGCGAACCGGATCGCCGCCGCGCGCACGTCGCCGTCGGCGGCCAATTCGTCGAACAGCCCTGCCGCGTAGCCGATTTCACCACCGATGCGCTCACCGGTGAGCATCCATTCGAGCGCTTTCTGCCCGCCGACAACTCGCGGCAACGTGGCGGTGATCCCGAAGCCGGGGTGAAACCCGAGCCGGCTGAAGTTGGCCGCGAATTTCGACGAGGGTGCGGCCACTCGGAAGTCCGCGCTGAGGGCGAGCCCGAGTCCGCCGCCGATCGCGGCGCCGTGCACCGCGGCGACAACGGGCTTGCCCGTGCGGAACAATCGGATCGCCTGGGCGTAGAGCTCGCCGGGCGACGAACGATCCGCGGCGGGCCGGGAGAAATCGGCGCCGGCGCAGAAGTGTTTACCCTCCGCGCACAACACGATCGCGCGGCATTCGACGTCGCCGTCCAGTCGCTCGTAGGCGTCGGCGATGCCCCCGATCAACGCGGTGTCGAAGTAATTGTTCGGCGGTCGGTGCATTTCCACCACCGCCACGTGGCCGGCCAACTCGACGCTGACATCGGCGGCGCTCATAGTTGTTCCAGCAGTTCGCGAACGGCGGCATTGAACGCCTCGGGCTGATCCATGTTCGCCGCATGCCCCGCGTTGTCGATGACGATCTTGCGGGAATTGGAGATCTTGCGGTGCATGTAGTCGGCCGGAGATAGGAAGTCGGTGTCCCGGGCGCCGACGACCACCAGCGTGGGCACCGCGATGGTGTCGAGGGAGGTGATGACGCGAGCGTCCTTTTGTGCCATCACACCGCGGGCGGCGCGGGGGAGCCCCTCGGGATGCTGGTGCACCGCCAGCGCGACTTCCGCCGAGAAATCGGTTGCCTCTTCGCCCCGCTCGAGCTGTTGGGCGCGCCGTTCCACCCAGGCGTTCCACTTGTCGCGTGCCGCGTCGTTGCGGTAGCCCGGCCCCGTGTCAACGAGCACCAGCGCGGCCACCCGCTCCGGATGGGTCAGGTGAAAGGCGAGAGACAGGTAGCCGCCCAGGGACATTCCGCCGACCACGGCCCGCTCGGCACCCGCCGCGTCGAGAATGGCCGCCATGTCGGCCACACTGATCCGCTCGCTGTAGCGGTCCATGTCGTCGGGCGCGTCGCTGCTGCCATGGCCGCGCATGTCCCAGACGATCACCGGCCGATCGGAGCTCAATGCATCGATATTGCGGTCCCACATGCCCGAGGTCGCGCCGAATCCGTGCGTGAGCAAAAGCGGCACACCCGGCGCCTGCGGGTTGTGCACCCGGAAGGCCAGGGTGACGCCGTCCGGGCGCTTCAGTCGGTCCACTGCACCACCCCCGATCCGCACTGGATGGCCGGGTACAGGGCGTCGGGACCGCGCGCGACCAACGCCGCTCCGAGCCGGTCCGCCCAACGATGATGCCCTCCTGGTTCGTCTCGCCAGGCCCAGAGTCGACGGGTCAGATAATGCAACGGGTACTCCTTCGTCATACCGATAGCGCCATGCGTCTGATGGGCGGCCGCCGTGACCAGCTGGGCGGCCAGGTCGGCAAGCGTTTTGGCGCAAGCGATCTCGAAGCTCCCGCGGCCCGCGTCGAGCGCTTCGACCGCACCGTTGAGAGCCGACGCGACCACGGCCGCCTGCTGGTGGATGGTGACCAGGTGGGCTTGGACGGCCTGGAAGCGGCCGATGGGGCGGCCGAACTGCTCACGTTCGCCGCTGTAGCGCAACGTCATTGCCGCGACGGCGCTTATCGCGCCGGCCATCAACGCGGCGCGCCCCAGCGCGGTGCGCTCCCGCAGCGTTTGTTCGGTGACCGCGCTCGGCGCATCGGCGCGCGCGGTCACCGGTACACCGTCGAAAACCACCGTGTCGCGCGGCTCGTCGGCGAGGTTGGCTCCGCGTCTGACCGCCGGGCCGCCCGACGGTGCCGCCGGGCCGGGCGCGAGCACCACGACGCCGTCGACCAGCGCGACAACATGTTCGGCGCGGTGACCCCATGGCACGGCCTGCACCGTCCCGAAAAGTCGGTCTCCGTCGAGATGCAGCGCGCCGGCGGGCGGCGCCACCGTGCGAACGCCGTGCGGCAGCGCGAGGCCGGCGGACGCCAATAGCCAACCGCCGACCAGTCCCGCCTCGGCCAGCGGCACCGGCGCCGCGTGTGCTCCCGCGGCACGCAGCAACTGAATCGCGTCGGCAACGCTGCCCCCGGCCCCACCCAGACCCTCCGGGACGGGAACGTCGCTGAACCCGCTCTGCTGCAAGGCGTTCCATAGCCGCGGCGCCCAGCCGGCAGCTTCCGCTTCGCCGACATTTTCCCAATGGCTGTGTGCGGCAAACAGCTTGGTGGCCGCGGTATACAGTTCGTCGTCGCTCATGACAAACCCTTGGCGGCGACCGAGCGCAGTATCTCGTTGGTACCGCCCCGGATCGTGAACGACGGGGCTTCCAGGACCGCGCGGCGCAATAGCCGCTCGAAGAGTGACGGCTCGTGGCCGCATACGAGCTCACGGTCCAACAAGTCCCGCAGCGCATTCACGACGTCCTGTTCGAAGCGGGTGCCCATCTCCTTGATGAGCGCGGCCTCGGCCGCGGGCGTGCCGCCCGCGTCGATCGCCCGGGCCACGGCCAGCGAAAGCCGCCGCAGCACCCAGTACTGGGCCGCGAGCTCGCCGACCAGCCGGCGTCCGGCGGCACCGGCGGCCAGATCCGGCCACTCGCGGATGAACTCCTGGACGAGAAGGAACGTCGAGATCCATCGGTCCGGGCCGCTGCGCTCGAAGGCCAACTCGTTGGCGTTCTGCGCCCAGCCCTGCCCGATTTCGCCGATCACCATGTCGTCCGACACCGCCACGCCGTCCAGGACCACCTCGGCGAAGTGGTCGGTACTGCCGTTGAGGAAGGGAATCGGCCTGACCGTCACGCCGGGGCTGCGCATGTCGATCAGGAAGCGGCTCAGCCCTACGTGGCGGGCGCCGTCGGAGGTTCGGCACAGCGCAATCATGTAGTCGGCACGCATCGCGTTGCTCGTCCACACCTTGACTCCCGATACGCGCCAGCCATCGCCGTCGCGCACACCCCGCGTCCGCACCGACGCGAGGTCGCTCCCGGCGTCCGGCTCGCTCATGCCGATGCAAAAACACAACTCCCCCCGGCAGATTCGGGGCAACAGCCACCGCTTCTGGTCCTCGGTGCCATAACGCACCAGCACCGGGGCGATCTGCCGGTCGGCCACCCAGTGATGCCCGACCGGGGCGCCCCAGCGCAGCAGCTCTTCGACGACAACAAAGCGGTCGACGGCGGTGGCGTCGCGACCGCCGTAGCGCGCCGGGACCGCCATGCCGACCCAACCACGCTCTGCCAACGCGGCGGAGAACGCCGGATTGACCTCAGCGCCCATCCCGAGGCCGGGCTCGAATGTCCCCCAGGGCAGGGTCTCGGCCAGGAACGCGCGAACCTGCTCGCGCAATTCCAGCTCCGCGGCGCTGAGCGCGGCAGGCGACGTGACCATACCTGGCAGGCTGCCACAATCTCGCTCCCGGATGCGATACCCCCGGCGAGCGAGGATGCGGATCGTGGACGGGCGGCCTCGTCGCTTCGTAGAGTCAGCAGTTGTGTGCGCGCACTGAACCGGTCAGGAGGTGCACCCGTGACGACCGACGCGGTCCGCCAGCTCCAAGCGGACCTCGCCCGCTTCGGCTACCTCGCGGACGAGGGTCTGGCCACCGCCATTCATCTGGCCGTGCGGCTGCGGCGCCCGCTGCTGCTCGAGGGTGAGGCCGGGGCGGGCAAAACCGAGGTCGCCAAAACCTTGGCGCGCCTTTCCGGCGCCAAGCTGTTGCGCCTGCAGTGCTACGAGGGCATCGACGTGTCGCAGGCGGTCTACGAATGGGACTATGCCCGGCAATTGCTGCACCTCAAGGCCGCGGAAACCGGTGGCGCAGAGGCGGTGGCGGCCGCTGAAGACGAACTCTTCTCCGAGCGATTCCTCGTTCGGCGACCACTCCTACAGGCCCTCGAGAACCGCGATGGCCCCCCGCCGGTGTTACTCATCGACGAAATCGACCGCGCCGATGACGAGTTCGAGGCGTTCCTCTTAGAGATCTTGTCCGATTTCGCGGTGACCGTACCGGAACTCGGAACGTTCGCGGCCGAGGTGCCGCCGCTCGTGGTCCTGACCTCCAATCGCACCCGCGACCTGCACGACGCCCTCAAACGGCGCTGCCTCTATCACTGGGTCGACCATCCCGGCATCGACAGAGAAGTGGCCATCGTGCGGCTGCGCGTGTCCGAGGCGAGCGATCGGCTGGCACGGCGGGTCGCGGCCGCCGTGGAGGCGTTGCGGGGACTCGACTTGTACAAGCCCCCGGGGGTGGCCGAAACGATCGACTGGGCAAGAGCATTGGCCGAACTGGGTGAGCCCGAGTTGGCCGACACCGATATCGAGCACACCCTCGGCTGGGTGCTGAAGTATCGCGAAGACATCGAAAAGGCAAGGGCGGCAGGGCTGGACACCTTGGTGCGGGTGGCCGACGACGATGTCTGACAGCGCGAACCGGCTCGCGGTGACCTTCGCACGCCGCCTGCGCGCCGAGGAAATGGCCGTTCCCACCGGCTCGGTGGCGCTCTTCGTGTCGGCGCTCAGCGAGCTCGACCCGACCGACCGTGACAGCCTGTACTGGGCGGGGCGTGCGGTTCTGGTCAAGCGGCCCGAGGACATCGATACGTTCGATCGCGTATTCCGTTCGGTCTGGCTGCACCAACCGCCGGACGCCCCTTCCACCGCGAAAGCCGCGGCGGAGAGGGTCGGCGTCGACGACGACCTCGGGCCGGAGACCGACGACGACGCCGGGCACCCGAGCGGGGCACCCACCACGGCCGTTCGCTACAGCCCGGTTGAAGTGCTGCGCAGCAAGGACTTTGGGGTATACACCGCGGCGGACTTTGCCGATGCGCAGCGGTTGATGGCCGATCTTCATGCGACAGCGGCGATGCGACGCAGCAGACGGCGGCGACCCGCCAAGTGGCAGAGACGTTCAAGGCACCGACGCCCTGACATCCGCGGCACTGTGCGCGGTGCGTTGCGCACCGGCGGAGAGCCCATCCGCCGAGCCTGGTGTGCGCCGACCCTGCAGCCCCGCAGGCTTGTCCTGTTGTGCGATGTCAGCGGCTCGATGGACCCCTACTCCCGGGCGCTACTGCGGTTCATGCATGCGGCGGTGGTCGGCCGCCGCCGCGTGGAGGCCTTCACTGTCGGAACACGCCTGACACGGCTGACGCGGGAACTGTTGTCCCGCAACCCGGATGATGCGCTGCGTCGCGCGGGCGCGGCGGTGCCCGACTGGTCTGGAGGCACTCGACTCGGGGACACCTTGCGCGACTACAACAACGAGTGGGGGATGCGGGGCATGTCTCGGGGCGCCGTCGTCGTCATCCTCTCCGATGGCTGGGAGCGGGGCGACCCGGCCGTCATCGCCGATCAGATGGCGCGGCTGTCGCGGGTGGCTCACAAGGTGGTGTGGGTCAACCCGCTCAAGGCGTCGCCCGGCTACGCCCCCCTGGCCCGCGGTATGGCCGCAGCGCTGCCGTACATCGACGAATTCGTCGACGGTCACAACCTCGACGCGTTGGACGAGCTGATCGAGGTCATCTCGCGATGACGGGCTATCGGTCGGCGCGTTCGGGGATGACGCCTGCGAGCTCGAGGATCCTGGTCGGCGGGAGATGCTGTTCGGTGATCCGGACGCCGAGGTCGGCGAGGGCATCCTCCACCGCGTTGGTGATCGCCGCCGGAGCGCCGATCATGCCCCCTTCGCCGACGCCGCGATAGTTGTAGGGGATGTCCGTCGGCGTCTCGATGTGATGGATCTCGATCTCGGGGATCTCCATCGTGGTCGGGATCAGGTAGTCCATGAACGTCCCCGACCGGGGCTGCCCGTCCTCCCCGTACGTGCATTTCTCGTAGAACACCGCGCCCACGCCCTGCGCGACGCCGCCGCGGATCTGGCCTTCGACGATGGCCGGGTTGATCATCTCGCCGCAGTCCTCCACGACCGCGTAGCGCGGAATCCTCACCTGGCCGGTCTCGAGATCGACCTCGACCCAGCAGACGTGCGTGGACTGCGCCCATCCGCCGGCGCCGCCGTCCCAGTCCCGGTGCACCCGGATGGCCTCGCCACGGCCCAGCCGGTCGGTGTTGCCGACTCCGGGGCCATTTGAGCCGCGCCGCATCGCCTCCTCGGCGACCTCGCGGAACGTCCGCGACATCGTGGGGACGCCCGCGACGTGGATGTCGCCGTCTTCGATGACGATGTCCGCCGGCGATGCCTCCAACAGGTCCGCGGCGATGTCGACAATGTGCTCGCGCAGCGTGTGCGCGGCGACCCCGACGGCACCGCCCGCCATCGCCGCCGACCGGCTGCCGCCGGTGCCCATCATGCTGAACGGCGCAAAGTCGGTGTCGCCGTAGCTGATTCGGACAGCGTCGACGGGAACGCCGAGCTCGTCGGCCGCGACTTGGGCGAGCGTCGTCTCGTGGCCCTGGCCATGGGGCACCTGGCAGGTGTGGACCGTGACGCCGCCATCGCCCTCGAGGACCGCGTAGATCTGCTCGGCGCCGACGAACGCCGAGAAGCCGGGCATGACCGAGTCCATGTAGCCGGGCGGCCCCGGAGCCGCTTCGATGTAGGTCGCGATCCCTAGGCCGAGGCGACGACCCTGCTCCCGAGCCGAAGCCTGCTGCGTGGCCCAATGTTCGAAGTCGGCGACCTCGAGAGCTTTCTCGAGGGTGGTCTTGGCCGACATGCGCACATCGAGGGTCGGACCGGTGAGCATCGTCGTCGGGAGCATGTCGGGACCGACGATGTTGCGCATCCGGATCTCGGCGCGGCTCATGCCCAGCTCGCGGGCTATGACGTCGAATAGCCTTTCGCGGACCCAGGTTTCGACCGCCCAGGGACCCCGGTAGGGGACGTACGTCGGTTTGTTGGACGAGACGACCTCGATGTCGAACCGCATCGCACCGAACCGGTACGGACCGGGGAACATCGTCTGGATGATGCGGCAGAACAACGGTGCCGCGTACGGGAATCCCGGATAGGCCCCCGCGTCCATCGTGAGCTTGGCGCGCAGGCCCCGCACCGTCCCGTCGTTCATCACCGCGGCCTCGACGGCCATCTGGTCGTCACGGGCCTGGCCGCCGAGCACGAGGTGCTCGTTGCGGTCCTCGATCCACTTGATCGACCGGCCGAGGCGCAGCGTGGCCGCGCACAGCGCGATCTCCTCGCGCAGCACGGTGCCCTTGCATCCGAACGCACCGCCGATGTCGCCCGTGACGACCCGCGGGAGGCGTTCCCTCGGTGTTGCCATCAATCCGAGGAGTGAGCGGTTGAGGTGGATCATCCGCATCGGGTCTTTGGCGATCTGACGCAGCATGATCGGCATCAACCGCTTGGTGTCTTTCGTCATCGTCGGGTGGGCGCGGATGAACTCGCGGATCCCGGCGAATATGGCCGTCGTCTGTTCGCGTTGGCGGAACATGTCGCGCACCGACATCCACACCGGCCGCCGTGCCAGGCACATGGCGATGGCCCACTTGAGGACGTGCGCGGCCTGGTGGGCCGCGTGCAGCGTGAGGTTGCCGTCGGCGTCGATCTCGGCCACCGCGCCTCGGGTCTCCATCGGCTGGTTGGCGTGGCGGTGCTGGCGGAACGTCTCGCTGACCACTCGATCCGCCCCGGCGAACGCCGCATCGACGTCACCGAACGACTCCGACGCCGCCCAGATGACGTTGCCGTCGGCCTTCGGCCAGACCGCCGGCCGGCTGGGATCGTGGGCGTGCGCCAGCGTCGCGATCGGTTCCAGCTCCTCGTACTCCACGTCGACCAGCTCCGCCGCGTCCTCGGCCACCGCGCGTGACGTCGCCACCACGATGGCAACCGGATCGCCCACCAGGCGAACGCGATCGACGGCCAGAGCAAAGTGCCACGGGTCGTATAGGTCCGGCAGGGCGAACATCCCCATCAGCGGGTTGGTGATCGCGGCGATGTCACGACCGGTGAAGATGGCGTACACGCCGGGAACGGCGGCGGCGCGGGTGGTGTCGATACCGCGGATCAAGGCGTGGGCCCATGGGCTGCGGACGAATGCCGCGTGCGCCATGTTCGGGACGACGACGTCGTCGACGTACCGACCGCGCCCGCTGAGCAGTCGGCGGTCCTCGACCCTGCGGACGCGGGCGCCGACGAATCGCCCCATCATCTGTTCACGCATCGTGCGCACCTCCTCCGGTGGAGGTCAGCTTGTTTATGGCTTCGGCGACGCCCTCGAGGATCGATGCGTATCCCGTGCAGCGACACAGGTTTCCGGCGAGCTCCTCTTTGATCTGCGCCGTCGTCGGCGCCGGGTTGTCCGCCAGCAGGCACCGCACCGTCATGAGGAATCCCGGCGCGCAGAACGCGCACTGGAACGCGTGGCGCTCCCACATCGCCTGCTGGATGACTCCCAGGCCATCTTCGTCGCCGAGCGACTCGACGGTCTCGACGGCCGTCCCCTCGGCCTGCATCGCCAGCATCAGGCAGGAACGGACGGGCTGACCGTCGACCGCCACCGTGCACGCACCACACACACCGTGCTCGCAACCCAGGTGGGTGCCGGTGAGCCCGAGGTGGTCGCGGAGCAATTCGGCCAGGGTCGTGCGACCCTCGACCACGGCGCGCTCGTCGCGCCCGTTGACCCGCAGGCTGATTTCCCGCATCAGACGCCCGCCCGTTCCGTGGCCCGCTTGGTGGCCTCGGCGAGCCCGCGGCGGGTGAGCACCCCCGCAACGTGCGCCCTGTACTCCGACGACGCGTGGTCGTCAGCGGTCGGCTCCAAGGCGGTCGACACGAGGTTCGACGCCTCCGCAAAGAGCGCGCGGTCGGGGGCGTTGCCGTCGAGCAACTGCTCGGCCTCGGCGACGCGCACCGGCGTGCTGGCAACACCGAAGAACGACAAGGCCGGTCGCCGCAGCAAACCGGTTTCGTCGATCTCGAGCGTCGTCACCAGCCCGACCAACGCGAAGTCCCCGTGTCGCCTGCTCACCTCCAGCACCGACCACCCCGCGCGTGGCGCCCACGCGGGAAAGCGCGCTCCGACGAGCAACTCGTCGTCGGCCAGCGCGGAGGACAGGTATCCCTCGAAGAAGTCGCCCGCGGCCACTGTCCGCTGTCCGGCCGAGCCCCGCACCGTCATCTCCGCGCCGACCGCCAGGGCAACCGCGGGCAGTTCGGCCGCCGGATCGGCATGGGCCAGGCTCCCGCACAGCGTGCCCCGACTCCGGATCGCCCGATGACCGACGTACGGCATGGCGCCGACAACCGGGGGCGCGGCGGCGGCCGCGGCGTCGGACCTCTCGACCCGCGCGTGTGTCACCGCCGCGCCGACCGAGACAGTGCCGTCGTCGTCCACCTCGATCGACTGCAGGCCTTGTACCCGGCCGATGTCGACGAGGTGTCCGGGATGGGTCAGCCGGAGGGCGAGAACCGGAAGGAGGCTTTGCCCGCCGGCAAGCACCTTGCCGTCGCCGCCATACGTTTCCAGCAATGCGACTGCTTCGTCGACCGTGTCCGGCCGGTGGTAGTCGAATGGCGACATCTTCACGGCGGGTCTCCCTCCGACGGACCCTGGATTTTACGCGTTCTAGGACGCCAGGTCCTGGTGTCACGGACAGCTCGAGGCCACCTCTAAGAAGAACCGGCGGCGTAAGGTTCGACCATGAATGTCGCGTGCGGCGCGCCGGACATCCACTACGCCAAGAGCGGCGGCCTGAACATCGCGTACTCAGTGACCGGTGAGGGCCCCGACCTGGTCGTCGCGCCCGGCTTCATCTCCCACCTCGACACCATGTGGGAGGAGCCATCCGTCGTTCACTTCTACTCGCGGCTGGCGTCGTTCCGTCGCGTCGTCACCTTTGACAAGCGGGGCACTGGCCTCTCGGATCCGGTGATGGGCGCGCCGACGTTGGAAGAGTCCGTCGATGACCTGCGCGCCGTGATGGACGCCGCGGGATCTGAACGTGCCGACCTCGTCGGCATTTCGGAGGGCGGCACGATGGCGATGCTGATGGCGGCCGGCCATCCCGACCGCGTGAACGCGCTTATCCTCTACGGCACGTTCTCCCGCCTGCTCCGAGCGCCTGACTACCCGCTCGGCGTCACCGAGGAGCAGTTGTCGGCGCTGGTCGAGTTGAGCGCCAGGGGCTGGGGTGAGGGCGTCGGGCTTGGTGGCTGGGCTCCGAGCCGGCGCAGCGATGTCGACCTGCGGCGATGGTGGGCGCGGCTACAGCGCATGGCTGCCAGCCCGGGCATGGTCCGCAACATCTTCGCGCTCTATCCGCAGCTGGACATCCGCGACGTGCTGCCCGCGATCCAGGTGCCGACGCTCGTGCTTCATCGGCGCGACGACCGGATGGTGACGGTCGAGATGGGCCGCTACGTCGCCGAGCGCATCCCCGGGGGCAAGTTCGTCGAGCTCGACGGCGCGGACCATCTGTTCTTCACGGGCGACGTCGACACCATGCTCGACGAGATCGAGGAGTTCCTCACCGGTGTTCGGCCCCTGCCCGCGATCGAGCGGGTCCTGGCGACCGTACTCTTCACCGACATCGTCGACTCCACGAAGAGAGCGGTCGAGCTCGGCGACGAGCGATGGAAGGAGCTGCTCGGCAGGCACGACGCGCAGGTCCGTCGCCAGCTCGAGCGCTTCCTCGGCCATGAGGTCAACACGACGGGCGACGGCTTCCTCGCCCGCTTTGACGGACCCGCCCGCGCGATCCGTTGTGCCATGGCGATCCGCGAGGTGCTGCGGAGCCTGGGCCTCGAAGTCCGGGCGGGCATACACACCGGTGAGGTCGAGCTGCGCGACGACGACATCAGCGGCATCGCCGTCCACATCGCCGCGCGGGTGGCGGCGGCGGCCGCGGCGGGCGAGGTGCTCGTCTCGCGCATCGTCGTCGACCTCGTCGCCGGGTCGCGCCTTGGCTTCGCCGCTCGCGGCGAGCACGTCCTCAAGGGTGTGGCGGGCGAGTGGGAGCTGTTCGCGGTCGAGGGTTGACGCGCAGGGGAGGCGCGCTGGTCCTATGTGGGCCGGTTTGTCCGCGCATCCCAAATCCGTTGGGTTTCTTGGCCGATCGATGGGTGGTGGATTTCCTGAAAGTTCCGCCCGCCCCTGCCGAATGTGGCAACGACGGCGGCGGGCGCATCCTGTTCCAGCATCGGTTCGGACAGCCACTCGCAGGGCCGCACGTGCACCAAATCCACCGCGGCGGCGGCTTCGTCGGCGTCGTAGCGGTACGGCCCGCAGATGCGGCCCAACCAAAACCAGCCGTCGGGCTCGCGGGTCCACGCGAACGAACCGTCGTCGAGTTCGGCGAACCGGGCGACCCGACGTTCAAGCCTTTCCCGTTCGGCCGACCCGCTCGCGTGTTGCCCGAAGCCGCAGACCCCAAGCCGGAGGGCGCGATCGATGGTGGCTTGCGGGTCCACGGCATCGTTTCGGGAGCGCATCGGCGCGCGGTAGACGGCCGTCATGGAAGACATGGTGCCTCGATTCCGGCGGCCCGGCCTGCGTCAGTAGTCGAAGGTGATGGTCCCGACACCGCTCGGGCTGTTGCTGATGTACACCGGGCCGAGCGTGAACGGCGTAAACCCGGTATTCATCGCGATGTTTCCGGTGACGGTCGGACTGTTCGACGCGGTCGTCGTGTACGAGTACAGCAGCGTCTGATTGTTGTCGGTGGCGATCGAGATGATCGTTCCCGCCGGCACCTTGCCGGTGCTCTGGCCGGTGCCGAGGATGACGTCCGGAAGGGTGCCGTGGTTGCCACCGGAATCGAAAACCGAGGTCACCGACCAGTACGGTCCGGCCGGGTTGTAGCCACCGACCTGAACGTCCAGGGTGGTGATCGGCACCCCGCTCACCGAGGCGACGGGGGGCAGCGGGTTGGGACCGAACTGCAAGTAGCCCTGCGGCTGGTTGATCAGCTCACCCTCGCTGAGTTGACCCGGCAACGCCGTGGTCACGACGCTGCCATGGCCGCCGACGGCGACCGCCCCTATGTTCGGTCCGATGCCCAAAATGCCGGCCGTCCCCGGGCCGAAGGCCTGGCCCGCGGCGATCAGTACCAGGCCCGGGAGCGACGTCGGGAACGGCAGGATGCCGACCTCGACGCTGGTCGGCGCCGTGACGGCGCCGCCGCCAAAGTCAACCGTCGTGTTGAACTGGGCGTAGAGGATGCCCACCCCGTTGCCGTAGCGGATGACGTCGAACCCGGTGGGCAGGCCGAGGTGTTGTATCCCTATGTCCCAGAACGGAATAACGAGACCGGCGGAGCCCGTGTCCAGCAGCACGGGCACACTCGGACCGCCGTTGACGGAGACGTTGACGACGGGAAAGTTCCCGGACGTGTAGAGCGGGACGGTCGCGCTGGTCGGTGAACCGGCCCCAGCGGCCCCATTGTTGCCGTACAACCAGCCACCAAGGCCGCCGGCCCCGCCGGCCGCATGGGGGCCGCCGGCGCCGCCGGGCCCCCCGTTGCCGATCAACCCCGCCCGACCGCCCGGCCCGCCGGCCATCCCGTCGACTACCCCCGCACCGCCCGCGCCGCCGTTGCCATACAGCAATCCGCCGGCGCCGCCGGGCTGCCCTGGGCCGCCATCAGCGCCGTTGCCGATCAGCGGACGCCCCAACAGCACCTCGGTCGGCGTGTTGACCACACCCAACACGTCGGCCTCGAGGGTTTGCCACGCGGCGTTGAGCGACTCCGCGCCCTGATACGACGCGGCCGCCGAGCTCAGCGCCTGCACAAACCCTTGATGAAACGCACTGGCGCGTGCGGCCAGCGCCTGAAATTCCTGGGCGTGCCCGGAAAAAAGCGTCGCGATGGCCACCGACACCTCGTCGGCGCCGGCGGCCGCGAGCCCGCTCGTCGGAACGGCCGCCGTCGCATTACCCGCACTCAGCGTCGCGCCGATGTTCTCCAAATTCGCTGTGGCCGAGGCCAGCAAATCGGGGGCGATGAGCAGCAGTGACACCGCAGGCTCCTCTGCTGAATCGGCGTGATCAGTGGGGCGAAGCCTATCCGGATCCTGCCTCGGAACGGGGATTTTCAGCGCTCCAGGGTGAAGGGCGCGAACCGCTTCAGCGACCTATGATTTGCCTGCGAATGCCAGGGAGCGGAAGGGGGGTGCATCGTGACCTATGCGTTGAGGGTCGACCCGGGCGCGCTGCACGCCGGCAGCACCGACATGTTCAACGCGGCCGGTGAGGCCGCAATCAAGTTCGTCAGCCACGAAGAAGGGCTGGCCGGCGCGGCGCCGGGGTGGGTCGGATCGTCGCAGCTGGCGTTGGCGGAGCTGGCGGCGCGATGGGAGCTGCGCCACGACCAGCACCAGCTGCAAGTGGGCGGGTTGGGATCGCACGTCGCCGAGGCGATGTTCGGCTATGTCACCAACGAGGACGAGTCGGCGCGGGCTCTCAGGTCGGTGCGGGAGTAGGAGTATCGGGTGGGGCCACTGACCCCATACGACGTCAAGCGGTGGGATCTGGGCGCGATCCAGATGGTGTTCGAGACGGCCAACGGACGCGCTAATACCTTGCAGCAGTTGGGGGACAACCTGCAGCAGGTCCACAACACTCTCAGCGATTGGCATGGGGAAGCCGGGGAGGCGTTCCGCGCCGACCTCGGTAAGACCCGCCGCGACATCGAGGCCGACGGACAGGAGTCCAGGCAGGTGGCGACGGCGGTGTCGCGCGCCGAGGCGGACGTGAGCGCGTGCAAACGCGAGCTGGCCGACATCGAGCGGGCCGCCGACGCCAAGGGCTGGACCATCACGCCGGATTGGCGAATTGACGTGGGGGACAGCTGGATTGGGCGCGACCCCATCGAGTTCGCCGCGCAGCAGCAGCTGTTGCAGGATCGGCTCATCATGGCGAAGGTGCATGCCGACGCCGCCGACCACGAGCTGGCCACGGCCATCCGCGCTGCCGTGGGCGAAGGTCCGGTGGGCGCCGGCGGACCGCCGCCGGGCGGTGGGCCGCCGCCGCAAGGCGCGCGCCAACCCGGAGGCAAGCCGAAGACGTGGCAGGACATGCTGCTGCCCGACGGCCCGGCGGACGGTGCGCCCGCTGGTGGCCCGCCTGCTGGCGTTCCCGATCCGGCCGGCGCGCCGAATCCGGCCGGGGCTCCCGTGCTCAAGCCACGCTCGCTGCAAGAGCTGTTGACCGATGCGGCTCCCGGTTCCGATCCGCGACCCCAACCCGGGGGCCTGCCGGGACTGCTCGGCCCGGCTCCGCAGACCGGGGGTCCTGGAGCACCGCCGATTCGGCCAACTCCGGCGGACATAGCGAGTGCCAAGGCCCTGCTTCGCCCGATCATGCTCCGCGACGGTGTGCCGCCGGATCAGATCGAGGCACGTCTGGATCAGATCGTGGCCGACACTCAGCAATGGATCGACCACGGGATGCCTAACTACATACCGCCCGAGCCGACGGTGGGCCCGCCGCCACCGGGATTCGGCGACGGGTTCCGTGACCGTTGGTTTGCCACCGAACAGGGGATTCAGAACCTCTTCGGTGCAGGAGGACCAAAAGCGCCCGGCGTGCTCGAGTCGTGGCAGCAGATGCTCAAGGGCACCGTCGAGACGGCCACAAATCCGGTCGGCGCGGCGGTCGGTGAAGTCAAAAACTTCCTGGACTCACCAAGTCCGGCGTACTACCTCGGGGGCAAAACCGCGGACGGCGCCTTCGCTCTGCCAGGGATGTTGTTCGGTGGTGAAGGAGCGGCCGTTGCCGGACTCGGCGACATGGGCGCCGGCGTGCTCGACACCGGCCCGGCGGTTTCGTCGCATGTTCCTATTGGCTTCGCTCACCCTCCCACTTACCACTCGTGGGCGGAGGGCGCGGCGATGGATCTCAACCAATCGTATGTCCACGGCGGGCCCACAGCGGGCCTGAGCCGACAACTTGCCGACATGTCGACCCACTACGTCGGCGACAACCCAGACCGAGTAGTGCTGGGCACATACGACGGCCAGGATGGTGGCTACATCGGCGAGGCTAGGAGCCATGGAGGGATCTACTACGACACCGGCCCGGAACCCTGGGCTGCCCTCACCCATGGCCTCAGCGATACGGATGCCACGGCTGTGGCGTGGCAATCCAACGAGCACTTCCTTCGAAGCCAAATGGAGGAGGGTGTGCCCCGCATCGAGTACGTCTTGGGCGACGAGTACTCCTCTCTCGAGGAGGTTCTTTTGAAACGCCAAGGCTCTTTTTCCGCCAAGGAGATTGAATTTCTCACAGAGAACGCCGAGCAATATGGTTACCGCCGCGTCGGAAACGTATGGGTGAAGGACTGATCATGGAAGACGAATTTGTGCAAGAAGTTCAAAGAATTATTGGGCCGCTCCTTTCAGGCATGGGATTCACGCTCGATGCCATTGACGGCGATGTTGATGAGGGCGGCCCAAAAGGCTCGGTAGTCGTCTACCGATCGGCCGATTGTAAAATCCAGGTCTACCGCTCATCCCGCGAGGGCGAAATCAACGCGATGATTGGTCCAATGGATGCGCCGAATCAACACGGTCTATACGATCGATCGCGAAAGTGGCGCTACTTCAATGACTTTGACGATGAACTCAAGCTTCCGCTTGAGGAACTAGTGCGGAAACTTCGGGACGAGCGCAGTAACTTTGAAACCACGTCAAAGTGGCTCGAATGGATCAAACGGGAACGCATAGCCCGGTATTTCGAGTCGGCTCATGATGCCATAGTATCCGGCCAAGCAACGTGAAGCTTGCTACGTCGGTGGAGCACCGTAGATGGCGTGAGTACAACCGATCGGTCGGTAAACGATGAGATCGGCTCGTAGTTCAAAGTAATGCCGTTGCCCTGTATCTCGAGCGGGTTATCCGGTAAAAAATGATGAAGAATTCGATTCATACCATGGCTCAGCACGGGGATACGCACAGGAACAGGTACATTCCCTACTCAATGAGGCCATACAGGTTGAGCCCGATTGGAATCGCCTCTCGCTAAACGATGCCGGCGACTACGTGAAATCCCGTACTACGTGAGCGTCACCCGGAACTGACGCCAAAAGCACCGGAAGCAATCACTAGCTACAACACCTACTGATGCGGTGAAGCTCCAAGCCGTGACGGATCGCATGGTTAACATTGCCGACCGTAATTCGGACGTAGCAGGTCGGGAACGCCTGAGTATGCGAAGGTCGATAACAGTCGATGAGCGCCAGCGATGTGGAATAACCGCCGGGTTCTGTGGCACAGGTTGGAGTCGCACACGCCGCGGGGCGTCAGGTTTGGACAGGAAGACAGAACCACTTGAGGCCCGCCGCTTGTGGCGGCTGGCGCGCATCCACCGGGTTACCATCGGCGCGGCGGTCGCCGCCGTGCTTCTCCGCGGACCAGCGATCAACCTTGACCTGGCGTGAAGATCGAGAGAACCGGTGGTTGAATGCCGAAGCTGTTGGCGATGGTTGCGTGTGCAACGTAGCGACCGCACATCAACGCCACCGCGACGGCGTCCTTGGGGCCCAGTCCTCGTACCAGCGCGTCCAACTCGGCGTGGCTGCCACGCCCATGGTCCTTGAGCACCGCCAGTACCCATCGTTGCGTATCCCGTTGCGCCGGCGCGAGATCGGCGTGGTCGGGATCGAGCAGCTCCACGGCGGCGACCCACTCCTTGCCGAGGCCAAGCTTTACCGACAGCCGCTCGTGTTGGTGGCGTTCGTAGTCGTTTCCAGTCGCGGTGGCGACCGTCAGCGCAACGAGCTCGGCGAGATTGTCGGGCAGGGCGCGCTTGGTGGCGTCGGTGTAATCGATGAACGCGGCCAGTGATTCCGGCTGGTGGGCGGTCACCTGGAAAAAGTCGCCGAGATAGCCGAGGCGATCGAACTTCGATTGAAGTCGTTGTCTCACGGCGGGATCCAACTCTTCGAATCCGATCAAGGGGACTCCGGCAAGTCGCCGTTCGTTTCCGTCGGTATCCGACGCTTTTGTCCCAGAATCAATGTCTGTCATGCAATTTCCTCCTTAGGCGGGGCCAGCTGGTGCCGGTGTGTTTGAGGTCAGTTCGGTGTCGACGCCGATCTTGCCGACCGAAGACGAACCGCCCGGCGAACCTAGCGGCTCGGAGCGGCCGGGAAGGACCGTATCGAAGAATCGCGCATTGTCTTCCATCCACTCCGGCGCCGAGTTCGGGCCGCTCGTGATCGCATCAACCGGGCAGACAGGTAGGCACGCCCCGCACTCGATGCACTCCTCTGGTTGGATGTACCGGCGCCGTTCACCTTCATAGATGCAGTCCACCGGGCATGCGTCAACGCACGAGCCGTTGAGCTCTTCGATACAGGTGGGACCGATTACATATGTCATTGGATCACCCCTTCCTCGCCGTGGCGGGAGCCATCAACTCCGTCGAGTGGCCAGGAAAGATCGGTTGCCCCGGATCAAGCTGAGCGGCAAGGTTGTTCACTGCGGTCGCAGCTTCGCCGAATCCCACGGCCATGATGCGGACCTTGCCCGGGTAGGCGGTGACGTCGCCAACCGCGAATACCCCCGGGATGTTCGTGGCCATGGTGGAATCGACGACGATCTGGCGGCTTTCGATCCTGAGGCCCCATTTGAGCAGCGGTCCCAGATTGGCGATGTGGCCCAATGCCGCAATCACCGCTTGGGTCTTAATCGTTTCTCTACCGTCGCCCGTGCGAATGGTGATGGCTTCGAGCCAGTGTTCGCCATGGGCGGCAACGACCTCGCTGTCCAAGATCACCCTGGCGCCGCTTTCTTGAAGTTGGTTGACCGACCTGGGATGTGCGGTCAGTGTGCGTCGGCGATGGATCATCGTCACGGACCTGGCGACAGGGCACAGCATGTTGGCCCAGTCGACCGCGCTGTCACCGCCGCCGACGATCACGACGTCGACATCGACATAGGAGGCGACGTTGCGCAGGGCGTACTGCACACCGCGGTCCAGGTAGTCGTCGGCGCAGTTCAGCCGGCGGGTTTGGAAGCTGCCGATGCCGGCGGCGATGATGATCCCGCCGACGCTGATCCGGCGTCCCTTGTCAGTGACAACGGTGAATTGGCGCGCGGCGGCCCCGGGCCCGCCGCAATCCTGCGGCGCCGCAACGAGTTCCACCGATTGTTCACCCAGGAGCCAGGTGGGCTCCGCAAGCTCGGCCTGCGTCGTCAGCGACGCCGCCAACGCGGACCCCATCACCTCGGGAAGGCCGGCGACGTCATAGATGGGTTTGTCCGGGTAGAGCGCCATGAGCTGTCCGCCGGGCTGTTCCAGCGAATCCAGCAACACCACGCTGAGCCCGCGCAGCCCTGCGTAGTACGAGGCGAACAGGCCGCTGGGACCGGCGCCGATGATCAGCACGTCAGCATCGATGGCGGCAGGGGCCGAGCTCCTCACGGCTGCGCTCTGAGGGTCTCGGCCAGGAATTCAGTGGTGTTGACCCAGGCCTTGTGGGCCGCGTCGGCCACATACTGGGCCGGTCGCGCGTCGCAATGAAAGGCGTGCCCCGCCCCGGTGAAAACGACCAGCCGAAGGTCCAGATCGTGGCGCTGGGCTGCGGCTTGGATCGCCGACAGGTCCTCTGCCGGAATCGTCGGGTCGGCATCTCCGGCGAACATCAGCACCGGTGACTCGATGTTGGCGGCTTTGTCCAGCAAGGCATGCGGGCCGCTGGCGATGCCCGGCCCATAGAACACGACCGTCGCAGCCACGGGTAGCGCGATAGCCGTTGTGAACGCCGCCCGACCGCCGAAGCAGAAGCCGACAACTGCCGTCCTGTCGGCCGGGATTCCCTCCGTCTCTGCGAGATGAGTAAGCACGGCGGCGACGTCGGTCGCGATCGGTTCGGCTCCTAGCTCGCCGATAAGCCGCATAGCTGTCTCGCGGTCGCTGTATTCCACGGTGTCGATTCCCGAACGGTGGAACAGGTCGGGCGCCACCGCCAGGTATCCCTGCGCCGCGAGCCGACGGGTGACGTCCTGGATGTGATCGTTGACGCCAAAGGCCTCCTGCAGCACGACGACGGCCGCGACAGGTTCCACGGCTTCATCGGGACGGGGCCGCACGCGGTAAAGCCGCATAGGGCCGTCGGCGGTGCTCACCGTCAACCAGTCGGCGGTCCATTCTCCGGCGGCGGCAGTCATGAGGCGAAACGTTCCTTTCTCCAACTGTATTGGGTGGGTGGGTCTAGTCCCAGATCAGCGCCCGGGTCGCGCGTTGATCTTCGGTGAAGGCCGCGTGGGCCTTTGCGGCCGCCGGATGGAGCGCGATCGGCGCGGCGGCCATCGCCTGCGGCTCCAGCGGGTAGCTCAGCGGGCTGCGTTCCGGTGGAATGTGGCGATATTGCACCTCGAGCGCGTCGCGGGTAGCGACCATGCACCAGGCGATCAATGCCGCGATGTCGTCGGGCAGTGCGTCCGTGCACAGCAGCAGAAAGTCGGAAAACTCCAGTGCGGTCAGGTCGCGCTGGAGGCCCGGCAGGTAGCCCTCTGGGACGATCGCCGTCGGCCAGCGCCAGGCATCGAAGACCTGTATGACCGATGGGGCCGCGTCGAGGTAGACCACCGATCTGCGATCGGTGATGCGCTGCCAGGCGGGCATCATGATCGCTTCGTGGATAAGCACATTGGCATCGCCATCGCGAAATGCGGCGATCGCGGGAAACGGCCTTTCGTCATACACGAACGAACCGCCGGCGGCGTCCAGCGCTGCAGGTTCGATACCGACCGCACGCAGTTGGTGGTGCGCTGCCAGACCCACCAGGTTGACGCCATCGTCGGGACTGGTCGCGATGCGCAACTGCGGCATGCGCGCGGCCAGCTCTTCCATCGATGACACGCCGAGCTCGGCGTCCACACAGGTGACCAGGCGGTCTCGCTGGGGCAAGGTGCCCAGCGCTCGCAGCCGCTCGCAGCGTTCGACGGCTAGCGGCCCCGCGCCGGAGACGACCATCCCCATCGCGGCCGTCGGGGTCATGAGCGCCACGTCGACTTGGCCGGACAGGACGGCGTCAATCGCGTCGGCACCCCCACGTCCGGAACGGATGAAAAATTCTGAACCCCGCTCGCAGCGGTCGCCGACTTCCTGGGCCAGCCACCCGCAGATGCGGTGCAGGTTGGCTTGGCCCCAATCACCCTGCAGCGTCAAGGTGATTCGGCGGTCGAGCGCGGGTTCGTTTGAGCGCTGGTTAGATGGCCGAGCAGGTGTCATGAAGTCGGAATGCCTCCGACCATTGCCTGCAGGCCTGCTGCGTCGAGGGCGAACTGGATCTCCCGGATCTCGTCGAACGGGAAACCCACTCGCTCGAATTCCCGTTCGAGGTCTTCCCGGCTGTCGGCTTGGTAGATCGTCACTAGGAAGCCGCTGTACATGTCGACGTACAGATTTTGAAATGTGGCGTACTTCGACCCGGCGACATCCGGCGCATTGCCGGCGATTTCGTCCGCGGAGAGGCCGGGGGCCAGGTGAGTGGTCAGGTAAGTGGGCATGACTGGGCCTTTCGTTAGATGGTTTACGACCGTCGAGTTATTGGGTCTGCAGTTCGGTGCGTAACTGCTCCGCGAGCGGTTTCCAGCCTGCGAAGGGCTCCATGTCGATGCGCGGATGCTGGGCGCCACAACCGCCGCAGCGTCGGAGCGCTTCATCGTTGTTGAATGCCAGACAGCCATCGAAATAGACGTCCTGCGAGATGGTTTCGGCGGTGTCCCATTCGCAACGGTGCAGTTCGCGGTCACAGCCGGGGCAATACCATGCGATGCCTTCGAGCCCAGCGGAGCGCGCCTTGTAACGAAGCTGAACGCTCTCCTCTGACGGCACAATTCTGTGCGGCGTGCCGGCGGGCACGTAAACGTGGTCTCCGACGTCCATCGCGAATCGGTTGACCGAGGAGTCCTTCAAGTACATTTCAGCCGTGCCGGCCAACTGCACAACGACGGTGTCTTTCTCGCAGATCAGGTGGAACGGCTGGGGGACGGTGTTGCGGGACATGAATAGCTGTGGGTCCACTTTCGCCGGCAGCACCGGGACTTCCTCGTAGTTGCCGATTTCTTGAGCCGCTTTGAACGCGTGCAGCATTCGTCGCCGATCCATGATCACACCGCCTTGGTTTCCTGCGCGGACGCCGCCGCCGCTCGCAAGGCCCGCTTGGCCGAGTCCGCCGTGCGGACCTGTGCGACATAGCGATTCCAGCCCCACTTGTGGTGTGGATGGGGTGGACTGACATGCCCGCATTTGGGACAGGTGCGCGCCTGTTCCGGCTCGTAGGCGAGCGCCGCGCGATTGCTGCCCCAGATGGTGGGAAACATTTGCACCTCGTCATCCGGGCTGCCGTCCCACTGGGTGGGGTCATGCCCCTCGACCCCTTTGGGGCTTGCGTTGTAGTCGAAACGGACCAGTTGCTCGGAGCATTTCTGGCAGCGGAACAGGATTGCCTCGGCTTGATCTCCGTCTTCAGCCTGGTGCTGGGTAACGGTGATCAAGATGAAGGCTTCGGGGTCAGCCGAATTGCGCAGGAACGAGTTCACGCCGTGCAGTTGCTGGGTGACGAAGATCTGACCGGTCTGCAGCATGGCCTGGTTGGATCCGAACGTGATCGCAACTTCCTCGACGGTGTTGTAGTGGAAGAAGTGGCCGAACGCGCTGTCGTTCGGATCGCCTCTCATGATTGAGCCGGTGGGCACTATCGCGCCGGCGTCGTGGTAGGGGAACAGGGGCAG
Source organism: Mycobacterium sp. NGS63 (assembly GCF_059812295.1). Classification (NCBI taxonomy): domain Bacteria; kingdom Bacillati; phylum Actinomycetota; class Actinomycetes; order Mycobacteriales; family Mycobacteriaceae; genus Mycobacterium; species Mycobacterium sp. NGS63. The sequence continues at coordinate 229,001 of NZ_JCALCJ010000004.1, forward strand.
CAGTTGGGATGCCGCCCCGGTCATGAAGTCAAAGATGTTTACCTTCAAGGGTTCCCGTTTGCCCGACGGAGGGGGAATTCGCCGCGTCCTTTCGGGTGCGGATGCCGCTCCTGTCACGGTCTGCGTCATGTCGATCTCCCTTCGTTGGGCGTTTCCGTGCTAGAGGTTGGCCGCGGCGGCCAGGACGGCATCGCAGCGCCGTTCGACTTCGGGCGTAGCGGGCGCCATGGGCAGGCGCTCTTCGTTGCTGGGAATCAGTCCGCACTGGCGCATCATGTACTTCACCGGAATCGGGTTGGTGTCAAAGAACACCGATTGGTTGAGCTGCCAGAGCGCTTGATGTAATCGCTGTGCCTCGGCGAGCTTCTCGTCTTGGACGGCTTGATAGAGGGCGGCGATCGGCGCCGGGAAGACGTTGGCAACCGCGTTCACCATGCCGGCGGCGCCGACGGCGAGCATCGGGAGGCTGACCTCCTCGAGCCCGACAAAGATGCGGAACTGCGGGCCTACGCGCAGCAAAACGTCGGTGACCCAAGCCAGATCGGTCGAGGCGTGTTTTGCGCCGACGAAGTTGTCGCACCGCTCAGCGATCGCCTCTATGGTGTCGACGGTCACCGACACGGCCGAACGCACCGGTATGTGATACAGCAGTACAGGCTTGCTGGTGTTACGGCAGACGACCTCATAGAAGTCGATCAGACCCCGTTGCGGGGGACGCGTGAATGCCGGCGTCACCACTAACACCGCGGCGGCGTCGATGTCCTCGGCGTGTCGGGTCAGCTCGACGGTCTCCGCCAACGACGGGGCCCCGGTGGCAACCATCACCGGGAGGCGTCCGGCCGCGGCTCCGATCGCCGTGGCCGCCAATTCCTTTCGCTCGGCCACCGTCAGCAACGCCGGTTCACCGCTGGTGCCGGCCACGACGATCCCATGACTGCCTGACTGAATCTGGAACTCCACCAACTTCTCGTAGGTTTCGAGATCCACGCGACCATCGGCGAACGGGGTGACAAGCGGCGGATAGGAACCGCGTAACTCGTCGGGCGCCAGCGCGATCATTTCTCGGACCGATTCGTCACGAAACCCGACTCGACTCCCAGCACTCGGGCGGGGCGCTTCAGATCCTCTTGCCACAAAAGCGATTCGAGAGCGATATGGAAGGGCTGGTCCTGGATCGTGAGCTCGTGCACATGTTCGTCGGGACCGCTGGCGTGATGATGCACAGCCCAGCCGGGCGCCGACAACATCAGGTCACCGGCTTCCCAGTCATAGCGCTTGCCGGCGACGAGGCTGTGGCCGCGGCCGTGGAAGTAATAGTTGATGGCGGCCGAAACGTGGCGGTGCGGACGGTCGACGATCTTCGGCGGGCGCACGGTGATCGTCGCGAAAAAATTGGGCGTGGTGCCGTTGGTGCGCCCGGTTGCGGGGTTGTACAGCAAGTAGAGTCGGCGACCTCGATACTCGGGTCCCAGGGCGGTGAGCTTGTCGAGGTTGTCTTTGACGCGGTGCCACGGCCAGTACAGCGCGGGGCTTTCGATGTTGGGCGGGTCGATCAGTTTTTCGTAGGGCATCAGCCACGCGCCCTCGTCGGTCAGCTGGAAAACGCCGAACGGGTTCTCTTTGCCCTCGCTGGACTCCTCAGCTTCCTGCGCCGTGGCGGCGGGCTCATCCGACGGATTCTCCTCCACCAAGTACACGCCGAGTTGGTCCAGCAGCGCGGCGTTGGAGTAGCTCAACCGCACCTGGGCGGCGTCGGTGTCATTGATGTGGCGATACGTGGTCCACGACGGGTGATTCCACACGTCGAATTGCCCGAAGCTGAACTTCTTGTCGCCCACGACGGCGGTTCCGCCGCCGGCGATGCAGAACGACACCTGCGTCGCGTTGTGCCGGATCGGCTCGGTGCTTTCCCCGGGCAGCAGCACCGACAACGTCACCCGGATCCCGGGCGCGAGACCGTTGCCCGGCGCCGACGCCTTCGGGTGAACGATCAGCGACTCGCGTCGCCCGTTCTTCGGGCGCGGGGCCTGGCTGAGCCGGTCAACCTCCGCGTCGATCTCAGCCCTCGTGATGAGCACGGGGTCCCAGAAGTCCAGCGAGGCCGGAGCGGCACGATCGGTTACATCGACGAACAATGACATTAGTTACTCCACAACTTGGGCTTGGTCCGGGATGAAACAGTCAGTGGCCGCCCGACACCGGCCGCGAGCGCCCGCTCGAGCACCATCTCGGCCACCGCGAGGTCGGAGACGCCGGTGCCGAGTGCTTTGAAGATCGTCACGCCGTCGCCATCGAGTCGCTCGTCCGCGGCGAGCGCCGATCCGAGCGACACCACATGGGCCGCGTTCGTTGCCGATAGCTCGCGTGGCGAGAGTTGGCGTGCGGCCGCCACGTCGTCGGCGACGATCCGTCGAGCCCGCGCCACAACCGCCGCCTCCAGCTCGGCGCGTTCCGGCGTGATGGCGCCGACGGCATTGATGTGGACGCGCTCGGCGAGCATCGACGGGCTGATGAATGGCTCCGTCGCGCGCGTCACCGTCACGATGACATCGGCCTGATCCACCGCTTCGGCGACCGATGCCGCTGCGCGCGCGGCGATGCCGGAGCGCTCGGCGATCCTGGCCGCGAAAGCGGTTCGGTGTTCGGCCGTGGGGCTGTAGACGGCGATGTCCTGGATTTCGCGGACCGCGGCGACGGCCGCGATCTGTCCCTCGGCCTGCTTGCCCGAGCCGATTACTGCGAGCCGCTCGCAGCGGTCGGCGGCCAAGATCGACGTGGCCGTCCCGGTGATCGCGCTGGTGCGCAATTGACCCAACGCGAACGCCTGGATCACCGCTTGCAACTCGCCGGTGCCCGCGTCCCAGGCGGCGAGCAGGGGAGTAGCCCCACCCGGGGTGTGTGCCCAGGTCTTCGAAACTGCCAGCCCGCTTGCTACCGCGATCGCCCCGATGGCGTGCATGCTCCCGCCGGTCCAGGAGGCAAACGTTTTGGGCATGGCCACCACTTCGCCGGCCGCGGCGCGCAAGTACGCACCCTTGATGGCGCCGATGACCTCGTGCAGCGAGACCAGTCCGACGACGTCGTCTTCATCGATCCATCGAGGCGGACCGCCTTCGGACCGTGCCTGCGACCGGGCGGCACCCCTCACGCCGACCTCGCGCAGCGCAGAATCCGTATTCATCATGATGAATTAGTGTGCGGACGGTCACATCCGATGTCAAGACAATTCGGCATAATCGTCATGCTGAATTCCGGAGGTGGTCATGAGCGCTGGCGAGCGCGAGCAAGCCCAAGCCGAGGCGCCCGCGCTTCGACGCAGCGAGTGGCGCGAGGTGACCGGCAAAAAACGGGTCACCAGCCGCTCGGAACTCGCCGCGCAGAAAATCGCGGCGAGCATCAAAACCGTGGGGCCCGGCGGGCGCCTCGGTACCAAAGAGGAGCTGCGCGTCCAGTGCGGCGTGTCGGTCGGGACGCTCAATGAAGCGATCCGGCTGCTGCAAGCCCGAGGTCTGGTCGCTATTCGCCCGGGGCCCGGGGGAGGACTGTTCGCGTGCGAGCCGGCGCCCATGGTGCGGCTGGGCAACGTCATGTTGGCGCTGGACGCCGACGACGCATCGGTCGCCGACGCCGTGCGTATCCGCAATGCGCTCGATGCCCTGCTGATCGAGGACGCGGTATGGCACGCCGATGCCGCGGATATCGCGGTGCTTCACGAACGACTCGCTGACATGGCCGCAGCCGCGCAACGCGGCGACGGCATCGCTTTCCTGCATGCGAATTGCACGCTGCATGCTCGCATTGCCGCAATGAGCCCCAACGCAATGCTGAGCTCGATCTACGTCGGTCTTCTCGATGTCATCGAGGCCCACACATTGGCCGTCGTGCCGGCCGTCGAACAGCCGTTGCCCGAGTCGCTCCACGAGCGTTACCGGCTGCACGTCCGCCTGATCGACGCCATCGCCGTTCAAGATCCGGAGGGTGCGTTGAGGGCGCTTGCTCAGCACAATGCCACCCTCGATTGAGGGCGTTCTTCGAACCCTTGCTGCAATACGGATCCGTACTCTTTCTGGTTATACCGACTCGAAAAGTGGTTGTGCTTACGACCACTCATCGATACGATACCGTACGCTATGATCCAGGACACAGGTTCCGACCGGACCGCAAACGGTCGAGGCGCCAACCGAGCGGCGGCGATATTGGACGCCACGCTGCAGTTGCTGGGGGAAGTTGGATACGACCAGCTGACCATCGATGCGGTCGCCGCGCTGGCTCGATCGAGTAAGACGACGATCTACCGGCGCTGGCCGGACAAGTCCGCGCTGGTGTGCGCGGCCCTGGTCTCGGCGTCCGTGCGGCATCCGGAACTGCCCGCGGGCGCCACCAGCCTGCGAGAGGATCTGCTGGCACTTACTGCGCTGTTCGCGAAGGTTGCGAGCATCGAGGACCCCGGCGCCTTCGCCAGCCTGCTCGCTGCCGCGCAAAAGGACCCGGCGATCGCGACCGCGGTCCGCGCCACGGCGGTCGAACCTCGTCGTCGTGACTGCCGCGATGTCATTCAGCGCGCCATTGGCCGGGGCGAATTACATGATCCGCGGCTGGCCACCGTGTTGTTCGAGATCTCGATCGGCCAGATGATGGTGCGTTTCTTGCTGCAATCAGACGGCTTCGATGAGGCGCTGCAGGTCGACTTCGTCGACAACACCTTGATTCCCACGCTCAAAGCACACGACAAGGAGGCCGGCCGGGATGCCGATCGCTGAACCTGACCTGGAGCAGGTCGAAAACGACATAGCCGAGCTGCTGCGGACCGAAGAACTCGGGTCGCTCGCAGTCGTCGGCCCGAGCGGCGGGCCCGCGGTGTCGATGATGCACTTCGCGTCCGACGGCCTCATTGTGTACTTGCACACCTTCACCTATTCGCGCAAACACGAGGCGATCGCCCGCGACCCCAGGGTCAGCTACACGATCGCGGCGATGCCACCCGACGGGTTTTACGGCCGAGGACAGCTGCGCGCCATTCAGGTCGAGGGGCGCGCCACCTTCGTAACCGATCCCGCGGAGATCCAACGCGCGGTCGAGGTCAGCCGCGAGCAATTCGAATGGATGAAGGACTTGTCGCTTTACGACACCTTCGACAAGGGCACCGCCCACCACCAGACCTTCATTCGGATCGACCCGGTCGAGGCGCTGTGGAACGACAATCGCGTGCGGTTGCTGTGGCGCAAGATCGTCACGTTCACGGCAGATGGCAAACACGTTGCGGCGCTTTCGCCATATGAAACCAAGCTACGGGCGATGACCCCTGCCGATGGTGAGGGGGGCGCAACGTCGTGACGATCATGCATGCCAGCGCGTGGCTGATGGCCTTGTTCGCCGGGCTGTTCGGCGGCGGGATCCTGATGGTCGCCGTCGAGCGACTCAACCTATGGCGGCGGATGCCCGTGGATCAATACGTTGTCGACTTTCGCCGATCGTTGTATCGGCTCGATCCCTTGATGCCGATCCTCGGCGCGCTCGCGGGGGTGAGCGCGGTGGTTTTCGCACTCAACAGCAGTGGACGTGCGGCGGCGCTCGCCTGGGTCGGCACGGGGCTCATCGGCGTCATCATGGTGGCCTCCATCCTTATCGCAGAGCCGATCAATTCGAAATTTCGCCGCCTTTCCGAGGGCGAAGCCCCCGATGGGGTCGACCAGTTGCGGGTCACTTGGCGCCGCTTTCATTTGGCGCGCACGACTGTGGCGTTGGCCGCGCTCGCATGTCTTGCCGGCGCAGTCGCCTAGATCATGCAAATGCTCACCCGGGATGGCAACGCGGCCACCACACCTGCCGGAAGGCAAGATGAAACATGTCTTGCGGCAACGGTTTTCGGTGTTTCCGACGGGTGGTCACCAGGGCCGGACGGGCGCTGGAAATGTTTCCCGGTCGGGGACCGGTGATGGCGACCGACATCAGCGACAGGCCGGCGCGGGAACAGTCGGCTGCCGACGTCTTGGACGCGGTCACAGCAGGCAGGGCGCAAAGATCGACCGCCGCGCGCTTTGCCTCGGTCGGCAAAGCGACATCCCGGGTCCGCTCTATTCCCGCCCGGTCGCTCGCCACGATTGGTCGCGGAGCGGCACTGGGCGTGGCCGTGCTGCGCTACTCGGTCCTCGACACCATCACCCTGAGGCTGCCTGCCGGCGAATTCTTGGTGCAGGCATGGTTGCTGCTCACCGTCACGGCGATACCGGCAGTCCTCATGGCCATCCCGTTCGGCGCGATGGTGTCGGTCGTCTCCTCGGGGCTGGTCAATCAGGTCGGCGCAAGCTCACTTCTTGGCGCGGCAAGCGGCGCCGGCGTCGTTCGCCAGGGCGCACCGATCACCGCCGGATTGTTGATGGGCGGCGCGGCGGCTTCTGCCATCGCCTCCGACTTCGGTGCGCGCGCGATTCGCGAGGAGCTCGACGCACTCCGTGTGATGGGAATCAACCCCGTCCGCCGACTGGTGGTCCCGCGTTTCTTGGCCTTGGTGGCAATCGCGCCGATCCTGATCGTGGTCATCCTGGTATCAGGCACGACGGCCTCCTACATCCTGGCGGTCACCCTCAGCGATGTGACGCCCGGGAGCTTTTGGCAGTCATTTGGTCTATTCGCGCAAAAGACGGATGTCTGGTTTGCCATGGCCAAGACCGTCGTGTTCGCCGCGATCGTCGCCATAGTTTCGTCGCTCCGCGGCATGGAGGCGACGCGTGGACCGCGCGGTGTCGCCGACGCGGTGAGTTCCTCGGTCGTGCTCAACGTCATCTGCATCGTTATCGCGAACCTCGCCATCACCCAGCTCGAAGTGATGTTCTTCCCGACGGTGGTCGCCTGATGGCCACCCCATCAGCCTTGCTCCCCGCACGATTGCTATCGATGCGGCCCATCCAGCGCCCCCTCATGGAAGCCGGGCAGTGGTTGCTTTTCATCTGCCTGACGCTGTGGTACCTGCCGCTGACGGTCCGCCGTTACCACCGCCAAACGTTGCAGGCGATGAACAGTCTCGCCTGGGGCCGCGGCTCCATCATCGTCGACGGCGGCACCATCAGCGTGTTGATCCTGCTCGGCATCGCCGTCGGCGCCTCGGTGGCGATCGAGGGCTTCGCAATTCTGGACCTCATCGGCTTCGGCGCGTTGGCGGGCATCATCGGCGGCGTCGGCACCGTTCGCGAGATCGGTCCGCTCGTCGCCGGTATCGCCTTCACCTCGCAGGCCGGCTGTCGGATGACCGCCGAAATCGGCGCAATGCGAATTTCCGAAGAGATCGACGCCGTGGAAGCGCTTGGCCTGCGGCCGATCCCATTCGTGGTCGGAACCCGCCTCATCGGCGGCCTGTTGGTGGTGATCCCGGGGTACCTGCTGACCCTGGTCGCCGCGTTCCTCGTGCAGAACGTGTTCATCACGGCGCTGTATAACCAACCCGCCGGTACGTACAGCCACTATCTGGCGATGTTCCTCACGCCCACCGACCTTGCGTATTCACTTATCAAGGCAGCTGTCTTCTGCATTGCGGTGACGTTGATCCATTGCTATTACGGATATTTCACCTCGGGCGGGCCGGTCGGTGTCGGCAAGGCGTCGGGCCGCGCGGTACGCGCAAGCCTGGTCACGATCATGGTGCTGGATTTCACGCTCACCGTCGCCCTCTGGGGCCTTCAACCACAGTTCGTCTTCCGGGGCTAGGTGCGCTTATGTTGCTCAGAGGCTCGCAGGAGTCGCAGGATCGGAAGTTGACGATCGCCGGTGCCATGGTCGTATTATCCGCCATCGCCGCCGGTTTCGTCGTCGTCTGGCACCCATCCGCGTCCGAAACGCCCGCAAGGATCTCGGTCGCTATCGACACTCCCTATGTCGGCCAAGGCGTGCGTGACGGCACCGCGATAGTCATGCATGGCGTCCAGGTGGGCGTCGTCAAGACCATATCGAGCTTGCCCGGCGGTGGTGTCCGGCTGCAGAGCGACCTGCAGAAGGCCCCAGTTGCCGGACTGACCGACACCATGAAAATCGAGTTTCGGCCCATCAATTACTTCGGTGTCACCGGCATTACCCTCGCCGCCGGTTCGGGTGGACAACAACTGCGCAACGGCATGCAGATCACTACGGTGCCCCAGAACTCGACGCTGCAGGCGGTCTTGTCCCGACTCGGCCAGGTGTCGGTGAGCGCATTGACCCCCAGGCTGATCTCGGTCATCGATCGCATCGTCCAATACACCGACGGGCTAACCCCGCTCCTCGAAACGGTGCTCATCGCCACGCACGCCGTCGCCGACATCCAGACCGTCTCCACCGAACGCCTGCTGGCAACCACGACCGGGGTCAGCGTCGCATTTCCCACATTCACCGACGCACTCCTCGGTTCCGGCGAGGACTTCACGGCCGTACCCCGTCGATACAACGACGAACAGTGGCGCAACGGCGTGCAGGAGGCATACCGCGTCGGATCGACCGAACTCTTCGGCGGCTTCGGGCGGCTCGAGTCCAACTACGTCGACGACCTGCTGCCGGCGATCGACGGCGTCAAAGCCCTCACCGACCCGGTACCCGCCCTGGTCAGACCGGACGACTTCGCGAACACGCTTGTGCAACTGCGTACCCGGCTGCAGAAGTTGTTCGCCGGCAACGGCGACCAGCGCGCACTTCAGGTCAAGATTGTCCTGGATAACCTGCCCGGGGTGGCCGCTCCACTCGCCGCGATGGGAGGCCCGCAATGAGCTCCAGGGCGGCATTGCTGCGACTGACAATCAGCGCCGCCGCCGCAGTCGTTCTCCTCGTCCTGCTGCTAAGCGGCATCTCGCAACCCCTCAAGATGCAAACCCGTTCGTACAACGCAAAATTCACCGACATATCCGGCCTGCACGAGGGAGCCGACGTGCGTGTTCGTGGAGTCCTCGCAGGGCGGGTGGTTGCCACGGCGCTGCAGCGACAGCAAGGACAAAGCATTGCGTCCGTGGACTTCACGCTCGACAAGAAATACGGTGTCGTGTCCAACACCCGGATCGCGGTCAAGTACCAGACGCTCACCGGTTCGCGCTACCTCGATGTGCTCAACCCCTCCGAGGACTACCTACCGGCCAGCCTGGTGACGTCCGTGCCGACCGCGATGACGCAGCCGTCGTTTGACGTCACGCGACTCTTCAACGGCCTGCAGCCCGTGCTGGCCACGCTGAATCCGGAGCAACTCAACGCGTTCGCCGCGAACGCCGCCAACTTCTTGTCCGGCGATGGAAGTGGCTTCGCCCCGGTGCTGGACAGTATCCACAAGCTCACCCAGTTTCTCGCGGACCGCCAGCAGGTCGTTGCCACATTGATGCGCAACCTCTCCGAGGTTTCCGAGGTCATGTCGAGGCACGCGGAAGACTTCACCAAGATAATCAACGGACTGAACACCCCCATCGACAGCGCGCTGACGGTGTTGGACGAATTCCGCAAATCCCAGCTCTACGGACCGGATTTCGTCGAGCCGCTGCTGCGCCTGCTGACCAATGTCGGATTCAAGCCGGACGACGACATCGACAGGGCGCTGGACACGGCATTCAACAACGTCGACAGAACCCTCGACGCGTTCAAACTGGTTCCGGTCATGTGGGAAAACATTCCCCCGCCGGCCGAAGCGGGGGAGCCCCAGCCGTGCGCTCGCGGGCGCGCGCAGCTGCCCACGACGATGGATGTCCTGCTCAACGGGCAACGGGTGGTCTTATGCAACCGGTGAAACTGCTCCGCAGCCCGATGGTTTGGGGCGCCGGCGCACTGGCGCTGGTGACGGTGGTGGCGGTCGTGGCCGGCCTGCTCTATGTCAGCCCGCCCGGTCAGAAGACCATTACCTTCTACACCGACGACGCGGCTTCGGTCGTGCCGGGAGACCAGGTCCGGATCGCGGGCATCTCCGTGGGCAAGGTCAAAGATGTCTCGCTGGAGCCCGACCGCGTGCGGGTGCGGGCACGCGTCGATGACAGCGCGTTTGTCGGGAACAAGTCCGCGATCGAGGTCCGTATGCTCACCGTCGTCGGTGGCTACTACGTCAACCTCATTTCCCTGGGTGATCGTCCGCTGGGCGCCGACGCCATTCCGCTGGAACGGGTGACCATGCCTTACAGCCTGATTCGCACGCTCAACGACGTGACAAAGGTGACCGACAACCTGAGCGCCAAGCCCCTCAACGAATCGCTCAATGAATTACAAACGGGCCTGCGTGGCGACAACTTGGATGCGTTGACCGCAATAATTGACGCCGGTAATTCCGTCATGTCGACGATCGACCGGCAGCGCGGTCAGATCACCTCCATCCTGAACCTCAGCGACGAATACATCCAGCGGCTGAGCGAGTTCCGCCAAGAATTCAAAACGCTGGTCGAGAAGGTCGCCATCATTCAGTCCATTTTGGAGCTCTACAGCAAGGGATTCGGTGGCGCCCTGTGGGGGATCGGCGTCGCGATCGACGCGCTCAAGCCGATCGGCCTCTTTTATGACAAGCATCGAGCGCAGTTCCTCGAGAAGGTGCGCAACTTCTTGGCCAAGGGCCGGATTTGGATCGACCACAACGGCGTGATCGTGCGGGGACTGCGGGATCTGCAGCACCACTTCGAGCGGATCCTCGACGTGCAGCAGGACCGGCCGGAACTGTTGGCCACCGACCTGTGCATACCGATGCCGGGGGCGTCATGTTAGCGAGGAAGGCACGCGCGCATCGCTTGCTCCGGACCGCCGCGGTGCTGATCTGCGCCGCCGCGGTGGCCCTGGTGTGCGGCTCGTGGACGCCGTTTCGGCAGGAGCAATACGTCGGCTACTGCGCTATCATGCCCGACAGCATCGGCCTCTATGTCGGCAACCCCGTCACCCAAATGGGCTACAAGATCGGGGAAGTCAGCGCCATCACCCCGGCCCTTCGTGACGTCCGTGTCGATTTCAAAGTCGACAAAAGCCGTCCGCTGCCGGCCGAAGTCAGAGCGGTAACCCGATCCCCCTCGCTGCTGGCGGATCGCGCATTGGAACTCGTCGGCAACTACACGTCCGGTCGTCAATTGTCGGGCAAAGAGTGCATTCCGCTGTCGAGATCTGTGACGCCCAAAAGCCTTTCCGACATCATCGGTTCGGCGACCAGTTTCCTGAACGCGATCAACCCCGAGGGCTCGACGAACATCGGCGACGTCGTCGGCGGCCTCGACAAGGCGCTGCGCGGCAACGGGCCAGGGTTAAGTCAGCTGCTGACCACCTCGTCGGCAGTCCTGGACGCTCCCGATCGTGCGGTCGCCGATATCCGGTCCATCATCACCAACCTCGCCACGCTGACGTCGACGCTCAGGGAAATCAGCGGGCCGCTGAAGTACAGCATGCTCACGACCTACAAGACCACCGAAGACGTCGAAAAGGCGTTGGCAACCCCAGTCTTTCAAGGCGTGATACCGCTGGTCGGTGCGGCGTCGGACATCGAAGTCGAACTCGGTGACGAGATCCAGACCGTGCTCAACGACGCCGAATGGGCGCTTCGCAAAATCAGCGCGCACGCCACGTTGTTTGCCAGTCTGATGAAGCCGTACCCCGTCCTGCTCAACTGGCTGGAACGCCATGCCAACGACAAGCAGTTCTTCACGATCAGGTACCGGCCGCCGCTGTATCGCATCGCGACCCCCGTCGACGGGCTGATCACGTGCGCAACGCTGAACGCCGCGACTCCCGGCAGTTGCACGGACGTGGGCGGAAAGCCGTACGCGGTGGACGTGGCGCTGCTGCAGTACGTGTTGACTCAGGCGGCCAAGCGATGATGCGCCGCGCTAGATCCCTTGCGATCACGATCGCCAGCGCCGCCGTGGTCTCGTCGTGCGCGTCGATCGATGTGAATGCCCTGCCGGCGCCGGGAAATTCATTCGGAGACGGCTACGCCCTGGTGATGGAGTTCGACAACGTCCTGAACCTGCCGGCCCGCGCGAAGGTGACGCTGGACGGCATCACCGTGGGCATCGTCACCGGCGTCGCCGTGGCAGCCAACCACGTGGACGTCACGACGCGCATCGACCCCGCCGTGTCGGTGCCGTCCAATATCCGTGCCGGCTTGCAGCAGGCCACCGTCCTGGGCGACATCTACGTGGCGCTGAGCCGCCCGCCCGACGGCGGCCCCGCCGCGCCCGCGTTGGCGCCGGGCTCACGGATCCCCTTAGCACACACCGCATCTCCACCACAGCTCGAAGACACCATCGCTCATCTGGCCGATTTCGCGGGCAGCGGATCCCTGCAACGCATCCAGAACACGATCATCGGCATCAACCGGGTAACCCCACCCCCAGCAGACATCCGCAAGATCGCTTCGCAGTTTGCCGCCGACATCTCCGACCTATCGAACAACATCGACAACGTCGACCTCTTGCTGAACGGAACGGCGCAGACGGCCCAAGTCCTGCATAACCGGATGCCCATGCTGCAGACCTGGTTCAGCCCGCAAGGCATGAGCGGGTGGAAGCACGCGTATGACCTCTACCAATACACGGGCACCGCATACCCGAGCGTGGGCACCATCTACTCGGGCGGATTTTGGATCGTCCCGCTGCTGAACTCGATGGCCGACGCCGCCGGAGCGGTCCAGAAATCCAAGTGGGCGTTCGAAAGCGAGGTTCACGAATGGCGAAAGCTCTTCACGGATTACTACCTGCCGCAGGATAAGTATCCCGCCATCAACATCACGTCCATCGTCGGGCCCGACGGCCGAGAGCTGTCCGGCAACGTGCACGACGTCCTGCGGATCCTTGGTGCGATGCCATGAAAGTCAAAGGCGCCCTGTCGTTTGCCGCGTTCGCCGTCATGATCGTGTTCGCTCTCGGCTACTTCAGGTCGATGGGCGTGAGTTTGACGCCGCCGCCCCAGCGCACCAGCGTATCCATGGCGGTGCACGACATCAGCGGCCTGGTGGTCGGGTCGAGTGTGCAATTGCGGGGCGTCCCGATCGGCGCGGTCACCGGCATCACCACGTCGCTCGCGGGTGCCACGGTCAATTTCTACATCGACAGCCACTACAAAATTCCGGTGGACAGCGATATTCGCCTGGAAAACCTATCCGCTCTTGGTGAAGCCTATGTCGAGTTCGTCCCGCGCAGCGAAGGCGGGCCGATGCTGCAGGACGGCCAGCGGCTTGCCACCGAGGCGATAACTCAACCCCCGTCGATCTCCGACCTGGCGACGACGGTGGTGCGGGTACTCAACCAGTTCGACCCCCCGGCGCTGAAACGCATCGTCGACGAAACCGATGCCGCCCTGCCGAGCCCCACCGCGGTGCTGCCCAATCTGTCGCGCACGGCCACGCTGCTCAGAAACACCGCGGCAAGCATGCATGGCAAGGGACGCGACCTGCTTGATAACTTCCAGGTGCTATTGCGCAACGCGCATTGGGTCGGGCCCGTAATCGCCTTCAACACACCGTGGCTCACGAAGATGGGACACGACTTCGCCGCGCTCAACGACGCGGCGGTGGTACTGCACGACCGCGGTGCACCGCAGACGTTGCACAACCTCTCGCACCTGGTCGGCCGGCTCGAGCACTTCCTCGATCATTCCGGGGGAGATGTCAAGGTGCTCATGCAGTCGATGCTGCCTTACCTGAACGACATATCCGGGGCCTTGATGAATCTCGATACCGCCCAGATACTTCGCAACGCATTGGCCTCGGTGCCCGAAGAAGGCGCCGTCACGCTCCATGTCACCATCCCCGATGCCCGCGCACCCGCAAATTCCCCGGGCGGTGTACCTCCGAGCGGCGATCCCCCCGGTCCCACGGCCCCGGGCGCGCGCTGATGGGAGCGGGGCGCGACATGTGCAGGGCGAACAAGAAAGGGGCAACCCATGAACGATAACAACAACAACAGCGTGAAACTGAAGTCGGCCACCACCGAGCCAACGGATCATGCTGTGGCGAAACCGGATCCCGGCCATGAGGGCGACCCGCACAAGATAGAACCCGATGCTCCCGCCGCTGAGACGACCGATGCCACCGACGACACCGACGATGAAAACGGTGCTGATCCGGCCGATGAGCCGGCCGCCGATAAAGGCAAACAGCGTGGCGAACGCGCACAACGGCGCCTGTCGATCTCGGTCAGCGCGCGCGGCCTGCTATCCGGCGCGCTGATCACCGCCCTGGTGGGCGCCCTCGCCACGTTCGTCTGGCTCTACATCGACGCGCGGCGCGAACTCGACGCGCACGCCCGCAAAGCGGACAACTACGCGCACGCCGAGAAGGTGGCCCTCGACTATGCCGTCAACGCAGCGTCGATGAACTTCCAGGACCTCAACGGGTGGAAAGCCAAATTGGTGGCCGGAACCACCCCCGAGTTGAACGAAAAATTAAGCAAGGCAGCCGACTCCATGCAACAGATCCTGGTCCCGTTGCAGTGGGCCTCGAACACACGACCACTGATCGCCAAGGTCCGTTCGAACACTGCGGGTATCTACGTCGTCGACTGTTTCGTGAGCGTTCAAACCAAGACGGTGCAGGCCCCGGATCCGCTGATGTCCACGGCAACATACAGCCTCACTCTGGACAGCAATAAGAACTGGCAGATCACCGACGTCGGCGGAATCGGCGCGCTGACCGGCCAAAGATAGCTCGGGAACATTTGGGGAACGAGGTGCACCATGCGTCATTGCCATTCGCGTTGGCGTGAACTCGGTTTGGCGGCCGCACTGATCGGGTCCCTCACGGCGGCCACTACCGTCGCGCCCGAGGCGAGTGCCGAGCCATCGGACCCGCCCAGTAACGATCAACTGATCCGCCCGCTGCCCCCGATCGTCGTGCACCCGACGAACTGGGCGCCGAAGTTTCCCTTCCCGTACGACCAGACCAGGAACCAGGTCACCCCGGCAGACACCCGGGCGGAAGCTGAAATGTGCCAGTGGTACACCGCTCAGTACCAGATCATCAATGACCAAATCGAGCGGGTTCAATTCAATCGAATCAGCCCCAATGGGACGGACTGGGACTACACCGCGAATGGCGTTCAGCAACAGGTCGACATCGTCACCGGCAACATAGACCAGTCGGTGAACTTTCTCGGCCCCCGCGCCCAGGCGCTCACCCAACGTCAAGACTTCGCCGGCGACAACTATTTTCCCCTCTATCAGGGCGAGGCCTTCTACGGCTTATGGCAGGAGCTCTCCAACGTGAGCAACGGCATCAAAGCCCATCAACCCGATTGGTTCACCGGACCTTCCTACCTACGGGTGAAGAGGTTGGCCAGCGAGATCCACCGTTCGCGCGTGTGCGATTGAAGGATCACCGCGATGCGTAACGTCCCACCCCGAACCCGCGTGTGCCGCGACTATCACCGCTGCACCGCCGCGGTGATAGTCGCCGCAATGACGCTCGCTGCCAGCGCCGTTGAATTGCCCTCGGCCGCCGCCGACTTCGCGGGCAGTCTCAGGGATGCGGTGGTGCAGGCACGTCAGGGCTCGCCATGTGGAGTGTTGCGGCCCGAGGCGCTTGCCGACCAAACGGCCGCGATCGCCGCCCGCTCAACGGACACCTATCTCGATCACAACGCGCGGGTCATTCCGGTGTCGGACCCACTTCCGATCCTGAAAGACCTCGGCCTCAACGCCGGCAAGGCAAAGTTGTTGCAGGGTGCCGGCCAAACCGAGGCCGACGCGATCAAGGCCATCTTGATCACCGGCTACAAAGAACTCCCCGACTGCTCCTACACGGCATACGGGACGAGCACGTTACCGAACACCAACCTCGGCAGTTGGTTCCTGTCCGCAGTGGTATTGGTGGGGCCCTAGATGCGGTCGTCGCGATGCCTGAACCGGAGTTGGGTGGTGGCAATGGCGCTGACCACCGGAATCGTCGCCGTGCTGGCTGTCCCGGTCGCTCACGCCGAGGACACCGTTACCTACGAGATTGTCTCGGACCAGGACAACGTGCCTGCCGCAAATGTCGAGTACAACGACCGGTCCGAACGCAAATCATTACAGCACGTTTCACTGCCCTGGCGCCGCACGGCCGATGTGCCAAACGCGGTCAGTCCGACAAAAGATGGCGCTGAAATTCGCGCCGACTGGCGGCCCTATCGCTGGCCGTACAAGTACGTCACGGTGCGCATCTACCTCGGAGACAAGCTGCTATGCGAAAGCACCCTCGATGTCGGCGATGCCACCTGCTACGGCAGCACGCCGCACAGAAATTTCCCGCAAACCGGTGGGGAGTGATTGTGCGTAAGGAAGTTTCGTCTCGGTGGTTGGCCACCCTGTCGACCATCGCGCTGGCGCTGCTGAGCGCGCCCCGATCACATGCCGATCCGGTTGACGCGACGATCGCGCCCAATCCCTATCCAAAGGACAGCCTCGTCCTGGCGGCCTACACCCGCCTTGACCCCGCTCAGTATTTCCTGCCCGGCCTCTACGGGGTGTATTTCCTGACCCCTACCGGGCTCAACTGCGGGATCTGGCTGCGGGGAAGCTTTGGCTGCGCCGGTCCTCTTCCCGACACCCCGCCTGGAACTGACCACATCGGCTGGTTCAACGGGGACACGAGGGTCCATCACGATCCGGCGATCGCGATCGGGTTTCCCCGTGCGCAAGCGCAGCAGGTCCTACCGCCCCGCAGCTTTCTCAACTGGAACGAGACGACCTGCGCCACAATGGCGGACACCAGCACCTACTGCTACCGCGGCGTGTTCCGATTTCTCATCACCCCGAACGGCACATACCTCAACGGCTGATCATGTCCGATGCGCATCTTGGCCACAGCCTTCGCCCCGTTGCTGCGTCGGGTCCGTTCCGCGATGGAGCGCCCTTGCCCGTGGTACCTGTGACGGCACAAGCAGGACCTTCCGCCGCGCAGCGCGAAATCAGCATGATGAATAACGGCGAATCTATTGACAGGCGCATGGGCGGGCTCGCAGACTGCAAGGAAGCAATTCAGCATGGTGAATTTGGTGGGAAGGCCGCAGTGGTACTCGATCGGCACTTTCGCGACTTGATGGCGGGGGTCTGCGCCCCGGTTGCGATCGTGACGACCGCCGACCACGACGGGGCGCATGGCGCAACGGTGAGTTCGCTGGCATCGGTGTCGCTCCGGCCGCCGCTGGTATCGATCGCACTGGATTGCGGCTCCGCGTTGTTGGCGCGGATCCTCGGAAGCCGTCGCTTCGGGGTCAACGTACTCGGGCGCGCCCAGGACGACCTCGCCGTCGTCTTCGCCAAAAGGGGAGTGGACCGATTCAACCAGGTGCGCTGGTCGATGGCGGATGGGTTGCCGCGGTTGGACGGCGCAGTCGGATGGGCGGCTTGCGACCTCCATCAATCGGTCGAGGCTGGCGATCACGTACTGCTCATCGGCATGGTGCACCACGCCGCATCGTCCGCCGAACCGCCATTGATCTACGGCCACCGCACATTTGGCACACATTCGCAATTCAAACAACGGCCCCGCACGCCGATCACCGATCACATCGCCGCTTGTGCCCGCTGAATAGGGCATCCCTACACCGAGGAGTAAACGCGATGACAACCGTTCAGCCTTCGCTTGATGGCGGTACCGCGACGCCCCACGCCGCCGAGCTAGTGGCGCGCGTCAAGGAACTTCAACCGCTGCTGTCGAAGAACGCGGTGGCCGGCGAGCAGGACCGACGGGTCGCAGAAGAAAGCATCGAGGCCCTGGCCCAGGCCGGGTTGTTCCGGCTGACCATACCGAAGCGCTACGGCGGATATGAGACCTCGATGCGTACCATGCTCGACGTTTGTGCCGCCGTCGCCGAAGCCGATGGCGGAACCGCGTGGATCGTCACTTTGATCAACGTGTGTAACTGGATGACCAGCCTGTTCAGCGCCCAGGCGCAGGACGAAGTCTTCGGCGCCAATCCCAATGCGAAGGTCTCTGGAGTGCTGGCGCCGACGTCGGAATCCCAAAAGACCGACGGGGGATGGAGGGTTAGCGGAAAGTGGTATTACAACTCGGGATCGTGGCATTCGGACTGGTCGGTGCTGGGCATCCCGATCACCGACGAGGCCGGCGAGGTCGTTGACCAGGGGCTCGCGCTGATCCCTCGCTCGGAGCTGCAGCTGGAGGACGTGTGGTTCGTCGCAGGCATGAAATCCACCGGCAGCAACGCCGTCAGCGCCGAGGATGTATTCGTGCCCGAGCACCGCATCCTGCGGGTGCCCAATGCGATTCGCGGCGACTATCCATCGGAGCACACCGGCACTGAGCCCTTGTACCGGTCGGCGTTCGTCCCCGTTGTCGCGTTGGTGCTCGTGGGTCCCCAGCTGGGCATGGGCAGAGCCGCGCTGCAATATGTGACCAGCAAGGCGGCGAAAAAGCCCATTTCCTACACCTTTTATGAAACCCAACAGGATTCGGTGGCCTTCCAGTTGCAGATCGCCGAAGCGGCGCGGCTGATCGACACCGCCCAGCTGCATGCGTATCGCGCTGCCAGCGATATCGACGAGGCAGCCGCCCGGGGCGAATACCCGGACTTCCTGACTCGCGCCCGAGTGCGATCCGACACCGGCTACGTCGCGGAGTCGATCACGCGTGCCATCGAGATTCTGTTGTCGGCGCATGGCGCGGGATCATTCGCGGATGTCAATCCACTGCAGCGGATTTGGCGCGACTCGTCGACCGCGGCGCGGCACGCGGTGGTGTCGCCAATGGTTGCCTATGAGGTGTACGGCAAGGCGCTGCTGGGCGTCGAGGAAACCATCACCCCGCTGGTCTGAACGCAGCAGACCCCATAACGAAAGGACTTTCACGTGCGCGTGGCGAATCTTTGTGGCCGACTTGCGCTGGTGACCGCCGACGGAGCGCGAGCGCTGGATGTGCAGGGCGCCAGCGGTGGCCGTTTCGACTCCTCGCCGCAGCGGATCTACGACGAGTGGGCGGAGTTCGTGTCGTGGGCCGACCGGGTCGACCTGGCCTCCGCCGAGCCGTTCTCTCCGAGTGAACTCGGAGCGCCGGCGCCGGCTCCCAGGCAAGTGTTCGCGATCGGCCTGAACTATCGCGCCCACGCCGCGGAATCGCACTTCGACGTTCCCGACGAGCCGACGGTGATGTTCACCAAGTGGCCGTCGTGCATTACCGGCCCGGTCACCACAGTCGAGCTGCCGCCGAGCGGCCATACCGACTGGGAGGTAGAGCTTGTCGCCGTCATCGGCCGCTCGGCGCATCGGGTCGCGCAGAACCAGGCGTGGGACCACGTGGCGGGGTTGACGGTCGGGCAGGACCTTTCGGAGAGGATCACCCAAACCAGTGGCCCCTCACCGCAATTCAGCTTGGGAAAATCCCTGCCCGGTTTCGGACCCACCGGACCGTGGCTGGTCACACCCGATGAATTCGACAACCCCGATGATCTCGAATTGGGTTGCACCATCGACGGAGAACAGATGCAAAAGGGTCGCACGCGGGATCTGGTATTTTCGGTGCCCGCCCTGATTTCGCGCCTGTCGCACAAGCTGCCGCTGCTGCCCGGCGACCTGCTGTTCACCGGCACACCCGCCGGAGTGGGGCTGGGCCGGACGCCCCCGCGTTATCTGGTTCCGGGTGAGGAACTGGTCAGTTACGTCAGGGGAATCGGGGAGCTGCGACAGCGATTCGTCGCCGGCGAAGCCGTTTGAATCGTCCACATAACCCTTCGCAATAGCAGGAGGTCGCTATGGCCCTACACCGGCTGACCGCTGTGACGATCGGGGTGCCCAACGTCCCCGAAACACAGGCCTACTATGCCGAGTTCGGCTTGGAGGTTTATGGGGACGGCTGTTTCGCCACGCGTGACGGAGGTAGGCAGTTACGCATCGTCCACGCGCCGACGCGCAGGCTGATCGAAATGGAGCTCGGCGCCGAGGACGACGACGACATCGAGCGCATCGCAAGCAATCTGAAGCGTATCGGCGCGCAGCCGGAGCGACAACCACGTCAGGTCAGCGCAGTCGAATCCGTCACCGGTGTCCGTGTGACGACGGCTGTCACCGGCCGAATCGTCCAACTGCCCACGCCGGTCCCCATGCCCAACACACCGGGCCGAGCCGGACGGATAGGCCAACGCGCACCGGGTGTGCTGCGCAGCGGTCGGGTCCGACCGCGCAAGCTCGGCCATGTCGTCCTGGGGACTACTAACCTCGAAGCGACGCAACGCTTCTTCCTCGACGGCCTCGGGTTCAAGGTCAGCGATCGCATCAAGGATGTGGGGGCATTCCTGCGCTGCTCGACCGACCACCACAACGTGCTTATCCTGCGCGCACCGGTGAGCTTCCTACACCACACCTCCTGGCAGGTTGACGACATCGACGAGGTGGGGCGAGGCGCGTCGGCGATGCTGCAGGCCGATCCCGCACGCCACGTCTGGGGGCTCGGGCGCCATCACGCGGGCTCGAATTTCTTCTGGTACCTCAAAGATCCGGCCGGGAACTTCAGTGAGTACTACGCGGACATGGACTCCATCGTCGACGACCAGCTATGGACGCCGGAGACATTTGAGGGCGCACGAGGTTTGTTCAATTGGGGGCCGCCGCCACCGCCGTCGTTCCTGTCCCCCGAAGACCTGGGCGCCCTCATGATCGGTGCGCACGCGTCATGAGCATCCCACAATAGGAGCTCAGCATGCCCGTGATGCATGTGGTCACATTCACCTTCGCGTCTGACGTGGCTGACGCGGTGATGTCGGAACTTGGTGCGGCACTCGATAATTTCGTGCCACGCACGAAGGCCATCCGCTATTACCACGGACCCGACATCGGCGTGCGAGACGGGAACGCTCACTACGCCGTAGTGGCGGTTTTCGATGATCCCCATGCGTTCCAGAACTATATCGCTCACCCAGAACATCTGCAGATCATCCAGGATAAGATTGCGCCTCACCTGCGGTCGCGATCGGCTGTGCAGTTCGAGGTCCCGTCTGAAGGATTTAACGGCTCGCGCGATTCCACCGTCTTGGGATCAACGGG
Source organism: Mycobacterium sp. NGS63 (assembly GCF_059812295.1). Taxonomy (NCBI): domain Bacteria; kingdom Bacillati; phylum Actinomycetota; class Actinomycetes; order Mycobacteriales; family Mycobacteriaceae; genus Mycobacterium; species Mycobacterium sp. NGS63. Next base: position 249,935 of record NZ_JCALCJ010000004.1, read on the forward strand.
CTAGAGCACGAAGTCGACTGTTATCAGCGCTATTCGGCCAGCAACCGGTCAGCGAGCCGGAGCGCGGCCACTGGGCAGACCATGGCGGCATCGCGGACGTGCGCCTCGTCGCGGTCCGAAACATTCTCCGCGAGAATGGTCAGATTTCCGTCACCATCGAGTGAGAAGTACTCCGGCGCGACGACTTCACACATCCCGTGGCCTTCACATCGATTTCGGTCGATTTCGATTCTCACCGCGTGCGCTCCTCGGTCAGGCGGACTGGGACAGATCGGACTCGTCTGGTCAGCGCCCCTGGACATTTCACCCATTTCGCGTCTGGGTCCAGCGTCATGTGGGGATAGCGATCTAGTAGGGCGCTGATGGCGACTTGGGCCTCGATGCGGGCCAGCGGTGCGCCGATGCAGGTATGGATTCCGCGTCCGAACGCCAAGTGGGCCGCAGGATTCGGCCGATCGAGGCGGTATCTCCGGGAGTCATGGCCCCACCTGTTTTCGTCGTGGTTCGCCGACTGGATGTTGAGGTAGACCTTCTTGCCGGCAGGGACGGCATACGAATCGATCGTCACGTCCCGCATCACCGAGCGCACCATGAACTGAGCCGGTGAGTCCATGCGCAATGACTCTTCGATGGCGTTCGGCAATTGCGAGCGGTCGGCCTGCACGGCCTCGAAATTATTCCTGTTCTCCAGCAATCTGTATAGGCAGTTCGCGATGAGTGCCCGGGTCGTATCGGTCGAGGCCACCACCAGTTGGAGGATGTGCGTCATCACCTCCGGTGTGGACATATCGGCCTCGCCCGGCCCGGAGAAGCATAAGTTGTCCAGAACGTCTTCTCGATGGTCATCGGGACGCGTGCGCCGCTCTTCTGTCAACTCGGCTAAATACGTTGTGAGGGAGACGAATTCGGGCAGCTGGTGGGTGGGCGCCGGAACCGTTGCGACGATCACGTCAGACCACCGTTGGACCTCGCTCCAGGCGTCCTGGGGGATGCCGATGAGCGCGTACAGAACCTTGGCGGGGATGAAGTGCGCGTAATCCGCGTAGAGATCAACGCGCCCGGATTTGGGAAGAGCGTTCAGGCAATCCGTGACGATCGACTCCACTTGCGGTGTCAGCTTCCGTAACCGCACGGGCGCAAAGTCCTTCAGCAGCCGCGCACGCAACGCGGTGTGTGCAGGAGGGTCCGCTTGGGTGGCGACGGTGAAGGGCCACTGGACGTCCTCGGCTCCGACGGAGAAATTGCCCTTGTTTGAGAAGTTCTCGGTGTCATCGAAGACCTGCCGGACACCGACATCGCTGTTGACGCAGTAGAGGATGTCGCTGACCTGCCCGACGCGGCAGCCCAAGCGGGAGGCGTGCATCAATTCGTCGGGCTCAGCAATATGCTCCGCGTTGAGCGGATCGAAGAATTGACCTGGTTCTGCGGGGGTTGTCACGCCAGTCCCCCCTCGACCGCGGTTATCGCACGCCAGGGCCGAGGTGACCAGTGCGAGTCGTCGTGCGGTGGCCAACATGCTCGTCGCAAATCACAGACCATTGCGCGTTCACAGTGGTGCATCGGCATGTGTCGAGTCTTGAGTCGCGTCGATGACATTGTCAAGGGAATCCGCAGTATTCATTATGGTGAATTGCTCGCTCGTCGGGGCGGCGCGGCTCGGCTAAGACAGGCCGGCGGCCCTACTGATTGACGGCGACGGAATGGGTGGTGGCGGCCTCGCCGATCCAGGGTCCGGTGGCGTTGTGCTCGAGGATCAATTCCAGCGCGTGTGGATCGTGTTCGCTGATGGCGTCGACCAGGGACCTGTGCAGGTCGTAACGGTTATGCAGGTATTCGGACAGGGACTCGTCTTCGACCGGTTCCGCCGTCAGCAGGTGGGAATCGGTGATTTCCAGCAGGTGCAGATAGAAGGAGCGCAGCAGGGCGCTCGGACTGATTTCGGCGAGCCTGATATGTAGCTGCCAGTTGGCACGAATGAAGGCGGTGCGATCGGCCGCGGCCGCGGCAACCTTCATCTGATCCAGCTCGGCCCGCAGTCCGGCGATGTCGTGAGCGGATGCGTGTTCCAACGCATCCTGCACCAGCAGCGGGTCGAGCGCGTGGCGCAGCCGGAAGGCGTCGGCCAGCGACGCCGCCTCGTCGCCGAGGGAGAGCATGGCGTTACCGAAGCGCACCATGGGTGATTGCTGGCTGGCAAACAGGCCACCGCCGGGACCCGAGCGGACGGTGACGAGTTCGCGCGCTTGGACCATTCGCAAAGCCTCGTTGAACGTGCCGACAGACACGCCGCAGGCGGCGCGCAGTTCGTCTTTGGTGCCGAGCCGTTCGCCCGGTTTGGCCGACAACGCCATGGCCGCCAACTGCTCGGCCGCCTGTTCGGGCCTCGTCAGACCGCGGGCTGGCCGACGTTCCCAATCGGCCCTGCGTAAGGCGGGAGGATCGACTGTCATCACCGCTCATCTTCCCACTAGCAACCGGCTTGACGCGTTAGGACGCCCCGCCAGGATTCATCATATTGGATTACGCTCAATCTATTGACAAGTGACTGATATCACCCCAAACTCTCACCCAGATCAATTGAGCATGGTGAATTCCTGAGGCGGTGTGAGGGGGTGGTTCAGCTGACAAGTCCGGGCCTGACCACCAGCGACAAGAGCCGCGCTGGCCCCCGCGGCGCGTCGCCTCTGCGGGCCCATGTTGGCAGCGGCGGGCACCGCCGGGTCGTCCCAAGGCCACCGGGAATGATCGCGTGGGCCCGCGCAGCCAGGCCCGCCTCGGCGGTCGGGGGCTTCTTTGCGATGGCGCTGGATACCCTGATGCTCATCCCGCGAAAGCCATGGGCCTGGCGCGAGTTCCTGCTTCAGTCCTGGTTCGTGGCGCGGGTGTCGTTGCTCCCGACGCTGATGTTGGCGATTCCCTACACCGTTTTGGTGGTCTTCACGTTCAACATCCTGCTCTTGGAATTCGGCGCCGCTGACTTCTGCGGGACGACGGCCGCGTTTGCCACCGTCACGCAGGTGGGCCCAATCGTCACGGTGCTGGTCGTGGCCGGCGCCGGCGCCACCGCGATGTGCGCCGACCTGGGCGCGCGCACCATCCGTGAGGAACTGGACGCGCTGCGGGTGATGGGAATCAACCCGATACAGAAGCTGGTGGTGCCGCGAGTATTGGCGGCAACGCTGGTGGCCGTGCTGCTGTCGTCGGTGGTGATCACCGTCGGTCTGGTGGGCGGGTTCTTCTTTTCGGTGTTCATCCAGCACGTGACCCCGGGCGCATACGCGGCCGGGATGACGGTGCTCACCAGGTTTCCCGATGTCGTGCTGGCCGTCATCAAGGCCGGGCTCTTCGGCCTGGCGGCCGGACTCATCGCCTGCTACAAGGGAATTTCGGTCGGCGGCGGGCCCGCCGGCGTGGGCAACGCGGTCAACGAAACCGTCGTGTACGCCTTCATGGCGTTGTTCGCGATCAACATACTCACCACGGCCATCGGCGTGAAGGTCACGCTATGACCGTCTCGCAGATGCCGTTTCCCTACCTGCAGCGCGGCCTGCGCCGGTGGGCGGGCGGATGGACCAGAATCGGCATCCAGACCCAGTTCTACGGAAGGACCGTCGGCTCCGTCGGTGATGTGTTCCTGCGCTACAAGCCCGAACTGCTGCGGTTGATCGCGCAGATGGGCCTGGGGACCGGGGCATTGGCGGTGGTCGGTGGCACGACGGTGATCGTTGCGTTTCTCACGATCACGACCGGGGCCCTGGCGGCGGTGATCGGCTACAACCAGTTTTCCGACATCGGGGTGGAGGCGCTGACCGGATTCGCGTCGGCCTATTTCAACGTGCGGTTGGCCGCGCCCTTGACGTCGGGCATCGCCCTGGCCGCCACCATCGGGGCCGGCGCGACGGCGCAACTCGGCGCGATGCGGATCAACGAAGAGATCGACGCGCTGGAGGTCATGGGCATCCGTTCGATCGCTTATCTGGCATCGACGCGACTGGTGGCCGGAGTGATCGTGGTGATCCCGTTGTATTGCGTCGCGGTGTTGGCGGCGTTCGCGTCGGCAAAGATCAGCACCACGGTCATCTACGGGCAATCCACGGGCGTGTACGACCACTATTTCAACACCTTCCTGTATCCGATGAGTTTGGTGTGGTCGTTCCTGCTGGCCGTGTCGATGGCCGTCGTCATCATGCTGGTCCACACCTACTACGGCTACACCGCCTCGGGGGGACCCGCCGGAGTCGGTGAAGCAGTGGGCCGTGCGGTACGAACGTCGCTGGTGGCGTCGGGAGTCTTGACGGTCTTCATCTCACTGGCCATTTACGGGCAGTCCGGCGGATTCAACCTGTCGGGTTAGCCATGCCAGCCAAAGCGAAACACCGTCATGTCCACCCGGCCTTGTGGACGGCGGTTCTCATCGTGGTTGTACTGGCATTTGTCTGGCTCTGCTCGGCCATGTTCGCCGGCGCACTGAACACTTACGTACCGGTGACTGTCGCATCGGACCGCGCCGGTCTGGTCATGGAGTCGGGCGCCAAAGTCAAGCTGCGCGGCGTGCAAGTGGGTCGCGTCTCCGGCATCGAAGCCGGAAACCCCATTCGCCTCAAGCTCGACCTCTTCCCCGATCAGATCAAGCACATCCCCGCCAACGTCGAAGCCCAGATCCGCGCGACCACCCTGTTCGGCGCGAAATATGTCGACCTGGTCTATCCCGATAATCCGAGCCGGCAACATCTTTCAGCCGGAGCAGTGCTGTGGTCGCGCAACGTCACGACCGAGGTCAATACCGTTTTCGAGAACTTGGTCAAGGTTCTTCATCAGATCGACCCGCCGAAGCTGAACGCGGTCCTGACCGCCCTGGCCGAGGGGGTGCGCGGCCGGGGCGAGCGCATCGGCGAGGCCATCACGGCCAGCAATCACGTGCTCGGCGAGGTCAATCCGCGGATGCCAACGCTGGAGCGAGACTGGCGAGCGCTCGGGGAGGCCGCCGGCGCGTACGGCGGCGCAGCCCAGAACCTCCTCGAGATCGTCAGGTCGTTCACCACGACCAGTGCCACCCTCACGGCTCGGGCGTCCGACCTGGATGACCTGCTCCTCAATGTCATTGGCGTTTCCCAAGCCGGAATTGACCTGCTCGCGCCCAACCGGGACCACCTGGTTCGGGCGGTCAACGTGCTGCAACCCACGACCGATTTGCTGCTCAAATACAACCCCGAGTACACCTGCCTGCTGGTGGGTGCGAAGTCATGGCTTGACAACGGCGGCTACAACGTCGCCGGAGCGCAGAACGGTCGCAGCATCCTGCTCGACGACGCATTTCTTTTGGGTAGTGACCCGTACCGGTACCCCGACAACCTGCCGATCGTGGCGGCCAAGGGCGGTCCCGGCGGCAAACCGGGCTGTGGGTCGCTGCCCGACGTTGCAGCGAATTACCCTGTGCGGCAGCTTGTTACCAACACCGGTTGGGGTACCGGCCTCGACATCCGGCCTAATCCCGGTATCGGCTTTCCGGGGTGGGCCAACTTCTTCCCCGTCACACGCGGCACGCCCGAGCCCCCAAGCATCCGGTATTTCGGGCCCCCCGCGCCTGGGCCGGTGCCCTACCCCGGCGCGCCCCCCTATGGCGCGCCGCAGTACGCACCCGACGGCACACCCCTCTACCCGCCGCCGCCCGGACCACCACCTGCGCCGTCACCGTGACGATGCGCGCGACGAAGGAACCGATCCGTGAGAGATAACCTGGCTGCGGCGACATGGCGTTTCGCCATTTTCGTCATGGTGTGCGGGCTCGCCACGTTCGGCTTGTTCATGATTTTTGCGCAGTTGCGGTTTCAATCAGAGATCACGTACAAGGCCGAATTCACCAATGTGAGCGGTCTGAAGCAGGGCGACTTCGTGCGCATCGCCGGCGTGGAGGTCGGCAAGGTCAAACACATTGCGATACGCCCGGACACCGTCGTCGCGGTGGAGTTTTCGGCCGACAACACCGTGACCCTCACCGAGGGAACCAGGGCGGTCATCCGCTACGACAACGTCATCGGCAATCGCTACCTGGAACTCTTGGAAGGAGTTGGCGGGGTCAAACGGTTGAGTCGCGGTCAGACCATCCCGATCGATCGCACCGAGCCGGCACTGGATCTCGATGCCCTGATCGGCGGGTTCCGCCCCTTGTTTCGGGCACTTGATCCGCTCCAAGTCAATGCGTTGTCCGGGCAGCTGATTCAGGCGTTCCAGGGCCAAAGCGACGCCATCAGCTCCTTTCTCGCCCAGACCGCCGAGGTGACCAGCACTTTGGCCAACCGGGACGAACTAATCGGAAAGGTCATACTCAACCTGAACACGATCCTTGGATCACTCGGCGACCAGAGCCAGCAGTTCGACAAAGCCGTCAGGTCGCTGGACGAGCTCGTCAAGCGACTGGCCGCGGGCAAGACGGACATCGCCAATTCGCTGGCTTACAGCAATGCCGCCACCGGCTCGATCGCCGATCTGCTGTCACAGGCGCGCCCTCCGTTCAAAGAAGTTGTCGCACAATCGCAGCGGGCCAACGACATCGTGCTTGCCGATCACGACTACTTCGACAATTTGCTCAACACGCTGCCGGACGCCTACCAAGCGTTGGCGCGACAAGGCATGTACGGCGACTTCTTCACCTTCTACCTTTGCGAAGCCGTTCTCAAAGTCAATGGCAAAGGCGGTCAACCGGTCTACGTCAGACTCGCCAACCAGCCATCGGGGCGGTGCACGCCAAAATGAAGTCGTTCTCCGAGCGGAACCAAACCGTCATTGGCGTGGTGGGTATCACCGCCACGGCCGCGATCGTCCTGGCCGCACTGGAGTATGACAAGTTACCCATCTTTACCGCACAAAAGGCGGACTACTCCGCCTATTTCGCCGAATCGAGCGGCATCGGCCCGGGCGCGCACGTACAGGTTTCAGGCTTCCAGGTCGGCGCCATCACGAGCGTCGAACTAGACGGTCCACGTGTCCTGATCAAGTTCAATGTGGAGAAGAACGTTCGCCTCGGTGATCGCACCGAGGCGGCCATCAAAGCCAAGAGCCTGTTGGGCGCGAAAGTGCTCGAAGTTACGCCACGCGGCGACGGCCAGTTATCGGGCCCTATCCCGTTGAACCGCACGACCCCCGCTTACCAGCTACCGGACGCGCTCGGCGATCTGACCCAGACCATCCGGGGACTGGACACCGATCGGCTGGACCAGTCGCTGAACACCCTGGCCCAAACATTCAAGGACACACCCCCCAACCTCAAGGCGGCGCTCGACGGCGTCGCCCGGTTTGCCCAGACCCTCGACGAACGGGACAACCAACTTCGGAAGCTGCTCGCCAACGCCAACAAGGTGACGGGGGTGTTGGCCAAGCGTAGTGACCAAGTCGTGGAGCTGGTCGCCAACACCAACGCGTTGCTGATTGAGCTGCGGACGCAAAGTGCTGCGCTGGACCAAGTCTCGGGCAGCATCTCTGCCCTCGCCAGGCAGCTGTCGGGATTCGTCAACGACAACCGCTCGCAACTGCGATCAGCCCTGGACAAGCTCAACGGAGTGCTAGCTATCGTCGACAATCGCAAAGATCGACTACAGAAGTCGCTGAAACTACTCAACGCATACTCGTTGTCGCTTGGCGAGACGGTTTCCTCCGGACCATTCTTCAAGGCCTACGTCGTCAACTTGCTGCCGGGTCAGTTCCTGCAGCCGTTTGTCGACGTGGCGTTCAAGGACCTGGGCTTGGACCCGAACACGTTGTTGCCTTCGCAGCGCACCGATCCGCAGATTGGGCAGCCGGGCACACCCCCGTTGCCGGTGCCGTTTCCCCGCACCGGCCAGGGCGGAGAGCCCAATCTCCGGTTGCCCGACGCGATCACGGGTAATCCCGGGGATCACCCGTGCCCGTTGCCCGGGCCGGGCTGTTATCCCTATCGTGAGCCGCCGCCGGCGCCGCCGCCCGGGGGGCCGCCACCCGGGCCCCCGGAGATCGCGCCACCGGATCTGGCCTCCGTCCCCGAACCCACTCCGTCACCGGTCTACGCGCCGGCGCCCGGTGAGGTGCCGCTGCCCGGTCAGACGCCGCCGAGGGGACAACGGTGAGATCACGTGGCGCCCGAATCGCGCTGGCCGTGGTCCTGTCGGCGACTCTGGCGGCGGGACTCGTCCTCGTCTGGTCGCTGCCGGGGTTCAACCGAACCCACGTGGTCGCCTACTTCGACAACAGCAACGGCATATTCGTCGGCGACGACGTCGTGATCCTCGGCGTCAAGGTCGGCCAAATCGCGAACATCGAACCGCTGCCCGAACGCGCCAAGATCAGCTTTTGGCTGGACAGCAAATACCCGGTTCCCGCCGACGTCAACGCGGTCATCCTCTCGCCGAAACTGATCACCTCCCGGGCGATCCAGCTGACGCCGGCCTATACCGGCGGTCCCCGACTCGCCGATGGCGCCGTCATATCCCAAAGCCATACGGCGGTGCCGGTGGAGTTCGACGACTTGCGCCAACAGTTGGAGAAGCTGACGGAAAGCCTGCAGCCGACACAACCCGGCGGGGTCAGCCCACTGGGCGCCTTCATAGACACGACGGCCGACAACCTTCGGGGACAGGGCTCCCGGATTCGCGACACCATCGTCAAACTGTCACAATCGGTTTCGGCATTCGGTGACCACAGCAACGACACATTTTCGACCGTCAAGAACCTCTCGACGCTCGTGTCCGCACTCCACGACAGCGCTGACCTGATGCGTCAGCTCAACACCAATCTGGCTGCGGTAACGGCGCTTTTCGCCAATGATCCCGATGAGGTGGCCAGGGCGGTCACCGACTTCAACACTGCGGTCGATGACGTCAAGGGATTCCTGGCGGACAACCGCGATGCACTGGGAGCCACATCCGACAAGTTGGCGAGCATCTCACAGGCCCTCACCGACAGCCTCGACGACGTCAAGCAGACACTGCATGCTCTTCCGAACGTGGTGGGCAACTTCGTCAACATCTATGACCCGGCGCAGGGATCCATCACCGGTATCCTGGCCATCAACAACTTCGCCAATCCGATCTCGTTCCTGTGCGGCGCAATTCAAGCCGCATCGCGGCTCAACAACGAGCAGTCGGCCAAGCTCTGCGTGCAATACCTGGCACCGATCATCAAGAATCGGCAATACAACTTCCTCCCATTGGGATTGAACCCGTTCGTCACCGCGCAAGCCCGACCCAACGAGATCACCTACAGCGAGGACTGGCTGCGGCCGGACCACCGGCCTGACCCGCCGCCCGCCTCGCCCACGCCGGCGCCGGCGGCTGAGGCACCGACACCCACCAATCCCGCTGACGGCCTGCCCGGCCTCATGGTTCCACCAGGGGGCAATCAATGACGAAGCGCTTCGTGCGCGTAAGCGCATTGCTGCTGTTGATTACCGTGACCGCCGCGATGCCGGGATGCGGGTGGCGCGGGGTGAACTCGCTACCCCTCCCGGGCACTCAAGGGCACGGGCCGGGGTCTTACCAGGTGCAGGCCCAGATGCCGAATGTTGCCAACATCCAGCCCAATTCACGGGTCCGGGTCGGCGATGTCACCGTCGGCACCGTCACCAAAATCGAACGACAGGGTTGGCACGCCCTGATCACGATGAGGATCAACGGCGACGTCGACCTGCCCGCCAATGCCACCGTGAAACTCGGGCAGACCAGCGTTCTCGGCACCGTTCACGTCGAGCTGGCCTCGCCCACCGACGCCCCGCCGCAAGGAAAATTGCGGAACGGCTCGCTGATCACACTGGCGCGCGCCGGCGCCTACCCAACCACTGAGCAAACGCTGTCGGTGGCCGCGATGTTCCTCAATGGGGGAGGCCTGGGCCAAGTCCAAGACATCACCAAGGCGTTCAGCACCGCATTCGGCGGCCGAGAAGAAGACCTGCGCATCCTGATTCGGCGCGTCGACCAGTTCGTCGGCCAGTTGAATCAACAAAAGGACGACATCCTCACGGCGACCGACCGGATCAACAACCTGGCGAGCCAGTTCGCCGCACAGCAGCCGGTCCTCGACAATGGATTACGGACGATCCCAGATGCGCTGGCTGTGCTCAAGGATCAAAGGGAAAACCTTGTCGAGGCCTTCGACCGGCTCGGCAAGTTCAGCGCACTGGCCGCCGATTCGGCGAACAAGACAAAAGCCGCCTTCGTGCAGGAACTGCGTGATCTCGGTCCCGTGTTGGAGTCGTTGGCCAACGCCGGGCCCGCATTGACCAGATCGCTCAGCCTGCTGCCCACCTTCCCGTGGCCAAAGGAGGACATCGACAAGGTCTTCCGGGGAGACGCGGCCAACATCACCATGATCATCGATTTGACGTTGAGCCGGCTCGACACGGCACTTTTCACCGGTACCCGCTGGGAAGGGAACCTCACCCAACTCGAAATGCAATGGGGCCGCACGATCGGTCAACTACCCAGTCCGGTCACCGCCGGCAACCCGTTGGTGGTTCCTTACCACCGGGATCAGGGGCCGTGAGATGAATCTGAATCGGCGCATCAAGCTTCAGCTCGCCCTGTTCGCGGTCATCGCCGTTACTGCGGGTGCGGTGATGATCTTTCGCTACATCAACGCTCCGGCAATGATTTTCGGAGTCGGACGCTACACCGTCACCCTGGAACTTCCCCGCGCCGCCGGCCTGTATCCCAGCGCCAACGTGTCCTATCGCGGGACGGAAGTCGGGCATGTCGAGAAGGTGGAGCTGACCGACGGCGGCGTACGGGCGGTGCTATCGCTCAGATCGGACATCAAGGTCCCCGCAAACCTGCGCGCGGAGGTGCACAGCCAGAGCGCTCTGGGCGAACAGTATGTCAGTTTGCTGCCGCGCGGCGGTGGCCCGTCGCTGAGAGACGGCGATGTGATACCGGCGACGGCGGCTTCCGTCCCACCTGATATCGATTCGCTGTTGGATGCCACCAACCGGGGATTGGCGGCCATACCGCGAGACAACCTCAAGACCGCCATCGACGAAAGTTACACCGCCGTAGGAGGCTTGGGTCCTGAACTCGCACGACTGGTCGGTGGCTCCACCCAGCTGGCGATCGACGCCGACAAGAACCTTGACCGGTTGACGACCCTGATCGATCGGTCGGCGCCGGTCCTCGATTCGCAGGCCGACACCGGCGACGCGATCCGTGCGTGGGCCGCACACCTGGCCACGATTACGGGCCAACTCCGTTCCAGCGACGCCTCGCTGGCCGGAGTCCTCCATAACGGCGGGGCGGCCGCCGATCAAGCGCGCCAACTGTTTCAGCGGCTGCAGCCCACCCTGCCGGTGCTGCTCGCCAATCTGGTCAGCGTCGGTGACGTTGCCGTCACCTACCAGCCGGCGCTCGAGCAATTGCTGGTGCTGTTTCCCCAAGCTGTTGCCAACGTCCAGGGCATGATGGTCGCCAACCGCAACACCAAACAGGATTACAAGGGCTTGTTTTTGGACTTCAAGCTCAACCTCAACCTTCCGCCGGTGTGCAACACCGGTTTCCTGCCACCTCAGCAGCAACGGATCCCCTCGTTCGAGGACCACCCGAACCGGGCTCCCGGTGACCTGTACTGCCGGGTCCCGCAGGATTCACCGTTCAATGTCCGTGGGGCGCGCAACTATCCATGCCTGACGGTTCCGGGCAAGCGGGCTCCCACCGTCAAGATGTGTGAGAGCAACGAGCAGTACGTGCCGCTCAACGATGGCTACAACTGGAAGGGCGACCCCAACGCCACCCTGTCCGGTCAAGACGTTCCCCAGTTGCCGCCCGGATCGCCACCTCCTGCGCAGAACGCCCCGCCTGCCGCCGCACCGCCGCCGCCGATCGCGGCGGCCGAATATGACCCGGCGACCGGCACGTACGTGGGGCCGGACGGACATCTCTATACGCAGTCGGACCTTTCCCAAACTGCCCCGAAGGAGCGAACATGGCAGTCAATGTTGTTACCGCCGACAAAGAACTAGAAGGACCGGCCGACGCCGATGGCCCTGAGGCACAGGACATCGGCGGTGACGTCGGCGTCGGCAGGGCGCATCGGGTGGTCAGGACAGCGCTGTGCGCCTCGCTGGCGATGGTCGTCGCGTTCGTCGGGTTGATCGGCTGGCTGAGCTACCGCGCTTATCAAGCACACCAGGACCAGTCACAGCGCAATCTCTTTCTGCAGATTGCTCGACAAGGTGCATTAAACCTGACGACGATCAACTACACGCAGGCCGAGGCCGATGTCCAGCGCATCGTCGATTCGGCGACCGGAACATTCCGTGACGACTTCACCAGAAGATCGCAGCCGTTCATCGACGTCGTCAAACAAGCGCAGTCCAAGTCACAGGGCGTAATCACCGAAGCTGCGGTGGAATCGGCCGATAGCAATTCTGCGCAGGTTCTCGTGGCGGTGAACGTGAACACCTCGATCGCCGGGGTCGCCGAGCCGCAGCCGCGTGCTTGGCGGATGAGAATCGCCGTTCAAAAGGTCGGCGACGGCGCCAAGGTGTCCAACGTGGAGTTCGTGGCATGACACCGACCGACGTGACCGACCTGGTCGAGAAGATCGCCGAGCCAGAACCCGCCGACGACATGGAAGTCCCACCTGATCCAGAAGACGACGCCAATGCGCCTGGGCGCCACGGTGTCCGGCGCGCGGGCATTCAATGGCGCCGCGTGCTCCCGATCGGGATCATGCCCAGCTTGGCGCTGATCTTGGCCATGGCCGCGGCTTACCTGAAATGGTATGACTCGTCGGCTCGCGACTCGCGTCTTGCCGCCGTCGAATCGGTGCGGGCCGCCAGCGAAGGCGCCGTCGCGATGCTGTCCTATCGACCGGACACCGTTGAGAAAGACCTGGGTTCGGCGCGGGACCGGCTGACCGGAGCGCTCAAGGACTCCTACAGCTCGCTGACTCACGACGTGGTCATTCCTGGCAGCAAGCAAAAGAAGATCTCGGCAACGGCCAGTGTGCCGGCGGCCGCGTCAGTCTCGGCTTCACCCAGTCACGCCGTAGTGCTGATGTTTGTCGATCAGACCATCGTGATGGGCAGCGATCCGCCCTCCAACACGGCTTCCCGGGTACGAGCGGCACTTGACAAGGTGAATGGCCGGTGGTTGATCTCCTCGTTCGATCCGATCTGAGCCCAGCATGTTGAACCTTCCGTGTATCCGAATCCCGAAGCCGCTCGCGGCGATTGGTGTGGCCGCCGCCCTGGTCGGTGTCCCGGCCGCGCACGCTGACGGCGACAACAACACACTGGTATTGAACAATAAGCGGCTCAACGACGGTGTTGTCGCCAACGTGTACACCGTCCAGCACCAGGCGGGTTGCACGAACGACGTGACGATCAACCCGCAACTTCAGCTTGCCGCCCAATGGCACACCCACGATCTGATGACAAACCGCCGCCTCGACGGCGACATCGGCTCCGACGGATCCACACCTGAAAAGCGCGCCGAGGCAGCAGGATTCCGCGGACACGTGGCGGAGACGGTGGCCACCAACCCGGCGTTGGCAATCAGCGGCATGGAGGTGATCAACCAGTGGTACTACAACCCTGCCTATAAGGCCATTATGGCCAATTGCGACAACAGCCAAATCGGCGTGTGGTCCGAGAACAGCCCCGACCGCACCGTGCTCGTGGCCGTGTACGGCCAGCCGCAGCAACCGCCGAAAGCGCCAGGGATCCCGGCAAATACAACGGTGCTGGCCGGCCCGCCTACCGGCTCACCCGATATCCCGCTCGACCCCAGTCCCGACTACGACGCCAGTGACGAACTGGAATTCGGTACCAACTGGTTTGCCTGGATCCTGCGGGGTGTCTACCCCCCGCCCGGTTATCCGCCCAACTAGTCAGAACCTGGCCGACTCATCATGAGAGACCTACCGATCACCAGACACTGCTCGGCTGCCGTCTCGCTGCTCGCCTCGGTGGCCGCCGCCGGCGCTGCGGTGATGCCGGCGCCGCGGGCGTATGCCGCCCCGGCACCCGAGGTGGAGTATCTGTACAACGTGACGGCACGCCGGCACTACAGTTTCCCCGACAACGACGCGCTCGGTTATGGCCATGGAATCTGCGCCAACGTGGCTCGGGGCGAGAGCTACGGTGGAGTAATGGCCGAAGTGAAGCGCGACGTGACGCCTAACGACGAGTTCGCGGCCAACTATTTGGTGTCGTATGCAGTGAATCTGCTTTGCCCTGCCGAAATCTGGCAGCTGCGTAACTCGGCGGCCCACTATCAGCCGCCCGCGGGGTAGTCGCGGATCGCCGTCCACAACTTGACATCATGTCGCGCGACCCGAACGGCGCACGAGGTATTGCCACCCGGCGTCGAATTGCGTGTGATTCCATGCCTGATCGCGTTTGAAGTGGGTTTCCTTCTCGTCTGACCACTGCCGGGGCCCGCCGGCTGCCGCGGCCAGCAGCTCCGTGCGACATGCGCTTTCCAGCAGGATGGACAGCATCACCGCTGTCGCTGCGTCGGGGCCTACCGTGACTGAACCATGATTCGGAATCAATATAGCACAGGCGTCGCCCAACGTTTTGGCCAGGGATCGTCCTAACTCGGGAGTAGCGATGAGGGCACCGGTTTCGGTGAACCGTGGGATCTGGGGGTAGGCGAACGGGACCCCGTCATGCGAAATCGGATGCAGGTCGCGCCCCAATGACGAGAAGGCGTTCACCGCGGGGGAATGGGTGTGCACGACGCAGCCCACGTCGCCTCGCGCATCCATGATCTGGGTATGGATATGGAATTCGAGATGTCGCCGGCCCTCGCCGGACAACACGCTGCCGATGGGATCCACGAGAACGACTTTCGCGGAGTCGATCTCCTCGAAGGCCCAGCCGGAGGCCTTCATCCAGACGCCACGGCCCTCGGGGTCACGAATCGATGCGTGCCCCCATACCATGTCACTCAGCCCGGCGACTGCCAAGGCGGCACTGGCAGCCACGACGGTTTCGATTGGATCGTCCATCTCAGATATCGGCGACGGATAGTTGTTCCGTGATGGTTGCGGCAGTGGCTTTTACTGCCAGTTTCACAGATTTGATCGCGGTGCGCGGTATCCGTGAGGCCAGCGCTGCGACGCTGACCGCCGCGATGACGCCGCCCCGGGCACTGTATATGGGAGCTGCCACGCCGAGGATTTCCTCGTCGAGCTCGCCTTGGGAAATCGCCGCTCCGTCCTTGCGGATCTGCGCCAAGCGCGCTTGTAACTGCCCCGGGTCGGTAAGGGTCTTGGCGGTAAATCGTTCCAGGGGCGCGGCGCTAAGCACGCTGGCCACCTCGTCCGGGGGGGCCCACGCGAGCAGTACCTCTGCGGCGGCGCCAGCGTTGATCGGCAGGACGTGACCGCGTTCGTAGGACAACCGCACGGGACGCGGGGCTTCGACAAGTTCTAGACAGACGACGTAGCGACCCGAACGCCGGGTAAGCAGCGCTGTTTCGCCGACGGCGGACACCAATGACCGCATCGCCGGCACCGCGATGTCGCCCAGGCTGGTCCCGGCGCGCGCAAGCCGGGCAAGCTCGAAAATGCGTGGGCCCAACCGAAAGCCACCCGCGGCCTCCTCCACGAAACCGGCGTTGACAAGACTTTGCATGTACCGGTAGCCCGTCGAGCGTGCCACACCGATTCGGTCGGCAATTTCTGCCCCGGTCCACACCAGCTTCTTTTCGTTGAACAAAAGCAAGATGTCCAGCGCCCGATCGGCCGTGGAATTTCGATCTCGGTAGCGAGACGTCGTAGGCGCTGGAGATCCTGGCATACAGGACACAGTACCTGATAAAGAGGAAACACGAATGCAACGCAAACGGGTCTGAGCATCGTGTCCTGCTATACAGGATTAACATTTCGATTTACGAGCGGTCCGCTACTAAGCTGCATGCGTGCCCGATGGAAAAGGGATCGTCGCGCCGAGCCCGGGGCCCGGAGCCCTCGATGTTGTGGTGTGCGGTGCCGGTCCGGTAGGGCTGACCGCCGCGGCACTGCTGGCACGGCGCGGACTGAAGGTGGCGGTGCTTGAGAGGAACGAAGCGACCAGCGACGAACCAAAGGCCATCAGCATCGATGATGAGGCCTTGCGGGTATTCCAGCAGGCCGGGATCGTCGACGCCGTGCTGGACATCGTTGTTCCCGGCACCGGAACCAGGTATTACGACAGCGCCGGCTCGCCTTTGTTCCACGCCCGCACCGCCTGGCCCCTCCGATTTGGCTATCCGTTCAAAAACCCGTTCGCCCAACCAGATCTGGAGAAGGTTCTTGTCAGCACTCTGGCTGCCTTACCGAACGTGAGCGTGCGCTTTGGCACGGAAGTGACCGCCGTCGAGCAGACGGCGAACGGAGCGCGGGTATGCGCCTCGCGTGGGGCGCAACGGCACTATGTCGATACCGCCTACGTATTCGGTTGTGACGGTGGCAGATCTGCGATACGCCAGATGCACGGCGTGACGATGAGCGGACGCTCTCACAGTGAAGTGTGGTTGGTTGTCGACACCGTCGGGGACACGCATACGGAGCGTTACGCGATGCACCATGGCGATCCTCACCGTCCACACGTCATTGTCCCGGGCCTAAATGGACGATGCCGCTATGAATTCCGGCTCTTCGAAGGGGAAGGGGACACCGGGGTCGACCCGCCGTTCGAACTCATCCGCCACCTGGTCTCGCGCTATCGGCCACTTGAGCCAGAGCATGTCGAGCGCGCAGTCAACTACCGGTTCAATGCCCTCGTCGCAAACCAGTGGATGGTCGGTCGCTCTTTCCTGCTCGGAGACGCCGCGCACATGATGCCGCCGTTCGCGGGCCAGGGCCTGAACTCCGGCATCCGCGACGCCGCCAACCTCGCCTGGAAGGTCGCCGATGTGATCGACGGGCGGTTGGCCGAGGGTGTGCTGGACAGCTACGAACGTGAGCGGCGTCCGCATGCGGCTGCGACGGTCCGGCTATCCGAGCAGCTGGGTCGGATTGTTATGACGACGTCGAAGCGCATGGCGCAACGCCGCGATTCACTCGTCAGAATGGCCGTGGGTACCTCCGAGGGCCGTAATTATCTCGAGCACATGCGCTATCGGCCACCGCAGCACTACACCGAAGGCCTGGTTATCAGCGCCGATCGCGCTAACCTTGCCGGTGTCCCCATTGGCCAGCCGTTGGTATTCGACTCGGCCACCCACCGTTTGGGACGCCTCGACGACATTCTCGGCGATGGGTGGGCCATCCTGGCAGTCGACTTACTCGACGACAACTGGGGTGGACTAGACGATGTCATCCGCGCCTTCGGCGTCACTACTGCGGCCGTAACTACCCGAGATACATTGCCGCACAGCACCCATCGGGTGCTTATTGACGTCGACGGCGGCCTGCAACGCGAACTGAGTGATTACACGGGACGCTTCGTGCTCTTGCGACCCGACAGATTCGTCGCGGCCGCTTGGCTTCCACCTGCCTCACCGGAGATCAGCGCTCAGCTTCTGCGGTGGAGCGCTCACAACGTTGCGGTACCCGCCGCGATCTAGGACAAGAAGGGCTTCCTCGATGGATAAGCCAGAACGGGCCGTTCTACAGGAACGTGACGCCGCTGGACTGCTGCGCCATACTGCGGTGTCGCACATAGGTTTCAGCGTTCCCGACGTTGCGGCCGCCGCTGACTTCTACGGCCGGGTCCTCGGGCTGGTCGTGCACCAGGATCTGCCGGATGGCGGGCTAAGACTGGGCTGGGGCTGTGGACACCATGTCATCGAGTTGATCGCGGGCGAACCCGCCCTCAGGCACTACGGGTTCGAGGTCCGAGACGACCATGGGGTAGGGGGAATCGCCAAGAGGCTTAACGCGGCAGGTCACCAGGTCAAGGATCTGCCTGAGTCCTACATCGACAGCTCGACCGGATCGCCAATCGGCATCGTGGTGGCCGATCCGGACGGCACGCCGGTCCACTTCCACAGCGCCGTTGAACGCCAAGGCGAGAACGCCGCCGATACCGGGCGACGGCCAATCAAGTATCAGCACACGACCCTGGGTACCGCCGATATCGGCGCAATGGTGGCCTTCTTCGTCGGCTGCGTCGGATTTCGGATATCGGACCAGCTTGAGGACGGCAGATTCGTGTGGCTGCGAAGCAACCGAGACCACCACACTCTGGCCGCGGTCAACGTCGGTCACAGCGGAGTGCTCGATCACTACTCTTATGACCTTGCCGAATGGGAGGACTTCAAGGCGTGGTGTGACCGCCTCACCGATGCTGGCGTCGACGTGACCTGGGGACCCGGCCGACACGGACCCGGAAACAACCTCTTCATTTTCTTTGATGACCCCGCCGGCACTCACGTCGAACTATCGGCGGAGATGGAGAAATTCCATGACGACCGCGTCACTTACGTTCCGCGGCAATGGAAACCAATACCCCACTCCGTCAACCTTTGGGGCGGTCAACTGCCCACGTGGCGCAAAACCAGTCAGGAGAAGTGAGTCATGGCTTACGCGACATACCTACACGATGGCCAGAGCCGGGTCGGGGAGGTTCGTGGCACGGACCTGGTCCCGCTGACCGGCGTAGCAGAGCTGGGAGCAACGACCACGCCCGAGGTTCTAGCCGATGCGGCGAGGGACGAATCCTCGATCGTGGCGATCAGTGACGCTGTGTTTCGACCCGTCGTTCCGAACCCCTCTAAAGTTTTCTGCGTCGGCCTGAACTACCGCGACCACGTCTTGGAAACCAAACGCGAACTGCCCAGCTATCCAGTGCTATTCCCGAAATATGCGTCGAGCTTGATCGGGGCTCATGACGACATCGCCCTGCCTGCGGAATCCACCCAGATTGACTACGAAGGCGAGATGGCGATCGTGATAGGCCGAGCTGGGAGACGTATCCAGCGATCGAACGCATTGGCCCATGTTCTCGGATACACGATCGCCAACGATGTCACGGTGCGCGACTTTCAGTACAAGACGCACCAGTGGATGCAAGGCAAGGTGTGGGACGCCTCCACGCCGATCGGGCCCTACCTCGTCACTCCCGCTGAGATTGACATCGAGCAAGCGGGTATCCGCACCATTCTCAACGGCGAGAAAATGCAGGAATCCGAGCTGTCGCAACTGATTTTTGACGTGCCCGAACTCATCGCCACGATCTCCACCTTCTGTGCCTTGCGGCCTGGCGATGTCATTCTGACCGGAACCCCCGGCGGTGTCGGTTATCGGCGCGACCCTCAGGTTTTCCTCAAAGAAGGTGACCGGATCTCGGTTGAGATCGACGGAATCGGTGCCGTCTCGAACCTGGTGCGGGGATAAGTAGTCCTGTTATACAGGACAAGGCGCTTGACATGCAGGTTAGTCGCTTTAGCGTTGACGGCAGTTTCAGCTAGATCGCATAGGCGCTAAGCCGGCTTGGGCCACAGAAGGAGACGCATGAGTGTCCACGGACCACTTCGGTTGAGCATCGACCGGTCCAAGTGCGAGGGCCACGGCATGTGTGAGCAGGCGGCGCCCAACTTAATTCGGCTGAACGAGGATGCCGAGCCGGTGTTCGAACAAGGCGACCTTTCGTCGGCGGACAGACCGATGGCCGACGCGGCGGTGCACTGCTGCCCAGTCGCCGCACTGAGCATTTACGAGGTTGAGAAAGGTGAAACGGCGCGCGACGACGCGCCGCTTGCCCACAGATGACGTCAGGTACGGCGACTCCATCAGCCGCGCGCCTCCTCGCACGAAGTCCCCTCAATAACCGGATTCGACCACGTGCACCGTCGCAAGTTCCAATAGACCGAAGGACGCTCTAATGACTCAAACCAACACAATCCCGCGATCCGACGTGGATCTGTTCTGCAACGAGGTGATGGACGACCCGTATCCCGTGTTTCGCGAGCTGCGTGACGCAGGGCCGGTTGTCTATCTGGACCGGGTCGATGTGTGGGCAATAACGCGCTATACGGAGGCGCGCCGGGTTCTCGGTGACTGGCAGTTCTTTTCGTCGGCCGACCTCGCTCTCAACGAGCAGTTCAACGCCTACATCGGCGACGGAATCATCCGCTCCGCCCCGCCCCTGCACGATCAACAGCGCGCCGTCCTGGCGTCGCGGCTATCCCCACGCGCTGTCCGTGAACTTCAGCCGAAAATCGAAAGGCGGGCAAAGGAAATCGTTTCCGGGTTGGCCGAGGCCGGTTCCTTCGACGCGGTTGCGGACCTCGCGAGGACATTTCCTCTCGAGATCGTCGCCGACCTCATCGGGCTGCCGCGCCAGGGCCGTGAGCGTCTACTCGAGTTGGTGGACGCGAACTTCAACTGCTTTGGTCCCGACAACGATCGCACCCGCGAATCCGGTCCGAAGCTGGCCGAATTGGCACAGTACGTGATGGCCAACGCCACCAAGGAGACAATAGCCAAAGACAGCATGGGCGCGGCGGTCTATGAAGCGGTCGAGGCGGGGCGAGTGCCGGCCGAGGCTGCACCTTGGCTGGTCATGGCCTACGTGACCGCAGGAATCGACACGACTGTGCACGCCATCGGGCACGTCTTCTGGCTGTTCTCGAAGCACCGCGACCAGTGGGAGGAGTTGCGGGCCGACCCTGCACTGGTTCCGGGGGCGTTCCGGGAGGTTTTGCGCTATGAGTCGCCGGTCCAGGTATTCGGTCGCACAGCAACCGATGAGTGGATCGTCAACGGCACCACTGTGCCGGCCGGCTCGCGGCTTGCGGTCTTGTTTGGCTGCGCCAACCGTGATGAGCGCAAGTGGAAAGACGCCGATCAGTTCGACATCCGTCGGGACAACATCGACCAACTGGCCTTCGGCTACGGTCTGCACGCGTGCGCCGGTCAAGCACTCGCAAGGATCGAGGGAGAAGCGATCCTTCGAGCCCTTATCGACACCGTCAGCGACATCGAAGGCGACGAGCCGGTGCGTCACTACAACAACGTTCTGCGCGGCCTGGAGTCGCTATCCGTCAAAGTCACCAGGGCCTGATCGCTGTGTTGGACCAATAAGTCCGCAGTATGGTGTCCTGGGGGATCGTGCGCCCCTTCGCTCACTACGCGCACCAGCTGTCCGCCGGCCTGGACCAGGCCGCCGCCACCCCGCCACGTCGTGTCGTGATGGTCTCGTCATCAGTCCGCCAAATGCCGTCAGCGAGCTACCGGCAAGATCCGCTCGTGGTGGCGGTTCGATGCCGGAGGCGTTTGATTCTCCGCAACGGCCAGCCAGAAGACATTGCGCTGCTTCCCGACATCGGCGAAGCGCTATAAGCCCTCAGCTGCGCGCCGAGTTCTCGATGATGATGTCGCAGGCGGTCTCGTAGAACGCGCTGATCAACGTGGAGAACGACAGCGCGAAGGGATGGATCATGTACACGTCGATCCCCTCCAGGGTCCAGTCCGGCAGCACGGGCACGATGCTGCCGTCGCGCAATTCGTTCGTGACGATGATCTGGTTGGGCATCGCCCCGACGCCGAGACCCTGCAGGATGTACTGCTTGCAGACCTGAAAGTTGTTGGCGCGCGCTCGTATCATCGGTGAAAGCTCCTGGCGCCGCTTGCTTTTCGCCACCGTCAGCCGCCGCGGCGCGTCGCCGAACCCGAAGTCGATGAACGGCAGCGCATTCAACTGCCCCGGGGCGGTAATCGGCTCATCGAGCCCGCGCAGGAACTCCGGCGACGCGCACAGGAACAGCTCCAGGCTGAACACCTTGCGCGCGATCAGCGTCGAATCCTGCAGCGGGCCGGTCCCGAAAACCACGTCGAACCCGTCGTGCACGGGGTGAACGACGTTGTCCACCAAGCGGATATCCAGCCGCGAATTCGGATAGCGCTGCAGGAACCTGGCGCCGACTCGGGAGGCGTAGTCGATGCCGACAAAAACGGGGATGGCCACGCGCAGCTCGCCCTGCGGCTCTTGCCTGCTGTCCTCGACCAGCGCCCGCACGCCGTTGGCCTCGGCCAGGATGTTGACGCCGTGGCTGTAGATCTTCTCGCCCAGATCGGTGACGGTGAGCTGATGCGTGTTCTTGCGCAGCAGCTTGATGCCCAGGTCCGATTCCAGCTTGCTGAGCTTGCGGCTGACCGTCGACTTGGGCATGCCGAGCAGCGTGGCCGCTTTGGACAGACTGCGGCACTCGACCACCTTGCCGAATACCAGCAGGGCGTCGAGGTCGAACGGCAGGTTTTGTTCCATCGGTGTTCCAAAAATGCAACAGGGTGTTGCAATTGAAGGCCTATTTCGGCTCTTCGGTCAAGTGCTACGTTTCTGCCGGTAGGGGGACCGGGGCCTACCAGGAGCACAGCGGAGGAGGGCCTCATGAGTCAGGACGTCCTGGTGACCAAGCCGGCAAGCGGCCATTGGACCGACGCCTATCCCGAACTCGGGCGCGGCCCGGTGTCCCTCGAGGACTGCGTCTCACCGGAGTTCTACGAAAAGGAACGCGAGCACGTCTTCGGCAAGACCTGGCTCTATATGGGGCGCGTCGAGCGAGTGCCGAAGTCCGGCAGCTACTTCACCCGCGAGCTGAGGTTCCTGAACACTTCGGTCATCATCGTGCGCGGCAAGGACGACGTGATCCGCGCCTTCCACAACATCTGCCCGCACCGCGGAAACAAGATGTTGTGGGAAGACGACCCTTTCGAGGAGGTGCAGGGCCGAGCGCCGCTGCTGTACTGCCGCTTCCACGGTTGGCGTTACAAGCTGGACGGCTCGCTGCACTCCGCGACGCGCACCGACCTGCTGCTCGACTTCGACGCCGACAGCTGCCGCGTGCCGGCCATCCAATGTGACGTCTGGGAAGGCTTCATCTTCATCAACCTCAACCCGGACAACACCGAGCCGTTGCGCTCGTTCCTGGGTACGCTGGCGCACGGCATCGAGGGCTACCCCTTCGCGGGACCGCACCAGGTTTACCGGTTCAAGACCGAATTGCAGTGCAACTGGAAGATTTTCGTCGACAGTTTCGCCGAGAGCTATCACGGCCCCTACCTGCACGCGTCCTCGTTCGGCGCGGTCACGGCCGAGGCTCGCGACGCGTTCAACCAGCCGAACCCGTATACCGACGCGCTGTCCTACCAGCTTGCGGGCCCGCACCGGATGTTCTCCTTCTCCGGCGAGCCCTCGCAAAAGACGCCGTATTCCAAGCCCATCGAATGCGTGATGGAGGCGAGCGCGGCCGGCCCGTGGAATAAGCGCACCGATCGCGGGCCGATGCCGCCGGGGCTCAACCCCACCCGGTCGGAGAAATACGGCTTCGACTCGTTCCAGTTCTTTCCCAACTTCGTGCTGATCTTCGGTTCGTCCGGTTTCAGCACGCACACGCATTGGCCCACGGGCCCGCACTCGCACATCTTCGAAGTCGAGATGTTCTATCAGCCACCCAAAACGCACAAAGAACGCCTGGGGCAAGAGCTCACGGTGACCTTCCTCAATGACATCATCCTGGAGGACGCCAGTCCGTCCGAAGGCTTGCAGGCGATGCTCAACAGCGGGGCACTGACGCATTTCACGATGAACGACGAGGAGATCCTGCTGCGTCACCTGCACAAGGTGGTGGGCGACTACGTCGAGGCGGGCGAGCAAGCGAAGGCGCGGAAATGAACGCGCTTCTGCCGGCGGAGTTTTCGCAGCTCGAGCACCTGGTGGACGAGTGGGCGATCGAGGACGGCCACGAACGCTACGTGAAGCGAGTTAACAGCTCCATGGCCGAGATACAGGCCTTCTACGACGAGGTGTTCCCCCACGCCGAGGAAGCGGTCGCCTACATCGACAAGTTCGACTATGCCGAACCGTTGCCCGACGATGTCGCGAACCTGCGCAACCTGCTGTACTCGTTGATCACGGTCTCGCTGGCGGTCGAACTGTGGCGGCAGCCGCGGGTCAAGCACTCGGCGCACACCATTCTGACCCGGATGAGCTGACACGCATGGGAACTCGATCGCGACAACTCGAAATCGTCGACTGCACACCAGCAATCGGCAGCGAAATCAGAACCGACCTGGACACCCTGCTCAGCGGTCGCGAAGCCGAGACCATCCGCGCCACGCTGGAGCAGCGCGGGGTGGTCTTCTTCCGCGGCCTGCAGATCACCGACGAGCAGCAGGTCGCCATCGCGAAAACCCTTGGCAGCATTGTGCAGAACGAGGGGGAGGGCGGCATCTACAAGATCTCGCTCGACACGAGCGTGAACCAGCGAGCCGAGTACCTGAAAGGCTCGATGTTCTGGCATTTCGACGGCTCGCTGCAGCCCTACCCCAATCTCGCGACCCTGCTGCGTGCCATGAAGCTGTCGGACTCCGGCGGCCAGACCGAGTTCTGCAACACCTACGCGGCCTACGACGATCTGCCGAATGCCGACAAGGAAGCCATCGCCGAGCTCCGCGTGGTGCACAGCGCCGAGCGCTCCCAGTACTACGTGCGACCGGAGATGAGCTACGACGAGATCGCGTTCTGGCAGAAGTCGCCGACCAAGTCGTGCCCGATGGTGTGGACGCACCAGTCCGGGCGCAAGTCGCTGCTTCTCGGCGCCACCGCGGACTACGTGATCGGCCTACCGGTCGAGGAAAGCCGGGCGCTGCTGGCGCGCCTTCGGGACTGGGCCACCCAGCCGCACTATGTCTACCGGCACGAGTGGCAGCTCGGCGACCTGCTCATCTGGGACAACACCGGCACCATGCACCGGGCGCTGCCGTATGCCGCCGACAGCGGCCGTCTCATGCACCGCACGGTGCTCGCCGGAGAAGAGCCGCTGAATTGAAACTGGGCATCGCGACGCCGGTCGTCACCAACGTCGCCGGCGCGGCATTGACGTGGGAGAAGACCGCCACGATCGAAGACATCGGCCGCGCCGCCGAGACCGCGGACAGGCTGGGCTATCACCATCTGACCTGCAGCGAGCACATCGGCATCCCCTCGGGCGAGGCCGCGCGGCGCGGCTCCCGCTACTGGGACCCGCTTGCCACGTTCGGCTACGTCTCGGCGCGCACCCAACAGATCCGGCTCGTCACGATGACCCTGGTGCTCGGCTATCACCATCCACTCGAGATCGTAAAGCGTTACGGCACTTTGGATCACGTCAGCGGTGGCAGGGTGATCCTCGGCGTCGGCGTCGGCAGCCTGAAGGAGGAGTTCGACCTGCTGGGCGCCCCGTTCGACGACCGTGGCGCGCGCGGCGACGACGCCCTGAAGGCGCTGCGGGCGGCACTGTCCAGCAACGAGCCGAGCTACCAGGGCGAGTACTACTCGTTCGGCGGGCTCACCGTCGACCCCTGTGCGCTGCAACCCCGCCTGCCGATTTGGGTCGGTGGCCGCACCAGGCGATCGTTGCGCCGTGCCGTCACGCTCGCCGACGGGTGGTGTCCCTTCAACGTGTCCATCGCCACCGCCGCCGAGTGGTTGCGGGCATGGGAGCTGCCCGCCGGGTTCGAGGTCGTCCTGCCCGCCGAACAACCGCTGGACCCCGTGGGCCAGCCCGCGCTGGCCGAGGACACGCTGCACAGCCTCGCGGCGGCCGGTACCACCACGGTGTCGGCGAGGTTCGTCCATCACTCGCTCGAGCACTACCTCGAGCAAATCCACGCCCTCGCCGAGTTGCACACCACGACGTTCTAATACGGAATGTGGCGTAGATCACACTCGCCTGCTTTCCCGGACAAATGGGCCTTCACGCTGGTAGAACGCACGTACTCGGTGCTGTTGAACGCGTGTCAACCAACGCGCATGGGCTTCGGTGGGGCGCCGTGACAGCGGTTAAGGAG
This sequence comes from Mycobacterium sp. NGS63, assembly GCF_059812295.1. Lineage (NCBI taxonomy): Bacteria > Bacillati > Actinomycetota > Actinomycetes > Mycobacteriales > Mycobacteriaceae > Mycobacterium > Mycobacterium sp. NGS63. Next base: position 275,657 of record NZ_JCALCJ010000004.1, read on the forward strand.
GAACCCGCCGTTGACCGCAGGTGTACACGACGCGACAGCGGCTGAACCGGCGATTGAGACAGACGGCAACGAACTGACCGCGGTCGATGTCGTTGCCATCGAGTCCGATGTCGCGATCGAGGTGAGCACCCCCGCGCCCGTCGAGCACCCGCCGGACCCCGTGGTGACCCCCGACGAGGGCGACGATCACCGGCCCACGGACGCATCGCTCGGGCGTCGGGTCGCCACGATCCTGGGCAAACCCTTCCGCTACCTCGCCAACCAAACGGATTCCTCGCTGAAGACCCTGGGCCGCTTCTTCGAGCTGGCCGTGCAGTCCTTCGTCTACCTGATCACCGATCTGATCCGGCTGCGCCATCCGTGGCGGGACACCATCAACCAGGCCTGGTTCATCATCAGCGTCACGGCCATTCCCGCGCTGCTGGTGTCCATCCCGTTCGGGGTCATCGTGGCGGTGCAGGTCGGCAACTTCATCCAGCAGGTCGGAGCCTCGTCGATCTCGGGTGCGGCCGGCGGCCTCGGGGTGATCCGTCAGGGCGCACCGATCGTGGCGGCATTGCTGCTGGGCGGCGCGGCCGGCTCGGCCGTGGCCACCGACCTCGGCGCCCGCACCATTCGCGAAGAGGTGGACGCGCTGCGCGTCATGGGCATCGACCCGGTGCAACGGCTGGTCACTCCCCGGCTGGCGGCGATCGTGTTCGTCGCGCCGGTGCTGTGCTCCTTCATCATCTTCATGGGGCTGGCGGCGGGCTACGCGATCAACGTCGGCTTCCAGTCGGGCACCCCGGGCAGCTACATCGCGTCGTTCGCGTCCTTCGCCAGCGTCGGGGACGTCGGTGTCGCCGTGCTCAAGACCTGGCTGTTCGGTGTCGTGGTGATCCTGGTGGCGTGCCAGCGCGGTCTGGAGACCAAGGGCGGGGCGCGCGGCGTGGCCGACGCGGTCAACGCGTCCGTGGTCATCGGCGTGGTGGCGGTGTTCGTCCTCAACCTGGTGATCACCCAGGGTTTGTCGATGTCCATGCCGCTGAGAGTGGGCTGATGGCGGCGCCGTCAAAGCATCTGCCCACGGCCCTGCGTGCCCCGGGGTGGGTCGCCGGGCGCGGTGATTCCCTCATCCAGCGCCTGGGTCACCAATTGACCTTCCTTTTCCAGGTGCTCGGCGCGATCCCGCACACGCTGAAGCACTACCGGCAGCAAACCGGGGTGCTGCTGGTCGACATGATCTGGGGAAACGGGTCGCTCATCGTCGGCGGCGGCACCATCGGCGTGCTGGTGTTCATGGGCGCGGCGGTCGGCGGTTCGGTGGGAATCGAAGGCTACGGCGCCCTCGACATGGTGGGCATGGGCCCGCTGACCGGATTCGTCTCGGCGTATGCCAACACCCGCGAGATGGCGCCGATGATCGCGGGGATCGGCTTCGCGGCCCAGGCCGGGTGCCGCATGACCGCCGAGATCGGGGCCATGCGGATCTCCGAGGAAATCGACGCGCTCGAAGCCCTTGGCATTCAATCGATCCCGTTCGTGGTCACGACCCGGGTGATCGCGGGGATGATCACCATCGTCCCGCTGTACGTGGTGACACTGGCGCTCAGCTATGTGTCGTGCGCGCTGGTGGTCAACGTGCTGCACGGCCAGTCGTCGGGCACCTACTACCACTATTTCGACTCGTTCATCCGACCTTCCGACGTGGTGTTCTCGGTGCTCAAGGCGGCCACCTTCGTGACGCTGATCATCGCCATCCACGGTTATCAGGGCTACTACGCCGGCGGCGGTCCCGAGGGCGTCGGGCGGGCTTCCGGCCGAGCCATCCGGGCCAGCATCGTCACCGTGGTCGCGGCCGACATGGTGCTGACGTTGTTGTTCTGGGGCAACAGCCCCGGGATTCGGATCTCGGGATAGGGCATGCCGATATTTCCAGACCAAGGAGCGCGAGCGCCCAGTTCACGCGCGCTGCGGATCCGTGGTCTGATCGCCGCCGTCGTGCTGGGGATCGCCGGCATCGCGCTGTATCAGCTGGGCACCGGCGGCTACTCCGACACGTTCAAGCTCACCGTGGTGACCGACACGCTCGGTGAGGGTTTGACGCCGGGCGCGGAGGTGAAGTTTCGTGGGCTGACCATCGGGTCGGTCAAAGCGCTGCAATCGGTCGGATACAACAAGCAGAAGATGACGGTGGAGCTCGAGCCCGGTCAGGCGAAGGCCCTGGCCTCCGACACCACGGCAAGGTTCATGTCCTCCAACGCTTTCGGACTCGCGGCGGTGGAGCTGGTCAGCAGCGGCACCGGTTCCCGGTTGAGGCCCGACCAGACGCTGCTGATAGGAACCAACTCGCACTCGACGTCGATCACCGGATTGCTGCGTCAGGGCCAAAAGCTCGGCCAGATCATCGATTCGCCCGACGTCGACCACATCATCGAGGTGGTGCGCCGACACGCCGACCTGACCGAGCCGGTGACCCGGTCCTACTTCGACCTGGTCAAGATGCTCGTCGATTCTCAGAAAGTGCCCTTCTCGCAGTCGCTTTCGGTGCTCGCCTCGGTCGTCAACGGCGTCGACGACTCCGTTCCGCTCATCGGCTTGGCGTACGACCTGCTCAACGGGATGGCGTTTTTGGCCCAGCCCGACGGCGTCGCGCGCATGAATCTGATCATGGACCAGAGCGCAAAGCTGTTGTTCAACATGGACCGCACGTTCGCGAAGAACGTCTCGTGGCTCGTCCCGATCATGGGCTCGCTGGCCGACGTGCTGCTGCCGCTCACCTACATGATGGGCAGCCAGGCGCCCGTCTATGACCGGCTGTCGGGTCTGCTGGACCGCACCAGCGCGGCGTTCCCGATCGTCAATGGCAAGGTCCGCATGCAGATCGAGGTCGTCATGGACACGATGCCCGGGCTGCCGGCGGCCCTGCCGACAGCACCCGGACCGGCACCGCAGGGGGGCGGCCGATGAGAAGCGTCACCAAATCCGTTGTGTGGCTGACCATCTTCACCGCGGTCGCGGTGGTGTGTGCCCTGATCGTGCTCACGGCCCTGCGTTCCCCGGTGTCCGGGGCGGTTTCCCGCTACACCGCGGCGTTTTCGGACGTGTCCGGGCTCTACGTCGGAGACGACGTGCGCATCTCCGGGGTGCAGGTCGGCAAGGTGCAAACCATCCGGCTCGACGGGCGGATCGCCAAGGTGGACTTCACCGCGCAGGACGACCATCCGGTGTTCGCCAACACCGTCGCCGCGGTGCGCTACCAAACCCTGCTCGGGCAGCGCTATGTGGAGCTCGTCCAGCCGGCCAAGCCCGACCGGCGGCTGCCGGTCGGGGGCACCATTCCACTGGGGCAGACGATCCCGTCGTTCGATGTGGCCAAGCTTTTCAACGGGTTTCGGCCGATTTTCCAGACACTCGACCCGGCCCAGTTCAACCTGCTGGGCGAGAACCTGCTGCGGCTGATCCAGGGCGACGAAGCCGGCGTCGGCCCGTTCCTGCATGACCTCGACGTCATCTCCAAGTTGGCCGTCGACCGCAAGGCGGTCATCACGGCGACGATCCGCAACCTCAGCGCGATCTCGAAGGATCTGGGCGGCAAATCCGACCAGCTGTTCCATCTCATCGCCACGCTCAACGAGGTGGTCACGCGGTTCGGTTCCAAGGGTGAGGAGTTTCGCGACGCGATGGAAAGCGGGCTGCCCGTCCTGCGCAACAGCGCACATCTCCTGCAGTACTTCGAGCGCATCTTCGACGGGACGAAGGTTCCGCTCTACGACCTGTTCAGCCGGATGTGGCCGCAGACTGCGACGATCATCTCGGGCCTGTCGCTGATGCCGTCGTTGATCCAGGGCCTGCGGGACTCGCTGGTCGACGACAAGGCCGCCACGCCAACGTTTTCCTGCTCCCACGGTGAGGTCACCCTGCCGGGCATCGGGCAGGTGTCGTTCGCGCAGCAGAACCTGGTGGTGTGCCGGTGATGGTGTTCGGCGACCGATTCAAGGAGTTCAAGCGTCGGCGCGTGGTGCTCGACGAGCATGCCGCCGCCCTCCGCAACCGCCGCCACGGGATCCTCGGTGTCGTCGTCATCCTCGCGGCGTTGGCCGGCACGGCGATGGCCTACCTGAATCCGTCCGGTCAGAGCGGCTATACCGCGCACCTGTCCAACTCGGGCGGGCTGCGCGTCGGCGACCAGGTTCGCGTCGCCGGCATCCCGGTCGGAAAGGTCACCAGCGTCCGGCTCGACGGCGGCGTCGTCGAGATGAAATTCGACGTCAAGCAGTCGGTGGTGGTCGGCTCGGAATCCACACTGGACGTCAAGCTGCTGACCCCGCTGGGCGGGCACTACGTGGCGCTCGACCCGAAGGGTGCTCTGCCGTTGGGCCGCAACGCGATCCCGCCGCAGCGCATCACGTTGCCGTTCGAGGTCAACGACATCATCCAGGCCGCGACCCCGCTGATCAAGGAAGTCGACGGCCAGGTCATCCATGACACCTTCTCCGAGGTCGCCAACGCGGCCAACAGATACCCCAACGCGATACGCGACCTGCTGCGGTCGGCCAACGCGCTGACCACATCGTTGAGCGAGTCCACCGAAGATTTCCACCGCACGCTGGACTTCACCAACAACGGACTGCGGGCGATGGTCGCCGGACGCAAACAACTCATCACGTTGTTCGAGCAGTTGGACATCCTCGGCAGGACGTACACCGCGAAGTCCGTCGACATCGTCGAATTCTTCAGCCTGCTCAGCGAACTGTCCCGCATCCTGGACCGCATCGCCGCGTTCTACGCCCGGGAGGTCGCGCCCGTCGCCAACGGCATCGACGACATCACCGACACGCTGACCGCCCACCCAGACCGCGTCGGCGAGGCGCTCGAGGGCCTGGGACAGACCCTCAACATCGTGGTGCCGATGCTCAGCGGGAACGGGGTCGTCTTCGACCAACACAACCGGCTGGTCCCCGGGCAGGACCTGTGCCTGCCCAACCTGATGAGGAACTGTTGAGATGGCAAGGATTTCGGCGCTCGGCTCCCGGTTGCGGTCCCCACTGGGCATCGCGACGGTGGTCGTCGTCATCGCCGCCGTCGCGGCGGTGGCGATCATCGGCGCCAAGCTGGTGATGCCCAACAACACCCGGGCGATGTGCGCCGAGCTGACCGACGCCGTCGGGCTGTACCCGGGCAACAAGGTGGCGCTGCTGGGCATCGAGGTCGGTTCGACGACCGCGATCGTCAACAAGCCAGCGTTCGTCGAGGTCGATTTCACCGTGCCCGCCGACCTCGACCTGCCGGCCGACGTCGGCGCGGTCACCTACTCGCAATCGATTGTCACCGACCGCCACATCGAGCTGACCAAGCCCTACACCGGCGGCCCGAAGTTCACCGGCCCCGGGTGCATCAAGCTGAAGTCCACCAAAACCCCGATCAGCGTCAGCGAAACCTTCGCCGCCATAGGCAAACTCGCCGACGCCATCCTCGGGCCTCAGGAAGGCCAGGACCCGTCGAAGGCGCCCGGCGTGCAGGCCATCAACGACAGCCTGGGCGCGGCCAGCCGCTCGCTGGACGGCACCGGCGCCGGCCTCAACCAAACGCTGCGCAATCTGGTGACCATGCTCGCCGACCCGTACAAGGCCGACGCCGACTACCGGTCGCTGTTCGAAAACGGTGAGATCCTCACCTCGGACTTCCTCAAGAACTGGGACAGCTTCGCCTCGGTGATCCAGACGCTGCCCGCCACAACGGAATTGGTCGAGGGCCTGTCGGACAACTTTGCGACCGCCATCAGTCACCTGACGCACCTGCTGCCGATCTTGGTCGAAATGATGAACCGGTTCGGGCCGCGGATCTATAAGAAGATCGAAAAGCTGGTCTCCTGGGTGCAGCGCGTCCTCAACGCCCACACCCCGGCCATCCTGGCCACCATCAATTCGTGGCCGCAGTTCAGCCACTGGCTGACCGACATCTACGAGCCGGCGTGGGGCACTCACAACGTCACGTATATCCCACCGCAGGTGGCGATTTCCCCATCGCAGGCCGGCGCCATCTGCGAGGGGCTGCAGCGGCGCCACATCCCCGGTGCCGCCGCGGCCTGCGCGTCGGGCACCGCGTCGGATCCGGTCACCCTCGGCCTGACCGACCTCATCCTGGGGGCCGCGCTGTCATGACCGGACGAATGACGCGCGCTGCCCGTGTCCTGCTCTTCGCCGCGGCGATGAGCCTCGCGGCGGCGTGCTCGCTGGATCCGACCCGGCTGCCGGTGCCGGGCGCCTACACCCCCCACCACGCGTACCGGGTAAAGATCGAGTTTTCCAGCGTGCTCAACCTGCCCGCGCGGGCCAAGGTGGACTCCGGGGGAGTGCAGATCGGCGTGCTCGACCACGTGCAGCTCGACGGCAACACCGCGGTCGCCTACGTCGACATGTCCGGCGACAGCAGGCTTCCCGGCAACACCCGCGCCGAACTGCGCCAGGCCACCCCGCTCGGCGACGTCTATATCGCGCTGCTGCCGGCGGACAACCCGTCGACGGCGCTATTGCGTGACGGTGACACCATCCCACTGCGCAACACCGCCCCGGCCGCCAACGTCGAGGACGTGTTGCGGTCGGTATCCAACCTGGTGGCCGGCGGCACGATCGGCACCCTGCAAGACACCGTCGTCAACTTCAACAAGGCGTTCCCGAAAGACCCTGCCGAGCTGACGCGCATCCAGCAGACCATCGGCGGCGTACTCAACGACCTGGCCGCCAACACGGACACGATCAACGGCATGCTGTCGAGTCTGGAGAACATCAGTGCCAACCTGGCGGCGAACACCGCAGTGTTCAACCGGTTGGTGACCGAGGGCCCCCCGAAGCTCGAAGGCCTGTCCGCGATCACACTGGCCATCCTGCACGTCGTCGCGGACTCGAAAGAGATCAGCGATTTCGGCGCACAGATCGTGAACCCGGTCAACGGCGACATGATGCAGATGTTGTCCTACATCACGCCCTGGATTAACACGGTGGCCACCGCCGACACCACCATTCCGGTTCTCGCCGACAAGCTGATCGCGTTCCTGCACTACAAGCTCCTCGGCTTCTTCCGCAACGGAGGACCGAAATACATTGTCTCCGAACTTCATCCACCGACTGGCCACGAAGGCGTGGACCCCGCCGACAAGGCCGATGCGGCGGTCTCCGCGATGCGGACGATGGGGCTGATCCCATGAAGTTCAATGCCCGCATCACGCTGGCCATCCTGACCGCGTTGACGCTGCTCGGCGCGGCCTACATGGCGGTCGGTGTGCTCGACATCGGCCCGACCAAAGAAGTCACCCGTCTCACCCTGTTGCTCAACACCTCCGGCGGCCTGCTGCCCACCTCCGAGGTGACGATGCGCGGCGTCAAGGTGGGCCGGGTGACCGGCATCCGGACCACCACGACGGGGCTGGCGGTCTCGATCGACCTCGACCGCTCGCACCCCGTCCCCGCCAACAGCGCGATCAGCGTGGAAAACCTGTCCGCGGCCGGCGAGCAATACATCGAGTTCAGGCCGAAACTGATTGCGCCGCCGTACTTCACCGACGGGACGGTCATCCCACCCGACCGGGTCGCGCCGATGGTGACCGGCAGCGACCTGCTCACCAAGGGCAACGCCCTGATCTCGGCGCTCAACCCCGATCACGCACGTACCATCATCAGCAACATCGGTGCGGCGTTCGCCGGCAACGACGGCACCCTCGATTCCCTGGCCACCACGGCCGGGTTGACCGCCAAAGTGATACACGACGACAAGCAGTTGATGGCAACGCTGTTCGGCAACATCGCGACGTTCACCACCAACCTCGGTGAGCTCAACGCCGGCGAAGTGATCAGCCAGACCGGAAAGCTGCTGCCGCGCTCGGTTCCGGCTTTTTTGCGGCTGATCCACGAAATTGAGACCCTTTCGCACAGCGGCGTGGGCGTGGTGGGCCCCGACGACGCGGCCGGAGTGCTGGTGACCAAGCTCGGCGAATACCTGGACATGCTGGCCGGACCGCTGAGCACCTTCGCGCCCGTCCTGCAACCCGCGGTCGCCCCGCTGCACGACGTCAAGGTCGACTACGGGCACTGGCTGGACTTCTGGGAATCGACCTTCAACGACACCGGGGGCATGCGCGTGCAGCTCAACGTCCCCGAATGGCACCAATGAGTGAGGAAGTAACGGAAATGGCCAGCTCGACGATCAAAGACGACATCAAAGACGACAAGGTGGACGAGACGGACGACATCGACGAGACCGTCGCCGCCGTTGATGACGACGCGCGGTCCAGCCGGCTGAGCAAGCTGCGCTTGCATCCGAAGCGGCCGGGCCGCTGGGTTGCGGCCATCGCGGCGGCGGCGGTGATCGCCGGCGGCGTGTTCGGGTTCATGAAGTATCGCGACGTGACCGGCCAACTCGCGCAGCTGCGTCGGGACCAGGCCGATCGCGACGCGGCGGCGCAGGTGGCCAAGGAGTACGCGCAGAAGTCGCTCACCTATAGCTTCGAGGACCCGGACGCCTTCTTCCGGTCGGTCGAAGACGGTGTGTGCCAACAGCTTAAGGACAAGTACGTCAACGCCACCGACCTACTCAAGGGCATCATGCTGCAGGCGCAGGTCAGCTCCACCGGTGAGGTGCTGGCCACCGATCCGACCGCCCAGCCCGGCGGGGCCTACCAGGTGGTGGTGTCGGCGCACCAAACCACGCGCAATCTGCAAAACCCGACGCCCAAGGTGTCGATCATCCTGCTGCAGGTCACCGTCAACAAGGTGGGCAACGCCTTTCAGGTCTGCGACATCGGCCCCAAGACCGGCACCCGCCCACCCGTCGAGGAGCAGCTCCCCCCGCCGGGGGCCCCTCCCGCTCCCGCTCCCGCCAAGCCGGCGCCCAAGCGGTAGGCGCGTGGCCGTGCAGCGGCTCTCATCGCTGGCCGCCGCGATGACGATGGCCGTCGCGGGCATCGTGTGTCCGTCCGCGGCGGCTGACACCGCGCTGCCGCCGTGCCCGCAGGGCGCCGCGCTCATCACGCCGAAAGCCACGTCGCCGCATACCGATTGCCGCATGCACTCCGGTTCCCTCGATTTCGCCGTCACCTACTGGACCGCGCCCGAGTTACCCGGGCCCAGGGCTGCCAAGGTCACCATCACCGACCCGTCGGGCGAGGTGGTGCAGACCATCGACGAGCTGCTGCAGCCGTCGAGCCCGGGGGGTGTCGGGCTACAGGACATCGACGGCGACGGCCGCGACGAGTTGATCATCCCGATCGCCCGAAACCCGTTCAACGGCAGCCCGAATACGCTGTTCGCGGTGTGGCGAGCACCGGGCGATCGCCTGCACTACGAACGCACCCAGATGGTCGGGCAGGCCGTCTATCAAAGCGGCGACGGCTATCTGGTGACCAATGGCGGCGGGCTGGACAGCCGGGACCTCACGTTCTATCTGCCGACCGGCGCCGGGTACACGCTCGTCGTGGTGCTGACCATCGAAGCGGAAGAGGTGGACCCCGACACGCACCGGGTCCTGACCGTCGTCTGCCGCGCCCACCAGGAAGACGGCCTGCACGCGGTCGACATGAATCTCCGCCAGGCCGAGGAAACCTTTTGCGCCTCACCGGCCGCCATGGCCATCTGGCCCGACGCCCAGCGCATCGAGATTCGGCGCTGGCGCCAGGGGCAGCAGCGGTAGCCGGTCCCTAGGGCGCGCAGAAGTCGCGGGACGCCGCCAACTGCTTTCGGGCCTCGTCGAGGTCGCCGGCGAGTTGTTCCGAGTTGGCCGGCCGGTAGACGTCGCTGCCGTCGATCTGCGATGCCAGCATGCCCGACCGGACCCGCAGGTCGATCGCTGCCGGAACGGTCACGCCGTGCAGCGGCGCCAGCGCATTGCGGATCTGCCCCGCCACCCACGCCGGTGTCCCCGTCGGGGACACCTCGTTGAACCAGGTTTCCAGCCGGTCGGTCGCCGGCAGGATGACACCGCACTCCCAGTCACCGACGGCCGCCGCCGGCGCGGCGGTCAGGCACATCGCGATCGCGGCAATCGCGAGCGGCACACCCAGAAATCGTGGCATCGGCCCTACCTTCGCACTTTTCTTCGGCGAGAGTCCCCAAAATGCCAACAGTTATCGGCGTGCCCCGTACAAACACGGGCGCTCGCGGAAGGGGAGGGGGCCGCGGCCCGACGGTAATCTCCTCGCATGGACCGCTTCATTCAGTGGACGTGGGATCGGTTTGGTACAAGGTATCTCTTGGTATGGAGCGTGCTCGCATATTTCATCTCGCTCCCGATCTACTTCGTATTCATATCCTTCCCGATCGTCGCGTTCGAGAAGGCCGGTCGCTACATCGAGGTCGGAGCCGCCACCGTCGCCGCGGTGGTGGTGCTTGCGTGCATCTTCGTCCTTCCGGGTCGCCGCTTGGTACGCGCCGCGGAGCAGTTTGCCGCGGGCCACAACATCGATCGAGCGGCCGCGCTGGAGGGCACCTACATCAACACACGGAGGGCGACTGTCCGATCGGTGTGGGGCACCGCCGTCTGGGCCGCCGGGTTGGCGGTCGTCGTCGGTGTGATGGTCGGAGCCCGTTGGACGCGGCTGGTGCAATACGGGATCGTGGCCGCAGCCATCGGAGCGGCGATCATGCTGGTAGCCCATCACAGCATCGTGGAGGCGGCGTGGCGCCCAGCCAGGATCGCCCTAGCCGGTGACACGGGACTCGGCGATTCGCTGCCGCGCGCACGCCCGACCTTCGCCACAAGGTCGAACGTGTCGGTGGTCGCCGCCACGTTTGCGTACGGCGCCGGAGGGGCATTGCTTGCCGCAGTTTCCAATCGAGTCAGCGCCGCCCCCATCCTGTCGATCGTGATCGGGGGTGCGATGGCGGTTGCCTTCGCCGTGCCGGTGACCGTCGGATTCGGATTCTCGAGATCGCTGCAACCCATTCGCGACCTCGCCAAGGGCGCCGAACGCGTTGCGGCGGGGGACTATAGCCAGCGCCTGCCGGTGGTCCAGGACGACGACCTCGGGGCCCTGTCGGCGTCGTTCAACCGCATGCAGGCGGGTCTGGCTGAGCGCCAACGGCTTCAGGGCGCGTTCGGCACCTACGTCGACCCAACACTGGCCGCGCGGCTGCTCGAGCAGGGCGACGACGTGTTCACCGGCGAGCGCCGCGAGGTGACCGTGATGTTCGTCGACATCCGTGATTTCACCCCGTTCGCCGAGGCGAACACGGCCGAGGACACCGTGGCGCGGCTCAACGCGCTGTTCGAGATCGTGGTTCCCGCCGTCGTCCATGCCGGTGGGCATGTGAACAAGTTCCTAGGCGACGGGGCGCTGGCAGTCTTCGGCGCACCGAACGACCTTGCGGGACATGCCGATTCTGCGGTGGAAGTCGCCGTCGAAATTCAGCGCCTCGTCGCGCAGCGCTTCGGCGGCGCACTGCGGATCGGCATCGGGATCAACACCGGCGTGGTGATCGCCGGAACCATCGGCGGCGGAGGCAAACTCGAGTTCACGCTAATCGGTGACACTGTCAACGTCGCCGCCCGCGTCGAGCAGCTCACCAAGACCACGGGCGACGTGATCCTGCTGACCCAGTCGTGCGTCGACGCGCTGACCACCCGGCCGCCGGACCTGGTCCACCGGGGATCCCACGAGTTGAAGGGCAAGTCAGCCGCGGTGCAAGTCTTCACTCTCGATGCGGCGCAAGCTAATTGCCCGCCTCGATAGCAGCGACCCGTGCGGCGGCCTCGGTTCCGCAGAAGCGCTGCAGGTCCACACCGCCGGCGGCCAGCAGATTGTCGATGCGATTCTTGAGGTCGCCCGAGGAGAGGTGGGCATAGAGGTTGGCGCCCGGACAGGACGTCTGGGCGAAGTCGCGATGGCCCGCCAGCGTGGCGCTGGAGATGCGAAAGTTCTGCGCCGCCCAGGCAAACGCGACGGCGGCCCCGTGCAGCTGGGCCTCCGACACCGCCTCCTGGTCGAAGTCACCTTCGCACAGCACCAGGAAGTGTCCCGTGGTGTCGTAGTCCGTCGCGGTGTCACCGGCGATCGCGGTGCTGCGCAGTTCGTAGATGTTGCCGTTGCGGTCGACGCCGACGTGGTACGCGATGTCGATCCAGCCCAGTTGGTCTTGGTGGTAGTGCTGGTCCTGCTGTAACCGGCCGGGGGCGTTGCGGTTGTCGCCGAGGACCACGGCCTCGTGGTGCAGGGTCATCCGGGTGATGGTGTGCGGCTTTCCTCCGGGGCGGGCGGGTTTCGCGCCCCAGGCGTCCCGGCAGAGCAACTGGGCCGAGGTGGGGCCGGGCGCCGAGCTCGCGGTGGGATCTGCGCGCGCGCTTAGCATGGACGCCAACCCGGCGCCGCCGACCAGCCGGAGCAATCGGCGGCGGTCGACGAAATCCACCGCGTTACTTCGCCGCGCTGGGGCAGTAGGCGCCGACGGCGGCCTGCGCCAAATGCTCGGCGTCGTCATGCGTGAACCGCTTCGGCCACCGATTGCCGGCGGCGATGTCCTGGGTCTGCGCGTCCAGGATGTTGGTCACCGTCAGCTCCAGTGACTGTGGCCGCGGCGGCAACAGCAGAAAACAGGTGTGGTGGCCCAACTCCATGTAGCGCTGACGGATGGCGGCCTTGCCGTTGTCGGTGATGCCGTAGCTGTCCAGCGTGGACAGGAATTGCGCGTCCGCTCCGTCGGCCGGGGACATCGCCGCGGCCGACGGGCTGATCGTCACCGTCTGCGGCCCCGGCGAAATAGCGGTCTTGTCTCGGGACAGGTAGACGCCGACGGAGATGAGACCCGCCAGGGCGGCTATCGCGACGGCCGTCGCGCCGATGAAAACCGCGACGGGAGTCTGCCGGGATCGGGGCGCCGGGGCAGTCATGCGCTTCGTGGACCAATCAATATCGCACCGTTTGCATTCCGGAGTTCGTCGACCCAGCCGGGCCGATGCCGAAGTCTGTCACGGTTGCGGAGGTCCGTACAGGGTCCCGGGGGTCCCGGGGGGCCGCATGTGATTCATGGCCAACTCGAATCCGTCTAGGCGATGGGCCGATCGTATCGCTGACGTTGCATCGCGCCTAGCATTTACGGTCCTCCGCCAACCAGGTTGGCGTTCTGTGGGCAGTACGCGCGCACGGAAAGGGTGACGTACGTATCGGCATCGAGCCCCGGATTGCTCGCGCGAAACGACGCGGCGATCTGGGACACCGTCATGCCCTGACGGATGTCGTCGCACACCACCTTGCCGTTGTGCACGGCGGCCTCGGGATTGGCGAACGAGATGCCATGGTCATTCAAGTCCTGCACGTACTTGTTGTCCTGCTCCGGTGTGGAGGCTATTGACGACGGCGCGGCGGCGGTCGCCTGCGGTGTGGCCGGTGCGGGCGCCGCGCCGCCGGCCGGCGGCGGCGCTGGACCCTTGGACGACGGCGTCGCCAGCCAGAAAGCCAGAACGATTCCCCCGGCGAGGGCGAGACCGCCCGCCAGCAGCACGGCGGCTCGGCGCCACGTGGCACTCCACGACTGGCGGTCGGCGGCCGGTTCACCTGGGACGTCGTCGTCATAGTCGCGCCGGGACGTGCGATCGACCCCATCCGAAGCCGCGTCATTGGGAACGGCAACCGTCTCGGCACGGTTGAGTGCGAACGTTTCGTCGCCAGCCGGGGACGGCTCGGCCATGACGGTCATGGTAGCCATCGGGCGACCGATGTGAGAACCTCACGAGGAGTTAAAGCCATGCCGTGCAGGGGAGTGCGCGTTATGACGGTCGCGATGAATGCCCTGCGGCGCGTGCTGCAGTACGAAGTCAGTGTCGGCGCGCTGCTCGAGTTGGCGCTGTGGCTGGCGATTCCCTACCTGACGATCGGCTTCGTCTGGGCCGTCGTGCATGCCGACGAAACCCAACGGATTCAGACGCGGCTGGAAAGCGTGCTGCCGTCGGGCGCCGACGTCGCGGCGTTCGGCGTGACGGCGGCACTGTGGCCGGCCTCGATCCAGATCGCCGAGGCCTGCCCGGCCAAGTGACCCGCTAGCTGGCTACCGTCTCGCGCCGGGTGACGTGTTCGATCGTGTGCGGCGCGACGCCCAGCCCGCGCAGGCAGAACCGCAGCGCACGATCGCGAACAACGGTGTGATCCCAACGGTGTGTCGCCCACTGTCGCTGCGTGCCGGCCCACACCACGCCGTGGATCGACTTGGCCGCGGTCGCGGGGATGATGTCCTCGAACACACCGAGTTCCAGGCCACGCTCGAGCTGCTCGACGAGCGGTTCGAGAATCGCGCTGTAGGCGGGCGCGGTCATCTCCGGAGAGGAGAAGGCTTTCGAATGGGCTTCCAGCGTCAGGCGACGCCGGCCCAGGTCGCTGCCCTCGCCGAAGGCGAGTTCGAGCCGTCCGTCGACCCAGGCGACGACGGCTTCCACCGGGTCGGCGGCATCCGCCATTTTCGCTCGCAGCCTTTGCGTTTCCATTCGCGCCAGCTCGAGGAAGACCGCCGCGACCAACTGGTCCTTTGATTCGAAATGTCGGTAGAACGCGCGGGTGCTCAGCTGCGCGCGCTCGAGCACCGCGGCGATGCTGAGCCCCCGCACCCCGTGGTCGTGCATGGAGCTGGATGCGGCGGTCAAAATGGCGCAGCGAACATCGGGGTCCGGAGCGAGTTTGTTGCGCCTGGTTGAGACGGCCGGATTTGACATGTGTGTCACAGCTGCGTAGATACCCCCGTACTCGGTTTCCGAAAACCTGCTTTTCACCGTGAAAACTCACGTTTTCACTTCAGTTCGCTAGTGCCCCCCGCGCCGCCTAACCCACGGCTTCTTCGTCCGCGGTGACTTGTTCGATCGTGTGTGGTGCCACGCCCAGTCCGCGCAGGCAGAACCGAACCGCACGGTCGCGTACGTGCTCGCGGTCCCAGTGGTGCACCGCCCACTGCCGTTGAGTGCCGGCCCACACCACGCCGTGGATGGACTTGGCCGCGGTCGCGGGAATGATGTCCTTGAACACGCCGAGTTCCAGGCCGCGCTGAAGCTGCTCGATGAGCGGCTCGAGAATCGCGCTGTAGGCGGGCGTCACCATGTCGGGCGAGGAGACCGCCTTCGACTGAGCCTCCAGCGACAGCTGCCGCAGCTCCGCCTTGATGTCTTCGTCGAAGGCGAGGTCGAGCCGTCCGTCAATCCAGGCGGCGACCGCCTCGACCGGGTTGGTGGCGTGCGCCATCCTTGCCCGCAGCCGCACCACCTCGGTGCGCGTCATGTCGAGGAAGACGGCCGCAACCAACTGGTCCTTCGAATCGAAATGCCGATAGAAGGCCCGGGTGCTCAGCCGGGCGCGTTCCAATACGGCGGCGACGCTGAGCCCTCGAACCCCTTGCTCACGAACCGATTTGGACGCGGCATCCACAATGGCGCGGCGAACGTCTGGGTCTGGGGCGAGCTTTTTACGCCGTGGCGTGACCGGACGGCCGGCGAATGGCTGCCGGCGCGCGAGCGGATCCCCCTGTCCCGTCATAGTTAAGCAAAATAACGCCCGAACCGTTCGTACACATGCACTTTCGTAAAGCCAGTGCCGAACGAGTCGCCGTCCAACGCGCGCAACCACCGGGCCAATGTTGCCGACGCATCGTTAGACGGATGCACAATAGTTACATTCAAGATCAACCTGACGGGACTTGTGGCTGGTCGCTCAGTTTTTGGCCGCCGTCCCCGCGCCGGCGGAAGCCGTCGCGGCAAATCCGTTGTCGCCAAAACGCGTTTGCGGTCAACGATCACCGGGCGGTCACGGTCGGCGCGCCGGCCGTCGGGAATGCGGTCATCGAAATCAAACTTTCGGTGAACAATAGTTCGCATTCGGCGCGCATCGATGACAATTAGTTTTTTCTATGCGTCCTGTCGGGTTGGTCTAGGCTTCGGCCATGTCGATTGACCGTGCCGCGCTCCTCGCCGGCAGCATCCGACTCGCGTCGGGCATCTCCTTTCTCGTGGACCCGCTCCGGGCGAACCGGTTGTGGGGCGATCCGGAGGAGCCGACGCCGACGGCGCGATTGCTGCTGCATTCGATGGGCTACCGCGATGCGTTGATCGGCGGGCTGCTCGCCGTCGCGGCGCTGCGCGGCAGGGGCACCCGGGGCTGGTTCCTCGCCTCCGGCGGCGCCGACGCGGCGGACCTGCTCGGCGGGTTGCGGGTGCATGAGGAGCTGAAGCCTTCGCAGCGGCTCGTCGGCCTGGGCGGCGCCGCGGTCGGTATCGGGGTCGGGCTCTGGGGGGCGACCCGCCGGACCGCAAAGGAGCAAGCGTGCGATTCGGCATCCTGACCTTCGTTACCGACGAGGGGATCGGCCCGGTCGAATTGGGCCAGGCGCTGGAGCAACGCGGGTTCGCGTCGCTGTTTTTGGCCGAGCATTCGCACATCCCGGTCGACGCCAAGACCCCCTACCCGGGCGGCGGCCCGATTCCGCCGAAGTACTACCGCACGCTCGATCCGTTCGTGGCGTTGACGGCGGCGGCGGTGGCGACGGAGCGGCTGCTCGTCGGTACCGGCATCGCGTTGATCCCGCAGCGCGACCCGATCCTGACGGCCAAAGAGGTTGCGTCGCTTGACCTGATCTCGCGGGGGCGGTTTCGCTTCGGGGTGGGCGTGGGCTGGTTGCGTGAAGAGATCGCCAACCACGGCGTCGATCCCAAGGTGCGCGGGCGGGTGGTCGAAGAGCGGCTATGCGCGATGATCGAGATCTGGACCCAGGAGAAGGCCGAATTCCACGGGAAATTCGTGGATTTCGATCCGATCTACAGTTGGCCGAAGCCCCTGACGCGGCCGCACCCGCCGGTGTATCTGGGCGGCGGGCCGGCGAGTTTCCCACGCATCGCGCGGCTCAACGCGGGCTGGATTTCGATGAGCCCGTCGCCGGACGTTCTGTCGGGCCAGCTCGACCAATTGCGCGCGGGCGCCGATCACGAGGTGCCGGTGATCAACATCCACGCGGGGAAGCCGACGGCGGACAGTGTCGAGGGCTACCTGCGGCTGGGGCTGGAGCAGGTTCTGGTGGAGTTGCCCACCGAGCCTCGCGACCAGACGCTGCGGCGCCTGGACGAGCTGCAGGCCGAGTTCGCGAAACTCGCGTGATCTCAGGTGCCGCAGAAGGTTTGGTATTTCCCGAAGTCCTCCGGCGCGGGGCTGGCGTAGCGCTGCAGGCCGGGCCGTTCGTCGTACGGCGCGCCGACGGCATCCAGAAGCCGCGCGAGCGGATCGAGGTCGCCGGCCGTCGCCGCCGTCAGCGCCTCCTCGACCAGGTGGTTGCGCGGGATGTAGATCGGGTTGGTGCGGTCCATCGTGTCGGCGTCGGGGCCCAGGGCCCGCCAGCGTGACGTCCAGTCGTCGAAGCCCGCGAGGTTGACGAACAGTCCGCGCGCGGGTTCGGCATCCCCGCGGGCCGCCTGCCCGAGCCGGCGGAAGAACGAGGTGTAGTCGACGTGGCTCTCCTGAAGCAGGCCGAGCAATTCGTCGACCAACGGCGTGACGACGCCGGCGTCGAGGTCGGCGGACAAGCCCAGTTTGGCGCGCATGCCCGAAGACCACACGGCGTCGTACGTCGGCTGGAACACCCCGAACGCCTCCTCGGCCAGCGCGACGGATTCCTCAATGTTGTTGGACAGCAACGGAAGAAGCGCCTCGGCGAACCGGGCCAGGTTCCATCCCGCGACCAGCGGCTGGCTGCCGTAGGAGTAGCGGCCCCAGAAGTCGATCGAGCTGAATACCGTCTCCGGGTCGTAGGCCTCCATGAAGGCGCACGGCCCGTAGTCGATGGTTTCGCCGGAGATGGTCATGTTGTCGGTGTTCATCACGCCGTGGACGAACCCGATCAGCATCCATCGCGCGATCAGCGACGCCTGGACGGCGGCCACGGCTTCGAAGAGCGCCAGGTACGGTCGGTCGGCCCGCGCCGCGCGCGGGTGGTGGCGTGCGATGGCGTGGTCGGCGAGGCGGCGCAGCAGGCCCAGGTCGCCGGAGGCCGACGCGTATTGGAAGGTCCCGACGCGCAGGTGGCTGCCGGCGACGCGGGTGAGCACGGCGCCGGGCAGTACCGCGTCGCGTTCCACCGGTCGCCCGGTGGCCACCACGGCCAGCGACCGCGTCGTCGGGACACTTAGTGCGTGCATCGCTTCGCTGACGATGTATTCGCGCAGCATCGGTCCCACGGCGGCCAGGCCGTCGCCGCCGCGCGCGAAGGGGGTGGGACCGGAGCCCTTCAGGTGGATGTCGCGCAGGCGCCCGTCGGTGTCGACGAGTTCGCCGAGCAGCAGCGCGCGCCCGTCGCCCAGCCGCGGGACGTAGCCACCGAACTGATGCCCGGCGTAGGCCTGAGCCACCGGGACGGCGCCGTCGGGAACCCGGTTGCCGACCAAAAAACGCAGCCCGTCGGGGCCGCGCAGCCAGTCGACATCGAGGCCAAGCTCCGCGGCCAGCGGCTCGTTGAGCGTGAGCAACCGCGGGTCGGGGGCGGTCTCGGCTTGCCAGCGGACGGCCAGTTCCGGCAGTTCGCGGAAGAACCGGTCGCCTAACGCGACGGTGGTGTCCGGTGCGACGCTCATCCCACCGAGACTACGGAAGGCCGCGGCTAGCCGATGGCTTGCTCGATCAGGTCGCGGGCGCGGTCGAGCATCGAGGCGAACGGCCCGACGGCGAAGTTCAGCTTCGCCGATTCCACGCCGGGATGCGGGCGCGTGGGGGCGATGGCCTCGGCGGCGCGCACCGCCGAGCCCATCCGCTTGAGGTCGTCGGTGTCGACGTTGCGTTCCAGCACGGGGAATTCCTCGTCCTCCTCGTGCCGGGCGTGATCGAGCACGGCGTCGCGGAGCTTGGTGATCTCGTCAATGAACTGCTGCGAGGTGATGTCGAGTTTTTCGATCTGCGACAGCATTTCCTTGGCCTCGTGCTCTTCTTTGAGCCGGGCGTCCACGATGTCGTCGCCGGCGTCGGCCTCGCGGCGCACCCGCGGATGCACCACCATCTCCTCGGCCGTCTCGTGCACGGCCAGCAGTTGGCGCAATTCGACGAACGGCTTCTCGCGCGCTTGGGGGTCCGACGCATGCAGCACGTCGTCGAACATGTCCTCGATGAGGTTGTGCTGCGCCTTGAGGAACGCGACGACTTCCTCGGGTGATTGGACGATCATCTCGGCCATCGCCGATACCTCCAGTGCTAGGGGATGTGAGGGGAGCGGGCTTCGGCTGTGCACCGCTGCGCCACACGTACCCGGCGAGGGGACGTGTAAACGCGGGTGTCGCGCGGCCCCCGCCAGACGCGCACGGCGCATGGCGGGGGCCGCGACGGAGCCGGCTAGACGGCACCCCCGCGCGGTGTGGTTGTCCCGACACCGGTGACCGCGTCGGTGTCCCTGCGGCGCTTCAGCCCCACGAGCCCACCCAAGCCGAGGAGGCCGAGCAGCCCCCACAAACCTGACTTGTCGCTGTGCTGCTGCTGGTCATTGTTGTTGTCCGCCAAGGTCGTTGTGGTCTGCGACGGCGCCGGAGCACTCTCGACGGTGGCGTTGGCGACGCCGGCCCCGCCGAACAACAGGGCTCCGGTCGTCGAAATGACTGCAAGGGTTTTACGCATGATTACTCCTGAATGGGTTTCTCTCGATCGAGATGGGGTGACCGAGACAGAGTTCGGGGCCAGTCGGCTCTAGTCCCCTCGAACAAGCGACGTGTCTGTCGCAAGCCACCGGCTACCCCGCTCGACGCCGGTAAAACCAAATGCGCGCCGATTGTTCGCCGCACGACGGTGGGCGGCTAGGTTGCTGGGCAAACGCGTCGTCGGCGGTTTGATCGGAATTGAACGCGTGGGTGCGCCGCACATCGCAAAGTGGGATCATTTGCTGATGGGCCCGCAGGATCCCGAGCAGCGCATTGGCGAGCTGGAGCGCCAGCTCGCGCAGCAGAAGCGCATCGCGGACCTGGAACGCCAGCTCGCCGAGGCGAAATCGGCCGCCGCGGCGAGCCGGCCCGTCGGCCAGCCGGCCCCCGTTTCCGCCGCTCAGCTGGAGGCCATCGACGAGCACGCGCACCGGCTGGCGCAGGCGCTGCCGTCGGGACCGAAGGTGGCGCAGCTTCGTGAGGCGCTGTCGCGGGCCGTCGTCGAGGCGGGTTTGTCGCCGGAACAGTACAAAGATGCCCTGGCCCGCGCCGGCCTGCGGGCCGGCGGGACGATCAAGGTCGGCGGCGAAGTCGTTTACCAGCGTTGCGACCCGTCGGATCCCGTTTTCCTGGCGCCCCGCGGGCACACGTACTCGGCGGAATACGTTGCGGCGCCGCGGCGCAAGCTCGTCGGGGCCGATCGTGTGGGAGCGATCATCGGGATGCTCGGCGGGGCGATCGGCATCTGCGCCGGCGGCGCGGCGGCGGTCACCGCGCTCATCCCGTCGACCGCGCTGTGGATGAGCCCGATCGTGTGCGGCAGCGGGTACACCATGGCCTACAACACCTCGCACTACAGCTACAAGCCGGGCCAATCGGGCACCACGGTGAGCTTTCAGTGCGTGAACGGAGACGACTTCTACGACGTCAACGACTTGGCGGTCTTTGCGCTGCAGTCGCTGCTCGCCGCGCTCGTGCTGTGCGTCGCGCTGGCGATCGGCGGCCTGCTGTGGCGCCGGGGCAAGCCGCGGCAAGGCGGGCTTAGGGCCACCTAGCGACCACCCGGTCGGCCGTGCCGCTACGGTTTAAGCACACCAATTAGCACCCACGGAATGAAACATGGCGACAGATCACGCAATGTACGACCAGGTCGACGACCAAGCGCCGGATCCCGCCGACATCGGGTGGCGCATCGATCCCGTCCTCGCGCGCAGCTGGCTGCTGGTCAACGGCGCGCACGCCGACCGGTTCCAGGCCGCGGCGCATTCCCGCGCCGACATCGTCGTGCTCGACATCGAGGACGCCGTGGCGCCCAAGGACAAGCAGGCCGCGCGCGACAACGTGGTCAACTGGCTCAGCCCCGAGAACACCGACTGGGTCCGCATCAACGGGTTCGGCACCCCGTGGTGGGCGGACGACTTGGCGGCGCTGGCCGGAACCCCGGTCGGCGGGGTGATGCTGGCGATGGTCGAGTCGGTGGACCACGTCACCGAGACCGCCCAGCGCTTGCCCAATGTCCCGATCGTGGCCCTGGTCGAAACGGCGCGGGGCCTCGAGCGCATCACCGAGATCGCCGCGGCCAAGGGCACCTTCCGGCTGGCCTTTGGCATCGGCGATTTTCGCCGCGACACCGGCTTCGGCGAAAGCCCCACCACGCTGGCGTACGCGCGGTCGCGCTTCACCATCGCGGCCAAGGCGGCCAACCTGCCCAGCGCGATCGACGGGCCGACCATCGGTTCCAACGCGCTGAAGCTCATCGAGGCGACGGCCGTTTCCGTCGAATTCGGGATGACCGGCAAGATCTGCCTGACGCCCGACCAGTGCGCCGTGGTGAACGAGGGGCTGTCGCCGTCACACGACGAAATATCCTGGGCCAAGGAGTTTTTCGCCGAATTCGAACGCGACGGGGGAGAGATCCGCAACGGCTCCGACCTGCCGCGCATCGCGCGGGCGACCAAGATTCTCGAGCTGGCCCGCGCGTACGGCATCGTGGCGTCGGAGTTCGACGACGAGGAGCGGGTGCACTCGCCAGCGCCCTCGGACACGTATCACTACTAGGGACATCCCGATGAGTACCAGCGTGGACTTTCACTTCGACCCGATGTGCCCGTTCGCCTACCAGACCTCGTTGTGGATCCGCGACGTCCGCGAGCAACTCGGCATCGCGGTCAATTGGCGGTTCTTCTCCCTCGAGGAGGTCAACCGCGCCGAGGGCCAGAAGCACCCATGGGAACGGGAGTGGTCCTACGGGTGGTCGCTGATGCGCATCGGGGCGCTGCTGCGCCGGACCGAGATGGCGGCGCTGGACCGCTGGTACGCCGCGATCGGGCGCGAGCTGCACACGCTGGGCGGCAAGCCTCACGATCCCGCGGTGGCGCGAAAGCTGTTGGGCGACATCGGCGCCGACCCGGCGGTCCTGGACGCGGCGCTGGACGACCCGACCACGCACGACGACATTCGCGAGGACCATCGGCGCGTCGTCGAGGCCGGCGGATTCGGGGTGCCGACGTTGTTCCTGTCGGGGCAGTGCCTGTTCGGGCCCGTGCTGGTGGACCCGCCGACCGGTGCGGCCGCCCTGACGTTGTGGGGTGTCGTCACCGGCATGGCCGAGCTGCCGCACGTCTACGAACTGCAGCGGCCCAAGGCGCAGGCCGATCTCGATCTCATCGGCCGCAGCCTGCGCCCGTACCTCGACGGGCGGGATTGGGTCAGCATCAATCGCGGTGAGGTCATCGACGTCGAGCGCCTCGCCAACCCGGGATAACCCGGCCGGCGTGACTACGCGGCGTAGTTCACGAGCGTGACGCCGACGTGGAGTTCGACTTCGTCGAGGGTGACGGTCGGCGCGCGGGGCGGGGCCGCCGACCGGTAGCTGTGACCCGTCGGCGTGGTGAATTCGGCTGTGTGGGTGTGGTTTTCGTCGATCGTGGTGCGTACCCGCCAGCCCGCGGTTTGCTTGGCGTAGTTACAGCGTTCACAGCAGCCCAGGCCATTGGCGGCGGTGGTGGGGCCGCCTTCGGCCCAGGGTTGGGCGTGGTCGCGGTGGCGGATCGGCGCATCGCAGTACGGGGTGCGGCAGCGCCCGTCGCGCAGGTCGATGAAGGTGGCCAGCCCGCGCGGGAACAGCCGCGCCCGTGACTCCATGGCCACCAGCGCCCCCGAGCGCGGATGGGCGTAGAGCCGGCGCAGCGTCGCCTTGGAGCGCCGGTCGCCGGCCGCGCCGGCGATCAAGGCGCGCGCGACGGCCGCGGGGATAGGCCCATACCCGGACAGGTCGGCCGGCGTATCGGCGCCGCCCAGCAGGGTCTCGTCGTGCAGCACCAGGTTGACCGCGATCGGCTCGGCCACCTCGGCCGGGCGTCCGGTGACCCGCTCGACCAGGGTGTCGGCCATGACCTGGCCGCGGGAGCGGTCGTCGAACGTGGTGTCGGCCGCGCGCTTGAGCGCCGCATACACCGCCACGCCCTTGGCCACCGGGAGCAGCGCGGTCAGGTAGGCCATGGTGTCGGGGGCCGGACGGATGGTGACGGTGCGTTCGTCGTGGGCCTTGGCCGCACGCTCGACCACGGCGTGCGGGTCGAGCCGGTAGGCGATCGCCTTGGCCGCCGCGGCCACGCGTGCGTCGCCCATCCCGGCCAATCCGGCCGCGTCGGCGCACAACTCGGCGTCCAGCCTGCGGCGGTCCTCGACGTCCAGGCAGGCGCTCTCGCGAACGATCAGGGTGGCCCGCCATTCCGACAGTGCCCCGCGTTCCAGGGCCGCCAGGGTGTGCGGCATCTCGTGCACCAGCGCCTTGGCGAAACCCAGGTGCCGGCCACCGCGAGCGGGAGAGTCCTGGCGGGCCAGCGCGATCTCGCTTGCCACCCCGCGCCCGCGCCGCGCGGAGGGCACCCCGGCGGCGGACTCGGCCGCTCGGCGCGCGGCGTCGAAGGCGGCCGCCAACCGGGCCTGACCTGCCGCGGCGGCGGCCTTGAGCCGCTCCAGTTCGGCGATGCGCTCCACCAGCGCGGACTCGTCGGCCACCGGATCGACCGCCACCAAGGTATCGAACATACGTTCGAATATACCACGTCGAAACGACCCGCCGCTAGCCTGGGCCCCATGGCCGCCAAAAGCGGGATCCGGGTGGCGCGCGTATACGACGAGCCCGTTTCCGACGAGGGGCAGCGTGTGTTGGTAGATCGCGTCTGGCCGCGCGGGATCCGCAAGGACGACCCGCGCGCGGGCACGTGGCTCAAAGACGTCGCCCCGTCGAAGGAGCTGCGCGAGTGGTACCAGCACGACCCGAAGAAGTTCGACGAGTTCGCGGCGCGCTACAAAGACGAACTTCACGACAACCCCGCGCTGGCGGAGCTGCGCACGTTGACCAAGCGCGGCGTCGTGACCCTGGTGACGGCCACCCGCGACGTGGACATCAGCCAAGCCGCGGTCTTGGCGAAGCTGCTCAAGAGCCGCTGATCGCCGTGAGACGATCGTGCGGTGCGGCTGGGATTGCACGCCCTGGGAATCGGTGCCGGCGCTGACCGGGCGGTGATCGACGCCGTCGCATCGGCCGCGGACGGCTGCGGCTTCGCCACCCTGTGGGTGGGCGAGCACGTCGTCATGGTGGATCGACCAGGTTCGCGCTACCCGTACTCCGACGACGGCGTCATAGCCGTTCCCGCACAAGCGGATTGGCTCGATCCGATGATCGCGCTGAGTTTCGCCGCGGCCGCCTCGTCCCGGATCGGCGTGGCGACGGGGGTGCTGCTGCTGCCCGAACACAACCCGGTGGTGGTGGCCAAGCAGGCCGCGAGCCTGGATCGGTTGAGCGGCGGGCGGTTGACGCTGGGGGTCGGTGTCGGGTGGTCGAAAGACGAATTCGACGCGCTCGGTGTGCCGTTCGAGCACCGCGCGGCGCGAACGGCCGAGTACGTCGCCGCGATGCGCACCTTGTGGCGTGACGACGTCGCCTCGTTCGACGGTCGGTTCGTCGGCTTCGAGGGAATCCGCGTCAACCCCAAGCCGCTGCGCGGTCGGCGCATCCCGGTTGCTCTCGGGGGCAACAGCGATGCGGCGCTGCGGCGTGCGGCGACGTGGGGCGACGGCTGGTACGGCTTCAACCTGGACGGGGTGGGCACGGTGAGCGAGCGGGTCGGCCGCCTCGAGCGGCTGTGCGCCGAGTCGGGGCGCGACCGCGCGGCGCTGCGGGTGTCGGTGGCGCTGCGCAGTCCTAACGCCGGCGACATCGGGGCGCTCGAGGAGCTGGGTGTCGACGAGCTGGTCCTCGTGGCGGCGCCGCCGGATCGCCCGGATGCCGCCACCGACTGGGTTTCGGCGCTGGCCGACAAATGGCTTCGGTAGGCTGAAAATTTAGTATGAGCGAACCGGAAGTGATCCTGCCGCGGGAATTGACCGATCTCAGCGACGAGGTCCGCAACGTCCCGCCGCCGCCCGGCGCGGCAGAGGTTCCCGATCCGTACGCGTTCCGGCTCGCCGACCCGGACGCCGACGCGGACATGATCGCGGAATGGATGAACCGGCCCGCGCTGGCCGAATCATGGGAGTATGCCTGGCCGGCGGAGCGCTGGCGTCGCTACCTGCGCGCGCAGCTCGATGGCGCCTATTCCCGGCCGTTCTTTGCCAGCCTGGATGGCCAAGACCACGCCTACATCGAATTGTACCGCGCCGCAAAGGATTCCATCGCGACCCGGTACGAAGCCGACCCCTACGACTTGGGAATACACGCCGCCATCGCCGACGAAGAGTTGGTGAACCGGGGGATCGCCGGGTTCGTGCTGCCGCACTTCGTGGCCAGCGTGCTCGGACAGGATCCGCGGTGCCGGCGGATCATGTTTGATCCCGACCACCGCAACAAGACCGCGCGGCGCTTCTGCGAGCGCGCCGGGTGCGTGTTCCTCGGCGAGCACGACATGTCGAATCGGCGCATGGCGCTCTATGCGCTGCCCCTCACCCCCGACGACGTTCCGAAGCTCCGCGAGGGCTGACCGGGTTATTCGGCGATTTCGGTCAACGCCGACGCCGTATCGAGATCGCCGTAGGCGATCGAATACCGTCGCGCCAGAGCCAAAGCGATGTCGGGGCGCTGCCACAGTTCCCCGGCGCTGGCCGTACACAGCCACAGGGTGAGCCCGTGAGCCACCGACGCCCGGTAGCGCAACCAGATTTCGTCGGCCGTAGGCATCTCTTCGGTGGGCAGCCCCAGCGAGTCGCGATACTCCTCGAGCAGCGCGCGCTCGCTGCGGCGGCGATCCTCGACGGTCAGGGCGCCCTGCAGGAAATAACCCAGATCCAGCGACCAATTGCCCCGGCGGGCGACCTGCCAGTCGAGAAAGCCGACCTCGCCGCCGGGTAGCAGGTAGGTGTTGCCGATGTGGGGGTCGCCGTGCAGCAGGGTCTGCGGTGACGTGGTCAGCGTTCGGATGTAGGGCTTCCAGATGGACTCGATCAGCCGGTCGATGGTCAACGACGTGACGGCCGCGGGCGCGTCATCGCCGAGGCGTTCCAGCGCGCTGGGCAGCGGCGCGAATTCCATTCCGTCCCACGGCAAGAAGGGCTCCAGCCAGCCCAGGGCCGGATCGCGCAGCACCCGGTCGCCCCAATACTTGCCGTGCATCCGCCCCAAACCCCTTACGCCCGTGGCGACTTCGTCGACGGTCATCGGCCTGGTGGCGTCGCGGGGATCGGCTCCGCGGGCGGTGAGGTCCTCCATGATCATCACGAAGTCGTAGTCCGCCTCGTCGATCAACGCGGTGTAAACCGCGGGGTGCTCTAGGGGCAGTTGCGCCCCGCAGGTGAACAGTCGCGGCTCGTGAAACATGCCGCTCGTCATGCGGATCATCGCCTTGTGGTCGGGATCGGCGGCCTTGGCGAACACGGTCGCCGGCCCGCTGCCGGCCGAGTAGGTCACCCGGAGGCGGGCCCGGCGGTTGGTGCCGTCGTCGCGCGCATCCACGGTCACCGATTCGACCGTCGCACCGGGGTGGTCCGCCGCCAGCGCCGCCGACATCCATTCCGGCGTGATGTCCTCCCAGTCCTTGGGCACCGTCAGCGAGTAGGTCACGGCGGTCCTTCCGTCGAAAAGCAGGAAACGACACGTATCGTATCCTTTGTGACACTACCCCGTGGCCGGCCCCGCGATACCGGGCTTCACCAGGCGATACTGGTGGCCGCCCGCGAGCTGCTGGCGACCGGGAGCTACGCCGAGCTGTCGATGGAAAGCGTCGCGGCGCGCGCGGGGGTGGGGAAGAAGACCCTCTACCGCCGGTGGTCGTCGAAGGCGCCGCTGGTGGCCGAGGCGGTTCTGGAGGCCTACGGCGGATCGGGCTCGTTTCCCGTCGCGCAGACCGGAGACATCCGCGCCGACCTACGGTCGTGGCTCGACGAGCACGCCGACTTCCTGGCCGAGCCGGCGAACGCGGCGCTGGTGCGGGCGCTGGTCGCCGCGGCGGCGGCCAGCCCGGACGACGGCGCGGCCCTGTATCGGCAACTGAGCGCGCCCCAGCACGCCGGGCTGACGACGCGGCTGCGTCAGGCCGTCGAGGATGGAGAACTTCGCGCCGGCACCGACCTCGACGCCGTCGCCGGCGCGCTGATCGGCACGTTGCTCCTGCAGGCGCTCACGCAACCGGTCCCGAAGGCGCGCTTCGATGGACTGCTGGACGCGTTGCTGAGCGGCATTACGAACGCGAAATGAATTGTTGCCCAAGCCATTGCCCGAGCACGGCGGCGGCCATCCCGAGGGCGATGCTGACGACGATGTTGGCCAGCGCCGTGCGCGTGCGGCGTTCCTCGCCGAGGCGGTGGGTTTCCAGCATCCAGGTGGAAAAGGTGGTGTAGGCGCCAACGAATCCGGTCCCCGCGACGAGCGCCGCGTTCCTGCTCAGCGCCAGGGCTCCGAGGAAGCCGAGCAACGCG
Organism: Mycobacterium sp. NGS63; assembly: GCF_059812295.1. Lineage (NCBI taxonomy): Bacteria > Bacillati > Actinomycetota > Actinomycetes > Mycobacteriales > Mycobacteriaceae > Mycobacterium > Mycobacterium sp. NGS63. Next base: position 303,176 of record NZ_JCALCJ010000004.1, read on the forward strand.
GCACCGCTGACGTTGACGGCCAGGGTTCCGAACGGGAATGCCCGGGCGACCCGGCGGGCCACGGCGCGATCGACCACGAAGCGCAGCACCGATCCGATGCCGCCGACGACCGCCACCCCGGCCCAGACCAACACCGCCGTCACGTGCGCACCCTCACCCGTCGCACCAGCGCCGTGGTCAGGTAGACGGCCAGCAGGCCCAGCGCGACGCTGCTGGCGGCGTACGCGGCGGCCAGGGCCCAATGGCCGTGCTCGATCATCGCCACGGTCTCGACCTGCATCGTGGAGAACGTGGTCAACCCGCCGCAGAATCCGGTGCCGAGCAGGGGCCGCCGGTAACTGGACACCGGCAGCCGCTCCAGCAGCCGGGTGGTGAAATAGCCGACCAGGATCGCCCCGACGATGTTGACGACGAACGTCGGCCAGGGCCAGCTCGCCGGGTCGCGGACGACGGCGACGCCCAGCGCCGCGCGCGCCAGGGCGCCCAGCGCGCCGCCGGCGAAAACCGCGGCCAGCTCGCGATAGTCGGGTTGGGGCACGCCTTGCAGCGTAGGCGGCGGGCACGGGCAGAATTGGTAACCATGGCCCACCCGCGCGCCGGTCAGCCGGCCCAGCCCGAAGACCTTGTCGACCTGCCCCACCTCGTCACGTCCTATTACGCGATCGAACCCGACCCGGACGACGTCGCCCAGCAGGTCGTGTTCGGCACGTCGGGTCACCGCGGCTCGGCCCTCAACGGCGCATTCAACGAGGCCCACATCCTGGCCATCACGCAGGCCATCGTCGAGTACCGCGCCGCGCACGGCACCACCGGGCCGCTGTTCATCGGGCGTGACACCCACGGCCTTTCGGAGCCGGCCTGGGTGTCGGCGCTGGAGGTGCTGGCCGGCAACGAAGTGCTGGCCGTGGTCGACAGCCGCGACCGCTACACGCCGACGCCGGCGATCAGCCACGCCATCCTGGCGTACAACCGCGGCCGCACCGCGGCGCTGGCCGACGGGATCGTCGTCACGCCGTCGCACAACCCGCCGGCCGACGGCGGATTCAAGTACAACCCGCCCAACGGCGGCCCCGCGGACACCGACGCGACCAACGCAATCGCCAAGCGCGCCAACGAGATTCTGCGTGACGGCTCGGGAGTGAAGCGGGTGCCTTTCAGCCGCGCGCTCGCCGCCGCCCAGCGCTACGACTACCTGGGCGCCTACGTCGACGACCTGCCGAGCGTGGTCGACGTCGCCGCCATCCGCGAGGCCGGGGTGCGGATCGGCGCCGACCCGCTGGGCGGCGCCAGCGTCGACTACTGGGGCGAGATCGCCCAGCGCCATGGGCTGGACCTGACCGTGGTCAATCCGCTGGTCGACGCGACGTGGCGGTTCATGACGCTCGACCACGACGGCAAGATCCGGATGGACTGCAGCTCGCCGGACGCGATGGCTGGGCTGATCGGCAACCGGGCGCGCTACCAGATCGCCACCGGCAACGACGCCGATTCCGACCGCCACGGCATCGTCACCCCCGACGAGGGGCTGCTCAACCCGAATCACTACCTGGCGGTGGCCATCGACTACCTCTACACCCACCGCCCGTCGTGGCCGGGCGGCATCGCGGTGGGCAAGACGGCGGTCAGCTCGTCGATCATCGACCGGGTGGTCGCCGGCATCGGCCGCACGCTCGTCGAGGTGCCGGTCGGGTTCAAGTGGTTCGTCGACGGCCTGCTCGGCGGCACGATCGGCTTCGGCGGCGAGGAGTCGGCCGGGGCGTCGTTCCTGCGGCGCGACGGATCGGTGTGGACCACCGACAAGGACGGAATCATCCTGGCGCTCTTGGCTTCTGAGATCCTGGCCGTCACCGGTTCGAGCCCCTCGCAACGCTACCGCGAGCTGACCGACGAGTACGGCGCCCCGTGCTACGCGCGCGTCGACGCGCCCGCCGACCGCGAGCAGAAGGCCCGGCTGTCCAGGCTGTCGCCCGACGAGGTCAGCGCCACGGAGCTGGCGGGGGAGCCGATCACCGCGAAGCTGACCGCCGCGCCCGGCAACGGCGCGCCGCTGGGCGGGCTGAAGGTGACGACCGCCAACGCGTGGTTCGCCGCGCGGCCGTCGGGCACTGAGGACGTCTACAAGATTTATGCGGAATCTTTCAACGGGCCCGAGCATTTAGCGGAGGTGCAAGAAAGTGCGCGCGAGGTGGTTTCTAAAGTCATCGGGTGACCCTTTCCCTCCGCCTTGCCCGCCCGGGGGCGCGCGCGTCGCGTTCGACCCGGCTGCCGCGCGAAGTTTGGATCCTTAGCTGGGCAAATATCATGGTCGCGCTGGGCTACGGTGTCATTTCTCCGGCGCTGCCATCCTTCGCCCGCAGTTTCGGGGTCAGCATCAAGGCGGTGACATTCTTGGTCACCGTCTTTTCGTTGAGCAGGCTGTGTTTCGCGCCGATCAGCGGCCAGCTGGTGCAGAAGCTGGGAGAGCGGCGCATTTACATCGGCGGCATGCTGATCGTCGCGATCGCCACCGCCGCATGCGCGTTTTCCCAGGCTTATTGGCAATTGCTCCTCTACCGCGTCATCAGCGGAATCGGCTCGACGATGTTCTACGTGTCGGCCTTGGGATTGATGATCCATATCAGCCCGCCCGACGCGCGCGGACGCGTCGCGGGTCTATTCACCACGTCGTTCATGATTGGCGCGGTCGCCGGGCCGGCCGTCGGCGCGTTGGCGGCGGGTTGGGGGCTGACCGCCCCGTTCATCGTGTACGGCGTCGCGCTGCTGGGCGTGGCGGTGGTGCTGTTCTATAGCCTGCGCAATTCGACGCTGGCCGCACCGGGCCCGCCGACGCGGTCGACGGTGACGATGCGCGAAGCGCTGCGGTTCCGCGCCTATTGGTCGTCGTTGGGGGCCAACTTCGCGACCGGCTGGTCGGCATTCGGCCTTCGCGTCGCCCTGGTCCCGTTGTTCATCACCGACGTCATGGGCCGCGGCGTCGGCATCATCGGCGTCGCGCTCGCGGCTTTCGCCGGGGGCAACGCGGTGGCCATGATCCCCAGTGGCTACCTGTCCGATCGGATGGGGCGGCGCACGTTGATGATCGTGGGTCTGGCGCTGTCCGGTGTGGCGACCATCTTTCTGGGCGCCGCGTCGTCGTTGCATGCGTTCCTTGCGGCGGCGTTTGTCGTCGGCGCGGTGACGGGCATCTACATGTCGCCGATGCAGGCGGCGGTGGCCGACATCCTCGGCAGTGAGGCGCGCGCGGGCGCCCCGGTGGCCGCGGTGCAGATGATGTCCGACTTGGGCGCCATCGTCGGCTCGATGACGCTCGGTTGGGTGGCCGAGCGGCTGAGCTACGGCTGGGGCTTCACCATCAGCGGGGTGGTTCTGTTGATCGCCGCGGTCGGCTGGGTGGCGGCGCCGGAAACCCGGACGGTGCCCGAACCGCAGCCCGATCCGTTGCCGTCTCCGCATACGCTGAACCTGCCTGAGCAGCAGCTTTGAACCACGGTTACCCTTGGTGTAACTTCGATGGGCATCGCTTGGGGCTATGGCGCAGCTGGTAGCGCACCACACTGGCAGTGTGGGGGTCAGGGGTTCGAGTCCCCTTAGCTCCACCCAGAAATCCCCGTTCTGACCTCGGTCGGAGCGGGCGTTGTCGTTTGCGAGGGAGCGCCCGCGCAGGTCAAAGTGTCCTAAATCTATCGCTAACGAGAACACCGCCGACGCGGCGGTTAGACGGTCGTCAGTTGCGCGCCCGTAGACGGCCTGCGTCATCCGCTCGGTGTGGCCGTGCCAGGCGGCGACCACATCGGCGGCGATACCCGCCGCGCGCATCCGAGAGATATTGGAGTGCCGCAGCTTTCCGAGCGGGATCGCCTTGAGTCCCGCGGCGCTGCGCTGGGCGGCGAACTCACGGCTGTAGTCGCGCACCGGCAGCGGTGTGCCGTCGACTCGCGAGAGCAGCAGGTCCCCGTCAGCCAGCGGTCGGCCCCCGGCCAGGCGCTCGCGCAGATGGACCGCACGCATGGCTTTGAGCATCCCGAGTTCCCTTGGCGGCACCGGTAGATCGCGGGCGCTGCGCTCGGTCTTGGTCGGGACGATGGTGTCCTTGCCGTTCACGTCAACGCGCGCCCGTCGGATGCGCAGCGCGCCGGTTTCCAGGTCGAATTCGAGATAACGTGCCCAGCACCCGCCTGCCGAGGGCGTGGAGCGAAGTCGCGGAATACGACGAGCTGACGGCCAACTGGCAGCGGCTTGACCGCAATTCGCTGGATGAAACCGAGGAGTGGGCGGTTAATGATGTTTTCGATCTCTCATTCCAGAAGCCGTTGCTGCGTTTGACACGTCACTCGTTAAGCAGGGGGCATCTGTCTATCGGCAAGATGCACTTGAGTGCATCATGCGGGAGCCCTTTGGGGACATCCTCGACCAAGTCGAATGGTTCGAAAACGTCGGCACTATCGAGCTTTCTGCCAATGGCAGCCTGCTCATTGCCGAGTACGCTTGCCGCGCCAACCCTTCGCCGGTGCTCGAAAACGTCATGGCCAGCGAGGCTGAGACCCGAGAGCGTTGCAAGCGCGGCCGGGCTTGGGAAGGGCGTGATGGTTCCGACAAGCGAACCACCACGTCGGAGTGGGAGTTCGAATGGTACCGAACGCGCTTATGCCCGGTTCACGAACTACTCCGCCAGTGGTGCGGCCACCGATCGGTTACGTTCTACGAACGCCTCACCGCTGCAGAGGCCGAAGTCCGAAGACTTGACATCCTTCTCGCAAGGGTTATCGATACGGTAAGAGAGCACAACGCTTTCCACGCGGAAATCTTCGAGCGGCACCACGATGAGGAGCGTATCCGTCCCGAGAATATTCGCCCAGTCGTCGACCGCCCGCTCGCACCATGGGAGATGCCCGTGATTGAGATTCCTGGGCGTCGGCGTGGCCGCTGGTGGTAGCTCCCCGAACGGCCACCGGATCGGATCACCCCGATTTTCATCGCCGCTCGGCGGGCATGACCGACGTGCCACGCGGGCTTGGCCAAAAACTTGCGGACCGAAGTCTTACCGGCCGCTTGGGTGTGACGCCGCTGCGAGCCGCGGTTCCAGCAGCTTGTCGGGCTCTATAGTGAGGACCATCAGGCACGGGAGGCGATGCTCGGATGGCGCGGGCGCAGACGATCCAGATCTATCTGCCGTCGGGAAACCCATCCGGTATTCGCATCGCCAACCTAACGACGCGCACCGTTCGCATGTTCGAGGTCCCTCGGCCGCTGCTTCGCGAGTTTCTAGAACGGCAGGAGTCGAGGCAAGTCGGTTTGTATTTCCTGGTAGGTGCGGGTGAAACGGATCAGAGCCCAAAAGCATATATCGGCCAGTCAGGAAATGTCGGAAGCCGCATACAACAGCACACGGTATCTAAAGATTTTTGGAACAAAGCGATTGTAGCGGTCTCGCTAACCAACGAGTGGACATCAACCCATGTCGCCTATCTCGAGTGGCTGTCAGTCAGACGTGCTGCGGAAGCTGGCCGGTACGAATTGATCAACGGTAATCAGGCGATTAACCCATACACGCCCGAACCCCTCGAGGCAGATTGCAACGAATTCCTCGAAACGATCGGAGTCCTGGCAGCAACCTTGGGCACGCCGATACTGGAGCAGGTGCACCGCCGCGCTAATGACTCAAGCAGTGGACGCGCAGCGGATCAGGATGTCTTGTACTTCCGGGAAGCTGGCTGCAGCGCAACAGGATTACAGACTTCGGAGGGCATCTTGGTCCTTCGCGGTTCGACTGGCCGCAAAGATCTCCGCCCGTCCGCCCCCCGCTGGGTGAAGCGACTCAGAGAGGCCCTGCTCGAGCAAGGTGCGTACACCGTGGAAGAGGGGAAGATAGTCTTTCTTAAAGATCACCTCTTCAGTAGTCCGTCTGCCGCCGGTGCCCTCCTAGTCGGGGGTACAAACAACGGTTTAATCTCGTGGAAGAACGCCGAGGGGCAAGATCTGAAACAAATCGAAGCTATAGAGCTCAATGCCGCATCGCGACACGGCGATTGATCAGTATCAGACCGCGGCGCTATGACAATATTTCGAATTGAGCAATAGGCGAAAGGACGCAAATGGCGGATTACGATGAGGCAGACACCCCGAGTGACGAAGGTGACAGCGCGATACCCCTCGCGGAGAGGAAGCTTGTAACCCAATCGTACGACTTATCGGTATCGACGCTCATCGATCAGTGGAACGATAAAATACTTATCCTGCCTGATATTCAGCGCGAGTATGTTTGGTCTAACGCAAAGGCCAGTCGGCTTATCGAGTCACTTCTGCTTAACGTACCTATACCAGTCATATATCTTGCTGAGGCTCCCGAAGAACGCTACGAGGTGATCGATGGTCACCAACGGGTAGCTTCGATTGCACGATTTGTTGCGAACGAATTTAGACTATCTGGACTGCAGGTCATTTCCGACGCTGAACATCGAGGTAAGAGATTTCATCAACTACCTATGGCTCACCAACGCAGAATCAAAACTAGGGTGATACGAGCCATAATAATTACAGATGAATCTCATCCAACCATGAAATTCGAAGTATTCGAACGTCTCAATGCAGGGTCCGTAGCGTTGAATGCACAGGAGATCAGGAATAGTACCTATCGAGGCAAGTTCATGAACCGAGTGAAAACAGACTGGGTTATGAACCAAGACTTCCGAACTTGCATCAACACGAAGTCGCCGCGGGCCCGGATGGTTGATCATGAGCTGATAATACGAGTGCTTGCTTTACGGCAAGATTTGAGCTCCTATAGACCGCCGTTGCCAAGATTCTTGAATAATTACTGCAGGGCTGCCAATCAATTCACGGAGGAGCAACTGGACCACATTGGCGAGATTTTCGTGCGAGGAGCGAGAAATGTGCGCACCGTGTACGGAACTAACGCATTTAGACTTACCGATGCACGGGGCAAACTTATTGATCGAAATATCAACCGCGGTCTCGTCGAAGCCCAGATGCTAACGCTCTCGTACGCTAATGAGAAAGCCGTGGAAGAGTTGGCCCCCGCGCTTCGTCGAGAGTTCGGCGGACTGCACACCAATCCGGAGTTTTTGGATTTCATACAACGAGCAATTGTCGATCGATCTCGAACGATTGGCCGTATGAGCGAGTATAGAAGGGCCTGCGAAAAAGCCGGACTGCGTCTAACCGATTGAGTCAACAATGCCTTCAGACGCTCTTTCGCAGCTCGAACAAGGGCTTGATGAGGTGCGGCGACTTCGGGGTTACTCGAGACAACTCAGCTCAAGTATGAAAAGACACGATCGACTCCAATTTGTGATAACTGCTCGACGAGCTTGCGTCGTCTTGCTTTGCAGTCATTACGAGCGGTATATCTACGGTATCAACGAATCTCTTATTGATGTGTTGAACGAAATCGCCCCACAAGCCGATCGCTTGCCGATAAAAATGCTCCTTAGGCAAATCAAGACACCGCTGGAGACGCTCGCAACTAGAGAGTGGACTCAGCGCGAAATTCATTTGAAGCAACTCTTTGAAATTTACAGCTCGCATTGGCTACCGGGGCAAGGAGTTACGGGATTAGATGCTGAGGCCAACATTGCCTGGATGAAATCGCCCAAGGTGGAGGACATAATACGATTATTTCGAATGTTCGGGATCGATAATATTATCTCTGACGTAACGAGAACCGCCGCGGGGCGGCGGAATCTCACGCGAGAACTACAAGGGCTGGTCGACGCGCGGAACGGCATCGCTCACGGGGATCAAACGATCCAGCCCACTGGGCCCGAACTCACGAGATACCTCGACACTGTTGCAAGGTTTTGTGACCGAGCAGACAGGCGCGTCTCCCGCTCGCTGGCTAGGAGCCTGGACGTCGCGCCGCCCTGGTGACCCAGGGTTGGCGGACGTTGACTGGCGCGCCCAGTGTCGGCCAGTGGAAGAGCCGGAACAGCGGTTGATTGACCGAAACCGGTGTGGCCTCCAACGGGGTGTCACCAGCACCAGGCAAGATGCGGGGCATGACCCTAATGCCGTCGGCGGTTGACACGGCGGCCCTGCGCAAAGCACGCGGCGCCTTTTTCACCCCCGAGCTCGTGGCCCGCTACATCACCGAGTGGGCCGTTCGCAGTACGGCTGATCGCATCCTCGAACCATCTTGCGGGGAGGCCTCGTTCTTGCTCGCAGCGGTTGACCGGCTGGCCTCGCTCCGCAGTCCGGGCGACGGCGAGCAGTTCGCCGCCCTTGACGGTGTCGAGGTTCACGATGCCTCGGCACGCGCGGCGCGAAAGCTACTGCGGAACGCCGGACTGGATGCGCGGGTGATGGTTAGCGACTTCTTCTGCGTAGACCCCACCGGCTCGTATGACGTGGTGATCGGTAACCCTCCCTATATCCGCTATCAAGAGTTCTCCGGTATGGCCAGGGCGCGGTCACGCGAGGCGGCGCTGCGCGCGGGGGTGGGTCTGACGAACCTCGCGTCGAGCTGGGCAGCGTTCGCGGTGCACTCGGCGCTCTTCCTCAAGCCCGGCGGTCGCATGGGCCTGGTTTTGCCGGCCGAACTGTTGAGTGTGAACTACGCCGCCGATGTGCGCAGGTTCCTGCTGGCGTCTTTTGCCCGTGTCGATTTGGTGCTCTTCACCGAGCGGGTGTTCCCCGACGCGCAAGAGGAGGTGCTGTTGCTCCTGGCGGACGGCTACCTGGAGGGTCCGACCGACCACGCCTCGATCTATCAGGCGCGCAACGCCTCCGAATTGGCGACGATCGCCGCCGGGCGCACATGGACGCCGACGCGGCCAGAGGAGAAGTGGACGCCTTCGCTGCTGTCCGCCGACGCGCTTACCGCCTACACCGGCCTGCTGTCGAGCGGCGGCTTCACCGTCCTTGAGAGCTGGGGTGACACGACGCTGGGCATCGTCACAGGCAACAATAAGTACTTCGCGCTGTCGCCCGCCCGAGTGGTTGACCTGGGCCTCGAACGGACCGACGTCTTGCGGCTGTCTCCGCCGGGCAGTCGTCACTTGCGCGGGCTGGCGTTCGGCACCGCCGCGCTCAACGATCTTGGGCGGAACGGCTCTGCCACTTGGCTATTCCGCCCACCGGACGAGCCGTCCCCGGCGGCATGGGCCTACATCGCCGCCGGGGAGGCCGCTGGTGTCCACACCGCGTACAAGTGCCGCGTGCGCAAGCCATGGTGGCGCGTGCCGAATTTGGCTCCGGCCGATCTGTTGCTGACATACATGAACGCCGACACCCCTCGGCTGTCAACCAACATCGCCAGGGCCGCGCACCTTAACTCCGTGCACGGTGTCTATCTCGCGCCCAAGGTCCGAAAGCTCGGCAAGACTCTGTTGCCGCTGGCCTCGCTGACGTCGATGACGCTGGTCGGCGCTGAGACCGTCGGCAGGGCCTACGGCGGCGGGATGCTCAAGCTGGAGCCGCGCGAGGCCGACCGGCTGCCGGTTCCTCCGGCGGCAATGGTGGAGGCCGCAGCCGAGCGCCTGATGAACATCCGTCCTCAGGTGGCCGGATTGCTGCGCGGCGGGAAGCTCCTCGAAGCCTCGAGGCTTGTTGACGACGTGCTGCTGGTCGGCGAGCTGGGCATGGGCCGCGCCGAGGTCCGCGTGTTGCGCGATGCCCACGCAGAACTAACCGCCCGACGAGTCGCAAGAGGGCGCCGTGGCGCGGATCGATGACCTGCTCATCGGCGCGGTAAAGGCTGCCGGTCCGAAGCCGCCCGACGATGCTCCACAGGCGCAGAAGAACCCGTGGGGCAACAAGATTAGTAGCGCCCTGGCCCTGGCCATCGCGCAGGAGTTGAGGGCGCGTGGCATGGACACCGCGAGGCCCGGCGTACCCGGCGAAATCGGGCTGTCTGGCGCTGAGCGGCGTCTCGCGGGCGGACTCGGAGCTAAGAAGGTAGATGTCACCTGGGCCACTGAGGAATCCGGCCTGATGCTGGCCTGCTCGGTCAAGACGATCATGTTCCGCGATGGCGTCGGTGGGCACTTCCAGAAGAACCTCACCAACCGGCGCGGCGACCTGCTATTCGAGTCCACGACATTGCATCGCCGGTTCCCCTTCGCGGTCGTGGCCGGGTTCTTCTTCTTCGACATCGGCGCGGCCAGTGACCACACACCACGGCGCAACAGCACCTTTGAGAATGTCTTTCCCCGGTTCCGATTGTTCACCGGGCGAGCGGACCCGGCTGACCGCGACGAGCAATTCGAACGACTCTATGTGTTGCTGGTGGACTCCAACCCATTCGCGCCGTCCGTCATCTGCCACGAAGTGGACAGCCCAGAGGCGCCGGTGGCGCTCGGAGTGGTCTTCGATGACCTCATCGAACTGACCGCCGAGCGCAACTTCGACATGTACGAGACGACCGGCGACGGCAACATTAGGAAGGCCCGCAGCAAGTAGGATTTGGCGGGTGCTTCAAGAGGTTAAGTTGGGGACCCAGGCGATCGGCGCAGCTGGTGAGCTTCTGGTCCAGTATCAGCTCCTCAAGCTCGGTATCGACAGCGCCCGACTGACAACCGACTCCGGCATCGACTTGGTGATGTACGTGCCAGGCCACGAGTCGGCAGCGACGATTCAGGTCAAGGCGAATCTCGCTTCGAAGCCCGCCGGCGGCAAGGGCAAAGACCTGCTGAGTTGGCAATTTCCCGATAACTCGAAGGCGCAATGGCTCGCGTGCGTCGACGTATCGACCGACAGCGTGTGGCTGTTCCGCATGAAAGCCGCGCGCGATCTGGCCCAGCAGAAGCACACTAACGGCACACGGTTGCTCTACTTTTACACCGACGAGTCGATCGGGCCGAAGGCGTTGCGCCACAGCGACATGCTCGAGCACACTCTCGAAGCCGTCATCGCCGACCTGCTCGGCAGGCAGCCGAGGGAACTGCCGTGACGAACAAATCGCGGCAGCTCGCGAAAGCTCGCCTCGACCGCAGGATCAAGATTTGCCGCAAGTGTGTTAGCCCCGATCGCCTAAATGTGCCCGGCGTGACCGAATCAGCACCGGGGTTCGGGTCGCTGGACTCACCAGTAGCGATCGTCGGTGAGGCCCTGTGTCGCAAATGCATGGAGGCGCAGGAGCCTTTCGTCGGCGGTAGTGCGCGCATTCTCGAAGATGCGTTTACGCGAGCCGGAGTTGCCAAAGCACAGCTGTTCATTACCAACTCAATTCACTGCCACCCACCCGGCGACCGAGACCCTTACCGGCACGAAACCCAGAACTGCGCCGGTTTCTTGCGCGCCGAGCTGCGCGAGATCGTACAGCCGCGCCTGGTGATCGGTGTTGGTAAGTTCGCGAAGGCGGCAGTTCAGTTGATCTACGAACCCGAGGTCTGCCGCGAACTCAACTGGCCCTTTCGTGTTCCCCGCACCCGACTGTCCGACTCGCCGGGCACGACGTATCTTTTGTTTCCGAAGCACCCGTACTTCATGATGACCCGCCCTGCGCCGGAGCGAGAGCTGTACCTACGCCGGCTGGCTCGGGCGATCGAGTGGGGCTTCGCCGCCGCACCCTGACAACTGGTTCCCGGCGGCTGCTGGATCCGACCGAGAAATCCATCCCTGAGCTGACCGCCGTTGTAACTGTCGCAGCCGAATTCCAAGCGACGCTGGTGTTTCCACGCGAATTCCACAGTCGGCCATGTGTATGTAGCTTGGCGACTGTGCCAAACAATTATAGGGACAGCATCAGCGATCACGAATATGTCCAACGCGTCCGCAAGTACGCGCCGTCTTCGCTGATGCCGCTCCTGGCGGCGGCCGCCGCGCAGTACGCAGCGCCCGGATCTTGGCAAAAGAGCCCTTGGATGAAGTTCACGCCGTGGACCCTCGCAGACATTGCCCGTGTCAGCCTGGTCTCGGGCAACGAACACAGGTCACCTGCCACGACCGACGACTTGCTGCGTTGCTGCGCCGCCTACGCGGCAGTCAATGATCCAGAGCTGTCAGCCGACAATCCCAGTTCCCTAGCCGGATTCATGCTCCGGATCACCTCCGAGCAGCTCAGTTACGAGCAGAACCCTTTTCATCTCATGGCCCGCACCGCGGCGCTGTTCCAAGATACGAAGCCCGCAAACGCGCTGAAGGTGATACGACCGGGATGGGATGCGGATTTGCTCGGCTGCACACTGTCGCAATACGTAGGAACTGGGTTCTTGATCCACGCCGCCGCAACTAAGAGTCAGGGCCGCTTCTCGGCAGAGTGGTTCAACAAACCAGCATTCAAGTGGATCACCGATGTGCTCTCTCCTGAACTCCTGGCGCAAATCACAGACAAGAATTTTGTTGCCTCGACGGAATGGTTCAAATCCATGCGCGAACCGAAAATGTGGGGAGCCTACCGACGGTTCAGCTTCAATCCGCTGCTCGCCAAGCCAGTTGTAGCCGGTATCGAACGGGAACTATTGGTTCCGGTCCCAGCCCAACTCTTTCGCAAGATCAGCCCACTCGGCTTGTATTACTCAGGCGCTGCGAAGTGGGAAAACAGGTTCACCGAAGACGTCGGTGACCTATTTGAGCGGTACGTCGGCCGGCAGCTCGAGCAGATTCCCAACGCCAAGGTTTACTCGGAGATCGTGTACGACAAGGACAACAAGCGATCGGTTGATTGGATTGTCGTCTGCGAAGGTACCGTCATTTTGGTGGAGGTCAAATCGGTTCGCCCGACCGAAGCCATACGTCTTGGCAAGCCAAACGCTCAGGACGAGTTCAAGCGGATGCTTGGACGCGCGTTCAAGCAACTGAATACGACGGACGAACTGATAGCCAAGAAACACCCTCAGTTCGTTCATATCCCGGGAGAGCTGCCGCGCGTCGGCCTAATCGTCACTATGGAGCCCTTCAACCTCGCTAACGCGCAGGCGATCCTTGATTTTCAGGAGATCAAGCCGAACATGCCTGCGAATGTGTGCGCGAGCTTCGACCTAGAACTAATGGTCACCCTTCAGGACCAGGACGTTGGCGACTTCCTGATGGAGTTCCTCACGGATCCGTCGAAACCCGGATATCAAATCTCGACGGGCCTGAAAGATCACTCGCTTGGCAGAAACGCCGTGCTGTTTGACGCTTTGGCCGCATACGAGTGGGGACCACAACAAGGCTGGGGCTCCCTAGACCCGGCAGACAAGACACCCAAGCCGTAAGGGACGAGACGTGGCACAAGACTGGTCGGGCGCGGACCTATGAGCCAACGCGACAAAGGTCGGTGGAATGCAAAGTCTTCATACCGAAGCATATCTTCGGCCGCCCTCGCTCAAACACGTGTTCGGAGTGTCCTAGCGGTGTCCTAGCACACTCGATCACGGGCAAACACACGCTAGACAAATGGGCACGGAAAGCGCCTGCTGTCCTTGACGATTTGGCACGCGGTAGACCACGAATACGGGCCAGCACACCTCGTTTCACACTGGCAGTGTGGGGGTCAGGGGTTCGAGTCCCCTTAGCTCCACCCAGAAATGTGCAGCCCGCTGGCACCCGGGCTCACGGATGTAAATTCCACTGACCGCAATCATCGGCAAGGACGTCGTTGACGTCGACTTCGAGTCCGCCGACTACCGGGCCGGGATTCGACGCGGTACTCACCACCCGTTGGTAGAGAACCGCGGCGGGCTCGATCTGACCGCGGGACCAGGACCGGGTCTGCCACGCCCACCGGTGGCCGCGAGTGCGCGAACTTCCGATGACGCCGTCGGCGGCGGCCCACCGGCACACCTCGATACCGCCGTAGACGCCGGTGCGCTGCACTCCCAGTACCGAATTGATTCCACGAAACCACTTGAGCGCCAAATTGTTCCAGGTGTCGTGGTTGATGTCCTCGTCGACGCTGAAGAAGATGGGGGCACTCTGACCGCCGCCCGCCGCGGTGTGCAGCTTCCAGGCGGTGCGAGCATCGGCGACGCCGCCCTCGAACCCGCGCCTGAAATCCGATGGTGCTGTCCCGCCTGGCTTTCCGTATTGGTAATTGCTGACGATCATCAGCCCGGCAGCGGTCAGCTGCTCGGCGTAGGGCCGGGTGATCGGCTTGGCTCCCATGGACGAGCCGGGACGCGACAGCGACACGTAATTGATGACCCCGGAGTAGCCGGCAGCTCGAATGGCCTCGGCCGGAACTTGGCGCATGGCGAAGTCGATCAGTTTTGGCGTGGCGGCAGCCACCGTAGGGACGGCAGCCGCCGGGGGAACGGCGATACTTGCCGATGCCGCAAACAACCCCGGCAGCGCAGACATAACGATGGCACCGCGCAATACGTCGCGCCGGGGAATGGCGCGTGAGCGCTGGAGGCACACATCGACCGACAATTCCTGCATCGCGTGATGCTAAATATCTGACTTTCACCAACAGAAGTGGCGGGCGGCAGTCGATATCAAATCGGTCTTCGGGGTTCACCGGCCCGAGTCAATGGGCGGGCCAGCAAAGCTGGATGCCTCCGACCGCCACGTCTGCCACCAGCGCGTTCACGTCGATAAGGCAATATTGGGCTGATGACACCTCCCCAAGGGCCGCCGCGCGGCGATTCGCCGGAGTGGAATCGCCCGTCCCAGCCGCCCGGTCCGGGTAGGGGGCCGGTACCCCCACGACCCCAACCGACGCCTCCGTCGGATTCTCCGACCCGGCAGATTCCTCAGGCCGGTCGGCCGTACCCACCGCCGCCGGCGCCGAACCGACCACAGCCGCCCGGTCGGCCGCCAAATCCGCCGCCGTATCAGCCAAGTCGGCCGGAGCCCCCGCGGCAGGGCCAGTCCGGCCCGCCGCCCAGGCAGCCGGAGCCGGCCACCACGCGGCTATCCACTCAGCCACCGCCGAAGGAGAAGCAGGCGGGAATCCGACGCCGATTGTTCGGCAGCCGGCGGTCGATCGCTCTGGTCTTGACCATTGTCTTGGTGGTCGTCCTGGCCGTCGTGGTCGGTGCTGAGCTGTACGTCCGCCACCTGGCTCAGACCAAGGTGGCAAGCGCGGTGGCGTGCGAGGTGCAAGACAGCGCCAGCGTGTCATTCGCCGCCATGCCGCCGGTGATCTGGCAATACTTCAGCGGCCAGTACCCCGACATTTCCGTGCAGACCGCCGGCAATCAGGTGCGCAGCGCCAAGGGCATGAAAGTCAGCATCGATATCAAGGACCTGCACCTGAGTGACACCAACAACTCGAAGGGCACCATCGGCGCGCTGCACGGCACCATCACCTGGTCATCTGATGGCATCAAGCAATCGATCCAGGACGCCATCCCGGTAATCGGCACTTTTGTCACCAGCAAAGTCACCACCAACCCCGGCGACGGAACCATCGAATTAAAGGGCATGCTCGACAGCGCCACCGTCAAGCCCCAGATCGCCAACAACGGGCTGTCGCTGCAGGTGGTCAATCTGAGCGCGCTGGGCTCCAAAATGTCGACGGACACGGTCCAGAAGAACCTGGACAGTCTCACGTCCAAAGCGACCCAGAACTATCCGCTCGGCATCCACGCCGACAGCGTCAAGGTCACCGATACCGGCGTGGAGGCTACGTTCTCGACCGCCAACGCGACCATCCCGGCATCGTCACAGTCGTCACAGACCGGTCAGGACTGCTTCAGCGGGGTCTAGGGGTCATCGTCCTCAGCGGCTTCTCAGCGGCTCGCACATAGGCTGGCGATCCCATGCTTACGACAGCTTGCCTTCGCCGACGGGCGGACACGATTTGGTGACGCGACAAACGGTTTCGGCGCGTCCACCGCATGACGCCGGCGACCTTCAACGGCTATCGGCAAAATCCCACGCTCCGTCGCTACGGCCCGGCGAACTGTCCCACGCCGCGGTGATGGGCGCGCTGTGCGCGGCGATCGCGATCATCGCTGTCGTCCTCCCGCACGCGGGGGCCCTGGGACTCCTGGGCGCCGTCCCGATGGGCCTGCTGGCGTATCGCTACCGGATTCGGGTTCTGGTCGCCGCGACGTTCGCCGCCGCCGTGATCGGCTTCCTGGTGGTCGGCGTGAGCGGCTTCGGGGCCGTGGCGCTGTGCGCCTATGTCGGCGGCCTGGCCGGAACCGTGAAACGCCGCCACCGCGGCACGCCGACCGTGATCGCGGCCTCCTTCGGCGCCGGTGTGGTGGTGGCCGGCGCGGTGGTCGTCGCGCTGACGGTCCTGGTCCGGTTGCGGGAGTTGATGTTCCACGCGATCACCGCCGCCGTGGACGGAATCGCGACGATCATGGCGCGGCTTCCGCACCTGCAGCCGGCCGCGCAGGACACCAGAGGATTCCTCACCCTGGCGCTGGATCACTGGCAATGGCTCGTCGTCGCCGGCGCGCTCGCGACGATCATGGGCGCCTCGGTGATCGGTTGGTGGGCGCTGTCGCGCGTCTTGGAGCGGCTCCGCGGCGTCCCCGACGTCCACAAACTGGACGTGTCGGCCCATGCCGGGACGATCGAGCCGCTGCCGGTGCGGCTGAACGAGGCCCGCCTCCGATACCCGCACAGCGACCACGACGCGCTGCGCCCGGTCAGCCTCGCGGTGCAACCGGGCGACCACGTCGCGGTCACCGGCGCCAACGGCTCGGGCAAGACCACGCTGATGCTGATCCTGGCCGGCCGCGAACCGACATCGGGCACCGTCGAACGCCCCGGCGCGGTGGGGCTCGGGCGACCCGGTGGCACCGCGGTCGTCATGCAGCACCCCGAAAGCCAGGTGCTGGGCACGCGGGTCGCCGACGACGTGGTCTGGGGACTGCCGCCCGGTGAGACCACCGATGTCGACCGCTTGCTCGCCGAGGTCGGCCTGGACGGCCTCGCCGAACGCGACACCGGCGGCCTGTCCGGCGGGGAACTGCAGCGCCTGGCCGTGGCGGCGGCGCTGGCGCGGGAGCCGGCGCTGCTCATCGCGGACGAGGTCACCAGCATGGTCGACCAACAGGGGCGCGACGCGCTCATGGCCGTGCTGTCGAACCTGACCGAACGCCACCACACCGCCCTGGTGCACATCACGCACTACAACAACGAGGCCGACTACGCCGACCGCACCATCAATCTGAGCGATTCGCCGGACAACGCCGCCATGGTCGAGGCCGCGCCCGCGCCGGCGCCGGCGACCGCGGCGAGTCACCCATCCGGCGCGCCGGTGCTCGAACTGGCCGGTGTCGGACACGAATACGGCAGCGGCACCCCGTGGGCGCAGACCGCGCTGCGCGACATCAGCTTCGTGGTACACGAGGGCGATGGGCTACTTCTGCACGGCGGCAATGGCTCCGGCAAGTCGACGCTGGCGTGGATCATGGCCGGGCTCACCACCCCGACCACCGGCGCCTGCCTGCTCGACGGGCGCCCGGCCTCCGAACAGATCGGCGCGGTCGCGCTGCAGTTCCAGGCCGCCCGGCTGCAGTTGATGCGCAGCCGCGTCGATCTGGAAGTGGCGTCCGCGGGCGGCTTTTCGGCCGACGATCACGCCCGGGTGACCGCGGCGCTGGCCGCCGTCGGCCTGGACGCCGCCCTGGCGAAGCGGTCCATCGACCAGCTCAGCGGCGGCCAGATGCGCCGCGTCGTCCTCGCCGGATTGCTCGCCCGGTCGCCGCGCGTGCTGATCCTCGACGAACCCCTCGCCGGACTGGACGCCGACAGTCAACGCGGGCTGGTGCGGCTGCTCGCCGATCGGCGCCGCGACACCGGCCTGACCGTGATCGTCATTTCGCACGACTTCGTCGGCCTGGAGGAACTCTGCCCGCGCACCCTGCGCCTGGACGACGGCCTGCTGCAACCCGCGCCGGTGGCCTCGCCGGCGAAGCGCCCGGCCCGGCGCCCACGTCGACCGCTGGTGCTGCTGCGGCCGGTGCCCGGCCGGTCCGCCATCCACGACCTGTGGGCGGGCACCAAACTGCTTGTCGCCTTTGGCATGTCGATGCTGCTGACGCTGTACCCGGGATGGGTGACCATCGGGCTGGTGGGCGCGCTGGTGCTCGCCGGGGTGAGGTCGGCACACATTTCCCGGGGCGCGCTGCCGTCGCCGCCGCGCTGGCTTCCCATCCTGCTGGCCGTCGTCGCCGTCATCGCCACGTTGGCCGGCGGCAGCCCGCACCTGCACGTGGGCACGGTGACGCTCGGTCTTGGCGGCCTGCTGGACTTCCTGCGCTTCACCGCGCTGTCGGTCGTGCTGCTCGGCATGGGCGCGCTGGTGTCGTGGACGACCAACGTCGCCGAAATCGCCCCCGCGGTGGCCACTTTGGGTCGCCGGCTGCGACGGCTGCGGATCCCGGTCGACGACTGGGCGGTCGCACTGGCGCTCGCGCTGCGCACCTTCCCGATGCTGATCGACGAATTCCGCGTGCTCTACGCGGCACGGCGGCTGCGACCACGGCCCGGCCACCGGCCCCGCAAAGCCCGTCTGCGGCAGCTGATGGCGGACGTCGTCGACCTTGTCGTCGCGGTCATCACGGTGACCCTGCGGCGCGCGGACGAGATGGGCGACGCCATCACCGCGCGCGGCGGGACCGGCCAGATCTCGGCGCGCCTGTCGGCGCCGAAACGCGCGGACTGGGTGGCGCTTTCGATCGTGTCGGTGGTGGGAGTGGCCGCCATAGCGGCGGGGCTGATGCTGGGCGGCTGATCCGGCAGCGGTCAGAACCGCACCAGCGCCGGCACGTCCGCCAGCGCACAGTCGGGGATGCCCTCCGCCGCGCGCAACAGGAAGTTGAGCTTCTGGATGCGCTCGCCCGACCGCGGTGCGCCGTTCTTCTGAAACGGCGCGCCCAGTCCCACCGCCAGGTCCATCACCACGTCGTCGATGACCCCGCCCGAGCGGCCCGACGGGATCGTCAGGATCGCGTGCTGCGACGCGTACTCGAAGCAGTCCAGGGCCTCGGCGACGGTCCCGACCTGATTGGGCTTGAGGATGAAACCGTCGATGGCCGAGGTGTTTACGGCCCGCTCCAGGCGGTCGCGGTTGGTGACGATGAGGTCGTCGCCAAGCATGAGCGAGCGGTCGATGGTCTGCGCCGCTTTGGTGAACCCCTCCCAGTCGTCGCCGTCGAGGAGGTCCTCGATGAACACCATCGGGAAGTCCTCGGAAAGCGCCCGCGCATAGTCGATCAGCGCCTCCGCGGTCACCCGCTCACCGTTGAGGGCGTACGTGTGGGCGTCCTTGTCGTACACCTGGCTCGACGCGCAGTCCAGCGCAAAAGCCATGATGTCGGCACAGCCGGCGCGCTCGACCGCTTCGGCCAACGCGTCCAGGACGATTCGCGGGTCGCTGGACGGCGCGACATACCCGTACGAAGGGGCCACCAGCGGCGCGCGGCCGAGCCGCTCGGTTAGCACGTCGGCCAGCACACCGAACAAAGTCACGCCCTTTTCGACCGCCGTTTCAATGGAGTCGGCGCGATAGGGCACGACCAGGAACTCGTTGAACGGCTGCACGACGTCGCCGTAGCGGCCGCCGTTGATCATGTTGAAACTGGGCACCGGCACGGTGGTCGGCGGTTCGAGACCCAGCAGCGCGTTGACGTAGGCATAGGTCGGCATGCCCGCGGCGGCGGACGCCGCCCGCAACAGCGCGACCGAGGCGGAGTAGATCGCGTTGCCGCCCAACCGGTGCTTGTCGGGCGTGCCGTCGAGTTCGACCATGACCCGGTCCAGCGATCGCGGGTCGTCGAGCTCGGCGCCGACGAGAACGGGAGCAATCTCGTCGGTGACGGCCGAGATGGCGCGATGAACGCTCAGCCCGTCGTATTCGGCCAGGTCGCCGTCGCGCAGCACGAACGCCTCGTGCACGCCGACCGAACTGCCCGTGGGGGAGGCGCCGCGCCCGACATGTCCGGTATCCGTGGTGATTTCGACCTCCACCAGTGGCCGCGCCTTGCAGTCCAGCAGCTGGCGGGCGACCACGGACGCGATCTTCATTCGTGGGCCCGGGCGGTGCGATGAGTCGTCGTAACCATGGGAGCGCGAGCCTAGGCGCGCAGCGCTGAGAACCCGCTAAGAGCGGCATTCGGGACTTTCGGCCCTGCCTTGGCCCGGTGCCCAGACGGACAATGGTGTTACTGCGAGTTGCAGACAACGCCGGAGGTGGTGGTCGTGGACCAACTGACAACCCTGGACGCGGGCTTTCTCAAAGCCGAGGACGCCGACCGAAACGTGAGCCTGGCGATCGGTGGCCTGGCCGTCATCGAGGGGCCCATCCCGGACCGTGATGCGCTGATGGCGACGCTGGCGCAACGCATTCGCGCGTGCCCGCGGTTCGCGCAGCGCGTGCGCACGCGTGCATTCGATCTCGGCGCGCCCGAGTGGGTGGACGACCCGTCCTTCGATCTCGGCCGCCACGTCCGGCACATCGCGCTGCCGCGGCCCGGCGACGACCGGGAGCTGTTCCAGCTGGCCGCCGACGTGATTTCCCGCCGCCTCGACCGGGACCGGCCGCTGTGGGAAATCTGGATCATCGAGGGCCTCAGCGACAACCGGTGGGCGATGCTCACCAAAATCCACCACTGCATGGCCGACGGCATCGCCGCCACCCACATGCTGGCCGGGCTGTGCGACGACGGGATCGGCGAAAGTTTCGTCAGCCACATCCGCGCCGCCAAAAACGCACAGCCGCAAAAGGTCTCACCGAGCATCATCGGGTTGAACCCGTTCAGTGTGCTGGGCGGCCTGTGGAGCGCGTCGGCCGCCATCACCGCCACCGCCGCCCGCACGGCGCTGGGCGCCGCGGAAATCGCGGCCGGGTTGCTGCGCCCCACGACGACGTCGCTGAACGGGCCGATCACCACCTTGCGGCGCTACGGGGTCGCGCGGGTCCCGCTCGCCGACATCGCGCAGGTATGCCAGTCGTTTGACGTGACCATCAATGACGTTGCGCTGGCGGCCATCACGGAGAGCTACCGCAACATCCTCGTCCAGCGCGGCGAAGAACCGCTGCCGGATGCGCTGCGCGCGTTAGTGCCGGTGTCGATGCGGTCGGTCGACGCCCTGGACAAGACGGACAACCGCGTCTCGGTCATGCTGCCGTACCTGCCGGTCGACGAGCAGCACCCGATCGAGCGGCTGCGAGCCGTCCATTCGCGCTTGGACCGCACCAAGTCGCACGGGCAGAGCCAGGCGGGCCACGCGTTCGTGTCGATGGCCAACCGCATTCCGTTCCCGCTGACCGCGTGGGCGGTTCGGCTGCTGACCCGGCTACCGCAGCGCGGTGTCACCACCCTGGCGACCAATGTCCCGGGCCCCCGCCAGCCGCTGCAACTCATGGGCCAGCGGGTGCTCAGCGTGTTCCCCGTCCCGCCGATCGCGATGCAACTGCGCACCGGGGTGGCCATGCTCAGCTATGCCGAGGACCTGTTCTTCGGCGTCCTGGCCGACTACGACGCCGTCGCCGACATCGACGCGCTGGCCCGCGGCATCGAGACCGCGGTGGCGCGCCTGGTGGCGATCAGCAAGCAACGCAAGCGAATCCGCGGTCGGCGCGGGCTGTCCCTCGTCGTGAACACCTAGTCCTTGCGGGACAGCGCCGCGCGCGGGCACGCGGCGATGGCCTGCTCGACGAGCGCCTCCTGCTCGGCGGGGACGGGATCGGCGGTCACCACGGCGTACTCGTCGTCGTCGAGCTGGAACACCTCCGGCGCGATGTTCGTGCAGAAGGCGTTGCCCTCGCACCGATCGAGGTCCACTACGACGCGCATGAAAATCCTCCTTTGGTCACGCCTGCTGGCACACCCATCCGTCTGGAGTGCGGCCGGTCTCGATGAACCGGGTCAGTTCCGCGGTTGTGTGCGGGGGCAGGGCGGTGTCGGCGTTCGGGTAGATGACCGGCTCCTCTTTGGAATTGTGCTGCTGGAGTTGATCCACCAGCTGCGCGCAGGTATCCGCCAGCCGTCGGCTGTCGGTCCCGTCGGCGAGCAGATCCGTCAGGGCGTCCATCGTGCGCCACAGCTGGCCATGCTCGCGCATCATCACGAAGACCGGCATCACCACCCCGGCATCCCGGATCGGCGGGAACAGGAAGATCTCCTCGAGGTAGATGTGCCGGCGCAGCGCCTCCAGCGCCTCGGTCAGCAGCTCGGGCTGCAGGCTGCCGCAGTCGAGCTTCTCGATGAAATTCCCGATCGCGGCGTCGATTTCGTGGTGTTCTCGGGTCAGGGCGGCGGATACGGCGGGGCTGGGCATCGGGCGGTCCTACGCGTCGGCCGGCTCGGTTTCGTCGAGCGCGGCGTCGACGCTGATCGTCGCGCCGGCGAACAGCCGAGATACCGGGCACAAGGCGGCGGCCTGGTCCACCACGGCCGCGAACGCCTCGGCGTCCAGCCCGGCAACGCGCGCCCTGACCTGCAACCGCGACGCGGTGATGGTCGGGACGCCGTCGACCGCGTCGAGGGTGACGGTGGCGGTGACGTCGAGTCGCTGTGGCGGCGTGTGGTTCTCGCCCAGTTTCAGCGCCAGCGCCATCGAGAAGCACGACGAGTGCGCCGCCGCCGCCAGCTCTTCGGGGCTGGTCTTGCCGCCGGGCTGCTCGGTGCGGGAGGCCCAGGTCAACGGCAGGCCGTCCAGGGCCCCGCTGCTCCCGCGCGAAAGCTTGCCCTCGCCCGACGCCAGCGGGCCTTCCCACGTCGTCTGCGCGGCCCGTTCCGCAATGCTCATCCTGCTCGACCCCTTCCTGGGACGCGGCCTGTTTTTACAAGTTGGTTTTGTGTAAACTCTAGACGGTCGCCCTCGCGTTGGCTAGAGGGGGCCCAAAGTTGTTAACTCCCTTCGGGTGTGACGGATCGGCGGCCCATTTCGATGACCTTGGTCCCTTGTCGAGGGCGCTGATATGAATGAAAAATTTCCTTTAAATGGCTGGTCGAGGGGAGGGGCGCATGGACCGCACCGGGGGCCGGAGTCCATCTTCGAGCCCGGGCTGTGCCGGGCGCGGGTGGTCGCTCATGAGTGAGGACATTGCCGACCGCGCGGACGTCGAGGCGCTCCTGCGCCGGTTCTACGGCCGCGTGATGCTCGACGAGACCCTGGGCGAGCCCTTCGCCGAGTTGCGCAGCAAGGGCCTGGACACCCACATCCCGGTGATGGCCGACTTCTGGGAGACCGTGCTCTTTCGCGCCGGGCTCTACCGGGGGAGCGCCCTGCACGCCCACCGGCACGTCCACCGACGCACCCCACTGAGCGGTCGCCACTTCGTCCGGTGGCTGACGGTCTGGACCGACACCGTCGACGAGATGTTTCAGGGGCGCGTCGCCGAACAGGCGAAGATCCAGGGCGCCAGGATCGCCTGGGCGATGCACCGGCGGCTCACCGGCAGCGACACGCCAGAGCTCGACGCCCTGATCACGCGCTGACCGCCCGCGGCCGGTCAGCGCCAGCTGGCCGGCAAATCGACGATGTGGTTCGGGCAGACGTTCTGGGCCGCCACCGACATGACGTCGCGCGCGGCTTGAGCCGACATTCTGGCGCGCAGCATCATGAAAGCGTATTCCGCTGGTGCATAACCAGCTTCGGGGCCGGCCGGATCATCCATGAGCTGGCACGCTTCCCGCTCCAGGTCGCTGTCGGCCTGCGCGATGCCCGGGCCGCACAGCAACGCCAGGCCGACCAGCACGCCGGCCGCGATTTTCGTAGCAGTCCTCACGCTCCGCATTATTCCCGCCAATACGCCGCAGGTCCCGCGGTCGTTGCCCAGAATGGTCCAGATGCAGGTCATTCCCGTGGACCTGGCGTCGGCGGCCGCGGACGTCGGCGACATCGGCGCGATCCTCGACGAGGCCAACGCCCTCGCCGCGCTGCCGACGGGCAACATCCCGCCCGCCGGGGCCGACGCGGTCAGCGCGGCGATCACGCCGCTGTTCAACGAGCAATCGGCCATCTATCAGGAGTTGGCGGCGCAGGATGAGGCGTTTCGCCGGCGGTTCATCGCGCTGCTGGGCGCGGCCGGCACCGCCTACACCGACGCCGAGCAGGCCGCGCAGCAGGCGCTGCGCGACGTGATCGGCCGGCTGGAGTCGCCGCTCGCCCCGCTCGTCGCGCAGGCCGAGGGCCCCGCTCCGACGAGCATCCCCCCGCTGATCGTGCCCCAGAACGGGGCGGTGGCCCTGATCGTCGGCGGCACCACGTTCCCGCTGCCGGACGCCAGGTACGTCGGCGCGATCATGGCCGGCTTCCTTGACAACCCGGCACTGTCGCCGCTGGCGGGGGCTCTGGGACAGGCGATCTACACGCCGGAACAGTTCTGGCCGGTCACCCCGCAGCTCGGCAATCTGACGCTGGGCCAGTCGGTGGCGCAGGGCGTGCGGTTGCTCGACACCGCTGTGAACACGGAACTTTCGGCGGGCAACAAGGTGATCGTCTACGGCACCTCACAAGGCGCGCTTGTGGCCAGCAACGAGATCCGAAACCTCATGACGATGGCCAATCCGCCCGATCCCGCGAGCCTCTCGTTCTTTTTGACCGGTAACCCCGACAACCCCGACGGCGGGTTCTTCGCGCGGTTCCCCGGCCTGTACATACCGTTGTTCGACGTCTTGTTCACCGGCGCGACGCCCCCCAACTCGCCGTGCCCCACCGTGATCTTCACCAACCAGTACGACATGGTTGCCAACTTCCCGCGGTATGTGCTCAACCCCGTCAGCGACCTGAACGCGGTCATGGGGTTCGCGCTCTACCACGGGGCGCACGACTACGTCGACCTGACGCCGACGCAGATCGCCAACGCGGTCCAGCTGCCGACCTCGCCGGGCTACACCGGTGCCACCACCTACTACGAGCTGCTGACGCAGAACCTGCCGCTGGTCGCCCCGCTGCGCCTATACCTGCCGGCGCCCTACGGCAACGCGCTGGCCGACCTGCTGCAGCCGGACCTGCGGGTGCTCGTCGACATGGGTTACGGCACAGGGGATTACGCTAACATCGCCACCCCCGCCAGCCTGTTCGAACTGCCGGACCCGTCCACCATCCTGCCTGCCCTGGCCCGCGGCGCGGTCCAGGGCCCGCAGGCCGCGCTGGTGGATCTCGGCTTGCTGCCGCCCTCGATGATGCCGACCGGCTACCCTTTCAACCCGGCGCCCGACCCCGGCCTCAACTTCCCGCTGCCCCAGTCCCCGGTGAGCGGGGTGTCGCTGCTGACCGGGTTCGAGGGCCGGCTGATGCGCGCGTTGGGTTTGATACCGAGTTGGGACAGCTGAATCGGCTAGTCGGTGACGGTCATCTGCTCGCCGCTGCTGGCCCACGACCGGGCGAAGACGTCCAGGCCCACCCGCTCGCCGCGACCGTTCTCGATGCCGCTGTCGTTGAGGTAGACGACGGCGGCCGCGGTGTCGACGCCGGTGACCACCACCGCGTGGTTCGCCTCCGGGCGGCCATCCGGGGTCTTGTCCTCGACGGGCTCACCCCAGATGACTTCGGAGTTGACCCCCGCGATCACCTTGCGGCCCTTGGCCAGATCCTCCTCGAGCGCGCCCATGCCCGTCGGGACACCGTGTTTCGCGGCGCGGTCCTGGTCCGTTGCCACCGCGTGAATGCCGTAGTGCGCGAGAAGCGCCGGCTCATCGTCGAAGGAGGTGCCGCCCCCCGCATTGCGCCTCTTCGGCGTGGTGTAGACGGGCCCGGGGTGGACGGTGCTGGGGGTGGATTGAGCCAGCTTGACCACGTCGCGCTCGGACGGCTGGTGACCGGTCAGCTCGCCGACCACGTCGGCGACCGCCATTTCCACGCAGTCGTCGTCGTATCCCTGGTAGCGCCAGAACGGGGCGGCCGCCGCGGGATTGCCGTACAGCGTGCCCTCGCCGCGGGGCGGGCGGGGGGTGGCGTGCGCGGTCCCGAGGCCCAGGGTCATGCCCAGGGCGGCCGCGGCGGCCAGGGCCGCCGTCGCGGCGCGGGTGCCGATCATGCCGTGCCCTTCTCGAGTTCTCACGTTCCATTTCCGAGAAGGGCGTCGATTTGTTACCTAATGTGCGCCGGCCAGGTTCAGCGTGACCACGCCCGCGATGATCAGCCCGACGCCGGCGACCTTCGCCACCGACACGGGGGAGCCGAGGAACAGCACCGCGATCAGCACGATCGCGGCCGTGCCGATCGCGGACCACAACGCGTAGGCGACGTCCGTGCGCATGCCGCGCGAGATCGACAGGGCCAGCAGCGCGAAGGAGGCGGCGTAACCGGCCAGGCAGGTGACCGTCGGCCACAGCCGGGTGAACCCTTCGGTGCTCTTGAGCAGGCTGGTCGCCACCACTTCGGCGAAGATCGCGCACAACAGCAGCAGATAGGTCATTGCCCCTCGTCCTCGGCGGCCTCGAGGTGGCTGTCGTGCGCGGCCTGCCAGTGCTCGTCGGCCGCCCGCTGCAGCCGCGCGGAGCCGCCGCGCCCATCCATGGCGGCGCGCTGGTAGGCGTTCGCGGTGCGCTCGTGTGCCCGCGCCAGCTCCTCGTGCCGCCGAGCGGCGGCGTGGTGAGCGTCGACGGCGAACTGCAGCGACTCCTCGGCGCGGTGGCGTGCGAAATCCACCGACTGCGGGGACGGCCGTTCGCCGGCGGCCAGCTCGTGCCTACGCTGGCGCAGTTCCTTCACCCGCTGCTCGACCTGCGCAGCCCGCTCGGACCCTTGACCCATCGCACCTCCCAACGACACCTGCAACCAATCACCACGCTACGACGGTAGAAACAATCAGGGCTACGAAAGGCGCGCCATGACCGTTTCGGCACGACCGATGCGCTTCGACGTCAGCGACGCGATCGGCGAGCAGGCGTCGTTGGCGGCAACCTATTACCCGGCGGCCGGCGGCGCCGCCGCGGCACCCGCCGTCCTCGTCTGCTTGCCCGGCGGCACCTACAGCCGCGAATACTGGGACCTGAACATCCCCGGCCGCGGCGGCTACAGCTTCGCCGAGTTCGCCACCGACAACGGCTATGCCGTCGTGACGATCGACCCGCTGGGCACCGGCGAAAGCTCCAAGCCCGCACGCGCTTTCGGCTTCACCGACATCGCCGCGGCACTCGCGCGGGCCGTCTCCGCGCTGCCGGCCGTGACCGGTGACCGTGCGCCCGCGGTGGCCGTGGCGCATTCCCTGGGCGCGTACCTGGCCATAGTCCAGCAGGCGCTGTTCGGCGGCTACGCCGGCCTGGCGGCGCTGGGCTGCACCAACCAGCACGTCGCGCCGCTGAACCTCGATCCCGGGTTCATCGCCCGGGCCGCGACCCCGCAGGGCCGCGCCGAGCTGGCCGAGCAGATCCTGTCGGCGCTTCCGGATCCCTATTCCGATGCCCCGCGCGAGTACCTGCAGAGCTGGTTTCACCTCGCCGACGTGCCCGCCGACGTCTTGGTCGCGGACTGCGTGACCGCAAAGTCGGTGGTGCCGCGGGTGTTCGGCACCGCGATGATCCCGGGCGTCGTCGCCGAGCACGCCGCGCGGATCGACGTTCCGGTGCTGCTCGGCTACGGCGTCGTCGACGTCTCGCCGGACCCGCGCGCGGAGGCGGGCTTGTATCGCAGCAGCCCCGACATCACGACCGTCGTCCTGGCCGACAGCGCACACTGCCACAACATGGCGTCGAGCCGTCAGCGGCTGTGGCGGCGCCTGCTGGGCTGGGTGGAGACCGCCCTTCCGGTCGAACACGGATAATGGCATTCTCTCTATTGGAGAAGCCGTTTCCAGACTGGAGGCATGCAGATGGGCGCAGACCAGGGGTGCGACGGGATGGTGGCGCTCGTCACCGGGAGCAGCCGGGGCCTGGGCAAGGCGATCGCCGCGCGGCTCGCCGCGCGCGGCGCCACGGTGGCGCTGACCGCCCGCACGATGGACCCGGATCCCAAATACCACGGATCGCTGAGCCAGACCCGCGACGAGATCGTCTCCGCCGGCGGCAAGGCCGTCGCGATCCAGGCGGACCTGTCCCAATCCGAGGAGCGCGAAAGGCTTTTCGCCGACGTGGTGAGCGCCGTCGGCGCCCCCGACATCCTGGTCAACAACGCCGCGGTGACCTTCCTGCGGCCGCTCGACGAGTTCCCCGAACGGCGGGCGCGCCTGATGGTCGAGATGCACCTGCTCGGGCCGCTGCACCTGAGCCAGCTGGCCATCCCCGCGATGCGCGAGCGCGGCCGCGGCTGGATCCTGAACGTCACCTCCGTGGGCGGCGACCTGCCGCCCGGGCCGCCGTTCTCCGAGTTCGACCGCACCGCGGGTTTCGGCGTCTACGGGACCGTCAAGGCGGCGCTGAACCGGTTGACGAAAAGCCTTGCGGCCGAACTGTACGACGACGGGATCGCCGTCAACGCCGCCGCCCCGACCAACCCGGTGGCCACGCCCGGGGCCGGCACCCTGGACCTGGCCAAGACGGACACCGAGGACATCGAACTGATTACCGAGACCGCCTTCCGGTTGTGCACCGGCGATCCGAAGACGATGACCGGGCGCATCGCGCACACCCAGTCCTTCCTCGCCGAAGTCGGCGGGCCGGCGCGCTGAACGGGTGGGCATGGTCGAGCTCGACCTCGATGCGCTGCGGCAGCGGTTGCGGGCCGCCGGTGTTTCCGGCGTCACCCCGCTCGCCGGCGGCGCGTCCAGCCTGACCTTCCGGGGTGAGCGCGACGGCCGGGCGGCGGTGATCAAGGTCGCCCCGCCCGGTGTCGCGCCGGTAGCGCATCGCGACGTGTTGCGGCAGGCCCGCATCATGAAAGCGCTTGCGGCGACGCCGGTCCCGGTCCCGGCTGTGCTGTGGGAGGATCCGGGCGACCCGCCGGATACGCCGCCGCTGTTCGTGATGGCCCGCGTCGAGGGCGACTGCGTGGAGCCACTGTTCGACGGCTGCCCGGCCAGTCCCGACCTGCCCGACCGATACCGCAACGCCTGCCGCGTCATGGCCGCCCTGCACGGCCTGTCGCCGACCGACCTGGGGGTGGACGGCGAACCGGTCACCGATCCCGTCGCGGAGGTCCGGCGCTGGTGTGACACGCTGCAGACCGTCGACGCCGAGCTGGTGCCCGGCTGGCAGGACGTGTGCGATGCGCTGTTGGGCTGCGCGCCAAGGCCGGTGGGGCCAACCGTGGTGCACGGCGACTTCCGCCTGGGCAACCTGCTGACCGTCGGCGCCGACGTCAACGCGGTAATCGACTGGGAGATCTGGTCGGTGGGCGACCCGCGCATCGACGCGGGCTGGTTCCTGATCAACTGCGATCCGGACACCTACCGGCGCGTCGCGGCCGTCGGGATCGCGCCGCCGACAAGCGAACTCGCGGAGATCTATGGGCGCGAGGTCACCGACCTGGCCTGGTTCACAGCGCTGGCGTGCTTCAAGTCGGCGGCGACATGGTCGCTGATCGTCAAGCACAACCGCCGAAGGCGTTCTCCGCGAGCGGAATTGGAAGCCATGGCGGCCACGTTGCCGCGGCTGCTGGGGCGCGCCCGGTCGATGCTGGAGTGACGGCCCGCCGGTTCAGCTGCAGTGGACGTAGATGTTTTCGCAGTACATTCCGACGCCGTCCCAGTTGCTCGACGGGCCGCCTTCGTCCATCGGATTCACGAACGTGGTCGGAAACTCGGTCAGCCATTCGTCGATGGACGGGGGGATGGGCGGTAGGGCGGGGTCCGGCGACGCGTGGGCGATCCCGGTGGCGCCCGCGAGCGCCAGAGCAATCGTCGCGCCGGCCATCAGTCCGCGAGCGCACCTGCGAAGCGTCATCGCCACCCTCTCCTCGTCCGCCGAATTATTGGCCATTTCAAGAGGTAGCCGCCTGTTGCCGATTCTATATCGCATAGCGGTCACGAACGGACAACAACTTTGGTCCGCCGTCCAGCAAATTTCGCGCGTCGAATCGGAGCCTGCGTAGCGTATCGCGCGTGAGGCCGATAGCCGTCGTCGTCCGTCGTGCCGTGGCTGTCGCCGTCTGCCTCGTCATGTCGGTGATCATGGCGCCGTCCACCGGCGCCGAACCGGAGTCGGGCGGCGCGCCACCCGACGCGGCGCCGCCCGCGGAGGGCAGGGTGGCGTCGAATCCTCCTTCGACGCTGCAAACTCCCGACGGCTGGACGCTGGGTCTCGGCGCCAAGGACGAGATGCAGATCCCGGTGCCGCCGTTGACCACTGCGGTCTCGTCGCGGGAATACATGGCCAGCGGCACGTTCGTCGGCTCGCTGATCGGGCGGGAAGAACCCCGGGGCGTCCTCGAGGTCGGCTTCCAAATCGGTTGCGGGATCGATATGAGCACGTCCAACGGCGTGATCATGGAGGGTGGCGTCGGACTGAACCCGGGTGTCGCCCCGACGTTCGACGCCACCGGCACGTTGCCGCCGCTGTTGCCGTTCGTTTCCGCACCGGTCAACGGCGTCGTGAGCGTGGGCCTCAAGCCCGGCCTCGTGTTCGTGGTGCCGGTGGTGAAAAAGCAGTTCAAGGGACCCAGCCCCTGGGTGATGATCAGCAACTTCCACGTCAAGATCGACGGGTGCGTGGGCCAGTCGTTCATCCGCTCCTATGCGACGCTGACCCGGTCGACCGACCAATCCGACGTGGTGCTGTCCTACGTCGGCGTGACCAAAGCCGTCTGAGTTCGCTCGCGCCTAGCCGCGGGGGATGCCCGCCAGCTTGTCGGCGAACTTCGCCTCCGCGGCCGCGCGCAGCCGCAGCAAATGTTCGGAGGGAAACAAATCCGGCGCCGGCGGGCGGTCCTTCAGCAACAGCCGCGCCAGCGTGACCTTGTGCACCTCGGTGGGGCCGTCGGCGAGACCGAGCACGAACGACTCCACCAGGTACTGCACGAACGGCATCTCGTGCGTGGTGCCCAACGATCCGTGCAGCTGAAGAGCCCGCGACGACACGTCGTGCAGCACCTTCTGCATCATCGCCTTCACCGCCGAGATGTCGGCCCGCACCGCCTGGTAGTCGTTGAATTGGTCGATCTTCCAAGCGGTTTGCAGGGTCAGCAGGCGGAAGGCCTCGATCTCCATCCACGAGTCGGCGACCATCTCCTGCACGAGTTGCTTGTTGGCCAGCACCTCGCCCTGGGTGTAGCGCGACACCGCCCGCTCGCAGATCATGTCGAAGATGCGGCGGACCAGCCCCACCGTGCGCATCGCGTGGTGAATCCGGCCGCCACCCAGGCGGGTCTGCGCGACGACGAACGCGCCGCCGCGGGGCCCCAGCATGTGATCGGCGGGCACCCGCACGTTCTCGTAGCGGACGTAACCCTCGCGCCCGCCGCCGAGTGGCTGGTATCCCAGTCCCACGTCGCGCATCACGTTGATGCCCGGGGTGTCGCCGGGGACGACGAACATCGAGTAGCGCTGATACGGCGGCGCCTCGGGGTCGGTCATGGCCATCACGATGATGAACGACGCCATCGAGGCGAACGACGAAAACCACTTCTCCCCGTTGATGATCCAGTGATCACCGTCGGCGACCGCGGTGGTGCGGAACACCTTGGGGTCCGCGCCGCCCTGCGGTTCGGTCATCGAGAAGCAGGACACGATGCGGTTGTCCAGCAACGGCTCGAGGTAGCGCGTCTTGA
The DNA here is from genome assembly GCF_059812295.1 of Mycobacterium sp. NGS63. NCBI lineage: Bacteria > Bacillati > Actinomycetota > Actinomycetes > Mycobacteriales > Mycobacteriaceae > Mycobacterium > Mycobacterium sp. NGS63. The sequence continues at coordinate 334,616 of NZ_JCALCJ010000004.1, forward strand.
GCTCCGGCGTGCCGTAGTGCGCGAGGATCTCGCTGTTGCCCGAATCCGGCGCCTGGGAACCGAAGACGATGGGGGCGCATTCCGAACGGCCCAGGATCTCGTTCAGCAGCGCGAGTTTCACCTGGCCGTAGCCCGGCCCGCCCAGGTGCGGCCCGAGGTGGGTGGCCCACAGCCCGCGCTCCTTGACGATCTCCTGCAGCGGCGGGATGAGGGCCTGGCGCACCGGGTCGTTCAGGTCATGCGACTCCTTGACGATCAGGTCGATCGGTTCGCACTCGGTGCGCACGAACTCCTCGACCCACTCCAGTTGTTCGGCCCATTGCGGGTCGGTGGAGAAGTCCCACGACATTTAGCGTCCTCTCTTGCTCTGTGCCACCACACCGGAGTCCTCGAGCGCGGTGATGGTGTCTGCGTCCAGCCCCATTTCGCGCAACAGCGCGAGCGTGTGATCGCCCGGCAGCGAGGGGGACGAGGGCTTGGCCGGCCGGGTACGCGAGAAGCGCGGCGCCGGGGCGGGCTGGGTGACGCCGTCGACGTCGATGAACGTTTGCCGCGCGGCCAGGTGCGGATGGTGCGGCGCCTCGGCGAGCGAAAGCACCGGCGTCGCACAGCATCCCGGCGAGTCGAGGATGCGCTCCCATTCGTCGCGGGTCTTCTCGGCGAAGCGCGCGGCCACGGCGGCGCGGTGCGCCGCCCATGTCGCCGGGCGGTCGTCGTCGTGGGGCACGTGTTGTACGTCCAAGCCGAGGCGCTCGCACAGCTCGGCGTAGAACTTGGGTTCCATCGCGCCGACGGCGAAGTGCTGGCCGTCGGCCGTGCCGTATACGCCGTAGAAGTGGGCCGCGCCGTCGAGCAGGTTGTCGCGGCGGTGATCGCGCCAGGTGCCGGCGGCGACCATGCCGAAGTACGGGGCCATCAGCGTCGCCGCGCCGTCGACCATCGCGACGTCGACGACCTGGCCCTCGCCGGACTCGCGGGCCGCCAGGATCGCGCTGAGCAACCCGACGGCCAGCAGCATCCCGCCGCCGCCGTAGTCGCCGACCAGATTCAGCGGCGGTATCGGGGATTCGGCGGTGCCGATGCCGTGCAGGGCGCCGGCCAGGGCGATGTAGTTGATGTCGTGGCCGGCGTGCCCGGCCAGCGGGCCGTCCTGCCCGTAGCCCGTCATGCGGGCGTACACCAGGCGAGGGTTGCGCTCGCGCAGCGCGTCCGGGCCGATCCCCAACCGCTCGGCGACGCCGGGCCGGTACACGTCGACGAAGGCGTCGGCGCCGGCGGCCAGCCGGTGGACCAGGTCCACGCCGCGGGGGTCCTTGACGTCGGCGGCCAGCGACCGTTGGCTGCGACGCACCGTGTAGTCGATCGGCAACTGTCCGTCCACACCCGCGACGGGATCCACGCGCACGACGTCTGCGCCCAAGTCCCCCAACAACATTCCGCAGAACGGGGCGGGGCCCAGGCCGCCCATCATCACGACGCGGACGCCGGCCAGCGGTCCACTCACTTGGACCACTTTTCCCGGCGGGCTGCGGCGTCGTCGGTCGCGTGCGAGATCACCTGGTTGCGGTTCTCCAGTTCCAGCGCCGCCGACAGGCTCGCCGCGTCGGTGTTGATCTGCAGCGCGCGCTTGGTCAGTTGCACGCCCAGCGGGGCCAGGCCGGCGATCAGTGACGCCCGCTCGATGGCGCGTTCGACCAACCGGTCGGGTTCGACGATCTCGCTGACCAGCCCGCGGCGGTCGGCTTCGGTGGCCGACACCGTGCGCCCGGTGAGCATCCAGTCCGCCGCGACGCTGGTGCCCACGATGCGGGGCAGGTGGTAGCTCATGCCCATCTCGGCGCCCGACAGCCCGAGCAGGATGGCGGCGTTGCCGAACGAGGCTTGCGCCGAACAGATCCGGATGTCGGCGGCCAGGCACAGCGCCAGGCCCGCGCCCACGCACGGGCCGTTGACCGCGGCGATGACGGGCTGCGGCAACTGACGCACGCCCTCGGCGAGCGCGGCCATGCGCTCCTGGAACCGCATCCGGTCGATCGCCGGGGCGGTGGCCTCCGGGACGTCGGGCCCGAAGTCGCGCATGTCGATCCCGGCGCAAAAGCCGCGGCCGGCGCCGGTGAGCACGACCGCGCGCGCCGACGGATCGCCGGCCAAATCGCCGAGGGCTCGGCCCAATTCGGTTTGCATGACCTCGTTGATGGCGTTGAGCCGCTCCGGGCGGTTCAGGCGCGCGACGACGACGCCGTCGGCGGGCCGTTCGAGTTCCAGCGTGTTTGGCACCCACCGATCGTAAGGCGTCTCTCGGTTCGGGAGAACATCCTTCTCCTAGACGGCGAACCCGTTCTCACTGCCGCTTGGCGCCCGCGCTTGGCCGAGCGTGCGGCCAGCCGCACGCTCGGGGCCGAGCGTGCGGCCAGCCGCACGCTCGTCGGAGAGGTGCAGCGGCGTTGCGTAGGGCGGCGGTTAGTGGGTAGCCCGCCGCCATGACGAAGATCGGATATTTCCTGTCCTGCGAACAGTTCGGCCCCAAGGAGCTCGTCGACCAGGCCAAGCGGGCGGAGGCGGCCGGGTTCGACGCGCTGTGGATCTCCGACCACTTTCATCCATGGAACGATGAGCAGGGCCAGAGCCCGTTCGTGTGGGGCGTGATCGGCGCGCTGTCGGAGGCGACGTCGCTGCCCGTGAGCACCGCCGTCACGTGCCCGACCGTGCGGACGCATCCGGCGATCATCGCGCACGCGTCGGCCACCGCGGCCGTGCAGCTCGACGGGCGCTTCGTGCTCGGGGTGGGCAGCGGCGAGGCGCTCAACGAGCACATCCTGGGCGATCCCTGGCCGTCCGTCGCGGTGCGCCAGGAGATGCTGGAGGAGGCCGTCGACGTCATCCGGTTGCTGCACCGCGGCGACGAGGTGAGCCACCACGGCAAGCACTACGAGGTGCAGGAGGCGCGTATCTACACGCGACCGGAGAAGCCGGTCCCGATCTACGTCTCGGGATTCGGCCCGCAGGGCGCGGAATTGGCCGGGCGCATCGGCGACGGCTACGTCCTGGCGATGCCCGAGGCCGAGCTGGTCAAGACGTTCCGGGACTCCGGCGGCGGCGACAAGCCGGTGCAGGCCGGGACCAAAGTCAGCTGGGACGAGGACGCCGACGCCGCGCTGAAGGTCGCGCACCGGCTGTGGGGCAACGAGGGCCTGCCCGGTCAGACCGCACAGATCTTGCCGCGGCCCCAGGACTTCGCGGCCCTCATGTCGCTGGTGGCACCGGAGACGGTCGCCGAAAGCGTCGCGTGCGGGCCGGATCCCGGCAAGCACATCGCGCAGGTGCGCCAGTACCTCGACGCGGGCATCGACGAGGTGTACGTGCAGCAGATCGGCCCCGACATGGACGGGTTCTTCGCGGCGTGGGAACGCGACGTGCTGCCCGCGGTGCGCGGCTGAGGCTCATCCGAAGTTGGTGCCGCTGGTCAGCCCTTCCCATTTGGCGATCTCGGCGGCGCGGGCTTCCGTCACGTGCCGGTAGAAGCCCAGGGCGTCGGGGCCGAGCAGCAAAAACCCGGGCGGCTCGCCCGATTCGACGGCGGTGATGATCGCGGTGGCCGCCTTGGCGGGATCGCCGGCCTGGTTGCCGTGCAGGGTGTCGTTCTCCTTGCGACGCCGCCCTGCGGTGGCCGCGTAGTCGTCGATGACCGCGGCCGACTGGGCGAGCGAGCGCCCGGCGAAGTCGGTGCGGAACGCGCCGGGCTCGACGATGGTCACCGAAATGCCGAGCGGCGCCAGCTCGCCGCGCAGGGCCCCGCTCATGCCTTCGATGGCGGCCTTGGCCGCCGCGTAGTAGCCCGAGCCCACCGGGTGCACGGTCGCGCCGATCGAGGAGATGTTCACGATCGCGCCGCTGCGGCGCGCCCGCATCCCGGGCAGCGCGGCCTTGATCATCGCGACGCTGCCGAAGAAGTGCGTCTCGAAGAGCTCGCGGACTTCGGCGTCGTCGCCCTCTTCGACGGCGGCGCGATAGCCGTAGCCGGCGTTGTTGACCAGGACGTCCACGCCGCCGAACCGCTCGTCGGCCTGGCGCACGGCGTCGGTGACCTGCGCGGGGTCGGTGACGTCGAGGACGGCGGCGAGCACTCGGTGCGGCGCGGGCTGCGCGAGGTCGGCGACCTTGGCAACGTCGCGCGCGGTCACGACGGCGTTGTGCCCGGCGGCGATGACGGCTTCTGCGAGCGCGCGCCCCAGGCCGGTCGAGCAGCCGGTGATGAGCCAGGTGGACATGGCCAGAACGTAGCGCATGGCATCGGCTCACACCTGGCGGCGGGTCAGTCTTCGAAATGGCGCTCGTAGTCGCTGCGCTCGAGGCGCCACTGCAGGTTGTAGGTCCCGGTCGCGACCAACACGATCAGCGCCACGCAGATGACGGCGATAACGGTGTTCATTTCGTCGACCGTACGGTCGACGATCACCTGCTGGCATGCGTAGTCGACTACCCCTTTGCGCCCCATTCCCGCTGGACGTCGCGCTCCGCGGCGGTGGGGATCAGTCCCGACGGCGCGAACCGTTTCGACGGCACCGGGACTTGCTCGGTCAGCGGCCTGCCGCCGCCGCGAATTGCCTTGAGCGCGGTGACAACCCCGGCGACGACCACGACGACGACGGCGATCGCGAAGAGAATCGACAGGGTGCCCTGGACGAAGGTGTTCCGGACCACCTCAGCGAGCTCGTGGGCGTCCTTGGCCGAACCGAACGCCGTCTTGCCCGCGCGCTGCGCGGCCGCGTACTGGGCGTGCTGAGTCCAGTACCCGACGGCGGGATCCCCGGAGAAGATCTTCTGCCACGACGCGGTCAGCGTGACCGCGAGATCCCACAGCAGCGGGACGCCCGGAATCCACGCCCACCTCAGCAGGCCCTTCTTGACGACCACCACCGTGAGGACGGTCAGTGAGATCCCCGCGAGCAGCTGGTTGGCGATGCCGAACAGCGGAAACAGGGTGTTGATGCCGCCCAGCGGATCGGTCACACCCATCAGCAGGATGCCGCCCCACGCCGCGACCACGGCGAGGCTGCAGACCCAGACGCCGGGACGCCAGCCCGGGTTGCGAAGCCTGGCCAGCGGGCCGCCGAAGTTGCCCAGCGCGTCGGAGAGCATGAAGCGGTTGACTCGGGTGCCCGCGTCGAGGGTGGTCAGGATGAACAGCGCCTCGAACATGATCGCGAAGTGGTACCAGAAGGACTTGAGCCCCGCGCCGCCGAACACGCGTTGCAGCACGTCGGACATTCCCCAGGCGAGCGTTGGCGCTCCGCCGGTACGCGACACGATCGACTTCTCGCCGACGCTGCCGGCGGCCTGGCTGATCTGGTCCGCGGTGGCCGGGGCGCCCGGCAACCCGAGCCCGTTGACGTAATGCGCGGCAGTGGCCGCGGTGCCGCCGGTCTGCGCGGCCGGCGCGTTGATGGTGAAGTACAGATACTGGTTGATGATCGACGCGGTGATCAGCGCCATGACGGCGACGAACGACTCGGTGATCATGCCGCCGTAGCCGATCAGCCGCATCTGGCCTTCCTTCTCCAGCAGCTTGGGCGTCGTCCCGGACGAGATCAGCGCGTGAAACCCTGACAGCGCGCCGCACGCGATGGTGATGAACAAGAACGGGAACAGCGAGCCGGCGAACACCGGGCCGTTGCCCCGGGTGGCGAACTGCGAGATCGCGGGCGCCTGGATTTCCGGCCGCGCGATGCAGACACCGATGGCGAGCAGCCCGATGGCGCCGACCTTCATGAACGTCGACAAGTAGTCGCGCGGCGCGAGCAGCAGCCACACCGGCAGCACCGACGCGGCGAAACCGTAGACGATCAGGCACCAGCACAGCGTGACCGGGGACAGGGTGAACCACCCTGCGCCCCAGGGCGTTTCGGCGACCCAATTGCCGGACACCACCGCGAGCAGCAGCAGCGCGAAGCCGATCAGCGACACCTCAGTCACCCGGCCGGGACGCAGGAATCGCAAATAGCAGCCCATGAACAGGGCGATGGGGATGGTCATCGCGATCGAGAAGACACCCCACGGGCTCTGGGCGAGCGCCTTCACCACGATCAGCGCCAGCACCGCGATCAGGATCACCATGATGACGAGGACCCCGACGAGCGCCGCCGCCCCGCCCGCCGCGCCCAGCTCGTCGCGGGCCATCTGGCCCAGCGAACGGCCGCGGCGCCGGGTGGAGATCCACAACACCAGGTAGTCCTGCACGCAGCCGCCCAACACCGCGCCGATGACGATCCAGATGCTGCCGGGCAGGTAGCCCATCTGCATGGCCAGCACCGGACCGACGAGTGGTCCCGCGCCGGCGATGGCGGCGAAATGATGGCCGAACAGCACCCGCCGGTCGGTCGGCACGTAGTCGGTGCCGTCGTCGAAAACCTCGGCGGGAGTGGCGTGGTCGTCGCGGGGCCGAACGATTTTCATCTCGATCAGCCGGGCATAGAACCGGTACCCGATGATGTAGGTGCAGATCGCCGCGACCACCAGCCACACGGCGTTGACGGTTTCGTCGCGGGCGAGCGCGATGATCGCCCAGGCGATGGCGCCGACGACCGCGATCACCCCGAAGATGATCCGGTGCCGGACGGTGATGGGGGAGCGGTCGACGATCGCGACGGGCGGCAGGTCGTGGTGGGTGCGTATTAGGCTGACACGCTCTGTCACGCCCAAACCCTACGACGACGATGGCTGTTGCGCCGGGTGAGTCAGTACAGCGCGCGTACCGCGTCGATTGTGTCGGCCTCGGCGGGGCCCTTGTCATTGCGGTAGCGCAGCACGCGGGCGAACCGCAGCGCCACGCCGCCGGGGTAGCGCGACGACTTCTGCACGCCGTCCAGCGCGATCTCGACCACCTGCTCGGGGCGCAGCCGCACGACGTGACCGTCGGTCCCGCCGACGGCGAGATCGCGAAACCGCGCGGTCTGCCAGTCCAGCATGGCGTCGGTCATGCCCTTGAAAGTCTTTCCGACCATGACGAATTCGCCGCTGGCCTCGTCACGCGCGCCCAGGTGGATGTTGGACAGCTTGCCGCGCCGGCGCCCCGACCCCCACTCCACGGCGATCACCACCAGGTCCAGGGTGTGGACGGGTTTGACCTTGAGCCAGCCCGCGCCGCGGCGTCCGGCGAGGTACGGCGCGCCGGGCGCCTTGGCCATGACGCCCTCGTGGCCGGCGGCCAGCGTGGCGTCCAGGAAGGCGCCGGCCCGCGCCGGGTCCGACGTCAGCAGCCGGTCGACGCGCTGCGCCGGCGGCACCAGCGCGTCCAGGGCGGCCAGCCGCTCGGTCGCCGGCGCGTCCAGCAGGTCCACGCCGTCGCGGTGCAGGATGTCGAAGAAGAACACCGAAAGGCGCTGCGCCGCAACGGCCGCCGCGATGTCGACGGAGCGGCCGAACCGGGAGGCGGTGACCTGGAAGCGGTGCGGCCGGTTGTCGGGCCGCAGGGCGATCGCCTCGCCGTCGGCGATCAGATCGGTGACCGGCAGCGCCAGCGTCGCCTCGACCACCTCGGGCAGCCGGGCGGTGACGTCGTCGAGGCTGCGGGTGTAGACGGTGACCTCGTCGCCGGCCCGGTGGATCTGCACCCGCGCGCCATCCAGCTTCGCCTCGAAAATGCTTGTGCCGCCGTGTCGTTCGAGCGCGTCGGTCACGCCGGTCGTGGTCTGCGCCAGCATGGGGCTGACCGGGCGTCCCACCCGCAGGGTGAAGGCCTGCAGCGCCGGCGCGCCGCCGGACAGGCCGGCGGCCGCAACCGCCGGCAGGTCCCCGCCCAGCATCGCGGCGCGCTGCACCGCGGCGGCCGGGATCCCGGTGGCCTTGGCGACGGCGTCGGCCATGATGCCGGCCAGCGCGCCCTGGCGCAGCTCGCCGCCGAGCAACCGCACCAGGAAGGCCTGCTCGGCTTCGGTGGCGGCGGCGAACAGCCCCGCGACGAGGTCGGCGCGCCGGGCCTGCGCGCCCTTGCCGGCGACGGCCCCGATCTCCGAGAAGGTGGCGTCGACGCCGAGGACGGTGAGCTCCGGATGCGGGGCCGGCGGCGGGCGGCTGCGCAACGACGCCCAGCCGACGCCGATCTGTCGCTGGCGCAGCTCACCCGAGAGCCACGACACGACGATCGCCACCGCCTCGGGGTCGGCGGCGGCGCGGCGCAGCAGGTCGGCGATGTGGGTGACCTTGGTCAGCCGCGACGAGGTGCCGCCGACATTAAGCGATGTGCTTGCCACGTCGAGGAGGAGCACGCCGCCCAGCTTGGCATGGCTCGCCGACAACCCTGCCGGGCGGACACGCTAGCGTGCCTACCTAACGTTACAAATCACACCGATTCTGACAAGCCTAGAAAGAGAGGTCCGGATGGAGATCAACGGAAAGAAGGTCGTCGTCATCGGCGGCGCGTCGGGGATGGGTCGGGCCAGCGCCGAGCTGCTGCACGAACGCGGCGCGGACGTCGCGATCCTCGACCGCGAGGGTTCCGACGGCAAGACGGTCGCCGAGGGTGTCGGGGGCACGTTCTACCCCGTCGATGTCACCGACTTCGCCGGCACCGAGGAGACGCTGCAGACCGCGGTCGACAAGCTCGGTGGCCTGCACGTGGTGGTGACCACCGCCGGCGGCGGCATCGCCAAGCGGACCATGACCAAGACCGGCCCGCACGACCTCGAATCGTTTCAGTCCGTGATCGACCTCAACCTCATCGCCACCTTCAACATCAGCCGGCTGGCCGCCGCGCACATGAGCAAGAACGAGCCCGAGGACGAGGAGCGCGGCGTCATCATCAACACCGCGTCGATCGCGGCGTTCGAGGGCCAGATCGGCCAGGTCGCCTACACCGCCGCCAAGGCGGGCATCGCGGGCATGTGCCTGACCATGGCGCGCGACCTGGGGTCGCTGGGCATCCGGGTGCTGGCAATCGCGCCCAGCCTGTTCGCCACGGGACTGACCCAGGGCATCCCGGACGAATTCGCGACGCAGCTGACCAAGGACGCGGCATTCCCGAAGCGCCTCGGCCGGCCCGAGGAGTACGCGAAGCTGGTGGCGGCCATCGTGGACAACCCGATGCTCAACGGCCAGTGCCTGCGGCTGGACGCCGGACAGCGGTTCGCGCCCAAGTAAGCACCCGCGGCGGGCGCCCTCCTCGCAATAAGTACACTCTTTAGCCAGCCGCCCCGCTTCCCCTCGAAGCGGGGCAGGCAACCATCCCGGGTAGCGGCGCGAGGAGGGCTCCCTCATGGGTATCGCACTGACCGACGACCATCGCGAACTAGCCGAGGTGGCCCGCGCGTTCCTGACCGCCCAGAAGGCGCGGTGGGCGGCGCGATCGCTGCTCGACGCGACCGACGAGCCCCGCCCCGGGTTCTGGCAGAACCTGGTGGAGCTCGGCTGGCTCGGGCTGCACGTCGACGAGGAGCACGGCGGCTCCGGCTACGGTCTGCCCGAACTCGTCGTCGTCATCGAGGAATTGGGCCGCGCGGTGGCGCCCGGACCATTCGTGCCGACCGTGATCGCGTCGGCCCTGATCGCCAAAGAGGGCACCGCCGAACAGAAGTCGCGGCTGCTGCCCGGCCTGATCGACGGGTCGGTCACCGCGGGCATCGGCCTGGGCGGCGCCGTGGAGGTGTCGGGCAACACGGCCAGCGGCGACGCCGGGATCGTGCTGGGCGCCGGGCTCGCCGAGCTGTTGGTGGTCGCCGCCGGCGACGACGTGCTGCTGCTGGACCGCGGCCGTGACGGCGTGTCGGTGGACGTGCCGGACAACCTGGACCCGACCCGGCGCTCCGGGCGCGTGCGCCTGGACAACGTGCGCGTCACGGACGACGACATCCTGCGCGGGGCACGGGAATCGGCCCTGGCCCGCGCGCGCACGTTGCTGGCCGCGGAGGCGGTGGGCGGGACGTCGGACTGCGTCGAGGCCGCCGTCGACTACGCCAAGGTGCGCCAGCAGTTCGGTCGCACCATCGCCACCTTCCAGGCCGTCAAGCATCACTGCGCGAACATGCTGGTGGCCGCCGAGTCGGCGACCGCCGCGGTATGGGACGCCTCGCGCGCGGCGGGCGAGGACTCCTCGGCGGACGAGGCGCAGTTCCGCCTGAGCGCGGCCGTGGCTGCGGCGCTGGCGTTTCCGGCCTACGCGCGCAACGCGGAGCTCAACATCCAGGTGCACGGCGGCATCGGCTTCACCTGGGAGCACGACGCGCACCTGCACCTGCGGCGGGCGCTGGTGACCGCGGCCCTGTTCGGTGGGGACGCACCGGCCGCCGACGTGTTCGCGCGCACCGCCGCCGGGGCGGTCCGGGAAAACAGCCTGGACCTGCCGCCGGAGGCTGAGGAGCTGCGCACCCAAATCCACGCCGACGCCGCCGAGATCGCCGCCCTGGACAAGGACGCCCAGCGCGACAAGCTGATCGAGACCGGCTACGTCATGCCGCACTGGCCCAAGCCCTGGGGCCGCGCGGCCGACGCCGTCGAGCAGCTCGTGATCGAGGAGGAGTTCCGCGCGGCGGGGATCAAGCGCCCCGACTACGGGATCACCGGGTGGGTGATCCTGACCCTGATCCAGCACGGAACGCCTTGGCAAATCGAAAGATTCGTGGAGAAGGCGCTGCGCAAAGACGAGATCTGGTGCCAGCTGTTCTCCGAGCCCGACGCGGGCTCGGACGCGGCGTCGATCAAGACCCGCGCCACCCGGGTCGACGGCGGCTGGAAGATCAACGGGCAGAAGGTGTGGACCAGTGGGGCGCACTACTGCGCGCGGGGGCTGGCCACCGTGCGCACCGACCCCGAGGCGCCCAAGCACGCCGGCATCACCACGGTGATCGTCGACATGAAGGCCCCCGAGGTCGAGGTGCGCCCGCTGCGGCAGATCACCGGCGGCTCGGACTTCAACGAGGTGTTCTTCAACGACCTGTTCGTGCCCGACGAGGACGTCGTCGGCGCGCCCAACTCCGGGTGGACCGTCGCGCGGGCGACGCTGGGCAACGAGCGCGTCAGCATCGGCGGCAGCGGCTCGTTCTACGAGGGCCTGGCCGACGTCCTGATCGACCTCGCCCAGCAGCGGCCGGATCAATTGGCGGGGGCCAACATCCGCGTGGGCAACTACCTCGCCGACGACCACGCGCTGCGGCTTTTGAACCTGCGCCGCGTCGCGCGCAGCGTCGAGGGCGCGGGCCCGGGACCGGAAGGCAACGTCACCAAGCTGAAGCTCGCCGAGCACATGGTGGACGGCGCGGCGATCTCGGCGGCGCTGCTCGGACCCGACGTCGCGCTCGTCGACGGGCCGGGCGCGCTGGCGGGCCGGATGATCATGGGCGCGCGCGGCATGTCGATCGCCGGCGGCACCTCGGAGGTGACCCGCAACCAGATCGCCGAGCGGATCCTGGGCATGCCGCGCGACCCGCTGATCAACTAGCGGATTCCTCCCGCCTCCCCGCGAGCGGCCGTGTCTGTACGCGACACGCCGCGTGCGGCTGGCAATTTGCGGGCGCTCGGCGGAGGCTAGGCGGGCGCGAAAAGGGGGGCCCCGCCGCTGCCCCGTTCGGGCCGCGCGGCGACGGGCATGCCGCACGTCACCGAATTCGGCTCGCAGCCAACGATATTGGCCGCCACCCGCAGGCCGCTCTGTTCGGCCAGCTCGACGATGGCGATCACGTAGGGCGTCGGGATGTCCGGGTTGTACGGGTGGTGATTGACCGTGTAGGTGAACACCGTGCCGCGCCCGGAGACGGGCCGGGCCACCAATGGGCCGCCGCAGTCGCGGCATTCGCCGGCCGGCGGGTGCACCCAGCGCGCGCAGTCGTCGCAGTGTTCGATGAGCAGCTCTCCGGGCACGCGCAATACAGTACACTCTATTGATTCGGTGCGGGCTGGTTGGACGGGCGGTGCAGGTGACCTACTTCGAAAAGGACGCGATCGTGTCCGGCGTCGGGATCTCGCAGATCGGCCGGCGCACCGGCATTCCCGGCCTGGAGCTGACGATGGAATCGGTGCGCGCGGCCATCGAGGACGCCGGCCTGTCGCCCGCCGACATCGACGGGATCGCGACCCTCGGTGACACGCCGGCGGCCGACGTGAATGCCGAACTGCGGATCGAGGCCGCCGACTGCGGGTCCGGGTTCGGCACCGGCGGCCTGCTGAGCCCGGTGATGTCGGCGTGCCGAGCGGTCGCCGAGCGGCGCGCCCGCCACGTGGTCGTCTACCGGACCATCCAGATGCTCGGCGGCACGGTGCCGGTCAAGCCCCAGGAGAACGCGCCCGCCCCGCCGCTGGCGCGGATGTTCGAGACGCCCGAGGGTGCGCCCAAGCCGGCCGTCGGCGCCATGGACGACGTCAACGATCTGGTTGCGGCCCAAGCCTATTCGGCGGCGAACTGGCTGGCGCTGAACTGCCGCCGGCACATGGAGCTGTACGGGACCACCAAGGAGCAGCTGGGCTGGCTGGCGCTCAACGGCAGGCGCAACGCCGCGCTGAATCCCCTTGCGGTGTACCGCGAACCGATGACCATGGCCGACTATCTCGGCGCCCGCCCGGTGTCGACGCCGTTCGGGCTGCTGGACTGCGACGTCCCCATCGACGGCTCGATCGCGGTGGTGGTGTCCCACGCCGAGTACGCCCGCGACTGCCCGCACCGGGCGGTGGCGGTGGAGGCGATCGGCGGATCCGACGGCGCCGGCGGCTGGTTCCATCGCGAGGACTACCCCAAGATGGCGATGTCGGACGCGACCGCGCAGATGTGGTCGCGCACGCAGCTCAAGCCCGCCGACCTCGACGTGGCCCAGTTGTACGACGGTTTCACGTTTCTCACCATCGCCTGGCTGGAAGCCCTCGGGGTGTGCGGCGACGGGGAGGCCGGCCCGTTCGTCGAGGGCGGCGCGCGCATCGCCCTCGACGGGCAACTGCCGCTGAACACCTACGGCGGTCAGCTCTCAGCCGGGCGGATGCACGGCTACTGGGCCCTGCACGAAGGGTGCCTGCAGTTGCGCGGCGACGCGGGGGAGCGCCAGGTGTCAAAGCGCCCCGAGGTCGGGGTGGTCTCGGTGGGCGGCGGCCCCGTCGCCGGCTGCATGTTGCTGACCTGTTGAGAAGCCCTGTGGGAGAGCGCAATTGAGCCTCTGAGCGGGCCGGACACCGGCCGGGTGAACAAACTGGCCTCGAAGGTGGCCCGCCACATCGAGGCGGACATCGCTCGCCGCGGCTGGACCATCGGCCAGTCGCTGGGCTCCGAACAGGCCCTGCAGCAACGCTACGGGGTGAGCCGATCGGTGCTGCGGGAGGCCGTTCGCCTCGTCGAACACCACCAGGTCGCGCGGATGCGCCGCGGCCCCGGCGGCGGGCTGCTGATCTGCGAGCCGGACGCCGGCCCGGCGACGCGCGCCGTGGTGATCTATCTCGAGCACCTGGGCACCACGCTCGTCGACCTGCTCAACGCGCGGCTGGTCCTCGAGCCGTTGGCGGCCTCCCTCGCGGCCGAACGTATCGACGAGGCCGGCATCGACCGGCTGCGCGCGGCGTTGCGCGCCGAGGAGCACTGGACGCCGGGCTCGCCGGCGCCGCGCGACGAGTTCCACATCGCGCTGGCCGAGCAGTCGAAAAGCCCGGTCCTGCAACTGTTCATCGACATCCTGATGAGGCTCACCACCCGATACGCCCTGCGATCAAAAACGGGCTCGGCAACCGAGGCCATCGAGGCCGTCGACCTCATGCACCACGACCACTCCCGCATCGTCGCCGCGGTCACCGCCGGTGACGCGGCGCGGGCCAGGACCCTGAGCGAACGACACATCGAGGCGGTGACCGCCTGGCTTCAGGAACACCACCAGGACCCGGGAGCAAACCGCGCGCGGCGGCCGCGCCGGCTCGACGACGACGCCCCCCACGTCAAGCTGGCCGAGACGCTGGCGGCGGCCATCGGCGACGAAATCGCCACCGGCGGCTGGCCGCCCGGTTCGGTCTTCGGGACCGAGCCGGCCCTGCTGGAGCGTTACCGGGTGAGCCGCGCGGTGTTCCGGGAAGCGGTGCGGCTACTCGAATATCACTCGGTCGCGCAGATGCGCCGCGGGCCCGGCGGCGGGCTGATCGTCACCGAACCCCGGGCCGAGGCCAGCATCGATACCATCGCGCTGTACCTGCAGTACCGCAAGCCGACCCGCGAGGATCTGCGCTGCGTCCGGGACGCCATCGAGATCGACAACGTCGCGAGCGTCGTCAAGCGCCGCGCCGAGTCGCCCGACGTCGCGGCGCACCTGGCAGACCTGGGCCGGCCGGGCGATCCGCGGCAGGCCGCCGCCGACGAGGCGCGGTTCCACCTCGGGCTGGCGCGGCTGGCCGGCAACGCGCTGCTGGACCTGTTCCTGCGCATCATCATCGAGCTGTTCCGCCGGCACTGGTCGAGCACCGGGCAGTCGGAGCCGACCGACGCCGACGCGGCCGCCGTCGAGCACGCACACCTGCGGATCCTGCAGGCGATCGAGGCGGGCGACGACAGCCTGGCCCGCTACCGCGTCCGCCGTCACCTCGACGCCGCGGCGTCGTGGTGGCTGTAGGAGAAGGCCGCGCGAAATGCGCATATCGCAGGCCCGTCTTGGGTATGGGGAGGGGAGGCCGATCCAGCAGGTGGTCGGCAGTGTGATCGAAAGCGAGAGCGCTGGAATGTCGGGGGGCGCACCGGAAGCGGAAACCGACCGATCGGGTTTCGTTCATTCCGTGCTCTTTTACCGCTCGCGGCAGGAATGCCTGGACTTCGTGGTGCGCTTTGTCGCCGACGGCCTCGCGGCCGACGAGGCGGTGTTGGTGGCCGTGCCGGGCGAGGAGCTGGGCGAGCTGTGGGACGCGTGGCGCGGCCCCGACGGCGAGTTGCCGCCGGAATTGCGCATCGCCGACATCGCCGAGGTCGGCCGCAACCCGAGCCGGTTCATGGCGATGGAGGGTTCGTTCGTCGACGAGTACGCGGACCGGCGGGTGCGGATCGTCAGCCAGCTCGCCTGGACCGGACGTCGCCGCGACGAACTCGTCTCCTGTGTGGAGCACGAGGCCCTGGCCAATGCGGCCCTCGACGGATACCCCGCAACGAAGTTGTGCCTGTACGACGAGGCCCGGCTGAGCGACGAGGTGCTGGCGGACGCCCGCGCGACCCATCGCGGGCTGTGGCGGCAGGGCGCGCTGTATCCCAGCGCCGAATACGCGCCCGACGACGTCCTGGACCGCTGCAACCAGCCGCTCGATGCCCAGCCGGGGGCCGTCACGTATCTGGTCAAGGAGTCCGCGGACCTTCGCCCCGCCCGCTCGTTCGCCGTCGACTACGCCGGCTGGGTGGGGATGTCCGAGGACGCCATCGACGACCTGCAATTGGTCGCCACGGAGCTGGCCACCAACAGCTTGATGTACACCGACGGCGCCTGCCGGCTGGCGTTCTGGCGCCAGGACGAGCACCTCGTGTGCGAGGCCCGCGACACCGGACGGCTGGACGACCCGTTGGTGGGTCGCCTGGACCCGGGCCCGGCGGGCCCGGCCAGCCGCGGGCTGTATCTGGTCAACGCCATCTCGGATCTGGTGCGCACGCACACCACGTCATCCGGGACGACGATCCAGGCCTATCTGCGGCTCGACCCGAACGACTGAGCCCGACGGCTCAGAGCGTGCTTTGCACCGGGGCCGGGACGGTGATGCCCGGGGCGGGAGCGCCCTTGGACGGCGGGGGGTTGTTGGACGGCGCCGGCCCGGGGCTGGTGTTCGTCGGGGCGCACGCGGCCGCCAGCACGGCGAACGCCGCGGCCAGCACCGCGCCCAGCGTCCGAACCGACAGGATGGTCTTGCTGGCACTCTTCGCGGTCATCGATCGCCTTTCGTTCGCTCGTCCGTCGTCGAAAGCACTCAACCACGGAAAGCGCTTGTCCGGCAAGGCTTTCCCCGGCGGGCCGAAAATGGATTTGCATTTGCCGGTGCGCGGCGTCTATCGTCGCGCTCGTGCGTCTTCTCGAAGCCGTAGTAGCCAGCACCCGCAGCGGGGTCTGATCCGAGACCGACCCCCCGCTGTGGGTCGGAAGCTACTACCGTCGGTCGCCCTGCTGACCAGAGAAGACCGACACGATGCCAATCCCGTCCGTTCCCGATCCCAACCCGGCCGACGGCTGGTTCGTCCACCACTTCGGCGCCGCGTTGCCGCGCGGTCTGCGCGAGGAGGCCGGCGCGATGTCCTGGGAGGGTTTCGTCGCCACCTACGCCCCGACGGCCGGCCCGGTGCGGCTGGGGCAGTGGGCCTGCACGGACACCGGGCGACGGCCCGGGCCCCAGCCCCGCAACTTTCGGGCCACCATCGCCGTCGGCGATCACATCAGCACCTCGACGGCCGCCGCCGGTGGCCCCGTCGCCGCCCTGACCGCGATGCTGCACGAGCGCGCGATCACGGTGGAGACACTGCGGTTTCACCAGCTGCACTCGGGCGGGATCACCGCCACGTTCATCCGCGGCAGCGACGGGATCCGGGCCGCGTGGGCGATGGGCTGGTCGGAGGACCCGACGCAGTCGTCGCTGCGCGCGGTGATCGCCTGCGCCAACCGGCTGATCGCCTAGTTACGGCGAGCAGACGCAAAAGCACCCAATTTCGGTACGAAATCGGTGCTTTTGCGTCTGCTCGCGCAGGGATTACAGCGGGCGCAGCACGATCGGCATGCCGTCCTTCGGCACCGGCATGCCGCCGTAGTCCCACTCGGCCTGGTAACCGGGGCGGGGCAGCTCGAGGCGGTACTTGCGCAGCAGCCGGTGCAGGATCGTCTTGATCTCCAACTGCCCGAACGCCATTCCGATGCACTTGTGCGCCCCACCGCCGAACGGGCTGAACGCGTAGCGGTGCCGCTTGTGCTCGCTGCGCGGCTCGGTGAACCGGTCCGGGTCGAATTTCAGCGGGTCGGTCCACAGCTCGGGCAACCGGTGGTTCAGGCCGGGATACGCGATGACGTTGGTGCCCTTGGGGATGTAGTAGCCCAGCAGGTCCGTGTCGCGCACCGTCTGGCGCATGGCCCACTGCACTGGCGTCACCAGCCGGATCGACTCGTTCATCACCAGGTCGAGTGACTCCAGCTTCTCCAGCGAGTCGATGTCGAGCGGGCCGTCGCCGAGGCGGTCGGACTCGTCGCGGCAGCGCTCCTGCCACTCGGGGTTGGAGGCCAGCTGGTAGACCATCGTCGTCGCCGTCGACGTCGACGTGTCGTGCGCGGCCATCATCAAGAAGATCATGTGGTTGACGATGTCCTCGTCGGAGAAGCTGTTGCCTTCCTCGTCCTCGGTGTGGCACAGCACCGACAGCAGGTCGCTGCCGTCCTTGCCACGTTGTTCCTTGACCCGCTCGCGGAAGTAGTTCTCGAGCAGCTCGCGCGCCTTGAGGCCCCGCCACCAGGTGAACGGCGGGACGCTGGTGCGGATCACCGCGTTGCCCGCGCGGGTGGTCACGGTGAACGCCTTGTTCACCTTGGTCACCAGCTCGTGGTCGGTGCCGGGCTCGTGGCCCATGAACACCATCGAGGCGATGTCGAGGGTCAGCTCCTTCATCGCCGGATACAGCAGGAAGCGCGCGTCGTTGACCACCCAGTCGTTGGCGACCGTCTTGGACACGACCGTGTCCATCTGCTCGACGTAGGAGACCAGCCGGGGCCGCACGAACGCCTCCTGCATGATCCGCCGGTGGAACATGTGCTCTTCGAAGTCGAGCAGCATCAGCCCGCGGTGGAAGAACGGCCCGATCACCGGGACCCAGCCCTGCTGCGAGTAGTCCTTGTTGCGGTTGGAGTAGATCACTTGCGCGGCATCGGGTCCCAGCGCCGCGACCCCCGGCAGGACCGGCGAGTCCCCGAAGACCACCGGGCCCTTGGTCCGGTACAGATGCATCAGGTAATCCGGTCCGCCGCGCAGCATCTCGATGATGTGCCCGAGGACCGGCAGCCCCGCGTCGCCGAGGACCGGCTTGAGGTCGCTGCCCGGCGGGGGATCGGCGAGCTTGCGCTCCGGGAACTGCGTGTTCAGCAGCCTGTGTTCCACCAGGCCCATGCCGGGGAAGTTGTTGAACGACGGGGTCAATCGGCGCCGCGCCTGGTCAACCAGGTAGTGCGGGGTGCTGATCGTCGCGGCCATCGAGGCTCCTTTGCGCTCCTGGGCAAGCCGAGGGATGGTGACAGCGGTCACTGATCCCTATCCTTCGGGACAAAGTTGACGGCTGTCAAGTTTGCTTTTCCCACGGTGTGGTGCAAGGTCGAGGGCGTGAGCAGCCACGCCGCCGACCCGGAGCCGGGCGAACCGGCCATCCGTCGGCGCGGTGACAAGCACCGGCAGGCGATCATGCAGGCGGTGCGCGACCTGCTCGAGGAAAAGCCGTTCGCGGAGCTCTCGGTCAGCACCATCAGCCAGCGGGCCGGGGTCGCGCGGTCCGGCTTCTACTTCTACTTCGACTCCAAGTACGCGGTGCTCGCCCAGATCGTGGCCGAGGCCGCCGAAGAACTCGAGGAGCTCACGCAGTATTTCGCCCCGCGCCAGCCGGGCGAGTCGCCGGAGCAGTTCGCCAAGCGGATGGTCCGCAGCGCCGCAGCGGTGTACGCGCACAACGACCCGGTCGTGACGGCCTGCAACGCCGCCCGGTACACCGACGCCGAGATCCGCGACATCCTCGAGCGGCAGTTCGAGGTGGTGCTGGGCGAGATCGCCGACGTCGTCGACGCCGAGATGAAGGCCGGGACGGCCACGCCGATCAGCGACGACATCCCCACCCTGGTGCGCACTTTGGCGGGCGCCACCGCGATGGTGCTGACCGGCGACCCGATCATGGTCGGCCAGCAGGGTACCGGCGACGACGACACGGAGCGCCGGGTGCGCGTGCTCGAGCAGCTGTGGCTGAATTCGCTGTGGGGTGGCGGCCAGAAGTAACGCGGTAGGGTCACGGCCATGGCACTCTCGGCACGGTATTACGCGGGCAAGCGGTGTCTGGTCACCGGCGCGGCCAGCGGCATCGGGCGCGCGACGGCCCTGGCGCTGGCCGCCCAGGGCGCCGAGCTGTATCTGACCGACCGCAACGCGGACGGTCTCGAACTGACCGCGGCCGACGCCCGCGCGCTGGGCGCGCGGGTGCCCGTCCACCGCGCCCTCGACATCGCCGACTACGACCAGGTCGTCGCGCTGTCCGACGAAATCCACGCCCGGCATCCGAGCATGGACGTGGTGCTCAACATCGCCGGTGTGTCGGCGTGGGGCACGGTGGACCGGCTGACCCACGAGCAGTGGCGCAAGATGATCGCGATCAATCTGATGGGCCCGATCCACGTGATCGAGACGTTCGTCCCGCCCATGGTGGCGGCCGGGCGGGGCGGGCACCTGGTCAACGTGTCCTCGGCGGCCGGGCTGGTCGCGCTGCCGTGGCACGCCGCCTACAGCGCGAGCAAGTATGGGCTGCGCGGACTTTCGGAGGTGCTGCGCTTCGATCTGGCCCGGCATCGCATCGGGGTGTCGGTGGTGGTGCCGGGCGCGGTCAAGACCCCGCTGGTGAACACCGTCGAGATCGCCGGCGTCGACCGCGAGGACCCCCAGGTCGCCCGCTGGGTCGACCGGTTCAGCGGTCACGCCGTGTCGCCGGAACGGGCGGCCGACAAGATCCTGACCGGCGTCGCAAAAAACCGCTACCTCATCTACACCTCGCCGGACATCCGGGCGCTGTATGCGTTCAAGCGGCTGGCGTGGTGGCCCTACAGCGTGGCGATGCGCCAGGTCAACAGGGTGTTCACCCGGGCGCTGCGGCCCGGCCCGCCGCCGCTATCGCGGCATGGCCAGCTCGAGTCGCACCCCGAGTAGCCGGACCGGGCGGTCCAGTTCGAAGAGGTCCAGCACGCGCAGGGCGGCGTCGGTGATGGCGTCGGCGTCGGTGGTGGGCGCGGGCAGCTTGCGGATCTTGGTGCGGGTGTAGAACGTCGCCGTGCGCACGGTGACCGCGACGCGGGTGACGATCCGCCCGCCCGCCAGCACGTCGTCCAGCGCCTGGCGCGCCAATCCCGTTACGGCGGCGTCCATTTCGGCGCGGTCGGTGAGGTCGCGCGGAAACGTGACGACGTGGCTGCGCGAGCGCGGGACCCAGGGCTCGGCGCTGACGTCGGCGTCACCGCCGCCCTTGGCCAGCAGCAGCAGCCACAGCCCCGTGCGGGGACCGAACGTGGCCGTGAGCAGCTCGGCATCGCTGTGCGCAAGCTCGCGAACCGTTGTGATACCCAGGGCGGCAAGCTTTTTCGCCGTCTTGGGGCCCACGCTCCACAGCGCGTCGACCGGGCGGTCCGCCATCACCGTCATCCAGTTCGCGTCGGTGAGCGCGAAGACGCCGGCCGGTTTGGCGAAACCCGTGGCGACCTTGGCCCGCTGCTTGTTGTCGCTGATGCCCACCGAGCAGGACAGTCCGGTTTGCGACGAGATGACCGTCCGGATCCGTTCGGCCACCTCGACCGGATCCTCCGCGGTGACGCCGACGTAGGCCTCGTCCCAGCCCCACACCTCGACCGGGTGGCCCAGGTCGCGCAACAGCCCCATCACCTCGTCGGAGGCCGCGTCGTAGGCCGCCGGATCCGAGGGCAGAAAGGTCGCGTCGGGACAGCGGCGGGCGGCGCTGCGCAGCGGCATGCCCGCGCGCACGCCGAATTCCCGCGCTTCGTAGGAGGCGCACGTGACGACCTTGCGCGGTTCGGCGGGGTCGCCGTTGCCGCCGACGATGACCGGCAGCCCGACCAGGCCGGGGTGGCGGCGCAGCTCGACCGAAGCCAGGAACTGGTCGAGGTCCACGTGCAGGACCCAGGCCGTCATCTCCCGCACAGCTTGCGCGCCAGGCTTTCCCACGCGTCGCCCAGCGTCTCCAGCGTGTGGCCGCCGTCGTTGAGCTGATGCTCCACGTAGTCGACGTCGAGCAGCGCCAGCAGGGCGTCGGTCTGGGCATCGAGCTCGCCCGTCGTGTGCGCCGACGCCAGCAGCACCCGCACGTGGGTGCGCAGCACGGCGGCCGGCGGGCCGTAGCGGGTGTGCGGGGCGCGGTTGGCCGCCGACAGCAGCGCGTGGTGGGTGTGCACGAAGCGCATCCGGTCCCGGCCGAAGGCGACCAGCCGCTGCAGCGGCGGGGCGTCGGGACCCAGGGGCGGCGGGCCGAAGAGGAAAGCCTGCTGGCTGGCGCGCTCGTCCTCGTCGAGCAGCACCATCATCAGGCCGGCCCGGCTGCCGAACCGGCGGAACAACGTGCCCTTGCCGACGCCGGCGGCCGCGGCGACGTCGTCCATGGTGACGGCGTCGGCGCCGCGCTCGGCGACGAGGGCGCGGGCCGCGTCCAGCAGGCGCGCACGGTTTCGCGCCGCATCACCGCGCTCCTGCGGGAGCTCGGTTGGTGCGCAGACGGGCAACTCGGCACCGGTCACCCCTGCACTTTAACGCCGTGGGATTAAATCGGACCGTGGTCCGGTTAGATCGTGCGAGGATGTAGACCAACAACGGAAGGAAGCCGATCGTGCCAGAGAACCCCGACATCAAGGTCTTGGCGTTGGTGGGCAGCCTGCGGGCCGCGTCGATCAACCGCCAGATCGCCGAGCTGGCGGCGGCGGTCGCCCCGCAGGGCGTCACCGTCACGGTGTTCGAGGGGCTCGGCGAGTTGCCCTTCTATAACGAGGAGATCGACGACGCGGTCAGCCCCGGCGCGCCGGCTCAGGCCCCGGTGGTCGCGCTGCGCGCCGCCGCGGCCGCCGCCGACGCCGCCCTGGTGGTCACCCCGGAGTACAACGGCAGCATTCCCGCGGTCGTCAAGAACGCCATCGACTGGTTGTCCCGGCCGTTCGGCGATGGCGCGCTGAAGGGCAAGCCCCTGGCCGTCATCGGCGGGTCGTTCGGGCGGTACGGCGGGGTGTGGGCACACGACGAGACCCGCAAGTCGTTCGGGATCGCCGGCGCCCGGGTGATCGAGGCGATCAAGCTGTCGGTGCCGTTCAAAACCCTGGAGGGCCGGGCGCCCGCCGAGCATGCCGAGCTGTCGGCCAACGTGCGCGACCTGGTGGGCAAGCTCGCCGCCGAAGTCGGCTGAAATGGGCTTTGCTGGCCGGGCGCGGCGCGGCCGGCGGTCGGCCCGGCTGGGCATCGTGCCGAGGCGTAGTTGTCGGTGGCCGCTGATATACCGGTGGGCGTGCGCTTCGTCGACGAATATGTGATCTGCGACACGCCGGTGGCGTGCTCGGCAGAGGGCACACGACCAGGGAATTTCAGAATTGTTATTCCGAACATCTTGTATCTGGACAACTTGTCGGCCACTAGGTGTAGTGTTTCGAGCACCGGCAGATCCCAAGATCCCCAAGCCGGCCGGGCTTGGGGGACCTCCCCGAAACGGCGTGAAGACGTCGAAGCCAGCTGCTTCGACCCGGACGGCCGCATGACGGGAATCTGGGGGCCTGACGGGCCGCTGAACGACAGCGAAGACCGCAGTACCCCGTTAGTTGCCAGTCCGTACCAGGTCCCACCTTCCGCAAAGGAGCGGCTTCCATGAGCATCACCGTGTACACCAAGCCGGCATGTGTGCAGTGCAGCGCCACCTACAAGGCCTTGGACAAGCAGGGCCTGGCCTACGAGAAGGTCGACATCACGCTCGACTCCGAGGCGCGCGACTACGTGATGGCGCTGGGCTACCTGCAGGCACCGGTGGTGGTGGCGGGCAACGACCACTGGTCGGGTTTCCGGCCGGATCGCATTAAGGCGCTGGCCGGCGCGGTGCTGAGCGCGTAGGCAGACATCAGGTAAAGGGGTTGCGGTGCCATGGACGTCACGCGGCGCAGCCTGGTCTATTTCTCTTCCGTGTCGGAGAACACCCACCGCTTCGTGCAGAAGCTGGGTGTTCCCGCCACACGGATACCGCTGCACGGACGCATCGAGGTCGATGAGCCGTACGTGCTGATCGTGCCGACGTACGGCGGCGGCCACGCGACACCGGACCTCAACGCCGGGGGCTACGTCCCCAAACAGGTCATCGCTTTTTTGAACAACGAACACAACCGGTCGTTGATCCGCGGCGTCATCGCCGCGGGCAACAACAACTTCGGGGCCGAATTCGCCTACGCGGGCAACGTCATCTCCCGCAAGTGCGGCGTCCCCTACCTGTACCGCTTCGAACTGATGGGAACCCCGGACGACGTGGATGCCGTCCGCGCCGGTCTCGCCGACTTCTGGAAGGAACAGACGTGCCACCAACCGTCGCTGCAGAGCCTGTAACCGCCGCCGCGCATGTGGTGTCCGAAGAGACGGACTACCACGCGCTGAACGCGATGCTGAATCTGTACGACAAGGACGGCAGGATTCAGTTCGACAAGGACGTGCTCGCGGCGCGCCAGTACTTCCTCGAGCACGTCAACCAGAACACCGTCTTCTTCCACAACCAGGACGAGAAGCTCGACTACCTGATCCGCGAGAACTATTACGAGCGTGAGGTTCTCGACCAGTACTCGCGCAACTTTGTCAAGGAGCTGCTGGATCGCGCGTATGCCAAGAAGTTCCGCTTCCCGACGTTTCTGGGCGCGTTCAAGTACTACACCTCCTACACGCTGAAGACGTTCGACGGAAAGCGCTACCTGGAGCGCTTCGAGGACCGCGTCGTGATGGTCGCGCTGACGCTGGCGGCCGGCGACGTCGGCCTGGCCGAGAAGCTGGTCGACGAGATCATCGACGGCCGGTTCCAGCCGGCCACTCCGACGTTCTTGAATTCCGGGAAAAAGCAACGCGGAGAGCCGGTTTCATGTTTCCCGGCCGGAACTCCGGTGGATACACCCGAGGGCCCAAAGGCAATCGAGACGTTGCGGGCGGGTGACCGGGTGCTTTCGCACGATGGGTCCTTCTCGGTCGTCGAGTCCGTCATGGAGAACCCCAACGACCGAGCACTCATCTCGATCTCGCACTTCGGGCACAGGGAGCCGATTCTGTGCACTCCGGAGCATCCGATTCTGGTGTGGACCACACGCGATGTGCAGACACTTATCGACGGCGACGGAGCTGACGCCTTCGACGGATTCGTTTGGTTGGCCGCCAAAGACATTCGCCCCACAGACTTCATCGTCACGGCAGCGCCGCTGGAGGAACGGTCGCGACGGGTCTACGACCTGATGGAGTACGCCGGCGCGGGCGATTACGAAGAGGTCGACGGGCTCATCCGTAAGGTCAACACCGATCGGAAACACCGCAACAAGCAGCGCCACCACATGCGCTTCGTGTCGGTCAATCGCTACGTTGAAGAGTCGTACGACCTCGGTCTTCTGCTTGGCTGGTACGTCGCCGAAGGCCATATCTCCAAGCGATCAGGGCCCACGGACCGGACTCCGAACGGCATTCACTTCACGATCGGCACACACGAATTGTTGTACCAGCAGGAGTTGGCGGCGGCATTCAAGCGCGTCTTTGCGGCGGATCTCGCCGTTCACCAGAGTGTGTCCGACCAGTCGGTGCGCATGATTTGCAACAGCAAGATCGTTGCGTCGCTATTCCTCTCCCTGGTCGGCACGGGATATCACTCAAAGCGGTTGTCGAACGACGTCTTAACGGCCGATGAAGAGTTTCAGCGTGGATTGCTGGCCGGGTTGTTCCGCGGGGACGGGTGCAGCACCGCCGGCGGAATGGTTCTCGACCTGGTGAATCCTCAGCTGATCGATCAGGTGCAGCTACTGTTGCGCCGCAACGGGATCGTGTCCAGAGTCCGCCAATACGTCAACCAATCGGGCAATGTGACGGGACAGGTGTTCGTACCCGGTCTGCCTGGGGCCAACGAAGACTTCATCTTCGACGTGGGCAAGAACCTCCACAACTACGTCGGCCAGAAGGGGACCTCGCGCACAACTTATCGCGTCGTGTATGGAAGGCACGTCTACGGAATCCGCGAACTAAAGCGCACGCAGGAAGTTCCGGAGAAGGTGTACAACCTTCACGTCGAGGCCACGCACACCTACACGATTCGCGGCACGGTTGTGCACAATTGCTTCCTCCTTCGCATCGAAGATAATATGGAGTCGATCGGCCGGTCTATCAACTCGGCGCTGCAGCTGTCCAAGCGCGGCGGGGGAGTCGCGTTGCTGCTCAGCAACATTCGCGAGCACGGGGCGCCGATCAAGAACATCGAGAACCAGTCGTCGGGCGTCATCCCGATCATGAAGCTCCTGGAGGATTCGTTCTCCTACGCCAACCAGCTGGGGGCGCGCCAAGGCGCTGGCGCGGTGTATCTGCACGCGCACCACCCCGACATCTACCGCTTCCTGGACACCAAGCGCGAGAACGCCGACGAGAAGATCCGGATCAAGACGTTGAGCCTGGGCGTGGTGATCCCCGACATCACCTTCGAGCTGGCCAAGAAGAACGAGGACATGTACCTGTTCTCGCCGTATGACGTGGAGCGGGTCTACGGTGTGCCGTTCGCCGACGTCTCGGTGACCGAGAAGTACTACGAGATGGTCGACGACGCGCGCATCCGCAAGACCAAGATCAAGGCGCGCGAGTTCTTCCAGACGCTGGCCGAGCTGCAGTTCGAGTCCGGCTACCCGTACATCATGTTCGAGGACACGGTGAACCGCGCCAACCCCATCGACGGCAAGATCACGCACAGCAACCTGTGCTCGGAGATTCTGCAGGTGTCCACACCGTCGCTGTTCAACGAGGACCTGTCGTATGCCAAAGTGGGCAAGGACATTTCGTGCAACCTGGGGTCGCTGAACATCGCCAAGACGATGGACTCGCCGGACTTCGCGCAGACCATCGAGGTGGCTATCCGCGCGTTGACCGCCGTCAGCGACCAGACCCACATCACGTCGGTGCCCTCAATCGAGCAGGGCAACAACGACTCCCACGCCATCGGGCTGGGGCAGATGAACCTGCACGGCTACCTGGCCCGCGAGCGGATCTTCTACGGGTCCGAGGAGGGCGTCGACTTCACCAACATCTACTTCTACACGGTGCTCTACCACGCGCTGCGGGCGTCGAACCGCATCGCGATCGAACGTGGCACGCACTTCAAGGGTTTCGAGAACTCCAAGTACGCGTCGGGCGAGTTCTTCGACCGCTACACCGACCAGGTGTGGGAGCCGGCGACCGACAAGGTGCGTCAGCTGTTCGCCGACGCCGGCATCCGCATCCCCACCCAGGACGACTGGAAGCGGTTGAAGGAATCGGTTCAGGCGCACGGCATCTACAACCAGAACCTGCAGGCGGTGCCGCCGACCGGGTCGATCTCCTACATCAACCACTCGACGTCATCGATCCACCCGATCGTGTCGAGGGTCGAGATCCGCAAGGAGGGCAAGATCGGGCGGGTCTACTACCCGGCGCCGTACATGACCAACGACAACCTGGAGTACTACCAGGACGCCTACGAGATCGGCTACGAGAAGATCATCGACACCTACGCCGCGGCCACCCAGCATGTGGACCAGGGGTTGAGCCTGACGCTGTTCTTCAAGGACACCGCCACCACCCGCGACGTCAACAAGGCGCAGATCTACGCCTGGCGCAAGGGAATCAAGACGCTGTACTACATCCGGCTGCGGCAAATGGCGCTGGAGGGCACTGAGGTGGAGGGTTGCGTCTCCTGCATGTTGTAGGGCCGCAGGACGCGAGGGTCCAGTGACCGCCGTTACCACGCATCCGATCGTCGACGCCGTGCTGCAGCGTTACGCGGACGCGTTGGCGACCGACCTTCCTGCCTACCGCAATCATGTGTATCGGGGATTGACCTACCACCAGGCGCTGTCCGGTGCCCCGGTTCCTGACTGGGTGGCGCTCGCGTGGGCGGTGCACGACCTGGGCATCTGGACCGCAGGCACGTTCGACTACCTCGAGCCGTCCGCCGACCTCGCGTCGAGCTTGGCCGACGAGTTCGGCATCAGCGAAGTTGGCCAGGCACGAACGATGATCACCGAACACCACAAGCTGCGCGCCGTTGGCGACCCCCTGAACGAGACGTTTCGCATCGCCGACCGCGTCGACGTCAGCCGCGGACTGTTGCCCGGTGGCCTTCAGCGATCCTTCGTCAGCGGGGTTGTGAAGGAATTGCCCTACCGGGGATTCCACGCTTTCCTGGCGCGTGGGCTCCTCGGCTATGCGGCCACTCATCCGCTCCGGCCGTTCCCGATGCTGCGGTGGTGACAAACGCGCGCGACGAGTGTGAACGTCGCGACGGCTTCGCGGCGTGTCGCGTCGCGAAATTCACGCTCGGCGGGCCGAGGGCCGCGCGGTTTGCCGAGGTCAGCGGTGCCCGCGCGGTATGGTGCTTGATGTGGTGAGAATTCCCCGACCACCCCACCCGAGCGTCAAGCCCGGGGCCAAGGTCGACGCGCGCAGCGAACGCTGGCGCGAGCACCGCAAGAAGGTGCGCGGCGAGATCGTCGACGCCGCGTTCCGCGCCATCGACCGGTTGGGACCCGAGTTGAGCGTGCGGGAGATCGCCGAGGAGGCCGGCACCGCCAAGCCGAAGATCTACCGGCACTTCCACGACAAGTCCGACCTGTTCCAGGCGATCGGGGAGCGCCTGCGCGACATGCTGTGGGGGGCGATCTTTGCGTCCATCGACCTGAAGACCGACTCGTCGCGCGAGGTCACCCGGCGCGCAGTCGAGGAGTACGTCAACCTGGTCGACAAGCACCCCAACGTGCTGCGGGTCTTCATCCAGGGCCGCTCCGCGGCCAGCCCCAAGATCCTCGAGGAGGGCCGCGGGATCACCCTGGCCCTGGCCGACATGTTCGACAACGAGTTGCGCGAGATGGAGCTGGACCACGCGGCGATCGAGCTGGCCGGGCACGCCGCGTTCGGGTCGGCCGCGTCGGCCACCGAGTGGTGGCTGGGTCCCGACCCCGACAGCCCGCGGCGCATGCCCCGCGAGCAGTTCGTCGCCCACCTGACGACCATCATGATGGGCGTCATCGTCGGCACCGCCGAGGCGCTCGGCATCACGATGGACCCCGACCAGCCGATCCACAGCGTCGTCCCCAGCAACCCCGCCGCCAGCTGACCGCCGCGTTGACATATCCGATACCCTGAGTACTGGGTATTTGCGTGAACTAAACAGGAAGACCGATTCAGCGTGACCGATGCGATGACACAAGCCAACCCGGCAACCGAGGCGCCCCAGCCGGTGCACACCCGCGCCATCATCATCGGGACCGGGTTCTCCGGGCTGGGCATGGCCATCGAGCTGCAAAAGCACAGCGTGGACTTCGTCGTCCTGGAGAAGGCCGACGACATCGGCGGCACCTGGCGCGACAACAGCTACCCCGGCTGCGCCTGCGACATCCCGTCGCACCTCTACTCGTTCTCGTTCGAGCCCAAGCCGGACTGGAAGAACCCGTTCTCCTATCAGCCCGAGATCCAGGACTACCTCCAGGGCGTCACCGAGAAGTACGGGCTGCGCCGCTTCATCGAGTTCAACTCGCTGGTCGACCGCGGCCACTGGGACGACGACGAGCACCGCTGGCACGTGTTCACCACCGACGGGCGCGAATACGTCGGCCAGTTCCTGATCTCGGGGGCCGGCGCGCTGCACATCCCGTCCATCCCGGATTTCGAGGGCCGTGACGAATTCCGTGGTGCCGCTTTCCATTCCGCGGAGTGGGACCACAGCGTGGACCTGACCGGCAAGCGGGTGGCGGTGATCGGGACCGGCGCCAGCGCGATCCAGATCGTGCCGGAAATCGTCGAGCAGGTCGCCGAACTTCAGCTCTACCAACGCACCCCGCCGTGGGTGGTGCCGCGCTCCAACCCCGACCTGCCCGTCGCGCTGCGCCGCGCCATGGAGAACGTCCCCGGGCTGCGCGCGGCGGTGCGCCTGGCCATCTACTGGGGTCAGGAGGCGCTGGCGATCGGCATGACCAAGCGGCCGGGCGCGCTGAAATTCATCGAAGCCTACGCCAAATACAACATTCGCCGCTCGGTCAAGGACCGTGAGCTGCGCCGCAAGCTGACCCCGCACTACCGCATCGGCTGCAAGCGAATCCTCAACTCCTCCACGTACTATGGCGCCGTCGCGAACCCGAAGACCGAGCTGGTCACCGAGGGCATCGCCCGGATCACGCCCGACGGGATCGTCACCGCCGACGGGCGCGAGCGCAAGGTCGACGTGATCGTCTACGGCACCGGCTTCCATGTCACCGACTCCTACACCTACGTCCAGATCAAGGGCCGGCATGGCGAGGACCTGGTCGACCGCTGGAACCGCGAGGGCATCGGCGCGCACCGCGGGATCACCGTCGCCGACGTGCCCAACCTGTTCTTTCTGCTGGGGCCCAACACCGGGCTGGGGCACAATTCCGTGGTGTTCATGATCGAATCCCAGATCCACTACGTCGCCGACGCGATCAAGACCTG
Source organism: Mycobacterium sp. NGS63 (assembly GCF_059812295.1). NCBI lineage: Bacteria > Bacillati > Actinomycetota > Actinomycetes > Mycobacteriales > Mycobacteriaceae > Mycobacterium > Mycobacterium sp. NGS63. The sequence goes on from NZ_JCALCJ010000004.1 coordinate 364,001, forward strand.
CGACAAGCTCGGCGCTCAGGCGCTGGCCCCGACCCGCGCCGCGCAGGACCGCTTCAACGACGAGCTGCAGCGCAGGCTGGGCCCGTCGGTGTGGAACAGCGGTGGCTGCAGCAGCTGGTACCTCGACGAGCACGGCCGCAACACCGTGCTGTGGGGCGGCTACACCTGGGAGTACTGGCGGGCGACCCGCTCGGTGAAACCCGAGGAGTACCAGTTCTTCGGCGACCCTGCAAAGCTAGGCAAATGAGCGCTTATCAGACCGTCGTGGTCGGCACGGATGGCTCGGACTCGTCGCTGCGCGCGGTGGACCGCGCGGCCGCGATCGCCGCGGAACACGGCGCGAAATTGATCGTCGCGACGGCGCATCTGCCCGTCCCCCAGGAGCGCGGCCGCTACGCCATCCCGCCGGGCAGCGACCACGGCCAGGACTATCGGACGGTGGGCGAGGCCCCGTTCTACAAGATCCTGCAGGACGCCAGGGAACGGGCGCACCAAGCTGGGGTCCAGGACGTGGAGGAGAAGTCGGTCGTCGGCGCCCCCGTTAACGCGCTGGTGCAGCTGGCCGAGGAGGTCCACGCCGACCTGATGGTGGTCGGCAACGTCGGGCTCAGCAGCGTCGCCGGGCGACTGCTGGGATCAGTCCCGTCCGAAGTCTCCCGCAGGGCCAAGACCGACGTCCTGATCGTCTACACCGCCAACTGACGCTTCCTGGCGGCTGAGCAGCTCCGCGAAGGCCTGTGCGGCGGCGTCGACGCCGGCGTTGTCGTCGGTGGCCACGAGATCCAGTAGCAGGCCGCGGATTACGGCCAAACCCAGCCTCGCCATGGCGGGGTCGAACGCGCCGCCGGTAATGGTTCGGACCTGGTCGAGCCAGCCGTCGACGGCGTCGGGGACCATTGCGGCAAAAGGCTTTTCGCCCTGCGCGGCGCGGGCGTAGCACTCGAAGAACAGACGCTCGGCCTGTCGCAGCTCGGGTCTCCGCACGTCGGCCCACATGGCGGCGAAACCCTCCGCCGGGCTGATGGGCAGCTCGGGCAGCAGCGCCATCTGGCGGCGCTCGACCTCCTCGACGATCGCGACCAGCAGGTCCTCGCGAGACCCGAAGTGGTGCAGCAACATTCGATGGCTGGTGCCGACGGCGGCGGCCACGTCGCGCAGCGAGCGGTCACCGACGCCGCCCGCGGCGAACTCGTCAACCAGCGCGTCGAGGAGTTGCCCGCGCCGTTGCGTGTCAGGGGTGCGAGCCATTGGCGCGGCTGAGTTGCTCAGACCGGGCCTTGAGTCCTTCGGCCTCGAGTTTGAGGTAGCGCTTGGTCATCGAGCCTATGAGCCGCGCGACGAGGCCGCCGAGTACGCCCCGCTGGTCGAGCCGCTGGCGCACCAGGGTGCGGCCGCCGGGCCGGGGGATCACGTCGTGGTGGGCGCTGGTCGACGCGCCGGGCGCGCGCTGCACCCACGTCCACGATGAGCCGGGGTCGACCTCGGTGACCGTCCAGACCAGCTTCGACATGCGGGGCTGCTTGATCGCGAACCGTTTCCCGACCGCCAGCCCGGGCCCGTCCACCGCGGCCAGCGACGTCACCGAAGCCGTCCACTCGGGCCAGCGCTCGACGTCGCTGAACACCTCCCACACCACCTGCGGCGGCGCGTCGATCTCGATGCTGTCCTCGGTAATCATGTACCAAATGGTACATCCAGGGTGGGCGGTTGCATACAACTTGGTCGAGTTTCGGGGTAGTGGAAAAGAAGGACCCACGGCACCACGCCGATGTCACCGCAGCAGCCGACCGCTGGCGGCGTCTCGGTCCCAACCAGCCATCTAGGCCTCAGGCCCTATCCGACGCGGGCGTTCAAGTGCTTCAGGGCCGCCTCGGCGCCGTTCCAGCCGGGGATGCCGGTCACCCCGGGGCCGGGGTGCGTGCACTGCCCGCAGAGGTAGAGCCCGTCGACCGGCGTGGCGAACTTATCCTCGCCCTCGACGACGCGACCGGTCCACAGCTGGTTGGGCTGCAGCAGGCCATGAGAGTAGTCGCCGGCATGCGCGCTGAAGGTGCTGCCGAAGTAGCGGTTGGAGAAGACGACTCGGTTGGTGACGGAGTCGGCGAACCCGGGCGCGTATTTGTCGAAGATGCTCACGCAGGTGTCGGCGTATTGCTCCTTCCAGCTTCGGTTTTCGTCGGCGTCGAGCCCGGTGGGGAAGTACGGCGTGAAGATGGTCGCGCTGTGCTTGCCTTCCGGGGCCAGCGACGAGTCGACCATGCTGGGGATGTACAGGTAGGTGGGCGGCGCGTCGGGGAGCTGCCCCTTGCGGTACTGCTCCCACGCGTCGCTGATGTATTCCGGTGACGGCGCATACGCGACGGTGGGACACCAGCGCCCGTTGTCCTGCATGAAGGGTTGGAGCCGCTCGATCCATTGTGGAGCCTGGTCGATGGTCAGGTGGGCCTGGATGTATCCCAGGTTGAAGTTGATCTCCTTGATCTTGCGGATGTAGTCGGGCGGAAAGTTCTGGGCGCCGGCGAGGTTGACGAAAGTGGTGTACGGGTCGAGCGAGGACAGCACGGCATCGGCGGAAATCGTTGTGCCGTCGCGCAATTCGACTCCGGTGGCGCGGCCGTCGGTGACCAGGATCTGCTTGACGTGTTCCTTCATTCGCACCTCGGCGCCCAGTGATTCGGCGCGGCGGCACAGCGCCGTGCTCAGCGAACCGATACCGCCGCGCGGCATGATGTATTCCACGTTTCCGCCGCCGATCAGGTAGTGATACAGCGTCGATGCGTTCGAGCCCGGCGTCCAAGGACCGCCGTCGAAGGCGTCGATGGACATCGCCGCCAGCGAGCCCTGGATGCAGCGGCCCTGGTCGGGCGCCAGGAAACGCCGGACCGTGTCCATCGTGCTGCCGTACCACATCTGGGCGAAATCGTGGCGATCCTCGGGCGTGGGCTGGGAGGCGATCACCTCGATGATGTCCAGCGGGGGACCGAACGCCGAGTCGACGAAATACGGTGCGAACCGGCCGATGTGGGCGAACAGGCCGCCAAGCGCGGCCGCGGTTTCGGCGCCATGGTCATCGAGCAGGTGGCGCGCCATGCGTTCGAGGTCGTTGTACATCACGAACGGGGTGTCGGCCTCGTCGCCGAACGTGCACGTCGACGTCCACTGGTCCATGAGCTCGAAGCCCCACTTGGTGAGCTCCAGGCGTTCGGTCATCTCCTGGCGCCAGATCAGCACCGCCCACGCGCCGACGCTGTGCTTGTAGCCGTCGAAGAGTTCGCGGGTGGCGGCCATCCCGCCGAGAAAGTGCGCGCGTTCCAGCACAAGCACTTTCGCCCCGCCCTTGGCCAGCACGTTGGCGGCGACCAGACCGTTGTGGCCCGCCCCGATGATGATCGCGTCGTAGTCCGCCATGCTGGCTCCTTCGGTGGTGATCGCTCGGCTCCAACGGACAATGTCACATGTGACATATTTGCGTCAATGGTGACATTTGGTGTCTCCTTAGACCGTGGAATCTCGTAGCCAGCGCACGCGTCAGGCGCTTATACAGGCGGCGATGAAGCGCTTCGTCGCCGACGGTGTGCACCAGACCAGCGTTTCCGACATCGCCGCCGACGTCGGGGTCACCGAGCGAACCTTCTACCGGCACTTCCCGTCCAAGCACGCGGTGATCTTCGCCGACTACGACATCGGATTCGAATGGTTCGCCCGCGCGCTGGCGGTGCGTCCGCACGGGGAACCCATCGCGGCGTCGGTGCGAAAAGCCATGGACGCCTTTCCTTTTGATTTCGCGATGGTCCGCGAGGCGGCCACCATCCGGTCGCGTGACCTCGACCAAGACATCATCACCACCCACATCCGGCGGATGCGCGATCAGGTCGCGGACGAGATCGGCCGGTTCATCCATGAACGTTCGGCGCCCAGCGCCGAGGGCGCCATGATCGCCGACATCGCCGCGCAGAGCCTGGCCACGGCGGTCTTCGCGTCGCTCGAGGCCTGGATGAGCAACGGCGGTGAGGACGTCGACGAACTCAGTCGCCTCACCGACATCGCGCTGCGCGCCCTCGAGGAGGGCCTCACGCACACCTTGCGAGAGGTCGGCCTGGATTAGCAACAGGGCGCGAGCAGTGCGAGCACGACACGGCAAACACAACGTGTTGTGCTGCCACGGCTTGTCGGACCCCAGGGGTAGTGTTTGAAGTCTCAAGTGCGCAGGCAAAACCGTCTGGTGAAGTGGGGTTCTGGTGACCGAAAACATGAAGCTGATTGACCGCGTTTCGGCGATCAACTGGAACCGGCTGCAAGACGACAAGGACGCCGAGGTCTGGGACCGGCTCACGGGTAATTTCTGGCTGCCCGAGAAGGTCCCGGTGTCCAACGACCTGCCGTCCTGGGGGACGCTGACGGCCAACGAGAAGCAGCTGACGATGCGGGTGTTCACCGGGCTGACGCTGCTGGACACCATCCAGGGCACGGTCGGGGCGGTGAGCCTGATCCCCGACGCGCTGACCCCGCACGAGGAGGCCGTCTACACCAACATCGCGTTCATGGAGTCGGTGCACGCCAAGAGCTACAGCTCGATCTTCTCCACGCTGTGCTCGACGGCCGAGATCGACGACGCCTTCCGCTGGTCGGAGGAGAACCCCAACCTGCAGCGCAAGGCCGAGATCGTCATGCAGTACTACAAGGGCGACGAGCCGCTGAAGCGCAAGGTGGCCTCCACGCTGCTGGAGAGCTTCCTGTTCTACTCCGGGTTCTACCTGCCGATGTACTGGTCGAGCCGGGCCAAGCTGACCAACACCGCCGACATGATCCGGCTGATCATCCGCGACGAGGCCGTGCACGGCTACTACATCGGCTACAAGTTCCAGCGGGGCCTGGCCCTGGTCGACGACGCCAAGCGCGCCGAGCTCAAGGACTACACCTACGAGCTGCTCTTCGAGCTCTACGACAACGAGGTGGAATACACCCAGGACCTCTACGACGAGGTCGGGCTGACCGAGGACGTCAAGAAGTTCCTGCGCTACAACGCCAACAAGGCGCTGATGAACCTCGGCTACGAGGCGCTGTTCCCGCGCGACGAGACCGACGTCAACCCGGCGATCCTGTCGGCGCTGAGCCCCAACGCCGACGAGAACCACGACTTCTTCTCCGGCTCGGGGTCGTCGTACGTCATCGGCAAGGCCGTCGTCACCGAGGACGAGGACTGGGACTTCTAAGCCCAGCGATGAACGGCGCGTGAATTGTCCGGATCGACGGACGTCCCGGTGGCGCGCCCGGCCCCCTACCCCTGACACTGATGGGCGTGGCGATAACCCCATCCTCGACGGCCGCGTTCTTCCGTTCCGTGATCCGGTGGCTGCAATGCGGCTACCCCGACGGCGTCCCCGGACCCGACCGGGTGCCGCCGCTGGAGCTGCTGCGCAGCACGCCGCTGACCGACGAGCAGATCAAGCAGGTCGTCGACGCCATCGACGAAGAGGTGGCGCCGGGCGACGAGATCGAGCGCGACGTGATCGCCGACTTCATCTCCGGGGTGACGCAGCGCGACGCCGGCCCGGAGAACATCGCCCGGGTGGCCGCGCGGCTGGCCGCCGCGGGCTGGCCGCTGGCCGGTATCGGCAACGCTTCCGCTAACGGCGGTTAGAGCTTCGAGATGTCGACGACGAAGCGGTAGCGCACGTCGCTGGCCAGCACGCGCTCGTAGGCCTCGTTGATGTAGCCGGGCTCGATGACCTCGATCTCCGGCGTGACGCCGTGGTCGGCGCAGAAGTCCAGCATCTCCTGGGTCTCGCCGATGCCGCCGATCAGCGAACCGGACAGGCTGCGCCGCCAGCCGGCCAGCGGGAACGCCGGCACCTCCATCGCGTGCTCGGGGATGCCCAGCTCGACCATGGTCCCGTCGACGTCGAGCAGTTTCAGGTACTGGCCGAGGTCGAGGTTTGCCGAGACGGTGTTGATGATCAGGTCGAAGCTGTCGCGCAGCACCGTGAAGGTGTTGGGGTCGGAGGTCGCGTAGTAGTGGCTGGCGCCCAGGCGCAGCCCGTCCTCCATCTTCTTCAGCGACTGCGACAGCACCGTCACCTCGGCGCCCATCGCCGCGCCCAGCTTGACGCCCATGTGCCCGAGCCCGCCCAGGCCGATGATGGCCAGCCGGGTGGTCTTGCCGGCCTTCCAGTGCCGCAGCGGGGAGTAGAGCGTGACGCCCGCGCACAGCAGCGGCGCGGCTTTGTCCAGCGGCAGCGCGTCGGGGATGCGCAGCACGTAGTTCTCGTCGACGACGATCGCGGTGCTGTAGCCGCCCTGCGTCGGCTGGCCGTCCTTGCCGACGCCGTTGTAGGTCGGCGTCGACCCGCGCTTGCAGTACTGCTCGAGGCCGGCCAGGCAGCTGCTGCACTCGCGGCAGGAGTCGACGAAACAGCCCACGCCGACGCGGTCGCCCACCTTGTGCTTGGTGACCTCGGAACCCACCGCGGACACCACGCCCGCGATCTCGTGGCCCGGAACCAGCGGGTAAGTGGGCTCGCCCCACTCGGCCTTGACGGTGTGAATGTCCGAGTGGCAGATGCCGGCGAACTTGATGTCGATCGCCACGTCGTGCGGGCCGGGCTCGCGACGGGTGATGGTGGTCTTGGTCAGCGGTGCGGTCGCCGACGTGGCGGCGTACGCCGAAACAGTGGTCATTTGGGAATCCTCTTCGAAAGTTCGTCCTCAAAAAGTTTAGCTAAGGTAACGGTTTCGGGCCAACCGCGTCGGGTGTGATCTGCGTATCAGCCGGGTGTGAACTCATGGCTTCGGGTGTGCGTGTAGGGCGGGATTCCGGCCCGGATTTGCGCCGAGGATTCACGCTCGAAGCCGAGGATTCACACTCAGTGGGCCTGCCCCACGCCGGGGGCCTAATTGATCGGGGCGTTGACCAGCCGCAGGTCATCGACGATGCCGCGGGCCGCGATCAGACCTTCGCCGGTCTGCCAGATCTCGTCGTTGACGACGTAGACGCGGTTGTCGCGGTTGGCCGACAGCTTGCGCCACGGGTCGCTGTCCAGCACGGCGGCGGCGCGCTCCGCGGCGGCCGGGCCGGCGCACGACACGTAGACGACGTCGGCGTCGGCCGCCGAGAGATCCGGGTTCTTCGCGAGGTCGGCGTCGGTCGCGGCGATCTCGAGGTAGGGCTTGTCGGTGAACCGCTGGGCGGCCGGCCGGTCCACGCCGACCGCGCCGAGCACGCTGGCCGGGAAGTTGTTGGCCCCGTACACCCGGATCGCGTCGGAGGTCAGCTGCACGATCGACGCCTGGAAGTGCGACGCGTCGTGCCTGGTCCCGATCTGGGTGGCCCGCTGGGTGAAGCCGCCGAGCAACCCGTCGACGGCGCCGCCGCGGGCGGTCGCCGTCCCGACGCCGCGCAGGTTGTCCTGCCAGGCCGCGCCTGGGGCGGCGGTAAACACCGTCGGGGCGATCGCGGCGAGCTGCGGATACAGCGTCGGGGTCAGGCCGGCCGACCCCAGGATCAGGTCCGGGTGGGCCGCGGCGATGGCGCCCAGGTCGGGGTGGGTGCGGGTGCCGGCGCCCGGCACGCCGCGGACCGCGGCGCCCAGGTACGACGGCTGGCCCGGCGCGCCGTCCGGCAGCGCGGCGGCGACCACCCGAGACTGCAGGCCCAGCGCGCACAGGGCGTCGAGCTGGTCACCGGAGAGCACCACGATGCGCCGCGCCTCCGCCGGGACCGTGACCGTCTCCGGGGCGACGCCGGCCGCGTTGTGGGCCTGCCGCGTCGCCGGCCCCGCATCGGCCGCCGCGGCGTCGCGCGCGCACGAGTCGTCGGGGCGCCGGTCGTTGCCCAGCACCCCGGCGCCGGCGATCTGGGTGGTGGGTGTCACCAGCGATCGGGTCGACGCCTTCGGGGCGTCGGACCCGCACCCGCCGCACGCCGCGACGGCCGCCGCCAGCACGGCCGCCGCCGCGACCGATCGCCTCCCCAACACGGCACCGACGCTAACATCCGGCGACTTCAACGGCATTTACGACAGTTTGTAGGACCAGCCCTGACTGCGAGTTGTTCGAAGGTTAAGATTCGAGTCAATACTGGGTTCGGGCCCTGTCCGATACGGATGTTTGGAGGAGCTGTTGACAGCCGAAGCCCCCCCGTTGGGAGAACTCGAGGCCGTCCGTCCCTACCCGGCCCGGACCGGTCCCAAAGGGAACCTCGTCTACAAGCTGATCACCACCACCGATCACAAGCTGATCGGCATCATGTACTGCGTCACGTGCTTCATCTTCTTCTTCATCGGCGGCTTGCTGGCGCTGTTGATGCGCACGGAGCTCGCCGCGCCGGGGCTGCAGTTCCTGTCGAACGAGCAGTTCGACCAGCTGTTCACCATGCACGGCACGATCATGCTGCTGTTCTATGCCACCCCGATCGTGTTCGGGTTCGCCAATCTGGTGCTGCCGCTGCAGATCGGCGCGCCCGACGTGGCGTTCCCGCGGCTGAACGCGTTTTCGTTCTGGCTGTTCCTGTTCGGCGCCACGCTGGCGATGGCCGGCTTCATCACGCCGGGCGGCGCCGCCGACTTCGGCTGGACGGCCTACACGCCGCTGTCCGACGCCATCCACTCACCCGGCGCCGGCGGCGACCTGTGGATCATGGGCCTGGCCGTCGCCGGTCTGGGCACCATCCTGGGCGCGGTCAACATGATCACCACCGTGGTGTGCATGCGCGCGCCCGGCATGACGATGTTCCGGATGCCGATCTTCACCTGGAACATCCTGGTGACGTCGATCCTGGTGCTGATCGCCTTCCCGTTGCTGACCGCGGCGCTGTTCGGGCTGGCCGCCGACCGGCACCTCGGCGCCCACGTCTACGACCCGGCCAACGGCGGAGTCCTGTTGTGGCAGCACCTGTTCTGGTTCTTCGGCCACCCCGAGGTGTACATCATCGCGCTGCCGTTCTTCGGGATTGTCACCGAGGTATTCCCGGTGTTCTCCCGCAAGCCGATCTTCGGTTACACCACGCTGGTCTACGCGACGCTGTCCATCGCGGCGCTGTCGGTGGCGGTGTGGGCGCACCACATGTTCGCCACCGGCGCCGTTCTGCTGCCGTTCTTTTCGTTCATGACCTATCTGATCGCCGTGCCGACGGGGATCAAGTTCTTCAACTGGATAGGCACGATGTGGAAGGGCCAGTTGACGTTTGAGACGCCGATGCTGTTCTCGGTCGGCTTCGCGGTCACCTTCCTGCTCGGCGGCCTGACCGGTGTGCTGCTGGCCAGCCCGCCGCTGGACTTCCACGTGACCGACACCTACTTCGTCGTCGCGCACTTCCACTACGTGCTGTTCGGGACGATCGTGTTCTCCACGTTCGCCGGCATCTACTTCTGGTTCCCCAAGATGACCGGCCGGCTGCTCGACGAGCGCCTGGGCAAGCTGCATTTCTGGTTGACGTTCATCGGTTTCCACACGACGTTTTTGGTGCAGCACTGGCTGGGCGACCAGGGCATGCCGCGCCGCTACGCCGACTACCTGCCCACCGACGGCTTCCAGCCGCTGAACATCGTCTCCACCATCGGCGCCTTCATCCTGGGCGCGTCGATGTTCCCGTTCGTGTGGAACGTGTTCAAGAGCTGGCGCTACGGCGAGGTCGTGACCGTCGACGACCCGTGGGGCTACGGCAACTCGCTGGAGTGGGCGACCAGCTGCCCGCCGCCGCGGCACAACTTCACCGAGCTGCCCCGGATCCGTTCGGAGCGGCCGGCTTTCGAGCTGCACTACCCGCACATGGTGGAGCGGCTGCGCGCCGAGGCGCACGTGGGGCGCCACGCCACGGCCCTGGAGTCGCCGAAGGGATTCGGCCCACGCACCGAACCGGACCGCTCGACTGATGAACAGTAGCGGCGGCGAACGGCTCTGAGTCGCGAGTGAACTCCCCACTCAAGGTGTCGGTGCTGATCACCGTCACCGGCGTGGATCAGCCCGGCGTGACGTCGGCGCTGTTCGAGGTGCTGTCCCGGCATGGGGTCGACCTGCTCAACGTCGAACAGGTGGTGATCCGCGGCCGTCTGACGCTGGGCGTCCTGCTGTCCTGCCCGCCCGAGGTCGCCGACGGCGGCGAGTTACGCCACGACGTCGAATCCGCCATCCGCGCACTGGGTTTGGACGTCAGCATCGAGCGCAGCGACGACGGGCCGATCATCCGGGAGCCGTCCACGCACACCATCTTCGTGCTGGGCCGGCCGATCACCGCCCACGCGTTCGGCGCGGTGGCCCGGGAGGTGGCGGCGCAGGGCGTCAACATCGACCTCATCCGCGGCGTGTCCGACTACCCGGTCACCGGCCTGGAGCTGCGGGTCTCGGTGCCACCGGGCGCCGACGGGGCCCTGCGCAACGTGCTGACCCGGGTGGCCGGCGACGAGGGCGTCGACGTCGCGGTCGAGGACTACACGCTGGAACGGCGCGCCAAACGGCTGGTGGTATTCGACGTCGACTCGACGCTGGTGCAGGGCGAGGTCATCGAGATGCTGGCGGCCCGCGCCGGCGCCCAGGGCGCCGTCGCCGCGATCACGGAGGCCGCGATGCGCGGCGAGCTGGATTTCGCGCAGTCGCTCGAACAGCGGGTGGCGACGCTGGCCGGGCTGCCCGCGACGGTCATCGACGAGGTCGCCGAGCAGCTGGAGCTGATGCCCGGCGCGCGGACCACGCTACGGACGTTGCGGCGCTTGGGTTTTCACTGTGGCGTGGTCTCCGGCGGATTCCGGCGGATCATCGAACCGCTGGCCGACGAGCTGGCGCTCGATTACGTGGCCGCCAACGAGCTGGAGATCGTCGACGGCACGCTCACCGGCCGGGTCGTAGGCCCGATCATCGACCGGGCCGGCAAGGCGCAGGCCCTGCGCGAATTCGCGCAGCGGGCGGGTGTGCCGATGGCGCAGACCGTCGCCGTCGGCGACGGCGCCAACGACATCGACATGCTGGCCGCGGCCGGGCTGGGGGTGGCGTTCAACGCCAAGCCCGCGCTGCGTGAGGTCGCCGACGCGTCGCTGAGCCACCCCTACCTGGACACGGTCCTGTTCCTGCTGGGCGTCACCCGCGGGGAGATCGAGGCCGCCGACGCGGTCGACGGCCAGGTGCGCCGGGTGGAGATCCCGCCGGACTAGGCCCGCCGCCGGTACGGCACGATGGGCGGGTGCCCGAAAGCGGAAGTGAGGCAGCCGACCCCGACCTGCTGATCGACTTCAGGAACGTGGCGCTGCGCCGCGGCGGACGCACCCTGGTCGGACCGCTGGACTGGGCGGTGGAACTCGATGAACGCTGGGTGATCATCGGCCCCAACGGGGCCGGCAAGACCTCGCTGCTGCGCATCGCCGCGGCGGCCGAGCATCCGTCGTCGGGCGTGGCGTTCGTGCTCGGCGAGCGGCTGGGCCGGGTGGACGTGTCGGAGCTGCGGGCACGGATCGGGCTGAGCTCCTCGGCGCTGGCGCAGCGCATCCCGGGCGACGAGCTGGTGCGCGACCTCGTTGTGTCGGCGGGCTACGCGGTGCTGGGCCGCTGGCGCGAGCGCTATGAGGACGTGGACTACGGCCGCGCGGCCGACATGCTGGAAAGCCTTGGCGCCGAGCACCTCGCGGAGCGCACCTACGGGACGCTGTCGGAGGGGGAGCGCAAGCGGGTGCTGATCGCCCGCGCGTTGATGACCGACCCGGAGCTGTTGCTGCTCGACGAGCCCGCCGCCGGCCTGGACCTGGGCGGCCGCGAGGAGCTGGTGGCGCGGCTGGCCGACCTGGCCGCCGACCCGGACGCGCCGGCGCTGGTGTTGGTCACCCATCACGTCGAGGAGGTGCCGCCCGGCTTCAGCCACTGCATGCTGCTCTCGGAGGCCCGGGTGGTCGCGGCGGGCCTGCTGCCCGATGTGCTGACCGCCGAAAACCTGTCCACCGCGTTCAACCAGTCGATCGCGTTGGACGTCGCCGACGGGCGGTATTTCGCCCGCCGAATCCGCACCCGTGCAGCCCACCGGAGACCCTCATGACTTCACCGCAGGACCCGCCGCCCCTGGTCCCGAGGCCGGCCGCGACCGTGATGCTGGTCCGCGAAACCTCGGCGGGGGACCTGGCCGTCTTCCTGATGCGCCGGCACTCGCAGATGGAGTTCGCCGCCGGCGTGATGGTGTTTCCCGGCGGCGGCGTCGACGACCGTGACCGCAGTGCCGAGATCGCGTGGGCCGGGCCGCCGCCGCAGTGGTGGGCGCAGCGGTTCGGCATCGAACCCGACCTGGCCGAGGCGTTGGTCTGCGCCGCCGCCCGGGAGACGTTCGAGGAATCGGGCGTGCTGTTCGCGGGCCCCGCCGACGATCCGGACAGCATCGTCGGCGACGCCTCGGTGTACCGCGAGTCCCGGCACGAGCTGGCCACGGGCGCGCTGTCCTTCGCGGACTTCCTGCGCCGCGAGAACCTGGTGTTGCGCTCGGATCTGCTGCGGCCCTGGGCCAACTGGGTCACCCCGGAGGCCGAGCGCACCCGCCGCTACGACACCTATTTCTTTGTCGGCGCCCTGCCGGCGGGCCAGCGGGCCGACGGGGAGAACACCGAATCCGACCGCGTCGGCTGGACGACGCCGCAGGCCGCCATCGACGACTTCGCCGCCGGCCGCAGCTTCCTGCTGCCGCCGACCTGGACGCAGCTGGACTCGCTGGCCGGCCGCGGCGTCGCCGATGTGCTGGCCGTCGAGCGGCAGATCGTCGCGGTGCAGCCGCACCTCGAAATCCAGGGCGACAACTGGATTTTCGAGTTCTTCGACTCCGACCGCTACCACCAGGCACGCGAAGCCGGCGGCATGGGGTGGACGTTTTGAGCGAGTTCGTTTCCGTCGTGGTCAGCGACGGCTCGCGGGACGCCGGGCTGGCCATGCTGCTGTTGTCGCGGCCGCCGACCAACGCGATGACCCGCCAGGTCTACCGCGAGATCGTGGCGGCCGCCGACGAGTTGGGCCGCCGCGACGACGTCGCCGCCGTGATCGTCTTCGGCGGCCACGAGATCTTCTCGGCGGGCGACGACATGGGCGAGCTGCGGACGCTGAGCCCGCCGGAGGCCGAGACCGCGGACCGCGCGCGCCGCGCGGCCGTCGACGCCGTGGCGGCGATTCCGAAGCCGACTGTCGCCGCGATCACGGGGTACGCCTTGGGGGCGGGCCTGACCCTGGCCCTGGCCGCCGACTGGCGCGTGGCCGGCGACAACGTGAAGTTCGGCGCCACCGAGATCCTGGCCGGGCGGGTCCCCGGCGGCGGGGGGATGGCCCGTCTGGCCCGGGCGGCCGGCCCCAGCAAGGCCAAGGAACTGGTGTTCAGCGGGCGCTTCGTGGACGCCGAGGAGGCCCTGGCGCTGGGCCTGATCGACGAGATGGTGGCCCCCGACGACGTCTACGACGCCGCCGCGACCTGGGCGCGCCGCTTCCTCGACGGGCCGCCGCACGCACTGGCCGCCGCCAAGGCCGGCATCAACGCCGTCTTCGACCCGCAGCAGCCCGACGATTAGGCTGCCCTGCATGACGACGAGTACCGACCTGCCCGGCGACGCCGTTCCGAACCCGCACGCCACCGCCGAACAGGTGGAAGCCGCGCGCCACGACAGCAAGCTCGCGCAGGTGCTCTACCACGACTGGGAGGCCGAGACCTACGACGAGAAGTGGTCGATCTCGTACGACCAGCGCTGCGTCGACTACGCCAGGGACTGTTTCGACGGCGCCGTGCCCGACCAGGTCCTGCGCGAGCTGCCCTACGACCGGGCGCTCGAATTGGGTTGCGGGACCGGGTTTTTCCTGCTCAACCTGATCCAGTCCGGGGTCGCCCGGCGCGGGTCGGTCACCGACCTCTCACCGGGGATGGTCAAGGTCGCCACCCGCAACGGTCAGTCGCTTGGTCTCGACGTCGACGGCCGGGTGGCCGACGCCGAGCGCATCCCGTACGACGACGACACCTTCGACCTGGTCGTCGGCCACGCCGTGCTGCACCACATTCCCGACGTCGAGCTCGCCCTGCGCGAGGTGATCCGCGTGCTGCGCCCGGGCGGCCGGTTCGTGTTCGCCGGCGAGCCGACCAGCGTCGGCGACACCTACGCGCGCACGCTGTCCACGCTGACCTGGCGCGCCGTCACCAACGCCACCAAGCTGCCCGGCCTGGGCGACTGGCGGCGCCCGCAGGCCGAACTCGACGAATCCTCGCGCGCCGCGGCCCTGGAGGCCCTGGTCGACCTGCACACCTTCGCCCCGGAGGACCTGGAACGCATGGCCACCAACGCCGGCGCGGTCGACGCCCGCACGGCCACCGTGGAGTTCACCGCCGCGATGCTGGGCTGGCCGCTGCGCACGTTCGAATGCGCGGTGCCTCCCGGGCGGTTGGGCTGGGGCTGGGCCAAGTTCGCCTTCAACGGCTGGAAGACCCTGAGCTGGGTGGACGCCAACATCTGGCGGCACCTGGTGCCGAAGGGCTGGTTCTACAACGTGATGGTCACCGGGGTCAAACCGTCCTGAATGGGCTGCGGTTCGATGGCGACGACGTCGCTTATCTGCGGTCGGAGCCGGGCGCCGCGGCGCTGGCCGTTGTTGCCGGCCTCGAGCTGAGCGACGCCACCCGGCTCGCCGACATCGCCGCGGCGCGCGCCCGGTTCGGCGACCGGGCGGCCGTGCTGGTCGAGACGTCGCTGCTGCGCCGCCGCGCCTCGGAAAAACTGAGTGAGCTGGACGTTTCCGGCTGGCTGTTCACCGACGAGGCGCTGCAGCAGGCCACCGCCGCGCCGGTCGCCTTGCACCGCGCCGGGCGGCTCGCCGGCCGCCTCGTGCACGACGCGACCTGCTCGATCGGCACCGAGCTGGCCGCGCTGCACCGCCGCGGGGTGCGTGCCGTGGGCAGCGACATCGACCCGGTGCGGCTGGCGATGGCGCGCCACAACGTGGGCGCGGTCCTGTGCCGCGCCGACGCCCTGCACCCGGTCACCCGCGACGCCGTCGTGCTCGTCGACCCGGCGCGCCGCAGCGACGGGCGGCGGCGCTTCGGCATCGACGACTACCGGCCCGGGCTGGCCGCGCTGATCGAGGTCTACCGGGGCCGGGATCTCGTCGTAAAGTGCGCGCCCGGAATCGATTTCGAGCGAGTGCGGCGGCTGGGGTTCGACGGCGAAATCGAGGTGACGTCGCATCGCGGGTCGGTGCGCGAGGCGTGCCTGTGGTCGGCCGGGCTGGCGTCACCCGGGGTCCGCCGCCGGGCCAGCGTGCTGGATCTCGGCGAACAGATCACCGACGCCGAACCGGACGAGTGCGGAGTGCGCCCGGCCGGGCGCTGGATCGTCGACCCCGACGGCGCCGTGGTGCGGGCCGGCCTGGTGCGCCACTACGGCGCGCGCCACGGCCTGTGGCAGCTCGACCCCGACATCGCCTACCTGTCGGGGGACGAGCTGCCGACGGGGGTGCGGGGCTTCGAGGTGCTCGAGGAGCTGGCGTTCGACGAGCGCCGGCTGCGGCAGACGCTGGCGGCCCTGGGGTGTGGGGCGCTGGAGATCCTGGTCCGGGGCGTGCGCGTGGACCCCGACGCGCTGCGGCGGCGGCTGCGCCCGCGCGGCGATCGCCCGCTGTCGGTGGTCATCGCGCGCATCGGCTCGGGTGCCGCCGGTCGTGCGACGGCGTTCGTCTGCCGTCCCTCCCGGTAGGCTGGCTGCATCATTCTGGTAGGCGCCCCGCCCTTGATTTGCGAGGACAATCCGACGATGCGTTACCTGTTAGCGACCGCGCTCCTGGCCGCCGCGGTCATGCCGGCCTGGCCCGCGGTGTCCGAGCCGTCGTGCGCCGGCCTGGGCGGCACCATCGAGGCCGGGCAAATGTGTCGCGTGCACGCCACCGGCCCCACCTACACGCTCAACATGACGTTTCCCGCCGACTATCCCGACGAGCAGGCGCTGGCCGACTACGTCACCCAGAACCGCGACGGGTTCGTCAACGTCGCTCAGGGGTCCGGCGCACGTGACCAGCCCTACCAGATGGAGGCCACCACCGAGCAGCACACCGCCGGCCAGCCGCCGCACAACACGCGCAGCGTGGTGCTCAAGTTCTTCCAGGACGTCGGCGGATCACGCACGTCGACCTGGTACAAGGCGTTCAACTACAACCTCGGGGCCAAGCAGCCGATCACCTTCGACAACCTGTTCGCCCCGGGCACCACGCCGCTGGACGCCATCTACCCGATCGTGCAGCGCGACCTGAACCGGCAAAGCCCGTTGGGGGTGACGATTCTGCCGTCCACCGGGCTGGACCCGTCGCACTACCAGAACTTCGCGATCACCGACGACCAGCTGATCTTCTACTTCGCCCCGGGCGAGATGCTGCCGGCGTTTGCCGGACCGGTGCAGGCGCAGGTGCCGCGCAATGCCGTTCCGCCGCTGGCGATTTAGCGCCTAGGCCGGCGCGAAGCCGTAGACCTGGCCGTCGCTGGTGGCGGCGACGATCCGGCGATCGTTGCCGACCGAGACCCCGACGGGATAACCGGTGGCCGCCGGGAGGGGATAGCTGCCCAGGGTGTGGCCGTTGGCCGGATCGAAGACCAGCACCGACATGCCGGGCGCGCCGTCGGCGGGCGGGCCGGCGACCACCGCGTAGCCGACGCCCCCGCCGGCCAGGCTCGACGACGACAGCGGCGTGACGTCGTCGCGGCGCCAGAGCGGGTCGGCGTGGTCGCCGGCGTCCTTGAAGGCCGCCAGGCGGGTGTCGGGGCCGCCGCCCGACACGATCAGTCCCTGCGGGGTGACCGCGGGCGGCGTCTGCGCCAAGAAGCCCAGCGGCGCAGACCATTTCGGCTTGCCGTCGGCGGCGCGCAGCGCCCACAGCCGTTGGTCGCGGCCGTTGACGTAGACGGTCGACCCGTCGGCCGACAACACCGGGCTGGCGATCACGCCTGCCTCGACGGCGTCGCTGGCCCATTCCCGGCTGAGCAGCGGGGACTGGCCGGCGTGGTATTTCAGCCCGACCAGCCCGGCCACCGGCGTGCCCGGCTGCCACACGCCCAGCACCGCGGTCCCGGTGGTGGGGGAGAACGCCGGTGCCGCCGCGACCGGGCAGCCCTGGCGGGCCGGGGCGCAATCGGCCAATCCGCGCGTCGCGTCGGTGGGGTCCACGCCCTCCACCAAATCCAGTGGGCTGCCGGCCACCTCGCCGCGATGGGAGTCGAAGACCAGCACCTGTCCCAGATGCGTGGCGACGAGCAGCTGGCCGTGGCCGAGAAACCTTGGGGTGGTGGGCATCCCGATTACCGGCTGTCGCCACCGTGTCCACTGGGTCACCGGGAACGACAGGAACGTCCCCGGCTGACCCACGTAGAGGTTGTCGAAGCCGTCGAACAACGGGCCGGCGAAGCCGCCGCCCTGGACCAGCCGGACGCACCAGCGCTGGCGGCCGTTGTCGTTGTTCTCCCACTCCATCAGCGAACACCCGCCCGCGGTCTGCCCGTTGAGGGCGAGGTAGCCGCGCGCGCTGAGCGCCGCGCCGGCCGCCAGGCTGCCCTTGACCGACCGCGTCCACTGCAGTGACAGCTTGGCCGCGCCTGAGGTCGCGGTGTAGCCGCTGTTGGCGGCGTCGCCGTATTGCGCGGGCCAGCCCTGCGCGGCCGACGCGTCGACCCACGAGTCGGTGTTGCCGCAGCCGCCGAGCCCGACCGCGAGCGCGGCAGCCAGCGCCGCGCACGACCCGCGCCGAAGCCCTCGCGGGAGATGTCGGGCAAGCACCTCGGGGTTCCAAATCCTTTGCGTCGGCGGGCGGCGATCGAGTACACGTGAGGGTAACCCGCGGCGGCTCCGATAGGCTTTCCGGCCATGACGAGCATGTGGAATGCTCCGCTCCACCGCCGCTGGCGGGGATCGATGCTGCGCGACCCGCGCCAGGCGCGGTTCCTCACGCTGGCGTCGCTGCGATGGGTGCTGGCCAACCGCGCCTACACCCCGTGGTACCTGGTGCGCTACTGGCGGCTGCTGAAGTTCAAGCTGGCCAACCCGCACATCATCACCCGCGGCATGGTGTTCCTCGGCAAGGGCGTCGAGATCCATTCGACACCGGAATTGGCGGAGCTGGAGATCGGCCGGTGGGTGCACATCGGCGACAAGAACACCATCCGCGCGCACGAGGGTTCGCTGCGGTTCGGCGACAAGGTGGTGCTGGGCCGCGACAACGTGATCAACACCTACCTCGACATCGAGCTCGGCGACTCGGTGCTGATGGCCGACTGGTGCTATGTCTGCGATTTCGACCACCGCATGGACGACATCAACGTCCCGATCAAGGACCAGGGCATCGTCAAGTCCCCGGTGCGGATCGGGCCCGACACCTGGGTGGGCGTCAAGGTGACGATCCTGCGCGGCACGGCCATCGGGCGCGGCTGCGTGCTGGGTTCGCACGCGGTGGTCCGCGGCGTCGTCCCCGACTACTCGATCGCGGTCGGCGCGCCGGCCAAGGTCGTCAAGAACCGGCAGCTGTCCTGGGAGAGCTCGGCCGCCCAGCGCGCCGAGCTGGCCGCCGCGCTCGCCGACATCGAACGCAAAAAGGCGGCGCGGTAGCCGGCGATCTTGTCACACTGGCCACTCCGGTACCACGAGTGCCGGCATGTTGCCGTCTGCAATGCGATATCACCCGCGGTATCGCGATGGGGCCCCTACCGGTTGAGCAGCGCGTCCACGTTGGTGTGAAAGAGGCCGGGCATGTCGTGTTCTTCGCAGCCCATCCGCCGGTAGTCGGCAAGCGGCGTCGCGGTCCCCTCGGAGTGGGGATAGTCGCTGCAGAACATGAACACGTCGCCGCTCATCTCGGCCAGCTGCTTGGGGTTCTCGTAGGAGAACGAGGACACCCGGACGTGGTCGAGGAAGTACTCGCTGGGGCGCCGGGCCAGCTTCGCCACCGGCTCGCCGTTGAGCAGCGTGGTGAACGCTGACGCGCCGTCCAGCATCATCAGGAACTGCGGCACCCAGGCGGAGCTGAGCTCGACCACGCCGAAGCGCAGCCGCGGGTGACGGTCGAAGACGCCGTGCAGGATCAGGTCGCACAGCGCCAATGCCGGTGGCACCCACAGGAATACACCCTCGGTGACCGCGGCCAGATCCCCGCGTTGATCGTCCGGATACCAGCAATCGTCGAAGACACGGACCTGATCGGCGACGTGGAAGACCGGCGTGACGCCGTGATCGACGAACGCCGACCAGACCCGGTCGTGCTGCGGGTGCGACAGCTGCCGGCCGTCCACCGGCCCGGCGCCGATCATGGCCAGCGTGACGCCCGCGGCGGCCAGCGCCTCCAGCTCCGCCTCGAGCCACTCCGGGTCGCGCAGCGTCAGATGCGCGACCGGATGCAGCCGCCCGGCGCCGTCGGCGCGCACGTCCGCGCACCATCGGTTCCAGGCCCCCATGTTGGCGGTCAACGCCGGAAGCGACGACGACAGGCGACGCTCCCACAGCAGGCCGAAGTTGGGGAACAGGACCGCCTCGTCGAGCCCGGCGTCGTCGAGCCAACCCAGTCGCGACGCGGGCTGCCAGTAGGCGGCCGGCAACGCCTCGTCGTACCGGTAGGAGGCGGGCTTGCCGGCCCGTTGCCGGTTGCGGTGCTCCCCGCAGGACGCGGTGTTCCCCGGCAGATGGACGTCGGCCAGGCCCAGGTGAGAGCCGCGCCAGCTGAGCCACGTGTAGCCGAGCTCGTCGTCGACCAGGCTCAGCGCGTCGTCGCGGGCACCCGGGTCGATGTGGTCGGCCCACATCGAGCGGCCCTCGTAGAGGTGCTGGTCGGAGTCGACGATGCGAGCCACACCGCTAGTTTCCACCGGCATCCCGTGGCGTCAAGGCTCTGGTCGCGGGCGGATCCGAGGATGTACGTTTCTATGAGTTTCTTAAAGGGGGCTGTCGGGTCGAAGTCGAGGGGAGCAGTAAATGAGCTTTTCGGTGTGGCCGCCCGAGGTGAATTCGGTGCTGTTGCTCGACGGGCCGGGGCCGGCGCCGATGCTGGAGGCGGCGGCGGCCTGGGACGGGGTCGGCGCGGAGTTGAGTTCGGCGGCCAACGCGTTCGGTTCGGTGACGTCGGATTTGGCCGGGCAGGCCTGGCAGGGCCCGGCGTCGGCGTCGATGACGAGCGCGGCCGCCCGCTATGTCGACTGGCTGGGGGGCGCGGCCGCTCAGGCCGAGCAGTCGGCCGCGCAGGCCCGCGCGGCGGCCACCGCGTATGAGGCGGCGCTGGCCACGATCGTGGATCCGGCGTTGATCTCGGCCAACCGCGGGCAGTTCGTGTCGCTGGTGCTGTCGAACCTGTTCGGCCAGAACGCGCCGGCGATCGCGGCCGCCGAGGCCGCCTACGAGCAGATGTGGGCCCAGGACGTCGCCGCGATGGGCGGGTATCACGCCAGCGCGTCGGCCACCGTCGCGCAGCTGGGGAACTGGGAGCAGGCGCTGCAAAACCTGCCCGGCGAATTCGCCCAGGCATTCGGCAACGGGTTCGCCCTCGTCGAGCAGGAAATCCAGCAGGCTCCCACGATCCTGGGCGGCGGGATCACCCGGGTGGGCGACTCGATCCTGAATGGGATCTTCGGGCTGCGCGCCGACCCGCCGTTCGCCGCGAACCAGACGGGCACCTACACCGGCACGCCCTCGCTGCTCACCCGGTTCGAGGAAGCGGCGCTGTACCCGGTGAAACCGTTCCTGGCCTTCTCCGGGCTCGACACGATGATCTCGTCGCCGAATTCCCCGCTGCTGCAGCTGTTTACCGGCAACATCCCGGTCCTGGACTTCTTCATCGGCAACCACCCGCCACAGCTGTTGACGTTGCTGATGGGGGAAACGGTCCAGACCACCACGTACAACGGGATGCAGGTCGTGCAGATCGCGCCGGCCCATCCCGACGGCAACTATGTGGTCGCCATCCATGGCGGCGCGTTCATCTTCCCGCCCTCGATCTTCCACTGGCTGCAGTACACGGTGATGGCGTATCAGACCGGCGCGACCATCGAGGTGCCGATCTACCCGCTGCTGCAGCAGGGCGGCACCGCCGGCACGGTGGTGCCCAACATGGCCGGCTTCATCAGCTCGCAAGTCTCCGCGCACGGGGCGCCGCACGTCAGCGTGATCGGCGACTCCGCCGGCGGCAACCTCGCGCTGGCGGCCACCGAATACATCCAGGGCCACGGCGATACCGAGCCGTCGTCAATGGTGTTGCTGTCGCCGTGGCTGGACGTGGGGATGACCAACCCCAACATCGGGCTGGTCCAGGATCCCCTGCTGCCCGTGGGGGCCGGGCAGTTGATCGGCAAGGCGTGGGCGGGCAACCTCCCGGGCGGTGTGACCAACCCGATGGTGAGCCCGCTATACGGGTCGCTGAACGGGCTCCCGAAGACCTACGTGTACTCGGGCAACCTGGATTCGCTTTCGCCCGACGTGCTGGTGCTTCAGCACGACGCCGCTTTGGCGGGGGCGCCGTTCAACTTCGTGCTGGGCAACGGCGAGATCCACGACTGGGTCATCCTCACGCCCGACGGTCCCCAGTACTGGGCGCAGATCGACCAGGAGCTCGGCCTCTAGAGGCTCTGGTAGCGACGCAGCGCCTCGGCGCGCTCGCGCGCGTGGTCGACGATCGGCGCCGGATACCCTTGTGGCCGTTCGCCTTTGCGCAGGTGCGGGTCGCCGGCCGAGCGCAGATCGGGGACCCAGCGGCGGACGTAGTCGCCGGCCGGGTCGAACTTCGCGCCCTGGGTGACCGGGTTGAACACCCGGAAGTACGGCGCGGCGTCGGTGCCGCACCCCGCGCACCACTGCCAGCCGTGCTGGTTGTTGGCCAGGTCGCCGTCCACCAGCTGATCCAGAAACCAGGCGGCGCCCCACTGCCACGGCAGGTGCAGGTCCTTGACCAGAAACGACGCGACGGCCATCCGCACCCGGTTGTGCAGGAAGCCGGTCTCGCGCAGCTGACGCATCCCCGCGTCGACGAACGGGAAGCCGGTCTCGCCGGCCTTCCAGGCCTCGAAGCGGCGTGTGGCCTCGGGACCGGTGTCGGTGCGGATGCCGTCGAACTGGCGGTTCCAGTTCCGCCAGGCGCTGGCCGGGTGGTGGTGCAGCACGTCGGCGTAGAAGTCGCGAAATGCCAGCTCCCGCAAATAGGCTCGCGCACCGGTGCCACGCAGGTCGAGGTCGGCGGCCAGGGTGCGGGGATGGATGGTACCGAACTTCAGGTGCGCCGACATCCGGCTGGTTCCCGCCAGGTCGGGCCGGTTGCGGTCCTCAGCGTAGCGCTCCAACCCGTTGGCCACGAACGACTTCCAGAGCTTGCGTGCCGCCGACTCGCCGGCGGCCATGTCGAGCGTCACGCCCGGGTCGGGGATCTCGCACCGATCGACCGGCAGCCGCGCCGGGTCGATCCATCGCGCCGAGTCGGCGCCCGATCGCGCCGGCGCCCGCCACCCGGTCTGGTGCCACCGCCGCAGAAACGGGGTGAACACCTGGTAGGGCGAGCCGTCGGGCTTCGTGACGCGCCCGGGTGACACCAGGTACGGCGACCCCGTCGTGACCAGCGGCATGGAACCCAGTGCGGCACGGACCTTTTCGTCGCGGCGCGTCCCGTACGGCGCGAAGTCGGCGGAGATGTGCACCGACGACGCGCCGATCTCGCCGGCGATCCGCGGGATCTGCTCCTCGGGCCGCCCGCGGGTCACCAGCAGCCGGCCGCCGAGGTCGTCGTCGAGGCGCCGCAGCGCGTCGCCCAGGAACTGCAGCCGGCGCCGGCCCGACGAGGCCTCCAGCGTCAGGTCGAGGACGAAGCAGGCCAGCACGTCCCCGTCTTGGGCCGCGGCGGCCAGGGCGGGGTGATCCGTCAGCCGCAGGTCGCGGCGAAACCACAGCAGCGCGGGCACGGGCTCAGCCGTTGAGGAGCTTGGTCACGGTGTCTCCGTTGACGTTTGGCGGGCCGGCCACCAGATGCGCTCGCCGATGAGGGCGAACAGCGCGGGTATGACCAGGGTGCGCACGACGAAGGTGTCGAGCAGGATCCCGAGGCCGACGATGATGCCCAGCTGCGTCAGCACGATCAGCGGCAACACCCCCAGCACGCAGAAGACGGACGCCAAAACGACTCCCGCGCTGGTGATGACGCCGCCGGTGGCCGACACCGCGCGGACCATGCCGTGCGAGCCGCCGTGGGCGGTCGCCTCCTCGCGCGCGCGGGTGACCAAGAAGATGGTGTAATCGACGCCGAGGGCGGCCAGAAACAGGAAGGCGAACAGCGGGGTGCCGTTGTCCAGCGCGGGAAAACCGAAGGCGTGCACGCTGGCCCAGCCGCCGAGGCCCAGCGCGGCCAGCGCGCCGAGGATCGTCGCGGCGAGCAGCACCGGCGGCGCCAGCGCCGAGCGCAACAGCACATACAGGACGGCCAGGATCACGCCCAGGATGGCCGGGATGAGCAGCCGCCGGTCGTGCGTGGCGGCGTCCCGGACGTCCAGCGCCTGCGCGTCGGCCCCGCCCACCAGCGCGTCCGGGGCGACGGCCCGGGTCGAATCCCGCAGGGCCGCCACAGTTTTGAACGCCCGCTCGGACGACGGCGGCGCGTCGATCACGACGGCCCACTTGGTCAACCCGTCAGGCGACCGGCCGGTCTCGCCCGCCGACACCACGCCCGGGGTGGAGCCGATCGCCCGCTGCACCTGGGTGGTCCGGTCGGTGGGGGCGACGACGAGCGTGGGGCTGGCCGTGCCGCCGGGGAAATGCGCGGCCACCACGTCGTAGCCGGACACCGAATCCGCGCGGACGCGAAACTGTTCGGTCTGCGACAAGCCGATTCGGGTGCCCAGCAGGCCGGTGGCCAGCGCACCCAGCACCGCGATCGCGACCACCGCGACCACCGCGGGTCGGCGATTCACCCATTCGGCGATGCGGTGCCACGGCCCGGAATCCGGGCGGGCGCCGCCGTCGGCGCGGGGGATGAAGGGCCAGAACAGGCGCCGGCCGCACAGCGCGAGGACCGGCGGCAGCACCACCAGAACCGACACCGCGGCGACCACCAGCCCGCACGCGGCCAGCGCGCCCAGGCTGCGGGTGCTCGGCGTCGACGCGAACAGCAGCGTCAGCAGCGCCAGCACCACGGTGGCGTTGCTGGCGACGATGGCCGGCGCGGCCATGCGCACGGCCCGGCGCAGCGCGTCACGATGGTGCGACTCGGGCGCGCCGTTCCCGCGAGCGCCCGTGTTTGTACGCGACGCGCCGGTGATTGTTGGCATTTTGGGGGCTCTCGGCGGCAATGAACTTTGCCCATGCCGCGAAAGTTCTTGCCGGTAGCGGGAAATCAGCAGCAGCGCGTAGTTGGTGCCCGCCCCGAACACCAGCACGCTGGTGATTCCCGAGGTGGATCCGTCGAAGCTGAGCCCGGTCAGACCCGCCACCGCGGTGCCCACCGAAGTCGCGACCCGGTCGGCGAACCCGATCACCAGCAGCGGGGCCAGCCACAGCACCGGCGAGCGGTAGGTGGCGATGAGCAGCAGCGCCACCACCGACGCCGTCACCGCCAGCAGCGTGACGTTGGCGTTGGTGAACGCGTTGGCGATGTCGGCCCCGAACGCCGGCCCGCCCGTGATGTGGGCCCGCAGGTCTGCGGGCAGCCGGTCGGCGGCGGCGGTGCGCATGGCGGCGACCGCGTCGTCGAGGGCCAGGCCGGACAACTCGGCGCTCACCGACGCGATGCCGATGGCGGCCTTGCCGTCGGCCGAGACCCGCACCGGTGCCGCGCCGGGCTGTCCGGACTGTGCCGCCGTCCGCTCGAGGGCCGCCTGCGCGGCGCCGACGTCCGCGGGGTCCAGCGCCGCGCCGTCGGCGCGGTTGACCACGACGATCAGCGCAGCCCGGTCACCCCCGGGAAATTCGCGGGCCAGGGCGTCGACCTTCGCCGAATCGGAGGACGAAGGCACCGACTGCGGTGCCTGGCCCGCCGCCGTGTTGCCGCCGATGAGCACCATGAGGCCAATACCCAGCAGGACCGCCGCCAATCCGGGCAGCCAGGAACGCCGGCCCGTCACGGCGGCGGCCAGAGCGTCCCATGCCACGCCCACAATCCTTTCAGTCACTTAACCATTAATCAAATTAACGATCGGCTGGTACGCTCGGAGTTGATGACGGGTGGCACCGAACGTGCGCGGCTCGAAGCGCTGATCGCGGCCGACGCGCGTGCCCTCACCGCCGAATCCGACCAGCTGGGTCGCGCCTTCGCCGCGGTGTATCGATTGCGCCCCAGTGATTTTCGCGCCCTGCTGCACGTCCTGGTGGCCGAGACTTCGGGCACGCCGATGACCTCGGGGGAGCTGCGCCACAAGATGGGCCTGTCCGCGGCGGCGATCACCTACCTCGTCGAGCGCATGATCAACTCCGGTCATCTCCGGCGCGAAACCGATCCGTCGGACCGCCGCAAGGTCATCTTGCGCTATGCGAAACGGGATCTCGACATGGCCGGCGACTTCTTCGTCCCGCTGGCCGCTCATACCCACGCCGCGATGGCGCAGTTGCCCGACGCCGACCTGACCGCGGCCCACCAGGTGCTGACCGCGGTCATCGACGGCATGCGCGGCTTCGGCAACGAAGTTCGCGTCTTCGGCGCGGACGTGGGTACCACATAACGGTGAACGTAAAGGATCCTCGATGCGCATTTCCACTCTGATCGCCACCTCCTTAGGCGTCGCGGCGGCCTCCACCGTCGGCGGGCTGGCCACTCGCCCGGCGGTTCAATCGATCTGGTACGAACGGCTGCGCAAGCCCGCGTATCAGCCCCCGCGGATGGTGTTCCCGATCGTGTGGCCGGCGTTGTACGCCGACATCGCGGTCGTGTCGGCGACCGCGGTCGACCGGCTGCGCGACACGCGGAACGGGCCTGCGCTGCGCACCTATGGGTTGTGGCTCGCGGTCAATCTCGTGCTGAACGCCGGCTGGTCGTGGTTGTTCTTCAACCGACGCCGGCTGGCGGCGGCGGCCGGCCTGAACGCGGCGCTGACGCTCAGCAGCGCCGACTTGGCCCGTCGCGCCATCGCCGTCCGTGGAAGGCGCGCCGCGCCGCTGATCCTCTATCCCGCGTGGTGCGCATTCGCGTTCGTGCTGTCCACCCATATCTGGCTGCTGAACCGCGGCCGCCGGATCGAGGTGTCATGACGGATGGCCCCGGCGGCATGACGGCGCGCAAACGCCGCCACATCGACGTGTGCCTCGACGGCGACGTGGGCTACGCGCGCGTCACAACGGGCTTGGAGCGACTCCGCCTGCCCTACAACGCCTTGACCCAGACCAGCCTGGACGACGTCGACCTGTCCACCGAGTTCCTCGGCGCGCGGTTGCGGGCGCCGGTTCTCGTGGGCGCCATGACCGGCGGCGCGCAGTTGTCGGGCACGATCAACCGCAATCTGGCCGCCGCCGCGCAACGACTGGGCGTGGGCATGATGCTGGGTTCGCAGCGCGTCATGCTCGACAGCGTGCTGGGGGAGCGGGCCGCCGGAAGCTTCGCCGTCCGCGACGTGGCGCCCGACGTGCTCTTGTTCGGCAACATCGGCTTGTCCCAGTTGACCAAGGATGGGCTGCCCGACATCGTCCGTGCGCTCGACCGGGTGGGGGCGAATGCGCTTGCGGTGCATACCAATCCGCTGCAAGAGGCCATCCAGGACCACGGCGACACGGACTTCGCCGGCTCGCTGGACCGGCTGCACGACCTGACCGACGCGCTGGGCTACCCGGTGCTGCTGAAGGAGGTCGGCCACGGAATCGGTGCGGCGGCGGTCGCCGAGTTGCTGCGGTTGACCGGTGAGCCGCCGGTGGCGGCGATCGACGTGGCGGGCGCCGGCGGCACGTCGTGGTCGCGCGTCGAGCAACTGGTGCGCTACGGCGAAATCCGCTACCCCGATCTGGCCGAGTGGGGCATACCGACCGCGCAGGCGATAGGCGAGGTGCGCGCCGGGCTGCCCGGCATTCCGTTGGTCGCCTCCGGCGGGATCCGCACCGGCATGGACGCGGCCAAAGCGCTCGCCCTGGGCGCCGACGTGGTGGCCGTGGCCCGGCCGCTGCTGCGCGCGGCGACCGAGTCCGCGGACGCGGTGACGGCGTGGCTGCGGCGATTCGTCGACGAGCTGCGGATCTGTCTGCACGGGTGCGGCGCGGCCGATTTGCGCGCGCTGCGCGACGCCGGCGTCATACCGACGTGAGGGCGAACGCATGGCCGTGACTTTGGCTGGGGCAGCGGGGTTCGCCGCGACCGGCGGCGTGGGCCGCGGTGCGGACCTGGTCGAGCGGCGCTTGCCGGTGCTACCGCGGGGTTTTGGCGGGCGGGGCGGTGAGGTCGTCTTCGAAGGTTGACAGCGCCGCGATCATCGCCATGAAAACCCGGTGCGCGGCGGCGAGGTCCTTGTCGTTCAGGTCGGCCATGGCCGCGCTGAGATGATCACGAAGCGGCCTGAAGAAGCCCTGCGCCAGCGTCATGCCGCTTTCCTCGTAGCGCAGCAGCCATTTTCGCCGGTCCTCGGGGTCGGGCTCGCGCCGGATGTGGCCGGCCTCGATCATCCGGTCGACGAGGTAGGTGATCGCGGCGGGTGACACGTCCATGCGCTGCCGCAGCTGCGCCAGGGTCAGCGGCTTGCCCGCGGTCTCGCCGACCATGATGTGCAACAGGGCGTGGAAGTCGTTGCTGCTCACGTCGTTCGTCCGCGCGAAGTGGCGGCCGATGCGGTCGGATTGGGCCGTGATCGCCCGCATGTCCGCGGACAACTGTCGCTCCAGCTCGGCCCGGTCGGGCGGTGGATCTTGTGTGCGGCGCTTGGTCACCTACCCGCATCCTTCACTCCGACACCTATCCGCGCGCGCGTCGAAAACCCGACACGATCACCGCGTCTGGGCGAACCATACCCGAGCACCCGCAGCGCCGGCGTCAGGTGCGCCGGCCCCCTCGGGCCAGGGCGACCCAGGAGACGGCGGCGGCGGTGAAGGCTAAGGCCTGGGCGGCGCGGGTGCGTCCGCGCGGATAACAGACGCCGGCGACGTAGCGGCCGACGAAACCGGTTGCGGGCAGCGGGTTCATTCCGGAGCGGGCGCGCGCCCAATTCTCCAGCGAGGTCAGCGGGCACGGCCGCCGTAGCGTCACGACGGCCACGCCCCAGCACACGGCCGCCACGTGCAGCCACGCGGTGTGCGGCCAGCGCAGCGCCAGAAACCCGCCGCAGGGCACGTAGAGCAGGTAGGCGACGTGCGCCCCGCGGTGAGCACGACGGCCGGCATGTCAGCCGCCCGTTCGGACCCGATAGCGGCGTTCGGCGTAGGCCAGATCGTCGCGCCACAACCGGGACGCGGCGTAGCGCATCAGCGGCGTGATCAACGCACCCGCGTGCCGCGCGGCCCGGAAGCCCGGGCGCGGCGAAGCGGCGATGGTCGCCTCGATCACGGCGACGCCCGGGCGCCCGTCCGACCCGAGACCGGTTGGCGTGGCATGGGTTTCGACGACGCTGCCCGCCCCCTCGCCCTCGACGATGCGCATCACCACGGTGCGCGCCTCGGGGGCGGTGAATTCGGCGATCACGGGCACACCGAAGCGACCCATCCGGAAGGTGACCGAGACGAGGAAGCGGTCGTCTTCCTCGGTCGGGTTGGTGAGCACCTCCAGGCGGGTGAACGAGTAGGGGTGAAACCAGGCGCCGTGCCACGGGTCGAGCCGGTTGGCGACGATGTCGCACGGTTCGCAGTGGCCGTCCACGCGGGTGACGGCCGTCAGGGTGTCGCCGGCGGGCCGCGGTCCGACCACCGGCTGGTCCAGCGGCTCTTCTCCGCCCACGGTATCGAGGCGCACCCAGGCCAGCGCGCCGTCGTCGTGGCCGGGCAACGGTTTCCAGCCGAGTTCACAGGTCTGCCCGTCGATAGCCAGCCCGTGCCAACGACAGAACAGCACGCCGCCGCGCACGAGTCCGGTTGCGAGGTCGGCGCCCAGGTGCGGGCAGGTTGCGGGGCCGACGCGCAAGCGCCGGTGCGTGTCCCGCCACGCGACCAGTTCGACGCCGCCGACGCGCGCGCCGAACGGGCGGCCGGTGCGCACGTCGCGGCTGGCCGCGAACACAAACCAGTTTCCGGTCGGGCGGCGCTCCGCCCGTTCCAGTGCGGCGTTGATGATCCCGGGCTTCGCGTCGCGGTAGGTGGGACGCTGCTGTGCCCATGCGACGCGCGGGATCACGCCGACGGGCCAGTCTTTCGGCCAGCGGCGGCGCAGTCGGTCGCCGACGCTCATCGGGGGCGCCCCTGCCGCTCGGCCAGGGCCCGCAGCAGCGCCGACCGCCCGCGGGTGGGAACCGTGCACAGTTGGTGGCCGGCCAGGCCCCACGAGCCCAGCAGGCGGTTGGCGGCCGACCAGCCGGTGGTCGCCGCGCGTTCCATCAACGCCACCGGCAGGTCCACGCGGATCCCGTCCCCGGCTAGCACCAGCCCGGGCTGCGGCGTGCCCACCGTCGGCCGGTGCGCGTAGGTCCCCGGCGCAAACAACGGGCAATCGGCGCGGCGCAGTTCGCGCTCGCAAACGACCCGCGCCGCGGCGGTTTCGGGATACAGCGCGTGCAGCCGCGCGACCGCCGCCGCGGCGGGCGATTCGGAACCGGCCGCATACGAGTGCAATTCGACGACGGAGCCCCGGTTTCGGTGGGCCCAGTCGGCGGCCTCGCGTTCGTAGCGCTCGAGCACGCTGACGTTGTCGACGGGCGGATGACCGGCGGTGCCGAGGAAGGCGGCCCGGTTCGCGTCGACGGGCCGGTCGAGCCACAGCCGATGAACCACGAACGGCGGCGCGATGCGCAGCCGGCGTATCCGGTCACGCCACGCGTCGTCGCCGAGCCCGGGCGAGGCCGTCACCACCCGCTGCAGTCCGCCGAGGTCGAGCGCCAGCACCACCGCGTCCGCGTCCAGGCGGTCGCCGGAATCGGTGTGCACCCGAAGGGTTTTGCTGCCGTCCCGGGTTATCCGGGACACCGCCGTACCGAGGTGTACCCGAACACCCCGGCCGCTCAGGTAGTCCCGCAGCGGATTCCACAGGCTCGCATCGAAGTTGGCGGTGGCGACGTCGAAGATCAGGCCCTCGCTGGAGCCGAGGAAATAGATGTGGAACATGGTCGCCAACTCGGCGGCCGACAATTGCGCCGGCTCGGCGAAGAAGCTGCGCGAGAACACTTCGAACGCGAGGTGACGCGCGGAGTCGGGAAAGTTGATGGCCTTCAGGAACGTTTCGGCGTCGATGTGGTCGAGCCGTCGGTAGATGTCGGGAACCGAGACCGCGGCCAGCGGGGCGGCGGCGCGGGCGTTGATGCGCGCGAGGTCAGCGAGCCGAAAAGTCGGGCTGCGCAACGCGAATGCGAGCGCGCTGTACGGCGGGGTGCGGGGCAATCCGCGAAAGCTGTCGCGGCGCCCGGCACCGTCGATCAGCGGATAGTCGCGGACGGGGGCGAGCATGCGCAGCTCGGGATCGACCCGGCGCAGCAGGGCCCGCAGGTTGTAGTACTGGCGGAAGAAGGCGTGGAAGCCGCGGTTCATCGCCAGCCGGGTGCCACCGTGGTCTTCGGTCCAGCCGCCGACCCGGCCGCCGAGGTAGTCCTGGCGCTCCAGGACGTCCACGGCGATCCCCCGTTCGGCGAGCCCGGTCGCGGCGGCCAGGCCGGCGATTCCCGCACCGACGACGACGGTGTGCGGCCGCGACGACAGCGCGCCCGCGTTAGGTGAGCCCGGCGGCGCCGGGTGAATCTGGCGGCGGCGGTCCATCATTCGGTCGCCTCGCCGCGAAAGGTGTGCACGACGCCACGTTCCCAGCCCGGCATGGTCTGGGTGCGCACGGCGGCGAAGCCGGCATCACGCAACCGCCTCTCGAACCGCGTCGCCCCGTCGAAGGCCAGAACGCTGCGCCACAGGTGCCGGTACAGCGTGGTGTCGCGGGTGCGCCACCACCCGGCCGGGATGATGATGCCCCAGCACACGGCGTGCCAGACCAAAGTCGCGGCGCGGGAATCGCGCACCGAGTACTCGTGCACCGCCAGCACGCCCCCCGGCCGCAGCAACTCGCGGAAGGCCCGCAGTTGCCGATCCGGGTCGGCCAGGTTGCGCAACAGGTAGGCGGCCAGGACGGCGTCGAACGGCCCGCGGATGCCGTGTTCGGCCAGTTCTTCGACGCGCGCGTGCACGAACCGCACCGACGACGGCCACGTCTTTGCCGTTGCCGCATCGAGCATTCCGTGCGACGCGTCGACGGCGACGATCTCGGCCTCGGGCGCCGCGGCCAGCAGCGCGGCCGTCGACGCGCCGGTGCCGCAGCCCGCGTCGAGCAGGCGCAAACCCCGGCCCCGTCCCGGCAGCCGCATGCGGCGAGCCGACAGGCCCAGCCCCGCATGGTAATTGGGGTTCGCGCCGACCAGCCCGTCGTAGGCCGCCGCGCCGCCGTCGAAGGCGTCGGGCACCTCGGCGCGGGGCAGACCCGTTTTACCGATGCGCACGCTGGCGCTCCCACAACAACAGCACGGCGGTCACCAGTGCGAAGCCGAATAGGAAGTCCTCGACGGGGATGTCGAACGGAAACCGCACGCCGCTGGTCTGCCTCTCGTCGTAGATCACGATCGGGGCGCTGCGTTTCGTCAGCCAGCCGTCGACGGGGACCTGAAAGCCGAGCACGATCAGCATCGACAACCAGTAGGCGGGCCGGCGGAACAGCCCGGTGTGCAACACCGCGAGCTCAAGCGCGCACACCGCCAAAACCGAGGCGATCGCCGGCGCGGTGTAGCCGAGGCCGGTCACCGTCGCCGGGCCCGATCGAGGATCGCCGTGACCGCGTTGTAGGTCAGTAGGGCGCACAGCGGGATCACCACGAAGAACAACACTTCCTCGATGGGGATCCCGAACGGGATGCGGATTCCGGTGATGTAGTCGCCGTTGTAGGTCCACACCCGGGCGGCGATCGCCACCGCGTCCCAGAGGAGGAACAGCGCCGCGACCCCGAACACCGCGCGCGCGATCCGCCGCGGGTGGCGGTAGACCCCGGCGCCGAAGAGCTCCAGCGGCGCCGTGACCGCCAGGCACAGGCCCAGCAGGATGAGGTATTGCCATCGGTCGATCACGCCGCACCGGGCCTTCGCTGCTCGGCGATCCGCACCCGCCACGACCGCACGAGCGCGCCGCCGGCGACCCGCAGCCGTCGCGCCGTGCCGACGGTGGCGCGCCGGGTGAACACCGAGAAGTCGCTGTCCTCAATGCAATCGAGGATTTCGGAGTAGAGCGTCAACGCCGTCGCCACGCAGGGGCGCGACCGCGGCGCCAGCAGGGCGATGCCGCGCTCGGCGAAACGGTAGACCTCGCGGGTGAGGTGGTGCTGGGCCGCGAGCGCGGCCCGCACCCTTACGTCGGTGCGCCGGTGGTCCTGGCACCACCGCATCAGCGCGCGGTCCACGCCGAAGGCGGCGAGTTCGTCGGCCGGCAGATAGATCCTGTTGCGCATCAAGTCCTCGTCGACGTCACGCAGGAAGTTGGTGAGCTGAAACGCCCGGCCCAGCGCCGCGGCGTACGGCGCGGCCTCGTCGGCGTCGCACACGGTGCCCAATATCGGAAGCATCTGCAGCCCAATGACTTCCGCGGAGCCGTGCATGTAGCGGTTGAGCGCTGGCCGGTCCGGATAGTCGGTGACGGTGAGGTCCATGCGCATGGCGGCGAGAAAGTCCTCGAACAGGTCCGCGCTGATCCCGTAGCGGCGCGCGGTGTCGTCGACCGCGGCGAGGACGGGCTCGTCGTGATGCTCGCCGCCCGCGAAGAACCGCTCCGAAAGCCACCGCAGCCGCTCGGCCCGCACGGAGCCGTCCAGCGCCGGGTCGAGCTCGTCGAGGATGTCGTCGGCGTGGCGGGCGAAGCCGTACAGCGCGTGGACCGCCGGGCGCTGGTCGGGGGCCAGCAGCCGGGTGGCCAGGAAATAGGTGCGGCCGTGTTCGGCCGCGATCTGACGGCAGCGCCGATAGGCCGCGCGCAGGCGCGCATCCTCGATCCCGGCGGCGTCCAGCTCCGTGCGGATCATCGCGATCGGGCCTTCAGGACGAGGGTTGTCGTTGTCGCCCCGGCCATCCCGGTGATGCGGTCGGCGGCCAGCCGCCCGGAGATCAACGTGGTCGGTACCCCGACCCCGGGCAGGGTCGACGACCCGGCCAGCACCGCGTTGTCGATGCCGCGCACCGTGTTGGCCGGCCGGAACGGCCCGGTCTGGGCGAACGTGTGGGCCAGCGCGAACGGCGTGCCGGCCGCCATGCCCTGGCGGGCCCAGTCGGCGGGGGTGTCGACGTGCAGCAGCCGGGCGTCGTCACGCAGCCCGGGCAGCAGCCGGTCCTGCACGACGTCGAGCAGGGAGTCGGCGTAGGCGCCGCCGATGCGCGACCAGTCGATGGCGCGGCGCGACAGGTTCGGGGCGGGCGCCAGCACGTAGAGCAGGTCGCGCCCGGCGGGCGCCAGGCGCGGGTCGCCGGCCGTCGGCCGGGTGACCAGCAGCGAGGGGTCGGCCATCAGCCGGCCTGAGCGGACGATGTCGGTGAACGTCTGCTCCCAGGCCGAGCCGAAAAGGATGGTGTGGTGGGCGCTTTGGGGCGGCGCGGCGCTGCACCCGACGTGCAGGACCACCGCCGAAGGCGCCGCGCGCAGCGGGACGAGACGGCGCGGTTGCCGGCCCAACAGCCGATAGGCCTGCGGCAGCTCGGTCGTCAACACCACGGCGTCGCAGGCAATGCGGTCGTCGTCGGTGCGCACGGCGGTGATTCGCTCGCCGCTGCGTTCCAGCGCGGTGACCGTCGACCCGTAGCGGAACCGCACCCCGGCGTCGGCGGCCGCGGCCGCGAGCGCGTCGGGCAGTGCCCGCGCCCCACCACGCGGAAAGAACACGCCCGCGACCGTGTCCATGTAGGCGATCACCGCATAGACCGCCAGGGCGTGCTGCGGCGCCACCCCGGCGTACAGCGACTGGAAGGTGAACACCCGGCGCAGCCGGGGGTCGCTGAGGTGGCGCTTGACCATCGTGTCCCAACGCCGGAACCCGCCGAGCAGCACCAGCCGCGCCAGCTGCGCGTTCAGCAGCGACAGCGGGGAGTCGAAGTTGGCGGCGATGAACCCGTCGAACTCGGTGCGGTACAAGCGGTTCAGCCATTCACGCAGCCGCAGGTACCCGTCGGCCTGTCGCGGGCCGGCGAATTCGCGCACCGCGGCGGCCATTCGGTCGGCGTCGGTGTGGACGTCGATCGTGCTGCCGTCGGCGAACATCGCCCGGTAGGCGGGATCGACCGGCAGCAGTTCGAGGCGTTGCGAGGCGGTTTCGCCGACGGCGGCGAACGCCTCGTCGATGAGGTCGGGCATCGTGAGCACCGTCGGACCGGTGTCGATGCGGTAGCCGTCGATATCGCGGCGGCCCGCCCGCCCGCCGGGCCAGGGGTGCCGGTCGAGGACCGTCACCTCCCGGCCGCGGCCGGCCAGGTGCAGCGCGGCGGCGAGCCCGGCGAATCCCGCGCCGACCACCACGACGTGGTCGGTGCGCCCCCGCACCGTCTTCATCCGTGGCACCCCATCGCGCTCATGCCGCCCACCGCGTGCACAGGCCGGCCATGTCGGCCAGCGCGGTCATCAACCGGTGATCAATTGCGCTGCGGTCCAGCGCTTGTCGAGCCGTCCCGATGCGGTCGGCGATCATCTCCTCGATCCAGCCCACGGCGCCGGTCGCGATAATCAGGGTGCGCCAGTGATCCAGCGCGCAATCGTCGAGCCGATCGCTGCTCATCAGTTCGCGGAATTGCCGCCGCGTGGACGGGTCGGCCAATTCGTGGGCGGCCACCACCACGCTCGTGGCCTTGCGCTCGATCAGGTCGGTGCTGTTGGGTTTGCCGGTGGTGGCGGGCGATCCGAAGATGCCGAGGATGTCGTCGCGCATTTGAAACGCCTCGCCGACGGCGCAGCCGTAGTCGCCGAGCGCGGCCAGCGTGTGCCCGTCGCACCCCGCCATCGCGGCGCCGATCTCCAGGGGCCGGCGCACCGTGTAGTTGCCCGACTTCAGCCGGGCCACTTGGAGGACGCCCTGCAGCGTTGGAAGGTCGCGCACATCGATTGCGAGATCGGCGAATTGGCCGACGGCGAGTTCGGTGCGCATGGCATCGTAGCGCGGCCAGACCCGGGTGAGGTGGACGCGGGGCAGGCCGCTGTCGCGCAGCATCTGCTCGGCCCAGATCAGGCAGAGGTCGCCGAGCAGGATGGCGGCCGATTCGCCGAACCGCCGCGACGAGCCGGACAGCCCGCGGCGGCGATGCCAGGCGGCGAATTGCAGATGCGCGGCGGGGCGGCCCCGCCGCGCATCCGAATCGTCCATCACGTCGTCCTGCAGCAGCGCGAAAGCGTGCAGCAGCTCGAGGCTGGCGGCCGCCGACAGCGCGGCGTAGCTGGGCGGAGCGCCGCACAGCCAGCCCAGGTACATGAAGGTCGAGCGCAGACACTTGCCGTCGCTGACGAACTCCATCAGGATGTCGCGGGCGACGTCGACGCCGCAAGGGCCCAGCTCCTCGGCGCAGCGGGCGTCGACGAACGCGCCGACCGACGCCAGCACGGCCCTGCGGAATCCCGTTCGCCAGGTTTCCCATTGGTCCCCGGCGAGCAGGTACGCCGGGCCCGTCGGCGCGGTCTCGGAGAGGCGCACCCTGGCAAGCGGGCGCACAGCTTCCACCGAACCCTCCCTCGCGAGGTCGGTCCGCCGCCGACTCGAACGGCTCAGGTTCACGCGCTGATACCCCTTTGGCGAGTAAACAAACACCGGTCGGCGGCCCGCCCGGCCCGCCGGCATGCGGTTAAGTTATTGAAACATTAACTTACTGAATTATCTGCGGATCCGCCAGTGGGACGCCGTAAAACCGCGGACGGCCGGCGCGCCTCAAGAGGAGATGGCGTGAACGTGGCGCTGCTGGCGGTTGCGGACCATGTCGGACAGGAATCGGCGCCGCGCCCTGACGATGTCCTCGATGAGTTGCAGGGCCTCGGCCACCGATCCGACGACGGGCAGGCCATGGTCGTTGACGATGTGCAGCAGCGGACGGATCGCGGCGCCGGTGACCACGCTGCAGTGCACCCGGGCCTGCTGATGCTCGCGGTTGAGGACGAGCAACGCCCGAAAGCCGTCGATGCTCAGGAATTCCAGGTGACTCAGGTCGATGATCAACGGGGTCTTCAGGCGGGCGAAGCGGCGGATCGCCTGGGCGAACTGGTGTGCGTTCGATGCGTCGATCTCGCCGTCGACGCGCAGGACGGTGCCCAGGCTGCGCGCATACACGTACAGTCGCGCGCCGTGGAAGTCGGTCATGTACCGGCAGCGGTCCGGTGAATCGGTGGGGCGTTGAGTAGTCATGTGGTGCGCCGATCGGCCGTGGTGAGGGGAGTGCCGGGTGCGCTGCGCGCCGGGCTCCAGGACGTTCAGCTGTGAGCTCAACCTGTTACGAGACTAGTGCGGGCGCCGGTCGCTGCCGGGTCCGCGGCCACGAGGGGCACGAAGTCTTCGTTTTCTGGCCCCGCTGGGGGACCGGCGATTCGCTTGGCGGCCAGCGGGGCCGGCGGCCGTTTCAGGGTGCCGCCAGCGGGTACGTCGCCGCCACCCTGACCCGTACGAATGCGAGGGGCGGTGTGGCCCAATGGAAGCGATGCGTGACCGCTGCTGTCGATTGGTGATCGCGTGCGCGCTCGCGGTGATCTGGTTCGGCGCCTCCCCGCGGGCACATGCCGATGCCGGGGTGACGGTTTTCCCCGGCATGCAGATTCGCCAGGGCGACACGTTGTGCATGGTGGGGTTCGTCGAAACGCGCCTGCGGGTCGCGCTTTCCAGCGGTCAGTGTGATGGCGGATCGCTGGTGACCGACCGGGACAAGCGCCTCGTGGGCGCGGTGGTGCTCGCCCGCCGTCAAACGGCCGATGACGCGATGGATGCCGCGGTGCTGCCGGTCGAATACGAGGTCATCGCGCTCGCACCGGGCGTGGCCGCCACGGACCAATTGCCGACCGGACGCCATTTGCACGAGGCGTCCACCCTGCGTGTGGAACAGGGCCTCCCGGTGTGCCAATTCCGCATATCCGCCGGCCAACGGTGTGGCACGGTGGGCGCGGTCAGCAATGGCCGATTCGCCATCGCCGACATGACCGTCGACAACCGCGACTGGGGCGGCCCGGTGTACGCCTTGACCGACCGCGGCGCCGAGACGGCCGGGTTGTTCGAGGGCATGTGGGGAACGGCGCCGTCGATGGAGTCGTGGCAGGCGGTCATGCGGCAGCTCTACGCCGACAGCCGCGCGCGGGGGGAGCAACCGCATCCGACCCAGGTGCGGCTCGCCGGCTGGGTCGGGCATACGTAAACGTCCGGGGGCGCAAACGGATTCGCGCTCGGGGTTTCCCCCGGCGAAGAACGGGAACCCGTGGCCGGTGAACGTTTCCGGTCTACTCGACGTCGCGGCCAAGCCGTTTCAATGGGGGGCGGCCCTGCGCGGTCACCGGGTTTTCCATCCGGTGGGCGTGTTGGCCGAGGGCTTCGTCGAACGCGTCGCCCCCGCGGCCGACGGGCTGCCCCTCCCGTCGTCCGGGGTCGTCGCCCGGGTCTCCAAGGCCACCGGGACACCGGGCGCGCTGCCCGACTTCATCGGGCTCGCCATCCGGGTCGCACCCCAGCAGGTGGCCGCGACGCCGTGGGACATCCTGCTCGTCTCCGCGGGATCGGGCGTGCTGGCGAGGGCCGCGGCGCTGCGGCCGGCGCTGTCGTGGAGCGGCCAGACGCTCACCAGCCTCATGCCCTTCCGCTATCACGGGGGCATTTGGTGGCTGCGGGCCCGAAGTGACGGCCACATCAACGGATTTGGCCTCTCGCTGGACAGCGTCCGCGGCGCGATCGACGGCGGCGGCATCGAATTCGCGATCGACCAGGCCCACGGCAGGTCCGATTTCACGCCGCTGGCCCGGCTGACGCTGACCGGCGTTCGCGACCCCGACCCGGACGTGTCGTTCGATCCGGTCGCCAACATCGCGCCCGGGCTGAGCCTCTACCCGCAGTGGCTCGCCGACCTGCGCACCCGCGCCTACCGGCGCAGCCGCGACGGGCGGAACGCGGAGTAGCCGCCGATGCCCCCGAAACGCCTGGTGATCACCGGAGCCAGCGGCAACGTGGGCACCGCGCTGCTACGCCGCCTCGCCGCCGACGACATCGACTACGACATCGTCGGCATCGCACGGCGAGAACCGCCGCCCGACGGCATCTACCGCTCGGCCGCCTGGCATCAGCTGGACCTGGCCGCCGCCGGCGCGGAAGCCCAGTTGCGCAACATCTTTCGCGGCGCCGACTGCGTGGTGCATTTGGCATGGGGATTTCAGCCCACCCGCAACACCGGTTATCTGGACGCCGTCGGCATCGACGGAACCGCCGCGGCGCTGAGCGCCGCGCATGCCGCCGACGTGCCCCACCTGCTGCACATGTCGTCGGTGGGCACCTATGCCGCCGGGCGCTACGGGCGCAAGGTCGACGAGTCGTGGTCGACCGCCGGCGTGCCCTCGTCGGCCTACAGCCGCGCGAAGTCGGCGGCGGAAAAACTCCTCGACGACTACGAGGCGCGCCATCCCGCCGGGGTCGGCGTCACCCGGATGCGGCCGGGCTTGATCATGCAACGCGACGCCGCGGCCGGATTGCGCCGCTACACCCTGCCCGCCTACGTCGATCCCCGGTGGGTCCGCTGGCTGCCGGTGCTGCCGATGGACCGCGCGCTGCGGGTGTCCATGGTGCACGCGGACGACGTGGCCGATGCCTGCGCCAGGGCGATCGAGCGTCGCGCGCTCGGCCCGTTCAACCTTGCCGCCGAGCCTCCGGTGTCCCGCGATGACATCGCGGGGGTGTTGGGGGCGCGGCCGGTTCATGTGCCGGCCGCCGTGCTGAAGCTCGTGGTGGACGCCTCGTGGCGGGTGCGCCTGCAGCCCATCGACCGCGGTTGGCTCGACATGGCCTTCGCGCTGCCGTTGCTGGCGACGGACCGGGCGCGCGCGGAGCTCGGGTGGTCCCCCCGCTGGGGTTCCGTGCAGGCCCTCGCGCACGCCGTCGACGGGATGGTGCACGGAGCGGGAACCGCCAGCCCCGTCCTTCGTCCGCGGTCCTTGTTCGACGCGCTCGCCCGCGACGTGTCGAAGGGGCCACTCACCACGCGGCGCGTGCCGTGACTCAGCGCGGGCGCCCGAGCAGGTGACGCAGGGCCGGTT
This sequence comes from Mycobacterium sp. NGS63, assembly GCF_059812295.1. NCBI lineage: Bacteria > Bacillati > Actinomycetota > Actinomycetes > Mycobacteriales > Mycobacteriaceae > Mycobacterium > Mycobacterium sp. NGS63. Next base: position 403,282 of record NZ_JCALCJ010000004.1, read on the forward strand.
CGAGATCGGGCCGGCGGAACCGATGCCCGGCGGCGGTGAGCGCGCCCGGAACCACCCGTTGGCTGGCGCAGGCGAGTTCGCGGGCGCCCTGCCGTCCGAGCAGCAGCCGCGGGCCCACCGACGGTATGGGTAATACCGCGGGCCGGCGCAGCACGTGGGCGAGCGTGCGGGTGTACTCGCCGTTGCGGACCGGTTGCGGCGCAACGGCATTCACGGGCCCCGACAGGGTGGTGTCCCACAGCGCGCGGTGGTAGACATCGACCAGGTCGTCGATCCCGATCCACGATAGCCATTGCCGGCCGTCGCCGAGCCGGCCGCCCAGCCCCGCGCCGAACAGCGGGCGCATCAGCCTCAGCGTGCCGCCGCGGGGCGATTGCACAACGCCGGTGCGCACGCGCACCACCCGGACTCCGGCCGCCTCGGCGGTCGTGGTCGCGCCCTCCCACTCGGCGACCACGTCGGCCAAAAAGCCGTCGCCGCGGGCGGTGTCCTCGGTGAGCGGCTCGTCGCCGCGGTCGTGCCCGTAGTAGCCGATCGCCGATGCGGAGACGAACACTGAGGGCGGTGGATCGGTGCGGCCCGCCAGCTCGGCCAGCCGGCGGGTGGGCCCAATCCGGCTGTCGCGGATGGCATTTCGGTGCGCGTCGGTGAAGCGGCCGGCGATCGAGGCGCCGGCCAGATGGATCACCGCGTCGACCCCCGCGAGCAGCCTTGGGTCGGGGTCGTCGGGATCCCACCGTCGTTCGTCGTCGCCGCCGACGGAGCGGCGCACCAGCTGGATGACGCGATGGCCGCCGGTGCGCAGGAACGCGGTCAACGCCGAACCGATCAGCCCCGACGATCCCGTCACCGCGACGGTCATCGGGCCCAGGCCGTGCTCGGCGGCCAGCCGATGCGCGGCGAGGTCGTCGGCCAGCTGTCGGTGGCGGTAGGCGAACATGGGCCGCAGCAGCGACGCGGGCACCGGGGTGTCGACGCGGTCGGTGACCCGGGTCCGGTCGCCGTCGACGTCGTCGAACTCGTGGGTGTGCCGCCACCGCACCGCGATGCGCGCCGGCAGGGCGGCCGGGCCGTCGCCGCCAATGGCGTCCACGAAACGCCGTGGGGGATCGTAGGAATCCGCTTGGTGTTCGGCCACCCAGCGCAGGCCGCCCGGCAGCGCGAGGACGGCGCGTCCGTCCTCGAGCGAGGCGGCCTCGGTGAGCACGCGCAGCGGTTGCCACGGCGGCGACAGCCGGTTGAAGGCGCCCGGTCTGGCATGCCAGGCGAAGACCTCGGTGCGCGGCGCGTCGACGACGCTCGAATATTCCAGCCCCATGTTCTCGACGTTATCCGGCGCCACCGAACTCCGCCTGGCTACCATTCGCCGATGGCGTACGTGATCGCCGCGTCCGAGGCCATTGCCGTCGCGTCGGAGGACCTGGCCGGGATCGGCCAGGGCGTCCAGGGTGCGCTCGCCGCGGCGGCGCCCTCGACGACGGGAATCGTCGTGGCGGCCGGCGATCAGGTGTCGGCGGCCGTCGCGGGCGTGTTCGGCGGCTGCGCCCGGGAATTCCAGGTGCTGAGCGCGCAGGCCGCGGCGTTCCATGCCCAGTTCGTGCGGGCGTTGGGCGCGTCCTCGGCGGCGTATACGGCGGCTGACGCGACGAACGCGACCGCGCTCGCGGGTACCAGCGCGCCCAATTACGGCGTGACCGGGGTCCGGCAGGGGTTCTCGATCCTGAACATTCCCGTCGGCCCGTTTTCGTTCTTCGGTTACCAGTTCGGTCCGTTCAACTTCCCCGCTCCCGCGCGGTGGTACTTCCCGACCCAGGCGGACGGTTCCGTGCACGCCAACGACGTCATCTATCTGCAGCACGGCTTCGGGGTGACCGGTTGGTTCTACGGCCCGCTGGCCGCGCAGCTGGCGGCGCAGACCGACAGCATCGTGGTCACTCCCACCCTGCCGTTCATCCCGCTGCCGCTGGGGCTTTGGCTGGGCGGCGCGAGCATGCAGCAGGGCGTGGCCTCGTTGTTCCTCGGCAACGAGGCGGCGCTCAATCTCAGCGCGCAGTGCGCCGGCTACCAGGGCACGCTGCCGCAGAGTTTCTTTTTGGCCGGACATTCCGCCGGCGGCGGCCTCGCCACGATCGCCGCCGGTGACTACGTCGCGGACCTCGGGGCGAACACCGCCGCCAACCACCTCGAAGGCGTGGTGATGTTCGACGGGGTGGCAAACAACTCGGCGGCCTTCGCGGCGTCGATCGCCGAGCTGAAGACGTTGGACATCCCCGACTACGTGGTGGCCGCGCCGCCGCAGGCGTGGAATGCGTTGGGCGCCACCACGAATCAACTGGTCAGCCTGTACCCCGGGCAATTCGTCGGGGTCGAGCTCGCGGGTGGCTCGCACGTCGACTCGATGCTGGGCGCCAACCCCGTCACCGACTTCGTCCTGCAACTGGTGACCGGGTTCTCCCCGCCGGGCAACACCGCGGCCGTGTACACGCTGTCCACGGGCTGGATCAACGACATCTTCACCGGGCACGGCCCGACCGATCCGATGTACGGCATCTACGGGCCCACCGGCGGTTACGTGCCGCCGGGCGGGCAGCAGATCATCCTGGGCCCGGCCACCGGGATCGTGCTGCCGGTGTGAATTACCGGTCCGGCAGCGCGTGCTCGACGATGGGCATGCGGGGGTGTGGCTGTCGCTCGCCGCGCTTGGCGGCCAGATAGACCTGCGCGGTTTCGGCGGCCACGGTGTGCCAATCGAAATCGGAGGTGAGCCGTTCGCGGGCGGCGTGGGCGCGCCGCTGCGCGGCGCCCGGGTCGTCGAGCACGCCGCGCACCGCCGAGGCCAGCGCCGCCACGTCGCGGGGCGGGCACGAGACGCCGGTCTGCCCGTCGATCACCGCCTCGCCCAGCCCGCCGATGTTGGAGGTCACCAGCGGGGTGCCGGCCGCGGCGGCCTCGAGGGCCGCGAGCCCGAACGGCTCGTAGTGGCTGGGCAGCACCGCGGCGTCGGCGCGATGCAGCACCGCGAGCAGCCCGTCGTGGTCGAGGTGCCCGACGAACCGAATTGCCTTGAGCACCCGGTGTTTACGGGCCTGCTGGGTGAGCCAGTCGAGCTGGGTGCCCTCGCCGGCAATGGTCAGGGTGGTGCCGGGGTGGGTGCGCCGGATCCGGGGCAGCGCCGCGATGACGTCGTGCACACCCTTTTCGTATTCGAGGCGCCCGAGGTAGAGCAGCTCGGCGGGTCCGGTGCGCGGCCGGCGGGCCGCGAACGGCCAGCGCGCCGCGTCGATGCCGTTGCGGATCACGATGGTCTCGGCCAGGCCGGGGCCGAACAGCTCGGTGATCTCGTCGGCCATCGACGCCGAACATGTGATCAGCGAGTCGGATTCGCGCACCAGCCACGACTCGACGGCGTGCACCTGACGGCTGACCGCCCCGCTGACCCAGCCGGAGTGCCGGCCGGCCTCGGTCGCGTGGATCGTGGAAACCATTGGCACGTCGAAGAATTGGGCCAGCGCGATGGCGGGATGGGCCACCAGCCAGTCGTGGGCGTGCACCACGTCGGGGGTGAAGTCCAGCGACAGCCCGGCGCGAATCATCGCGTGCCCCATCGCCAGGGTCCAGGCCATCATGTCGTTGCTGAAGGTGAACTCGTGCGGGTCCTGCGCGGCCGCGATCACCCGGACGCCCTCGCTGAACTCGTCGGACGACGGGTGCGTGCTGGGATCGGTGCCCGTCGGGCGGCGCGACAGGACCACGACCTCGTGGCCGGCGGCGGCCAGCGCGGTCGAGAGGTGATGCACGTGTCGGCCCAGCCCGCCGATCACCACCGGCGGGTACTCCCACGACACCATCAAAATTTTCACGCGCGCGCCCGCCCAGTTCGTCGCGACCGTCCCCAAAATGCCAACGGTGACCGGCGTGTCGTGTGCAGACACGGGCGCTCGCGGCAGAAGGGGAGGCGGGAACTCACCGGGGCAGCCTACGCGCATCCAGGGCGCCGAACAGGCCGTCCGCCCGATTCCACCCGTCTGCCAGCCGTTGCGCGGCGTCGCGACGACCCGAGGCCAGGGCCCCGGCGATCTCGCGGGTGGCGTGCGCGTGCAGGTGGGCGCGGTAGCGGGCGTAGTCGGCGGCGGAGTCCTTGCTCACCATGAACGGCCAGTCGCTGGAGACGGTGAGCAGGGTCTCGCGCAGGATCTGGTCGGCGACGTGGTCGCGGGGCAGCGGCCCGTCCAGCGACGCGTTCTGCGACAGCGCCTTGTCGACCGTGCTCAGCGCGGTGTCGACCACCTCGGTGTTGAGCTGGACCAGGTCGGCCACCTGCTCTCCGGCCCACACCTGCCAGTCCTTGCCCGAACCCCACGAGCTGGCCGGCAGCGCGACCGCGTCGCCGACGAACCCGGCGTCGATCGCGTCGCGCAGCGTGCCCACCCGCACCCCGGCGGCGGGCAGGGCGCGCAGCACCCGCGCCAGCCATGTCGGGCCCTCGTACCACCAGTGGCCGAACAGCTCGGTGTCGAAGGCCGCGACGACGTGGGCGGGCCGCCCGATGCGCTCGGACTCGCTGGTCAACCGGTCGCGGACGACGTCGACGAAGTCGGCGACGTGGGCGTCGACCGCGCCGTCGGCGCGCTCGGGATCGTAGGGCGCCTTGGCCTCCGAGGGCACGTTGCGGCCGGTGACGCGCGCCGGCTTGAGGCCGGTGAGGTGGTCGTAGGTGTGGAAGTCGCGGTAGGCGGCGTGGCCGGGGTAGCCCGATTTCGGCGACCACACCCGGTAGCTGACCTGCAGGTCGCGCCCGAACGCGACCACGCCGGTGTCGCCGACGGGACGGCCCAGCGCGGTGTCGCCGTGCAGCGACGGGCCGTCGACCATGAAGTGGCCGACCCCGGCGGCCGCGTAGTCGCGTTCCAGGCCCGGGGCATACGCGCACTCGGGCGCCCAGATCCCGGTCGGGCGGTGGGCCAGGCGCGCTTGAGCGTCGGCCAGGCCCTCGCGCAGGGCGAACTCGCGCAGCCGCGGATTCAGCAGCGGCTGGAACGGGTGGGCCAGGGGGCCGCCGAGCAGCTCCACGGTCCCCGCGTCGATCAGGCCGCGCAGCAGCGGGCTGCCGCCGTGGCGCCACAGGGTGGCGAAGTCCTCGAGCGCCCGGTCGGCCTCGGCGGATTCGCGAATACCGAAGGCGCGCAACGCTTCCGGCGTGCACGACTGGTAGTCGGCCGACTTCGATCTCGGCGCCGAGCGCACGCTGGCGGCCTCGGCCGCGCGCAGCCGCCAGTTGGCCAGCCAGCGGTGCATGCCGTCGAGGCAGTACGGGTCGTCGAGCTGGGCGTTGACCACCGGGGTGACCCCGAGGGTGAGCAGGCTGTGCCGGTCCTCGTCGGCCAGGGTGCGCAGCACCCGCAGCAGCGGCAGGTAGGCCGCCGCCCAGGACTGATACAGCCATTCCTCGCCGACCGGCCAGCGGCCGTGGTGGGCAAGCCACGGCAGGTGGGTGTGCAGCACCAGGGTGAACAGACCGGGCACCCGGCCCTGGGAATTGCTCACGGCCGCACCGCGACCGCGATGAGGTCCAGGCTGGCGTCGATGTCGGTGTCGAGGATGTCGAAGTCGTCGCAGCCGACCGAGGCGACGTCGGCCACCAGTTCGGGTGGCCACGGCGTGCCGCCCACCGCGTGGGCGATCTGGGCGTCGATGATCGACCCGCCGTGGCGGGCATCCAGCTCGCGCAGTCGCGGGCCGTGAAACAACCCGTACATTTCCACGCCGGCGAAGCCCGCCCCGACCAGCAGCTCGGTCAGCTCGGCGGCGTTGAGCTCGCGAGTGTGAAACGGGTTGACGGGGGTGTCGCGGCCGGGGGAGAAGGTGATCCGGTTGGGGGTGGACACCAGCAGCAGGCCCGACGGGCGCAGCACCCGGGCACACTCGGCGACGAATTGTGGCTGATCCCACAGATGCTCGATGACCTGGAAATTCACCACAACGTCGACCGACGCGTCGGGCAGCGGAAGCTCGGCGAGGTTGGCCTGCATGACCTCGACGCGCGGGTAGCGGCGTTGGACGTGGGCCACGGCGGTGGCGTCGTAGTCCACGGCGACCACGCGGCGCGCGACGGCGGCGATCAGGTCGGCGCCGTAGCCCTCGCCGCAGCCGGCCTCGAGCACGTCGGCGCCCGCGCAGCGCGGGGCAAGGCGCTGGTAGACGACCTGATGGCGGCGAAACCAGTAGTTCTCGATGTCCAGGTCGGGGATGGTGCGCTCGCCCGTCAGCGTCAGCACGGCTGCCTCCTCGGGGGAGGCGTGCGGGGGGACGTCGGACGGGTGTGCGCTCATGGCATAGGCAGGCTAACGCGAAGTGTCCGATTCGCGAACCGGGAACTGGGCACCCCTGCCGGGAGGGGCAGACGGGGCGAAAGAACCTGCCCTACTACCAGCTATGGTGTGAGAGCAGACCGCACAAAGTTACCCGCCAGTAACACGCTGTGCAGTTAAGAAGTGCGTGACCGAGGTCCGCAGTCGACCGCTGCGCGACCCCTTCGAGGAGGACGAACCACACTCATGACGAACATCGTGGTCCTGATCAAGCAGGTCCCAGACACCTGGTCGGAGCGCAAGCTCACCGACGGCGATTACACGCTGGACCGCGAGGCCGCCGACGCGGTGCTGGACGAGATCAACGAGCGCGCCGTGGAAGAGGCGCTGCAAATTCGGGAGAAGGAAGCCGCCGACGGCGTCGACGGGTCGGTGACCGTGCTGACCGCCGGCCCGGAGCGGGCCACCGAGGCGATCCGCAAGGCCCTGTCCATGGGCGCCGACAAGGCCGTCCACCTCAAGGACGAAGGCATGCACGGATCCGACGTCATCCAGACCGGGTGGGCGCTGGCGCGCGCGCTGGGCACCATCGAGGGCACCGAACTGGTCATCGCCGGCAACGAGGCCACCGACGGTGTCGGCGGTGCGGTGCCGGCGATCATCGCCGAGTACCTGGGCCTGCCGCAGCTGACGCACCTGCGCAAGCTGTCGGTCGAGGGCGACAAGATCACCGGCGAGCGCGAGACGGACGACGGCGTCTTCACCCTCGAGGCCAGCCTGCCCGCCGTGGTGAGCGTGACCGAGAAGATCAACGAGCCGCGCTTCCCGTCGTTCAAGGGCATCATGGCCGCCAAGAAGAAAGAGGTCACGGTGCTGAGCCTGGCCGAGATCGGGGTCGAGGCCGACGAGGTCGGGCTGGGCAACGCCGGGTCGTCGGTGCTGTCGTCGACGCCCAAGCCGCCCAAGACCGCGGGTGAGAAGGTCACCGACGAAGGCGAGGGCGGCAACCAGGTCGCCCAGTACCTGGTCGCCCAGAAAATCATCTAGCCCCCGACCCTTGAGACACGAGAAGAGCGAAATAACCCATGGCTGAAGTTTTGGTGCTCGTCGAGCACGCCGAAGGCGCGTTGAAGAAGGTCACCGCCGAACTGATCACCGCCGCCCGCGCCCTGGGCGAGCCGGCCGCCGTCGTCGTCGGCGCGCCCGGCACGGCCGCGCCGCTGGCCGACGGCCTGAAGGAGGCCGGCGCCGCCAAGGTCTACGTCGCCGAGTCCGACGACGTCGACAAGTACCTCATCACCCCGGTGGTCGACGTCCTGGCCTCGCTGGCCGAATCCGCTTCTCCGGCAGCGGTTTTGCTGGCCGCCAGCGCCGACGGCAAGGAGATCGCGGGCCGCCTTGCGGCCCGGATCGGGTCCGGCCTGCTGGTCGACGTGGTCGAGGTCAAAGAGGGCAACAAAGCCGTCCACTCCATCTTCGGTGGCGCATTCACCGTCGAGGCGCAGGCCAACGGCGACACCCCGGTGATCACGGTGCGCGCCGGTGCCGTCGACGCCGAGCCGCAGGCCGGCGCCGGCGAGCAGGTCACGGTCGAGGTGCCCGCCCCCGCCGAGAACGCCACCAAGGTCACCGCCCGCGAGCCCGCGGTGGCCGGTGACCGCCCGGAGCTGACCGAGGCCAGCATCGTGGTCTCCGGTGGCCGCGGCGTGGGCAGCGCGGAGAACTTCTCCGTGGTCGAGGCGCTGGCCGACTCGCTAGGCGCCGCCGTCGGCGCGTCGCGTGCCGCGGTCGACTCCGGCTACTACCCGGGCCAGTTCCAGGTCGGCCAGACGGGTAAGACCGTGTCGCCGCAGCTGTACATCGCGCTGGGCATCTCCGGGGCGATCCAGCACCGCGCCGGCATGCAGACCTCCAAGACGATCGTGGCGGTCAACAAGGACGAAGAGGCGCCGATCTTCGAGATCGCCGACTACGGCGTGGTGGGCGACCTGTTCAAGGTCGCCCCGCAGCTGACCGACGCGATCAAGGCCCGCAAGGGCTGAGCTACTCCGCGAGCAGACGCAAAAGCCCCTATCTCCCCCACGAGATAGGGGCTTTTGCGTCTGCTGGCGAACCCCGGCGGTGAGACAATGCACTCCTCATCGAGGATGTGGGCGAGGAGTGGAACAGCTGCCGTCACCGGCCGAGGTCTGGCACCCGGTGTATGCGACCCGGGTGCTGTGCGAGGTGGCCAACGAGCGCGGGGTGTCGACCGTCGAGGCGCTGGCTGGCACCGCGATCGAACCGCGCGACCTCGATGACGCGGACACCGCGGTCAGCGCGCTCGACGAGACCACCGCCGTGCGCAACGTGCTGGCCCGGCTGCCCGACGGCGCGGGCGTCGGCGTCGACGTGGGCAGCCGGTTCTCGTTCACCCACTTCGGCTTGTGGGGGTTCGCCGCGATGTCGTGCGCCAACCTGTGTGAGCTGTACACGATCACCGCGCGCTATTTCGCGCTGACCATGCTGCACATCGAGATCACGGTGGCCAAGACCGCCGACGAATGCATCGTCGAGATGCACGCCGACCACCTGCCCGACGACGTGCGAACGTTCTTCGTCGAACGCGACGTCGCCGGGATCATGGCGACCACAACGGTTTTCACGCTTCCGCTGACATCGCGTTACGCCGACCAGATGTCGTCGGAGCTGGCGGTCGAGGAAGAGCTGCTGGGCTCGGTGCTGGAATTCCAGCAGGTCAAGGACATCACCTTCGGCCGGGCGCTCACCCGGGTGCGCATGCCGCGCGCGATGTGTGAGGAGCCGCTGCCGCAGGCCGACCGGCACACCCTGGAAATGTGCCTCGCACAGTGCGACGCGCTGATGCAGCGCCACGAGCCGCGCCGGGGCGTCGCGGCGCGGGTGCGCGCCAAGCTGTTCGGCGAATCCGGGCTTGTGCCAACGCTTTCCGGCGTTGCCGCCGAGCTCAACGTCCATCCGCGCACCCTGGGGCGTCAGCTCAGCGACGAAGGCACGTCCTTTCGCGCGCTGCTGAACGAAACCCGGTCCGCGGTGGCCGCCGACCTGCTGCGCAACGTGGGGCTGACCGTCGAGGAGGTGTCCAAGCGGCTCGGCTACACCGACGTCTCGACGTTTTCCAGCGCCTTCAAGCGCTGGTACGGCGTCGCGCCCCGAGCGTATTCGCGGCGGGCCTAAGCGGGCGCCCCCGGATTGCCGGGGACCAGCCCGGCCCCACCGGCGCCGGGGGTGCCGTTGGTCGTCGTCCCGATACCGGCGTTGCCGCCGTTGCCGCCGACGCCCTCCTGCGCGTTGCCGCCGTTGCCGCCGTTGCCGCCGGTCGTGAGGCCGAACCCGCCGCCCCCGCCGTCGCCGCCGTCGCCGACCATCCCCGCCGCGCCGCCGTTGCCGCCGTTGCCGCCGGTAGTGGCGTCGGCCAGCCCGCCGGCCCCGCCGCCGCCCCCGTTGCCGAAGACCAGGCCGGCGTTGCCGCCGGACCCGCCGTTCCCGCCATTCCCGGCGGCGCCGCCGTGGCCGCCGGCGCCGCCGGAGCCGCCGGAGCCGAAGTACGTGGCGTTGCCGCCCGCGCCGCCGTTCCCGGCGGCGCCATTGGACGGCCCGCCGACTCCGCCGTCGCCGCCGTTGCCGAAGAACAGGCCGCCGGCGCCGCCCGCGCCGCCGTTGCCGCCGGGACCGGTAAACCTCCCGCCATTCCCGCCGGCGCCGCCGTCGCCGCCGGTACCGAAGTAGGTGGCCGCCCCACCGGCCCCGCCGGCCCCGGCTCCGGTTCCGGACGAGCTGCTCCCGCCGGCGCCACCGGCCCCGCCGACGCCGAACAGCGAGGTGCCGCCAGCCCCGCCGTTCCCGCTTATGCCGTCGAACCCGACGCCGCCGGTCCCGCCGGCGCCGGCGACACCGAACACCGCCGCGCCGCCGATACCGCCGACCCCACCGGTCAAGAACGAGTCCCCGCCGGCGCCGGCCGCGCCGCCGCCGCCCATCAGGCCGCTGTGGCCGCCGTTGCCGCCATTGCCGCCGCGCTCGCCGCCCATCGTGCCCGTGCTGGTGCCGCCCACGCCCCCGTGGCCGCCGGACCCCGAGATCAGCGCGCCGTTGCCGCCGATCCCGCCGTTCCCGCCGACGTTTAAGCTGGTCCCCCCGGCGCCGCCGGTACCGCCGGCGCCCGAGATCAGGCCGGCGTTCCCGCCGAGTCCGCCGTTGCCACCGGCGATGCTGAGCCCGGTGCCGCCGGCCCCGCCATCGCCGCCGGCCCCGCCGAGCAGGCCGCCCGCGCCGCCGTTGCCGCCGTTGCCGCCGGGGCCGGGCCCTAGTCCGCCCGCGCCGCCGGCCCCGCCGTCGCCGACGTACATGGCGGCCCCGCCATTGCCGCCGTTGCCGCCGACGCCGAAGGACCCGGTTGCGTTTCCCCCGGTGCCGCCGGCCCCGCCGGTCGCGAACAGTGCGGCACCGCCGGCCCCGCCCGTGCCGCCGGCGCCACCGTCCCCGCCGTTCCCGCCGGCCCCGCCCGGCGCGAAGATCCCGGCGCCGCCGGCCCCACCGGTTCCGCCGGTTCCGTTGGCGGCGGGGGTGAACCCCCCGGGCCCGCCGGCGCCGCCGGCGGCGAACAGCCCGGTGCCGCCCGCGCCGCCGTTCCCGGCGGTGATGCCGCTCCCGCCGGCTCCGCCGGCGCCGCCGAGGTTGAACAGTCCGGTGCCGCCGGCGCCACCATTGCCGCCGACGGTCAGGGCGGATCCGCCGGCGCCGCCCGCGCCGGCGAGGCCGAACAGCCCGCCGGGCCCGCCGGCGCCGCCGTTGCCGCCGTTGGCGATGCCGACCCCGCCGGCGCCGCCGGCGCCGCCGTTGCCGAGTAATCCGGCGGCTCCGCCGTTTCCGCCGTTCTGGCCGACGCCGGTCCCCGAGCCCGCGCCGGAGCCGCCGGTCCCGCCGTTGCCGATCAGCCACCCGCCGTTGCCGCCGTCCGCCCCGGTGCCCGGGGCGCCGTTGGCGCCGTTGCCGACCAGCGGGCGCCCCGTCAGCGCCTGGAGGGGCGGGTTGATCGCGTTGAGTACGTCTTGCTGCAGGGTCTGCAGCGGATTGGCCATGACCGCGGCGCTCGCGGCCTCGGCGGTCGCATACGAGCCGGCGCCCCCGCTCAGGGCCTGCACGAACTGCTCGTGAAACGCCTCGGCCTGCGCGGCCAGCGCCTGATAGCCCTGGGCGTGCCCCCCGAACAGGGCCGTCACCGCCGCCGACACCTCGTCGGCACCCGCCGCCAGCACCGCCGTCGTCGGCAGCGCCGCGGCCCGGTTGGCCGCGCTGATCGCCGAGCCGATGCTCGCCACATCCGCCGCCGCCGCCGTCACCGTGTCCGGCAACGCGATCACAAACGACATGTCGCGCCTCCCGTCAGTGCGCTGAAACACCAACTGGCGCAACCTATTCTGGCGAGCGCCATCGCCCGGCCCGCAGCGGCCAGGTACTCCATGAGCCGACTGTAGGGACGTCCCCGCCCGCCGATAAGGAGAGATTCGGACACAAACTTGCGGATTTACGACAATCCGTGGTCGGCACCGGCGGGTCAGATGGCGGCGCCGTACCCGGCGGACGGCGGCTGCGCCATCACGGTGGGAACCAGCCCGTAGCGGGGGAGGGCGGCCGACCGCGCGGACCCCGCCCCGCGCGGCAGCCCACCCAGCAGGGTCGGCGGCACGATTTCCGCGCCGCCGAGCCCGGCGGACGCCGACGCGGAACCGCCGGCGCTGAGCGGGACCGTCGGGATCGCGCTGGTCCAGCTCGGCGGCACCGACAGCGGCCCCAGGCTGGCGGCCTGACCCATGCTGGCCACGGCGCCGCCCAGGCCGAGACTGTTGGCGCCGGCCGCGCCCGCGGCCTCGGCCGCGGCGTCCTCCGCCACCACGGCGGCCTGCTGGGCCGCGGTGACCGCCATGCCCTGCAGCGTCTGGGCCATCCCCAACACGCTGGACAGCGCGTAGATCGGGGTGAGCGCCGTCATCAGGTAGCTGGGAAGCAAGAAAGGCAAGTCGTCGAGGAAGTTCGACACCGCGGACAGGGCCGAACTCAGCGCCCCCGAGACGCCGCCCGGCGTGGCGAGCCCGTCCAGCGCCGCGGGAACCGACGTCACCAAGCCGGTCAGCGCCAGGTGACTCGCCGCGGACTGGCCGGTGGCAGCGACGACCGCGGCGGCCTGCGCGAGCGCCCCGGCGGGCCTGGTGACCTGCGGCGGCGACGTGAACGGTGCCAGCGTCGATGCCGACGCCGACCGGGCCGCGTAGGCGTACATCGCCGCGGCGTCCTGCGCCCACATCTCGCCGTAGCACGCCTCGGTCGCCGCGATCGCCGCCGAGTTCTGGCCGAAGAAGTTGGTCGCGGTCAGCACCGCCAACTGCGCGCGGTTGACCGCGATGAGCGCCGGCGGGACGGCGGCCAGATAGGCCGCTTCGTAGGCGGCGGCCGCCGCCGTCGCCTGGGCGGCCGCCTGCTCGGCCTGCAGGGCCGCCCCTTCCGTCCAGGCCGCGAAGGCCGCGGCCGCGCCGGCGGCGGCCACCGCCGCCGGGCCGAGCCACGGCCCGGCGGTGAGGCCGGTGATCAACGACCGGTAAGCCGCTGCCGCCGAATACAATTCGCCGCCCAGCTCGGCCCACGCCGTGGCGGCGGTCAACAGCGGCCCCGCGCCGGGGCCGGCATATATCCGCGCCGAGTTGATCTCCGGCGGAAGCGCACCGAAATCCATGGTTCGAACTCCTGTCCTGCGGTGGCGCGCCCCCGAAGCGCCGGCCGAAGCCGCCGTTCGGGGGCGTGGTCACCAACGGCTCACGGCCGGGGCGGCGCCGGGCGGACGACGTCGGTCGGATAGCCGGGGCGAGTCGGTCCCCACGGATTCGTCCTGCCGCCACGGGGGTTGGGGTACCACGGCCGGGGCGTTGCCGTCGGGTCGGCCTGAATCATCTGGTGGCCCTGGTGGTTTCCGTATGCGGTGTCGTCCATTCCGACGACCACGGCGCCGACGATGGCCGCGCCGGCCGCCGGCAACGCTGCGAAACGGGCGAGGCGGAGAAGGGTTGTGCTCATGGTGATCATTCCTTGAGTGATCGGTTTTTTCGGACGGGACTCACGGTAGGAAGTGACCTAGGCCCTCGGTAATGAGAGAATGGGACGCAAGTTTGAGCATTGAGGACAGCCCGTGGCGCAACCTTCGTTACCGGCCGAGGTATGGCATCCGGTGTATGCGACCCGGGTGCTGTGCGAGGTGGCCAACGCCCGCGGGGTGCCCACCCGGGATGTCTTGGCGGGCACCGCGATCGATCCCGCGGATCTCGACGACCCGGACGCCGTGGTCACCCCGCTCGACGAGCTGACCGCGGTGCGCGGGCTGCTGGAACGGCTGCCGGATGACGTCGGCGTCGGCGTCGACGTGGGCAGCAGGTTCTCCTTCACCCACTTCGGCCTGCTGGGGTTCGCCGCGATGTCGTGCGCCACCCTTCGCGAGTTTTCCGCGATCACCATGCGCTACTTCGCATTGACCATGATGCACATCGAAATCCGGTTGTCCGAGACCGCCTACGAATGCGTGATCGAACTGCACGCGGAACATCTGCCCGCCGACGTACGCAGGTTCTTCCTCGAGCGCGACATCGCCGGGATCATGTCGACCACAACGGTTTTCACCCTCCCCGTCGCCACGAAGTACGCCGACCAGCTGTCGGCCGAGGTCGCGGTGGACGAAGACCTGCTACGCCCGCTGCTGGAGTACGTTCAGGTCAAGGACATTTCATTCGGTCAACCGCTGACCAAGCTGCACATGCCGCTCGCGATGTTCGACGAGCCGCTGCCCCAGGCCGACCACCACACCCTGCAGATGTGCCTCGCGCAGTGTGACGCGCTGATGCAGCGTCACGAGCAGCGCCGGGGCCTCACCGCGCAGGTGCGCAGCAAGCTGTTCCGCGAATCAGGGTTCTTCCCAACCCTTCCCGACATCGCCGCCGACCTCTGCGTCCATCCGCGAACGCTGCGGCGCCGGCTGGCCGAGGAGGGCACCTCCTTTCGGGAGCTGTTGAACGACGCGCGCTCCACGGTGGCGGTCGACTTGCTGCGCAACGTCGGGCTGACCGTGGAGGAGGTGTCCAAGCGGCTGGGCTATACCGAGGTCTCGACGTTTTCCAACGCCTTCAAGCGCTGGCACGGGGTGGCGCCGAGCGGATACGCGCGGCGGCTCTGAGCCGGCGACGTTTCGTCACTTGACGTGCACCGAAATGTCACGGCGCCGATGCCGAATGGCAGGTCGCTTGCGCCACGTTGTGTGCCATGAGCACCGCTTCCGTCCTGATACCCGGCGACCAGGTGCGCGGGGCGCCGCGCTACTCCCTGTTGCTGTCCACCGACATTGACATGATTGAGGCCGCGCAGCGGCTGCGCTACGACGTGTTCGCCGGCACACCGGGATTCACGATGCCCCCGGACGGGCAGCGGCGGGACGCCGACCGCTTCGACGAATACTGCGACCACCTGCTGGTCCGCGACGACGACACCGGCGAGCTGGTGGGCTGCTACCGGATGCTGGCGCCGGCGGGCGCCATCGCCGCCGGGGGGCTCTACACCGCCACGGAATTCGACCTTCGCGCCTTCGACCCGCTGCGTCCGTCGCTGGTGGAGATGGGCCGCGCCGCGGTGAGCGAGGGGCACCGCAACGGCGGCGTCGTGCTGCTGATGTGGGCGGGCATCCTGGCCTACCTGGACCGTTACGGCTACGACCACGTGACCGGCTGCGTGTCGGTGCCGATCGGGGAGCGCGGCAGCGAGCTGCGCGGCGTGCGCGACTTCGTCCTGAGCCGCCACGCCGCCCCAGCGGACTACCGGGTGCACCCGCACCGGCCCGTGCGGGTGGCCGGGCGGGTCCTCGACGACATCCCCGCGCCGCCGCGGCCGTCGGTGCCGCCGCTGATGCGCGGGTATCTGCGGCTGGGCGCGCGGGTCTGCGGCGAGCCGGCGCATGACCCCGACTTCGGTGTCGGCGACTTCTGCGTGCTGCTGGACAAGGCCCGCGCCGACACCCGCTACCTGAGGCGGCTGCGGTCCGTGTCGGCCGCGACCGAGATGGCGGCCGGGGCGCGATGAGCCCGCGCGGCCACTCCTGGCTGCCCCGCACCGCGTGCGGCGCGGGCTGTGTGGTCACCGGCGCCACGTCGCGGCGCCCGGTGGTGGTGCTGCGGGTGGCGCTGCGCGTCACGTTGGCGCTGCTGTTGGCGCCCGGCCTGCCGCTGCTTGCAGCTCCGCTGCCGGGACGCACGCGGGTACAGCGGGCCTATTGCCGGCTGGTGCTGCGGTGCTTTGGCGTACGAATCACGGTGTCGGGCAATCCGATTCGCAACCTGCGCGGGGTCCTGGTGGTCAGCGGCCACGTGTCGTGGCTGGACGCATTCGCGATCGGGGCGGTGCTGCCCGGTTCGTTCGTCGCGCGGGCCGACATGTTCGCCGGACCGGCCACCGGCGTCGTCGCCCGTCTGCTGAAGATCATCCCGATCGAGCGGGCCAGCCTGCGCCGGCTGCCCGGGGTGGTGGACGCCGTCGCGCGCCGGCTGCGCGCCGGGCAGACCGTGGTGGCCTTTCCCGAGGGCACCACGTGGTGCGGCCTGGACTGCGGGGCGTTCTACCCGGCGATGTTCCAGGCCGCGATCGACGCCGGGCGCCCGGTGCAGCCGCTGCGGCTGAGCTACCACCACGTCGACGGCGCCGTGTCGACCGCGCCGGCGTTCGTCGGTGACGACACCCTGCCGCGGTCGATCGCCCGGCTGCTCACCATGCGCCGCACGCTGGCGTGCGTGCGCGTCGAATCGCTGCAGCTGCCCGGCGCCGACCGGCGGGACCTGGCCCGGCGCTGCCAGTCCGCGGTGCTCGCGGGCGTCGGGGGCCACGTGCTGGTGGCCTGACCGGCGCCAAGGGCCGGTATCGTGGGGCGGGTCATGGTCTACCTGGATCACGCCGCCACCACCCCGATGCACCCCGCCGCCATCGAGGCGATGACGGCCGCGCTCGGCACCGTGGGCAACGCGTCGTCGCTGCACACCAGCGGGCGGGCGGCGCGGCGGCGGGTCGAGGAGTCCCGCGAGCTGATCGCCGACAAGCTCGGCGCGCGCCCGTCGGAGGTGATCTTCACCGCGGGCGGCACCGAGAGCGACAACCTGGCCGTCAAGGGGATCTACTGGGCCCGCCACGACGCCGAGCCGCGCCACCGCCGCATCATCACCAGCGCCGTCGAACACCACGCCGTGCTGGACTCGGTGAACTGGCTCGTCGAACACGAAGGCGCCCAGGTGACCTGGCTGCCCACCGCCGCCGACGGCTCGGTGTCGGCGGCCGCGCTGCGCGAGGCGCTGCAGACCCATGACGACGTCGCGCTGGTCTCGGTGATGTGGGCCAACAACGAGGTCGGCACCGTCATGCCGGTCGCCGAACTCGCCGCCGTCGCCGCCGAATTCGGGGTCCCGATGCACAGCGACGCCGTCCAGGCGGTGGGTCAGCTGCCGGCCGACTTCGCGGCCAGCGGCCTGTCGGCGATGAGCGTGGCCGCGCACAAGTTCGGCGGCCCGCCCGCGGTGGGCGCGCTGCTGCTGCGCCGCGACGCCGCCTGCGTCCCGCTCTCCCACGGCGGCGGGCAGGAGCGTGACATCCGTTCGGGCACACCCGATGTCGCCGGCGCCGTCGGGATGGCGGCCGCGGTCCGCATCGCGGTGGACGGGCTCGAGCCCAACGCCGCTCGGCTGCGGGCGCTGCGCGACCGCCTGGTCGACCGGGTGCTGGCCGGTATCGCCGACGTCAGCCTCAACGGCGCCCGCGACCCATCCCCCGCAAGCGGGAGGTACCCCCAGCGGCTGCCCGGCAACGCGCACTTCACCTTCCGCGGCTGCGAGGGCGACGCGCTGCTGATGTTGTTGGACGCCAACGGGATCGAGTGTTCGACGGGATCGGCCTGCACCGCCGGTGTCGCGCAGCCGTCGCACGTGCTGATCGCGATGGGCGTCGACCCGGCCAGCGCCCGCGGCTCGCTGCGACTGTCGTTGGGGCACACCAGCGTCGACGCCGACGTCGACGCGGTGTTGCGGGTGCTGCCCGGGGCCGTGGACCGCGCCCGACGGGCCGCCCTGGCCGCCGCGGGGGCGCCGTAAGTGAAGGTCCTCGCCGCGATGAGCGGTGGCGTCGACTCGTCGGTCGCCGCCGCCCGCATGGTCGACGCCGGGCACGACGTGGTCGGCGTGCACCTGGCGCTGTCGACGGCGCCGGGCACGTTGCGCACCGGCTCGCGCGGCTGCTGCTCGAAGGAAGACGCCTCCGACGCCCGCCGTGTCGCCGATGTCCTCGGAATTCCGTTCTACGTCTGGGATTTCGCGGAGCGATTCGAAGCCGACGTCATCGACGATTTCGTGTCGTCGTATGAGCGGGGGGAGACGCCGAACCCCTGTGTGCGCTGCAACCAGCGGATCAAGTTCTCGGCGCTGGCCAACAAAGCCGTTGCGCTGGGCTTCGACACGGTGGCCACCGGCCACTACGCCCGGCTGTCGGAGGGGCGGCTGCGCCGCGCCGTCGACACCGACAAGGACCAGTCCTACGTGCTGGCCGTGTTGACCGCCGAGCAGCTGCGGCACGCGGTGTTCCCGATCGGCGACACCCCCAAGCCCCACATCCGCGCCGAGGCCGCCCGTCGCGGCCTGGCCGTCGCCGACAAGCCGGACAGCCACGACATCTGCTTCATCCCGTCCGGCAACACGCGGGCATTCCTGGGCGAGCGGATCGGGGTGCGGCGCGGCAACGTCGTCACCACCGACGGCGCCGTGCTGGCCACCCACGATGGGGTGCACGGCTTCACCGTCGGGCAGCGCAAGGGCTTGGGCATCGCCGGGCCGGGACCCGACGGCCGCCCGCGCTACGTGACGGCCATCGACGCCGAAACCGGCACGGTCCGGGTGGGCGAGGCGGCCGAGCTGGACGTACGCGGGCTGACCGGGCGGTCCCCGGTGTTCACCGCGGGCGCCGCGCCGGCGGGCCCCGTCGAGTGCGCGGTGCAGGTGCGCGCGCACGGCGAGACGGTCGGCGCGGTGGCCGAGCTGGTCGGCGATGAGCTCGTCGTGCGGTTGCGGGCCTCGCTGCGCGGGGTGGCGCGCGGCCAGACGCTGGTGCTGTACCGCCCCGACCCGGACGGCGACGAGGTGCTCGGCAGCGCGACCATCGCCGGCACGTCGCGCTGAGCGTTCCAAGGATTCCTTGAGGATCCGTCAAGCCCGCTCGACGACCCTCTCGGTCATGATCTGCAACCACGTCAACACGCGGGCGGAACCGGCCGCCCAGACCAACGCCTTCGCCATCGCGGCGTTCGTGCTGAGCCTGATGGGCATGTACGGCAGCCCGGTGCTGAGCGCCGCCCTCGCCCTGATCGGGTTGCGCCAGGCCGCGCGGCACGAGCAGCGGGGCTTCGGCCTGGCGATCGCCGCCCTGGCGGTCTCGCTGGCCGTCACGGCGCTGCACGTCGCGATGTGGATCCACTGCGGCCGGCCGAACTTCGAGCTGCTGACCACCGCCCACTGGTGAGCGGCTAGCGCGGGATGTTCGCGGCGATGTTCGTCATCACGATGTCGGACACCGACTGCGGAAAACCGCAGAACGTGACCTCCAGCAGGGCCACCGACAGCACCCGGTAATCGCGGCCGCACCCGCCGGGTCCCAGGTGCAGCGCGTCGGGCTTGGCGGTCCAGCCGCCGACCAGCAACTGGCCCTCCGACCCGCCCGCGCAGGTGCCGACGGTGTTCACCAGCGTGCCGAACGCGCGCCGCGCGGCGCCGGTGTCGGGATAGGCCGCGGCGCCCTCGGAGATCAGGGCGCCGTCGGGCGGGTCCTGGAACGTGGTCTTGTGAAATTCCGCGACGTCGGGCCCGAAAGTCGCGGTCTCGGCGTAGAGGAACCGGCATTCGGCCGGCGTCGTGTCGGCGAGGGCGTCGATGTCCACCGGGCGGTTGCCGTCCATCGACGGGATGATCGTGAGGTGCTCGCCGGCGCCGGTGATCGCGCCCATCCGTGGCTGGTCCAGCAGGATGGCGTCGACGTTCACGCCCTGGATGCCCCGGGCGCCGGGCCCGAGTCCCCCGACGGCCTCCCCGCCCACCACGCGGGTGCACGCCCCCGTCAGCAGTACCGCGCCACCCACCAGTAGCGCCCGGGTCCATCGCGCCATGTGCCCCACCGTTTCGCACCCTTTGTGGTCGAACCTACTCGCGCCGCACACCCCTGGCGACCGGCCCACGATGCGGCGTCGAATACGGTTGCCGGGTGAGTGTTTTCGCCGCCGCGAGCGGCGTCGGATCCTGGCCCGGCACGACGGCGCGGACAGCCGCCGAGGTCGTCGTCGGCGAGCTGGGCAGCGCGCTGGCCCACCTCGTCGAGCTGCCCGCCCGGGGGGTGGGCGCCGACCTGCTCGGGCGGGCCGGCGCGTTGCTGATCGACGTGGCCATCGACACGGTGCCACGCGGCTACCGCATCGCCGCCCGGCCCGGCGCGGTGACCCGCCGGGCCGCCAGCCTCCTCGACGAGGACATGGACGCGCTGGAGGAGGCCTGGGAGACGGCGGGGCTGCGCGGCGGCGGGCGCGTGGTCAAGGTGCAGGCCCCCGGGCCGATCACGCTGGCCGCCGGGCTCGAGCTGGCCGGCGGGCACCGGGCCATCACCGATGCCGGGGCCGTGCGCGACCTGGCGGCGTCGCTGGCCGAGGGCGTCGCCGCCCACCGCGCGGCGCTGGCGCGCCGGCTCGACACCCCGGTCGTCGTGCAGTTCGACGAGCCGTCGCTGCCGGCCGCGCTGGACGGGCGGCTGACGGGGGTGACGGCGCTGACCCCGGTGGCCGCGCTCGACGAGGCGGTGGCCGGCGCGCTGCTCGACACGTGCGTCGCGGCCGTGGGCGCCGATGTGGCGTTGCATTGCTGCGCTGCTGGGCTTCCGTGGGAGCTGTTGCAGCGCAGTGAGATTGGTGCGGTTTCGGTGGACGCGGGCACGCTGCGGGCGTCGGACCTGGACGGCATCGCCGCGTTCGTCGAATCGGGTCGCGCCGTCATGCTCGGCGTGGTCGATGCGGGTGCCCCGCCGCGGCGGCCCGCGGCCGAGGAGGTGGCCGCCGCGGTGGTGGCGGTGACCGACCGGCTCGGCTTTTCGCGCTCGGCGTTGCGCGACCGCATCGGCGTGACCCCGAGGTGCGGCCTGGCCGCGGCGACGCCCGAGTGGGCCCGCGTCGCGATCGGGCTCGCCCGCAAGGCCGCCGAGGCGTTCGCGGAGGACCCGGACGCGATCTAGCGCCGATAGGCAACCAAAAGGTTGCGCTTTGTGACGGTCTGTGCTGAACTGATAGGCAACCAGGAGGTTGCATATGAGTACGGATCGGATCGAAAAGAGCGTGGTGCTGCGCGCGCCACTGGACCGGGTGTGGCGGGCCATCAGCGACGCCGAGGAGTTCGGCCGCTGGTTCGGGGTGCGCTTCGACGGGCCGTTCGTCGAAGGGGCGTCCCTCACCGGGGCGATCACCCCGACCGTCGTCGACGAGGCGGTCGCCGAGCGGCAGCGGGCGCATGCCGGGCTGAGCCGGACGTGGCACATCGTCGCGATCGAACCGCGGCGGCGCTTCGCGTACCGCTGGCATCCCGGCGCGATCGACCCCGGTGTCGACTACGACCGGGAACCCACCACGCTGGTCGAGTTCACCCTCGCCGAAACCGACGAAGGCGTGCTGTTGACCGTCGTCGAATCGGGCTTCGACGCGCTTCCCGAGGCGCGCCGGGACGCATCCTTCGAGGCGAACTCCGAGGGCTGGGCGATCCAGACGGGAATCGTGCGCCGGTACCTGGAAGATGCGCGGGTATGAGCGGTGTCGGCGCGCCGATCTTCGACGCGCTCGGCGATGCCAATCGGCTGCGCATCATCGTCCGGCTGTGCGACGTCGGTCCGAGCTCGACATCGCAAGTCACCAGCGCCATTCCGGTGACGCGGCAGGCCGCCAGCAAGCACTTGGCCCTGCTGGAGAATGCCGGGCTGGTGACCAGCAGCCGTCGCGGCCGCGAACGGGTCTGGACCGTGCGGACCGAACCGCTGGCCGAGGCGAGCGACTACCTCACCGGGTTGTCGCGCCGCTGGGACGCCGCGCTGGAGCGGTTGCGGGCCTTCGTGGAAGAGGAGTGAGGGGCCGCGGCCACAGCTGCCACGCGTCCACGCCCCGGCCCGTCGGCGCCCTTCGATAGCCTGCGAAGGTGACGTCATCGGAAGCCGATCCAGTTGCGCCCGAGGTGCGCCGGCAGTGGCGGGAGCTGGCCGACGAGGTCCGCGAACACCAGTTCCGCTACTACGTGCGCGACGCGCCGATCATCTCCGACGCCGAGTTCGACCAGCTGCTGCGCCGGCTCGAGGCGCTCGAGGCGGAGCATCCCGAGCTGCGCACCCCCGATTCGCCCACCCAACTCGTCGGGGGCGCCGGCTTTGCCACCGACTTCACCGAGGCCGAGCACCTGGAGCGGATGCTGTCCCTCGACAACGTGTTCAGCGCCGAGGAATTCGAGCTGTGGGCCGCGCGGGTGCGCGCCGAGGTCGGGGACGAGGTGCCCTACCTGTGTGAGCTCAAGATCGACGGCGTCGCGCTGTCGCTGGTGTATCGCAACGGCCGGCTGGTCCGCGCGGCGACCCGGGGCGACGGCCGCACCGGCGAGGACGTCACGCTCAACGCCCGCACCATCGACGACGTCCCCGAGCGGCTGACCGCCGGCGGCGATTACCCCGTCCCGGACGTCCTCGAGGTCCGCGGCGAGGTGTTCTTCCGGCTCGCCGACTTCGAAGCACTCAACGCCGCCCTGGTCGAAGACGGCAAGACGCCCTTCGCCAACCCGCGCAACAGCGCCGCGGGATCGCTGCGGCAGAAGGATCCGGCCGTCACCGCGCGGCGCAAGCTGCGGATGATCTGCCACGGGGTCGGACACACCGAAGGCTTTCGGCCGGCCGCCCTGCACGACGCGTACCTGGCGCTGGGCGCGTGGGGCCTGCCCGTCTCCGAACACACCACCCGGGTGGACAACGTGGCCGGCGCGCTCGAGCGCATCGCCTACTGGGGCGAGCACCGCCACGACGTGGACCACGAAATCGACGGCGTGGTGGTCAAAGTCGACGACGTCGCGCTGCAGCGCCGGCTGGGGTCCACCTCGCGGGCGCCGCGCTGGGCGATCGCCTACAAGTACCCGCCCCAGGAGGTGCAGACCAAGCTCCTCGATATCCGGGTCAACGTCGGGCGCACCGGGCGGGTCACACCGTTCGCGTTCATGACCCCGGTCAAGGTCGCCGGGTCGACGGTGGGGTTGGCCACCCTGCACAACGCCGCCGAGGTCAAGCGCAAGGGCGTGCTGATCGGCGACACCGTGGTGATCCGCAAGGCCGGCGACGTGATTCCCGAGGTGCTGGGCCCCATCGTCGACCTGCGCGACGGCTCGGAACGCGAATTCGTCATGCCCACAACGTGTCCCGAATGTGGCACCAAACTAGCCCCCGCCAAGGAGGGCGACGCCGACATCCGCTGCCCCAACGCCCGCTCGTGCCCGGCGCAGTTGCGGGAGCGGGTGTTTCACGTCGCGGGACGCGGCGCGCTGGACATCGAGGCGCTGGGTTACGAGGCCGCCACCGCGCTGCTGACGGCCGGGGTGATCGCCGACGAGGGGGACCTGTTTTCCCTCACCGAGGACGACCTGTTGCGCACCGAGCTGTTCACCACCAAGAGTGGGGCGGTGTCGGCCAACGGC
Source organism: Mycobacterium sp. NGS63 (assembly GCF_059812295.1). Classification (NCBI taxonomy): domain Bacteria; kingdom Bacillati; phylum Actinomycetota; class Actinomycetes; order Mycobacteriales; family Mycobacteriaceae; genus Mycobacterium; species Mycobacterium sp. NGS63. The sequence goes on from NZ_JCALCJ010000004.1 coordinate 426,410, forward strand.
AAGCGGCTGCTGGCCAACCTCGGTGCGGCCAAGGCGAAGCCGCTGTGGCGGGTGCTGGTGGCGCTGTCGATCCGGCACGTCGGCCCGACAGCCGCCCGCGCGCTGGCCACCGAATTCGGCGACCTGCAGGCTATCGAGGAGGCGTCCACCGAGCAGCTGGCCGCGGTCGAGGGCGTCGGGCCGACCATCGCCGCCGCGGTCACCGAATGGTTCACCGTGGACTGGCACCGCGCGATCGTCGACAAGTGGCGCGCGGCCGGGGTGCGCATGGCCGACGAACGCGACGCCAGCGTGCCGCGCACGCTGGAGGGCCTGACCATCGTGGTCACCGGCTCGCTGACCGGCTTTTCCCGCGACGACGCCAAGGAGGCCATCGTGGCGCGCGGCGGCAAGGCCGCGGGCTCGGTGTCGAAGAAGACCGACTACGTCGTCGCCGGCGACGCACCGGGCTCCAAATACGACAAGGCGGTCGAGCTGGGGGTGCCGATCCTCGACGAGGACGGGTTCCGAAAGTTGTTGGCCGACGGGCCTTCTGAAACTGCGGAGTAGCGGCGCGCGGTCAGCGCAGCATGGTGGCCACGATGCCGGCCAGGTAGCCCAGCCGGGCCACCTCCGACGGGCGGAATTCCGGACCCGGGCGGCCCAGCACGACGGCCGTGTGCGCGTCGCCCAGCGGCGCCGCGACCATCGTGGTGTCCATCTCGCGCCACGCCCGCGGCACCCACTCGGCGCTGCTGTCCAGCGTCGCCGCCCGCTCGATCGGCAGCCACGGGGCCGAGTCCGCCTTGGTCTCGGGAGCGCCGCGGCTGGCGGCCAGGCGCTCGAGCTCGCCGCGCCCGCCGCGCACCACCACACACCAGCTGACCCGCAGCACCTTGGGCGCCTCGTTGGCCAGCACCTGCAACTTGTCGCCCGCCGCGGCGACGTGGTCGAGCAGCTCCAGCTCGCGGTGGGCCTCCAGCAGCCCGGTGTGCGGGCGGACGCTGTCCACCCGCACGTTGGGCAGCGACTCGGCGGCGGTGATCAGCCGGTCGGGCATCGCCCCCGGCGGCAGCTCGATGACCAGGTCGTCGATCGCGTAACCCGCGCTGCGCTCCACCACGTCGAGCGACAGGATGTCGGCGCCCACCGACCCGAGCGCCACCGCCAGCGAGCCCAGGCTGCCCGGGCGGTCAGCCAGCTCGATGCGCAACAGATAGGACGGCACGGCCAACACTGTTGCACAACCAGGTATCCGTGGCATTTCGGCTGCGAGCCCGCGGACCAGACCGACCCGCGGCCGAGTGTGCGGCCAGCTTCACAGTCGGCGGCGAGCGTGCGGCCAGCCGCACACTAGCGGTTCGCCGAGCCTGCGTTCGGGGCGGCGGCGATGCCCCGTCTAGGCTTTCCAGTCGTGTCTCAGATCTCCCGCGACGACGTGGCGCACCTCGCCCGGCTGGCCCGGCTGGCGTTGTCCGACGCCGAGCTGGACAGCTACGCCGGGCAGCTCGACGCCATCCTGACCCACGTCGGCCAGATCCAGGCGGTCGACGTCACCGGCGTCGAACCCACCGACAACCCGCTGAAGGACGTCAACGTCACGCGCGCGGACGAGATGACGCCCTGCCTGACGCAGGCCGAGGCGCTGGCGCAGGCCCCCGAAGCCCTCGACGGCCGCTTCGCGGTGCCCCAGATCCTGGGGGACAGCGAGTGAACGAGATCGTCCGATCCGACGCCGCGACGCTGGCCGCCCGGGTTGCCGCGGGGGAGCTGTCGTCCACGGAGATCACCCGCGCCTGCCTGGACCAGATCGAGGCGACCGACGACCGCTACCACGCGTTTTTGCACGTCGCGGCCGACGAGGCCCTGGCCGCGGCGGCGGCCGTCGACAACGCGGTGGCCGCCGGCGAGCGGCTGCCGTCCGCGCTGGCCGGGGTGCCGCTGGCGCTCAAGGACGTGTTCACCACCGTCGACATGCCCACCACGTGCGGTTCCAAGATCCTGCAGGGCTGGCGTTCGCCGTACGACGCGACCGTCACGATGCGGTTGCGCGCGGCCGGCATCCCGATCCTGGGCAAGACCAACATGGACGAGTTCGCGATGGGCAGCTCGACGGAGAACTCCGCCTACGGCCCGACGCGCAACCCGTGGGACGTCGAGCGGGTGCCCGGCGGGTCCGGCGGCGGCAGCGCGGCGGCGCTGGCCGCGTTCCAGGCGCCGCTGGCCATCGGCACCGACACCGGTGGCTCCATCCGCCAGCCGGCCGCGCTGACCGCGACCGTCGGCGTCAAACCCACCTACGGCACGGTGTCCCGCTACGGGCTGGTGGCCTGCGCGTCGTCGCTGGACCAGGGCGGCCCGTGCGCGCGCACGGTGCTGGACACCGCCCTGCTGCATCAGGTGATCGCCGGGCACGACGGCCGCGACTCGACCTCGGTGGACGCCGAGGTGCCCGACGTCGTCGGCGCCGCGCGCGCCGGTGCGGCCGGTGATTTGCGCGGCGTGCGGGTCGGGGTGGTGCGCCAACTTCGTGGCGACGGCTACCAGCCGGGGGTGCTCGCGTCCTTCGAGGCCGCCGTCGAGCAACTGAAGGCGTTGGGCGCCGAGGTCAGCGAAGTCGACTGCCCGCACTTCGATCACGCGCTGGCCGCCTACTACCTGATCCTGCCGTCGGAGGTGTCGAGCAACCTGGCCCGCTTCGACGCGATGCGCTACGGGCTGCGCGTCGGCGACGACGGCACCCACAGCGCCGAGGAGGTCATGGCGCTGACCCGCGCTGCGGGCTTCGGGCCAGAAGTCAAGCGGCGCATCATGATCGGCACCTACGCGCTGTCGGCCGGCTACTACGACGCCTACTACAACCAGGCGCAGAAGGTGCGCACGCTGATCGCCCGCGACCTGGACCGGGCGTATGAGTCCGTGGACGTGCTGGTGTCGCCGGCGACCCCGACGACCGCGTTCCGGTTAGGCGAGAAGGTCGACGACCCGCTCGCGATGTACCTGTTCGACCTGTGCACGCTGCCGCTGAACCTGGCCGGCCACTGCGGCATGTCGGTGCCGTCGGGCCTGTCCCCGGACGACGGTCTGCCGGTGGGCCTGCAGATCATGGCGCCGGCGCTGGCCGACGACCGGCTCTACCGGGTGGGCGCGGCCTATGAGGCCGCGCGCGGGCCGCTGCCGAGCGCCGTCTGAGTCACGTCCAGAAATCGTTCATGGGTTCGGCGTACATGTCGTTGGCGGTGAGCGGGGCCAGGCCCAGGGCGTCTTCGATGGTGGCCGACAGGCTGTACTGGTTGTAGTAGGTGTTGGTGACGAAGTGGCCGGACTGCATCCCGGCGTTCACGGCGCCCTGGTTCGGGATGACGATCATCGGAACGTTGTTGCCCTGGTTGCCGATGCCCAGTGACAGGTTGTTGTAGTCCTCGTCGAAGGTGATGATGATCGCGTCGCGCTGGCCCGGGGCGGTCCACGTGGGCGAGCTTTGAATGGTGGACACCTGCTGCTGGACGAACTGGTCACCGGCCGCGACGTTGTACTGGTGCGTCGTGAGCTGACTGCCCAGCCAGTTGGCCGCGCCCGTGGGGAAGTTGACCGGGCCTTCCATGTTGTAGGAGCCGTCGGCGGCGATCCAGGTGAAGTTCGGGAACTTGCTCGGGTTCTGCAGGTCGGTGCTCATCTGCGTCAACGGGAGCAGGTGGTTCGCCAGGTAGCCGGGCGTTTGGTTGTTGTAGACGTAGCCGAATTGGGCGAACGGCAATGCATCGACGGCGTAGTCGCCCGACGACACGATGGCGCCCGCGTTGGGCATGCCCTGCGCGTAGCCGGCCCACGTCACCGGAGTCGGTTTGTTGTCCATTTCGAACATCAGGTTGGGTGCGTTGGTGGGGATCGAGTTCGCGACGGGGTTCCAGTCGATGCCGAAGTCCGTTCCGCCCAGCACCCGGAAGTAGTTGGGGTCGCTGGGGTGGCCCAGCGCGTAGTAGTTGCTCGCGTATCCGTAGGTGTTGATCAGCGAGTTGATGTACGGCGCGTTGACGCTGCCGATGATGTCGCCGACACCCTTGTTCTCCATGTAGATGACGAACAGGTGATCCAGTTGGCCGACCTTGGACGTCGGTATGGTGAGTGGCGCCGCTTGGAGGGTGGGATCGCCGACGGTGAACGACAAGTTGTCGGCGAAGGCGTCGTTGTAGTTGCCCAGGATCGGGTTGTGGTCGGCGAAGGTCGCGGTCACCACGGCTTTGGTGGCGCCCACCGGGATCGTCCCGGAGAAGTCTCGCGCCTGGAATCCGGTGAGCCCCAAGCGATCCACCGCCGAGACCGGCCCGATCGAGCCGGTTCCCAGCGCGACCCCGTTGGCGTTGAGGAACGTGACCGTCACCGAGGTCGAGGACGGGTCCCCGAGGTAGCCGCCGAGCATCCCGCTGAGGGTGTACGGCACCGTGCCCGTGTCGATCCTGCCGGCCGCGGTGGCCAGGTTGACGGTCTGGCTGATGGTGGACGTGCCCACGGGTCCGCCGCCGGCGAAGTTGCTGCCGCCGCCCGCGGTGCCCGGGAAGCCGAAGAGTCCCCCGAACCGCGGGGACGGCGTCGCGATGGGCGAGGGATAGCCGCGTGGGGTGCCGTAGGCGATCACGGTCGGGGTCCCGGACAGCGTCCAGCCCGGAATGGTCACGCCGCTGTAGCCGGACCCGGACGGGTCGGCGATTTCGAAGTCGCCGTTGACCAACAGGTTCGGGCTCATCGGCAACCCGGGGATGCCGTTTCGGCCCAGCAGCAGCGCGCCCGCCCCGACGGTGCCGGGGCCGCCCATCAGCGCGAGGGTTCCGCCGTTTCCGCCGTTGCCGCCGTTTCCGCCGATGCCGACCAGGATGCCGGCGTTGCCGCCGCTGCCGCCGCCGCCGCCGGTGAAGGTGGCGGCGGCGTCCGCGCCGGCCCCGCCGGGACCGCCGTCACCCAACAGCGCCCCGCCGCCCCCGCCGGGGCCGCCCGCCCCGCCGGTACCCGTCGCGGTGAATCCGCCGGGCCCGCCCGCGCCGCCCGAGCCGAACAAGGTCGCGTTGCCGCCGGCCCCGCCCTGGCCGCCGAGGACCGTCCCGGCGGTGGTCGCCGCGGCTCCGCCGGGCCCGCCGGCCCCGCCGGAGCCCAGCCACCCGGCGGCGCCGCCGGGGCCGCCGGCCCCGCCGGCGCTACCGGAGGCGCCCAGCACCGCTCCACCGGCCCCGCCGTCGCCGCCGGTGCCCGCCACCGCGCCGCCGACCCCGCCGGGGCCGCCCGCGCCGCCGGTCCCGGCGTAGCCGGTGCCGCCGTCGCCGCCGGCCCCGGCCGCACCGAACAGCGGGCCACCGCTGCCGCCGGCTCCGCCGGCACCGCCGGTTCCGCCGGTGAATGCGGCCCCGCCGACCCCGCCCGTGCCGCCGCCGGCGCCGACCAGCCCGCTGAGCGGCCCGGCGGCCCCGCCGGCCCCGCCGGCACCGGGCCGTAAGCCGGTGACCGACTGACCGGGCAACCCGCCGGGCCCGCCGACCCCGCCGGAGCCCAACAGCCCGCCGGAGCCGCCTGCCCCGCCGCTACCCCCGCCGCCGTCGGGACCGGCGAAGCCGACCCCGCCGGCGCCGCCGGGGCCGCCGTTGCCGAACACCCATCCGCCGCCACCGCCCATGCCGCCGGACCTGCCCGGACCCGTCGCCCCGAACCCGCCGGCCCCGCCGGGGCCGCCGGCCCCCAGCAACCCGGCGGCGCCCCCGGCCCCGCCGGGCACACCGTTGGCGCCGGACCCGCCGGCGCCGCCGTCGCCGAGCAACCACCCGCCGGCCGTCCCGCCGGCCCCGCTGCCCGCGGCGCCGGCGACGCCATTGCCGATCAGGGGGCGGCCGGTCAGCGCGAGGCTGGGCGCGTTGAGGGCGTTGAGCAGCGGCGACGGCAACAATCCGCCGTTGACGCCGTTGGCGCCGGTGCTGCCCGCCGTCGTGCCGAGGCCGCCGACCCCGCCGTTGCCGCCGATGCCGAACGACACGGCCCGGCCGCCGGGGCCGCCGGCGCCACCGGCCGCGCCGGGAGCCCCCTGCGCGCCCGCCCCGCCGGCCCCGCCGTCACCCAGCAGCAGGCCGCCGGTGCCGCCGGCGGCGCCGGCCCCGCCGGCCCCGGCCGCCGCGAACCCGCCGGCTCCGCCGATGCCGCCGAAACCGACCAGGAACGCGTCGCCGCCGGCGCCGCCCTGGCCGCCGGCGTTGGTGCCGAAGGTGTCGCCGCCGGCTCCGCCGGAGCCGCCGGAGCCCAGCACGCCCGCGTGGCCGCCCGCCCCGCCGGACCCGCCGGTCCCGGAAAAGCTGCTGCCGCCGGTGCCGCCGGGGCCGCCGTTGCCGAGCAGCGCGCCGGCGGCGCCGCCGACCCCGCCGTGACCGCCGCCGCCGGTGTAGCCCGCCCCGCCGGTTCCGCCGGGCCCGCCGGCACCGGCCAGCGGGCCGCCCGCCCCGCCGGTTCCGCCCGCGCCGCCGGTGTCTCCGGCGCCGCCGGCCCCGCCGGCGCCGCCGCCCGCGCCGACCAGCCCGCTGAACACGCCGCCCGACCCCCCGGCGCCGCCTGCGCCGCCGGTGCCGGTGGTCGAAACCCCGCCGGCCCCGCCGAGTCCGCCGGCCCCGAACAACCCACCGGCCCCGCCGGTCCCGCCGGTGCCTCCGGTACCGGAGGTCACGCCGCCGCCAGCGCCGCCGGCCCCGCCGGTGCCCAGCAGCCATCCGCCGTGGCCACCCATGCCGCCGCCCGCACCGGATCCGCCGGCCCCGCCGGCCCCCCCGGTGCCGATCAGGCCCGCGGGGCCGCCCGGCCCGCCGGGCGCGCCCGCCGCGCCGGACCCGCCTGACCCGCCGTCACCGACCAGCCACCCCCCGGCCCCACCGGGCGCCCCCGTCCCGGGGGCCCCGTTGGCGCCGTTGCCGACCAGCGGCCGCCCGGTCAGACCCAGTGATTCCATGTTCGCCGCGGCCAGCAGACCCTGCTCCAGGGTCTGCAACTGCGGGGTCTGCAGCAGGCTCACCAGCAACGATCCGTTTGCGGCCTCGGCGGCCGCGTAGGTGCCCGCGCCCCCGCTCAACGCCTGCACGAACTCTTGCTGAAACGCCGCCGCCTGGGTGCTCAGCACCTGAAAACCTTGCGCGTGGCTGCCGAACAACCGCGCGATCGCCTCGGACACCTCGTCGGCGGCGGCCGCCGCGATCCCGGTGGTCGCCGGGGCCGCCGTCGCCGTCGCCGCCCTGACCGCCTCGCCGATTCCGCTCAAATCCGCCGACGCCGCGGCCAGAGCCTGGGGTGCGATTAGCAAAGTCGACATCTGCGGCTCCCATCAACGGGGCAGGTTCGCGCGGGACCGCTAATCATATTTCACAAGACGCCGAACGGGGACTGCTCTCGTAGCGTGGAATTTTTGCGTCGGGTCGCGCCATCGGACGGCCGTACGGGCAAGATAAAAAGATGCGGATCGGAGTTCTCACGGGGGGCGGCGACTGCCCCGGGCTCAACGCCGTCATCCGCGCGGTCGTGCGCACCTGCGACGCGCGGTACGGCTCGTCGGTGGTCGGGTTCCAGGACGGGTGGCGCGGGCTGCTGGAGAACCGGCGCATCCAGTTGCACAACGACGACCGCAACGACCGCTTGTTGGCCAAGGGCGGAACGATGCTTGGCACCGCGCGCGTGCACCCCGACAAGCTGCGGGCCGGGCTGAGCCAGATCATGCAGACGCTCGACGACAACGGCATCGACGTGCTGATCCCGATCGGCGGCGAGGGCACGCTGACGGCCGCGCACTGGCTGTCGGAGGAGAACGTCCCCGTGGTCGGCGTGCCGAAGACCATCGACAACGACATCGATTGCACCGACGTCACTTTCGGCCATGACACGGCGCTGACTGTCGCCACCGACGCCATCGACCGGTTGCACAGCACGGCCGAATCCCACCAGCGGGTGATGCTGGTGGAGGTGATGGGGCGCCACGCCGGGTGGATCGCGCTGAACGCCGGGCTGGCCTCCGGCGCGCACATGACGCTGATCCCCGAGCAGCCCTTCGACGTCGAGGAGGTGTGCCGGTTGGTCAAAAGGCGCTTCCAGCGCGGGGATTCGCACTTCATCTGCGTGGTCGCCGAGGGCGCCAAGCCGGTCGCCGGCTCAATCACGTTGCGCGAGGGCGGCATTGACGAGTTCGGGCACGAGCGCTTCACCGGCGTCGCCGCGCAGCTGGGCGTCGAGGTCGAGAAGCGGATCAACAAGGAGGTCCGGGTGACGGTGCTGGGCCATGTCCAGCGGGGCGGCACCCCGACGGCCTACGACCGGGTGCTGGCCACCCGGTTCGGGGTCAATGCGGCCGACGCCGCGCACGCGGGGGAGTACGGCCAGATGGTCTCGCTGCGCGGCCAGGACATCGGCCGGGTGCCGTTGGCGGACGCGACGCGCCAGCTCAAGCTGGTGCCCGAAAGCCGCTACGACGACGCCGCGGCGTTCTTCGGCTGAATTGGCTGAACGGCCGGTGGCGCCGGCTTGACGATTGGCTGAACAGCGCCATTTTCGTGGTTTTCTGCCAGCTCGGAGCGGTTATATAGGGAGGTATGAGCCACCGCGGTTCGCCTCGCGGAATCGTTCACCAGCCCGCCGGATCGGCGGCCCCACCGGGCCCGCCGGGGCGACGGCAGCCGCCGTACCGGCACGCCGACTGGGAATCCGCCACGGTGCCGCAGCCGCACCGTTCGCCCACGGTGCCGGCGCCGGCGCGGCAGGTCCCGCCGCCGGGCCACCGCGAGCTGATGCTGGGCGGGACGGCGCTGGACGGTCTCGACGAGAAAGAGCAAACACCCGCCTCCGGCGCATTCAGCTGGCGCAGGCTGGTCCGCCGCCTCACCGGCATCGACATCGGCCCCGGCAAGGGCTCGGCGTACGAGCAGGAATTGCGGGAACGCATCCGCACGCCGGTGGGCGGCGCGTTTCCCATCGCCGTCCTCAACCTCAAGGGCGGCGTCGGCAAGACCGTGGTGGTCGAGGCGCTCGGTTCGACCTTCGCTGCCGCGCGCGACGACCGGGTGATCGCCGTCGACATCGACGCCGGCGACCTGGCCGAACGCCACGGCCGCCGCAACCCGCTGAACATGGCCGACCTGCTGCTCAACAACGCGGTCACCCAGTACTCGGAGGTCCGGGCGCACACCCACATGAACAGCTTCGGGCTGGAGGTGCTCGGGCTGCCCGACTACGCGCGCACCGACTGGAGGCTGGAGCGGCACGACATCGTCAGGGCGTTTTCGGTTCTGCGCAAGCACTATTCGGTGGTGTTGGTGGACTGCGTCAAGGCGGTCAATTCGGCGGTGATGGACGCCGTTCTGCCGGAGGCGCGGGCCCTGGTGGTGGTTACCAGCACCTCGATCGACGCCATCCGAAAAACCCGCACCACGCTGGAGTTGTTGCGCCACAATGGTTATCAGCGGTTGTTGAAGTCGACGGTGCTGGCCATCAACCACGTCGAACCGGGCAAGGTGGGCGTGGTGGCCGCCAAGGAACTCGACCAGTTGTCGGCCCGCGTCGCCGCCACGGTGGTGCTGCCGTTCGACCGTCATGTGCATGACGGCAAAGAGATTGGGCTGGATCACCTGAGCCGGGAAAGCAGGCGCAGCTATCTGGAGATGGCCGCCGTGCTGGCCGGGATGTTCGGAGGCAGGGCCGGGGAGCGTTCGGCGCCTCGTTAGGATCGAGGCCATGAGTGTTGCTGCCGGGGCCGAGCTGCTGGACTACGACGAGGTCATCGAGCGGTTCGATCCTGTGCTGGGCCTCGAGGTGCACGTCGAGCTGTCCACGGTGACCAAGATGTTCTGCGGCTGCGCGACCACGTTCGGCGCCGAGCCCAACACCCAGGTCTGCCCGGTGTGCCTGGGCCTGCCCGGCTCGCTGCCGGTGCTCAACCAGGCCGCCGTGGAGTCGGCGATCCGGATCGGGCTGGCGCTGAATTGCGAGATCGTGCCGTGGTGCCGCTTCGCCCGGAAGAACTACTTCTACCCGGACATGCCGAAGAACTACCAGATCTCGCAGTACGACGAGCCCATCGCCGTCAACGGCTACCTGGATGCGCCGCTGGAGGACGGCTCGACCTGGCGGGTGGAGATCGAGCGGGCGCACATGGAAGAGGACACCGGCAAGCTCACCCACCTGGGCAGCGAGACCGGCCGCATCCACGGCGCGACGACGTCGCTGATCGACTACAACCGGGCCGGTGTCCCCCTGATCGAGATCGTCACCAAACCGATCGTGGGGGCCGGCCCCCGGGCCCCGCAGATTGCCCGCGCCTACGTCACCGCGCTGCGAGACCTGTTGCGCGCCTTGGGCGTATCCGACGTCCGGATGGATCAGGGTTCGATGCGCTGCGACGCCAACGTGTCGTTGAAGCCCGCGGGGGCGGCCGAGTTCGGCACGCGGACCGAGACCAAGAACGTCAACTCGCTGCGCAGCGTCGAGGTCGCCGTGCGCTACGAGATGCAGCGCCAGGCCGCCGTCCTGACCTCCGGCGGCCGGATCACCCAGGAGACCAGGCACTTCCACGAGTCGGGGTACACCAGCCCCGGCCGCACCAAGGAGACCGCCGAGGACTACCGCTATTTCCCCGAGCCCGACCTCGAGCCCGTCGCGCCCGACCGCGGCTGGGTGGAGCAACTGCGGCAGACCATCCCCGAGCTGCCGTGGTTGAGCCGCAAGCGAATTCAGGACGAATGGGGTGTCTCCGACGAGGTGATGCGCGATCTGGTCAACGCCGGGGCCGTCGAGCTGGTCCTCGAGACCGTCAAGCACGGCGCGCCGAGCGAGCAGGCCCGCGCCTGGTGGGGAAACTTCCTGGTGCAAAAGGCCAACGAGGCCAACGTCGAACTGGACCGGCTGGCCATCACCCCGGCCCAGGTCGCGGCGGTGATCGCCCTGGTCGACGAGGGCAAGCTGTCCAACAAGCTGGCCCGCCAGGTGGTCGAGGGCGTGCTGGCCGGGGAGGGCGAGCCCGAACAGGTGATGACCGCCCGCGGCCTGGCGCTGGTGCGCGACGACTCGGTGACGCAGGCCGCCGTCGACGAGGCCCTGGCCGCCAATCCCGATGTCGCCGAAAAGATCCGCGGCGGCAAGGTCGCCGCGGCCGGCGCGATCGTCGGTGCGGTGATGAAGGCCACGCGGGGGCAGGCCGACGCGGCGCGGGTGCGTGAGCTGGTGCTGGCCGCCTGCGGTCAGGGCTGAGAAGCATATTCACAGCTGACTGACCGCTGCCAAGGATTCCACCGAGCGGTCCGCCCGGTCATGATGATCAGGTGGTCGACGAGTCGTTCGAAGATTTCATGGCGATGCTCGACGGCCCGGTCTTCGTGGTGACAACCCAGTCCGACGGCCGACCGTCGGGTTGCCTGGTCAGCTTCGCCACCCAGACCAGTGTGCGGCCGCCGAGTTTCCTGGTTGTCGTGCCGCGCGACGGCGACACCCACGAGGCGGCGGGCCAATCCGGGCACCTGGCCGTGCATGTCCTGGCGCAACGCCAGGTCGGTCTCGCCGAGCTCTTCGATGGCGACGCCGACAAATTCGACCGCTGCTCGTGGCGCGCCGGCCCGCAGGGCATGCCGATCCTCGACGAGGCGATCGCGTGGTTCGTCGGCCGGATCGCGCACTGGATCCAGATCGGCGATCACGTCGCCTTCGTGCTCGAGCCCGTCGCGACCTGGTCTCCCGAGAGCGACGAAGAATTGCTCTACCTGTCCGATCTGGACGAGGTGGAGCCCGGCCACGAGGCGCCGCACCGGCTGTTCGAGCGCGCGCCGAAAGACGCCGCGCGCCGATACGGCTTGCGGTTCACCCTCGACGGGTTCTGACGCTTACGTCTTGTCGTCGTTGTTGCGCGGGAATCCGCCGCCCTGCGGGAAGAGCGGGAACACCACGTCGTCGAGCTTCTCGGCGTCCCCGGCCGTCTTGTTGACCGTTGCGCCCCAGACGTTTCCGTCGGGTGACATGCGCAGCGCCCACGCGTGGGCGTGGGTGTCCTTGCGGACGACGTCGGGCTCGCCGGTGACCGCGCCCGTCGCCGGCGCGAGCCGCACCGCCACCGTCAGCTTCGTGTTGATCAGGTTGACCAGCACGGTCCCGTCCATCGCCGCGCACCCGGCCACGCCGGGCTTGTCCGGCCACGTCCACACCGTGGAGACCTCGGAGGTCTTTGTGATGCGCTGCAAGCGGTCGGCCGTAGGGGTGCGGTCGGCGACATAGAGCGAGCCGTCGACCGGGTCGATGCACATGCCGCCGCCGGCGCCGACGCCGGACAGCGCGGTCGTCGGCGGCGCCTGGCCGATGGTGGTCGGCTGCTCGATGCGCAGCACCTTGCCCGCCAGGGATTTAGGGTCGGCGGCCATGGCCGGGTTGCCCGCGTCGCCGGTCATCACGACCAGCGTGGTGGGGCTGGTGAAGATCAGCGCCCCGGTGTTTCCGGTGGCGCCCTTGGGGATCCCGGTCAGGATGTCCTTCGGGATGTCGCCGTCGGCCACCCGGATGACCCGGTTGTCGGTGGGCGTGCTGATGTAGGCGTACATCAGGCGGTCCTGTTGATAGGTGGGCGACAGCACGATGTCCATCAACCCGCCGTCGCCGGACGGGTCGACCGGGATGACCATCTTGACCTTGGGCTCGGCGCTGACCGAGATGTCCTTGACGGCGCCGGTGGTGCGCTCGGCGACCAGCGCGGTTTTGCTGTCGGGACCCATGATCAGACCGCTGGTGCTCTCCAGGCAGCCCTGCATGACCCCGGGCGCCGGGCAGGCCTTCGGGAAGGGCGTGGGCGGCAGCGGTGGCGGCGGGGGAGGCGTCGAGCTGGGTTGCGGCTTGAGCTCGGGGTTGGTGGTGAACGGCTGCGATTGGGCGTCATTGAACCGCGCGCACCCGCTCGCGACCAGCACCAGCGCGGACAACGCGGCCAGCCCGCACCGCACCGAGCGCCGTATCCGCATGCTCGACAGGCTACCTGTAGGTACCGGTGGCCCGGCTGGGCCGCGTTTGCCACATCGGGTGTGAGCTCATGGCTTCGGGTGTGAACACAGGGCGGCCTCCGGGGCCGCAATTCCGCCCACGTTTCACTATCAAATCCCAGGTTTCACACTAAACGCCGGCGTGCAGCCGCAACGGCGGCGAGGAAGCCCCCCGGACGGGCGAAACGGGTGATTTTGCCCCGATCCGGGCCGTTTTGACCGACTAACCGCCAAAAGCGCCGCTCAAATCCCCGATTCGGGCCGATTTGCCCTTACCCTGACACCCGTGACCAGTCAATCGAATGACGCACATTGGAGCCGGCCCGGCGAATCCGCGGAACCAACCCCGGGACGCCCTGCCTCGGCGCGCCTGGTCGACCCCGAAGATGACCTGACCCCGGTCGGGTACCCGGGCGACTTCGGCACCACCACCGTCATCCCCTACAGCGACCCCGGCGCGGGTAGCCCCGGGTCGGGCGGATATCACCTGCTCGACCAGCAGGAACCCCTGCCCTACGTGCAGCCGCAGTCGGTGGCGGCGGCGCCGATCTCCGCCACGGAGCCGGCCCAGATCGACGCGGACCCCGACCACGAGCGGCAGCACGCCGTGGGTCGGCGCGGCACCCAGCACCTGGGTCTGCTGGTGATGCGGATCGGGTTGGGCGTGGTGCTCGGCGCCCATGGCCTGCAGAAACTGTTCGGCTGGTGGGGCGGCTCGGGGGTGACCGGTTTCCGGAATTCACTGTCCGACGTCGGCTACCAGCACGCCGACATCCTGGCCTACGTCAGCGCCGGCGGCGAGATCGTGTCCGCCGTGCTGCTGGTGCTGGGGCTGTTCACCCCGATCGCCGCCGCGGGGGCCCTGGCCTTCCTGATCAACGGCCTGCTGGCCACCGTCTCGGCGCGCCCGCACACGCACACGTTCTCCTATTTCCTGCCCGACGGGCACGAATACCAGATCACCCTGATCGCCCTGGCGGTCGCCGTGATCCTGTGCGGGCCAGGCCGCTACGGCCTCGACGCGGGCCGGGGCTGGGCCCACCGCCCCTTCATCGGGTCGTTTGTGGCCCTGCTGGCCGGCATCGCCGCCGGCGTCGCGGTGTGGGTGCTCCTCAACGGGGTCAACCCGATCGCCTGATCACCCATAGGGGTTGGGCACCCGCCCGGCGCTGGCCTCGGTCAGCTGCGGCAGCGTCGCGAAGGTCACCGCGGGCAACCGCAGCTCGGCGCCGCTCTTGAGGCGGGCACGTGCCCACGAACCGCGGTGAAAGCGCAGCCCGTCGATCTCGTCCCAACGCACCGTCCGGCTCCCGAAGAGGTTGCGGACGGTCACGCCTTGGGCGTCGGCGACCGTGCGCAGCCGGACGATCATCGCCGACAACACCACCGGGATCACCAGCAGCGGCACGGACGGCGACCAGGCCAGCACCGGGATCAGCAGGCCCAGCGCCAGGAATCCGACGGCGAAATGCGCCATCGGCGACACCTTGATCACCACCGGGGAATCGGTCACCACCCATGCATCATTTCACCGCCGCGCGCGGGCCCCGGATTTGACTCCTGAGCTGTGCGAAGGCTACCGTCGGACGCTATGGATACCGGAAAGCCCGGAATGCTCGTAGTACTTAGTCAGCGCGTTGGTGGCTGACTAGTCCTTCGGCATTTGAAGCGATCCAGCACCAACGCGCAACCCTCGTTCAGCAGCTGAGCTGACGGGGGTTTTTTCTTGCGCGGCAACGAGACTTACACAGACGAATGAGGATGAAGAGGCGAGGACAGTGAGTGCACCCACAAAGCCACAGCCGCCCGACGCGGCCGCCGTCGCCACCGACGCGGTGAAGCCCGCCGCGAAAACCCCTGCGGCCCAACCGAAGCGAGTCGGTCCCGAGCAGCTCACCGGCGCCCAATCGGTGATCCGGTCGCTGGAGGAGCTCGACGTCGAGGTCATCTTCGGCATCCCCGGCGGCGCGGTGCTGCCGGTCTACGACCCGCTGTTCGACTCGAAAAAGCTGCGCCACGTGCTTGTTCGCCACGAGCAGGGCGCCGGCCACGCCGCCAGCGGGTACGCGCATGCCACCGGCAAGGTCGGCGTCTGCATGGCGACGTCGGGTCCCGGCGCCACCAACCTGGTCACGCCGCTGGCCGACGCGCAGATGGACTCGATCCCCGTCGTCGCCATCACCGGGCAGGTCGGGCGGGGGCTGATCGGCACCGACGCCTTCCAGGAGGCCGACATCTCGGGCATCACGATGCCGATCACCAAGCACAACTTCCTGGTCCGCTCCGGCGACGACATCCCCCGGGTGATGGCCGAGGCGTTCCACATCGCCGCCTCCGGACGCCCGGGCGCGGTGCTCGTCGACATCCCCAAGGACGTGCTGCAGGGCCAGTGCACGTTCAGCTGGCCGCCGCGGATGCACCTGCCCGGCTACAAGCCGAACACCAAGCCGCACAACCGCCAGATCCGCGAGGCCGCCAAGCTGATCGAGGCCGCGCGCAAGCCGGTGCTCTACGTGGGCGGCGGGGTCATCCGCGGCGGGGCGACCGAGCAGCTGCGCGAGCTGGCCGACGCGACCGGGATCCCGGTGGTCACCACGCTGATGGCGCGTGGCGCCTTCCCGGACAGCCACCCGCAGAACCTCGGCATGCCCGGCATGCACGGCACGGTCGCCGCGGTGGCCGGGCTGCAGCGCAGCGACCTGCTGATCGCGCTGGGCACTCGCTTCGACGACCGGGTGACCGGAAAGCTCGACTCCTTCGCCCCCGAGGCCAAGGTCATCCACGCCGACATCGACCCGGCCGAGATCGGCAAGAACCGCCACGCCGACGTGCCGATCGTCGGCGACGTCAAGGCCGTCATCACCGATCTCGTCGCGATGCTGCAACACCACGACATTCCGGGCCGCCTCGAGCTGAGCGACTGGTGGGACTATCTGCGCGGTGTCCAGTCCACCTACCCGCTGAGCTACGGCCCGCAGAGCGACGGCAGCCTGAGCCCGGAGTACGTGATCGAGAAGCTGGGCGAGATCGCCGGCCCGGACGCGGTATACGTCGCGGGCGTCGGGCAGCACCAGATGTGGGCGGCGCAGTTCATCAAATACGAAAACCCGCGCACCTGGCTCAATTCCGGTGGGCTGGGGACGATGGGGTTCGCGATTCCGGCGGCCATGGGGGCCAAGATGGCCCGCCCGGACGCCGAGGTGTGGGCGATCGACGGCGACGGCTGTTTCCAGATGACCAACCAGGAGCTGGCCACCTGCGCGATCGAGGGCGCGCCGATCAAGGTGGCGCTGATCAACAACGGCAACCTGGGCATGGTCCGCCAGTGGCAGACGCTGTTCTACGAGGAGCGCTACTCGCAGACCGACCTGGCCACGCACTCGCACCGCATCCCCGACTTCGTCAAGCTCGCCGAGGCGCTGGGCTGCGTCGGATTACGTTGCGAGCGTGCGGAAGACGTCGTCGACGTCATCAACCAGGCGCGCGCGATCAACGACCGCCCGGTGGTCATCGACTTCATCGTCGGCGCCGACGCGCAGGTGTGGCCGATGGTCGCCGCCGGCACCAGCAACGACGAGATCCAGGCCGCGCGCGGCATCCGCCCGCTGTTCGACGACGAAACCGAGGGGCACGCCTGATGCATACCAAGACGCACACGCTCTCGGTGCTGGTGGAGGACAAGCCCGGCGTGCTCGCCCGGGTCGCGGCGCTGTTCTCCCGGCGCGGCTTCAACATCGAGTCGCTGGCCGTGGGAGCGACCGAACAGAAGGACATGTCGCGGATGACGATCGTGGTCTCCGCCGAGGAGACGCCGCTCGAGCAGATCACCAAGCAGCTGAACAAACTGATCAACGTCATCAAGATCATTGAGCAGGACGACGACGAGTCGGTGTCGCGCGAGCTGTCGCTGATCAAGGTGCGGGCCGACGCCGGCAGCCGCAGCCAGGTGATCGAGGCGATAAACCTGTTCCGCGCCAAGGTGATTGACGTGTCTCCGGAATCGCTGACCATCGAGGCGACCGGTGACCGCGGCAAGATCGAGGCGCTGCTGCGCGTGCTGGAGCCGTTCGGCATCCGCGAAATCGCCCAATCCGGAATGGTGTCGCTGTCGCGCGGTCCGCGCGCTATCGGCGCCGTCAAATAACAAGGAGAAACGCAGAAGTGGCATTGGAAATGTTCTACGACGACGACGCGGACTTGACGATCATTCAGGGCCGCAAGGTCGGTGTGATCGGATACGGGAGCCAGGGGCACGCGCACTCGCTGAGCCTGCGCGACTCCGGAGTGCAGGTGCGCGTCGGCCTGAAGGAGGGCTCGAAGTCCCGGCCCAAGGTCGAAGAGCAGGGCCTGGACGTCGACACGCCCGCCGAGGTGGCCAAGTGGGCCGACGTCATCATGCTGCTCGCGCCCGACACCGCCCAGGCCGACATCTTCAAAAATGACATCGAGCCCAACCTGAAGGCCGGTGACGCATTGTTTTTCGGTCACGGGCTCAACATCCACTTCGACCTGATCAAGCCGCCCGCCGACGTCACCGTCGCGATGGTCGCCCCGAAGGGGCCCGGCCACCTGGTGCGCCGCCAGTTCGTCGACGGCAAGGGCGTGCCGTGTCTGATCGCCGTCGACCAGGACCCCACCGGCCAGGGCGAGGCGCTGGCGCTGTCGTACGCCAAGGCCATCGGCGGCACCCGGGCCGGCGTCATCAAGACGACCTTCAAGGACGAGACCGAAACCGACCTGTTCGGTGAGCAGGCCGTGTTGTGCGGCGGCACAGAGGAATTGGTGAAGACCGGCTTCGACGTGATGGTCGAGGCGGGCTACCCGCCGGAGATGGCGTACTTCGAGGTGCTGCACGAGCTCAAGCTGATCGTCGATCTGATGTACGAGGGCGGCATCGCCCGGATGAACTACTCGGTGTCCGACACCGCGGAGTTCGGCGGGTACCTGTCGGGCCCGCGGGTCATCGACGCCGACACCAAGCAGCGGATGCGCGACATCCTGCGCGACATCCAGGACGGCAGCTTCACCAAGAAGCTGGTGGCCAACGTCGAGGGCGGCAACAAGCAGCTCGAGGCGTTGCGCAAGGAGAACGCCGAGCACCCCATCGAGGTCACCGGCAAGAAGCTGCGCGACCTGATGAGCTGGGTGGACCGCCCGATCACCGAGACGGCATAGCCTCTTTCGCCGAGCAGACGCAAATGTCCCGTTTTCCTCGGCGTTGGTGTCGGGGGCTTTTGCGTCTGCTCGCGCTAAGAGGTGAGGCGCCCGGCGACCTCGACCACCCGGCGGGCCAGGTGGTCCAACGCGTTGGCGGTGGGCTCGTCGAACTCGCGGATGTTGTCGTGGGTGGACACCAGGCTCACGCCGTACGGGTTGCCGTCGACGAACTTGACCGGATCGGTATAGCCCGGCGGCACGATGATGCCGCCGAAGTGCATCAGCGTGATGTACAGCGACAGCAGCGTGGTCTCCTGGCCGCCGTGCAGGGTGTTGGACGACGTGAAGGCGGCATACGCCTTGTCGGCGAGCTTGCCCGCGGCCCACAGCCCGCCCAGCGAGTCGAGGAATTCCCGCAATTGCGCTGCGGGCGAACCGAAGCGGGTCGGCGAGCCGAAGATCACCGCGTCGGCCCACACGATGTCGTCGCCGGTGGCCGCGGGCAGGTCCTTGGTGGCTTCGTAGTTCGCGGTCCACGCCGGGTTGTGGGCGAAGGATGCCGGGTCGTGGGTTTCGGCGACGTGGCGCAGCCGCACCTCGGCGCCGGCGGACTCGGCGGCCGCGGCGACGCGCTGTGCCATCGCGGTGCCGTGGCCGGTGGCCGAGTAGTAGATGATCGCGAGTTTGGTCACGGAGCCAGCTTAGGCATGTCGGTGATGCCGAATTCGCGGCGCAACAGAGTGCGCGCGGCGTAGTAGCCGGACATGCCGTGCACGCCGCCGCCGGGCGGGGTGGCCGCCGAGCACAGATACGCCCCGGGAATCGGTGTGCTCCAAGGGTTCAGGCGCGGTATGGGCCCGGCGATGGCGCGCCAGGCGTTGTTGCCGCCCATCCCGATGTCGCCGCCGACGTAGTTGGCGTTGTGGTCGGCCAGCCGGGCGGCGGGCACGGCGCGGGCGGCCACCACGATGTCGCGGAAGCCAGGGGCGAACCGCTCGACGACCGCGGTGATCGCCTCGGTCGCGTCGGCGGTGGAACCGGCCGGCACGTGGGCGTACGTCCAGAACGGGCGCCGCCCCACGATGTCGATGCGGCCGGGGTCCGCGATGTGCGGGGAGGCCGCCAGCACCATCGGCCACTGGGCGTGGCGCCCGGCGGCGATGTCGGCCTCGGCGCGCGCCATCTGCTCGCGGGTGCCGCCCAGATGCAGCGTGGGCGCCTGCGCCAGCCGCGGGTCCGACCAGGGGATGTCCTCGCTGAGCACGAAGTCGACCTTGGCGACGCCGGGCCCAAAGGTGTAGCGGCGCAGCGCCTTCGCGTAGCGATCAGGCAGGGCGTCGCCGTAGATGCGCAGCAGCGCAGTCGGCGCGGTGTCGTATGCGACGAGGCCGGTCGGCGGCGAAGTGACCTCGACGCCGGCCGTGAGCTCGCCGCCTTGCGCGCGCAGGTCGGCGATCAGCGCGTCGGTGATCGCCTGGCTGCCGCCCACCGGGATCGGCCAGCCCACCGAATGCGCGAGCGTGGCCAGCATCAGCCCGGCGCCGGCCGCCGTCAGCGACGGCATCCGCGAAATCACGTGCGCCGCAACACCGGTGAACAGCGCGCGGGCGTCGTCCCCGGCCAGCGACCCCCACGCGGGCGTGCCCTGCGCCAGCATCCGCAGCCCCAGCTGCAGCGCGGACGGCAACGACCCGGGCACCGAGCGCTTGTCGCCCAGCAGCAGCCCCACCACCTCATCGGAACGCCGCACCAACGGGCCGAGCAGGCGCCGCCACGACGCGCCGTGCTCCAATTCCGCGCAGGTGCGTTCGAGATCGCGATAGGCGATCACCGCCGGGCGGCCCGGCAGCGGGTTGGCGTAGGAAATCTCGGGGACCGCCAGGCGCACGCCGCGCGCGGGCAGGTCGAACGCCGCGAAGAACGGCGACGCCAGCGCCAGCGGGTGAACCGCCGAACACACGTCGTGGAAGACGCCGGCGGAGTCGGGGTCGGGCGCGGTGCGGGCGCCGCCGCCGAAGGTCGGCTGGGCCTCGATGACCTGCACCTTCAGGCCGGCACGGGCGCAGATGACGGCCGCGGTCAGCCCGTTGGGCCCGCTGCCGACGATGGTGACGTCCACGCCCTTATTACAGCCGATAGTCTGGCCGGGTGAATCTGCCTGTTGTACTTATCGCCGACAAACTCGCCGAATCGACCGTCGCCGCCCTGGGAGACCAGGTCGAGGTGCGCTGGGTGGACGGGCCCGACCGGGAGAAGCTGCTGGCCGCCGTCGGGGACGCCGACGCGCTGCTGGTGCGCTCGGCCACCACCGTCGACGCCGAGGTGCTCGCGGCCGCCCCCAAGCTCAAGATCGTCGCGCGCGCCGGTGTCGGCCTGGACAACGTCGACGTGGACGCCGCGACCGCGCGCGGGGTGCTGGTGGTCAACGCCCCCACGTCGAACATCCACAGCGCCGCCGAACACGCGCTGGCGCTGCTGCTGGCCGCGGCGCGCCAGGTCCCCGCGGCCGACGCCACCCTGCGCGAGCACACCTGGAAACGGTCGTCGTTCTCGGGCACCGAAATCTTCGGCAAGACCGTCGGTGTCGTCGGGCTGGGCCGGATCGGCCAGCTGTTCGCGCAACGGATCGCGGCCTTCGGCACCCACGTCGTCGCCTACGACCCGTACGTGTCGCCGGCCCGCGCCGCGCAGCTCGGCATCGAGCTGCTGTCGCTGGACGACCTGCTGGCCCGCGCCGACTTCATCTCGGTGCACCTGCCGAAGACGTCGGAGACGGCGGGCCTGATCGACAAGGAGGCGCTGGCCAAGACCAAGCCCGGCGTCATCATCGTCAACGCCGCGCGCGGCGGCCTGGTCGACGAGGCCGCGCTGGCCGACGCGGTGAACAGCGGCCAGGTTCGCGCCGCCGGCCTCGACGTGTTCTCCACCGAACCCTGCACCGACAGCCCGCTTTTCGAGCTGCCGCAGGTGGTGGTGACGCCGCACCTGGGCGCATCCACCGGCGAGGCGCAGGACCGGGCCGGCACCGACGTCGCCGAGAGCGTGCGGCTGGCGCTGGCCGGGGAATTCGTGCCCGACGCCGTCAACGTCGGCGGGGGAGTGGTCAGCGAGGAGGTGGCGCCCTGGCTCGACCTGGTGCGCAAGCTCGGGGTGCTGGCCGCCGCGTTGTCGGGCGAGCTGCCGGTGTCGCTGTCGGTGCAGGTGCGCGGCGAGCTGGCCGCCGAAGAGGTTGAGGTGCTGAAGCTTTCGGCGCTGCGCGGGCTGTTCTCGGCTGTCATCGAGGACGCCGTCACGTTCGTCAACGCGCCGGCGCTGGCCGCCGAGCGGGGCGTCACCGCCGAGATCACCAAGGCCACCGAAAGCCCCAACCACCGCAGCGTGGTCGACGTGCGCGCGGTCGCCGCGGACGGCTCGGTCGTCAACGTCGCGGGCACGCTGTCCGGGCCGCAACTGGTGGAAAAGATCGTGCAGATCAACGGCCGCAACTTCGACCTGCGCGCCACCGGCACGAACCTGGTGATCAACTACGCCGACCAGCCGGGCGCGCTGGGCAAGATCGGCACGCTGTTGGGTGGGGCCGGGGTGAACATCCAGGCCGCGCAGCTGTCCGAGGACGCCGAGGGCCCGAGCGCGACGATCCTGCTGCGGCTGGACCAGGACGTGCCCGACGATGTGCGTTCGGCGATCGCGGCCGCCGTCGGCGCCAATATGCTTGAGGTGGTTGATCTTTCGTGAAACTGGCGGTGATTGCCGGCGACGGGATCGGCCCGGAGGTGGTGGCCGAGGCGGTCAAGGTCCTCGACGCGGTGCTGCCGGGCGTAGACAAAACCGACTACGACCTCGGCGCCCGGCGCTTTCACGCGACCGGCGAGGTGCTGCCCGACTCCGTGGTGCCCGAGCTGCGCGAGCACGACGCGATCCTGCTCGGCGCGATCGGTGACCCGTCGGTGCCCAGCGGCGTGCTGGAGCGAGGGCTGTTGCTACGGCTGCGATTCGAGCTGGACCACCACGTCAACCTGCGCCCGGGCCGGCTGTACGCCGGGGTGCAAAGCCCCCTGGCGGGCAACCCGGGCATCGACTTCGTGGTGGTGCGCGAGGGCACCGAGGGCCCGTATACCGGCAACGGCGGCGCCATCCGGGTGGGGACGCCCCACGAGGTGGCCACCGAGGTCAGCGTCAACACCGCGTTCGGCGTGCGCCGGGTGGTGCAGTACGCGTTCGAGCGGGCCATGCTGCGCCGCAAGCACCTGACGCTGGTGCACAAGAACAACGTGCTCGCGTTCGCCGGGTCGTTGTGGTCGCGGACCGTGCAGGAGATCGCGCGCGACTATCCCGACGTCGAGGTCGCCTACCAACACGTCGACGCGGCCACCATCCACATGGTCACCGACCCGGGCCGCTTCGACGTGATCGTCACCGACAACCTGTTCGGCGACATCATCACCGACCTGGCCGCGGCCGTGTGCGGCGGAATCGGCTTGGCGGCCAGTGGAAACATCGACGCGACCGGATCGAATCCGTCGATGTTCGAACCGGTGCACGGCAGCGCGCCCGACATCGCCGGGCAGGGCATCGCGGATCCGACCGCGGCGATCATGTCGGTGGCGTTGCTGCTTGCCCACCTCGGCGAGGACGACGCCGCGGCCCGGGTGGACCGGGCCGTCGAGAGCCATCTGGCGACCCGTGCGAACGAACGGCTCGCCACCACCGAAGTCGGCGCACGGATTGCCGCCGCGCTCTAGTCTCCAGGCCGGGCGGCAGTAACCGCACCGGCACGAACGGTATCGCCAGCAGCGGAAACAGCCCGCACAGCGCCCACGCCGTCGGGTATCTGGCGGCCGAGATCAGCGCACCGAACAGCGGCGGGCCGCCGGCGGCCATCAACCGCTGGGTGGTGTTCTGGATGCCCAGGGCGCGCCCGCTCCAGAACGGTCCGGCGAATTCGGTGATGGCGGTCGCCTCCAATCCGTTGTCCAGCACCGCGATCACCGCGATGGCGACCATGAGGGGCACGTCGTACGGCGAGCCGTCGATGCTGTCCGAGACGGCGAGCAGGAACAGGGTCAGCGCGGCGGCGACGGCGATGACGGCGACGGGCTGCATCCGCGAACCGATCCGGTCGGACCAACGGCCGACCGCGACGCGGCCCACCGCGCCGAGCAACTGCGACAGGGTGACCAGGCCGCCCGCCGCGGCGATCGACCAGTGATGGTGGTTGATCAGCCACACCAGCATGAACGTCACGGTCACCGTCTGCGGCATCATGAGTAGCCCCGCCACCGCGTGGATGCGCCACAGCACCGACGACCCGTGATACGGGCTGGCCAGTTCCTCCATGGTGGCCGTCTTGCGGGATTTGCGCACCGGGTCGACGACACCGATCACGCTGGCCACCGTCGCCACCGTGCACACCACCGCGAGAAACATCAGCCCGCGGTGCGGCCCGTGCTCGGCCAGCTCGGGTATCACCAACGCGCCCACCGCGATCCCCAGCGGCTGGGCGGTCTGGCGGATGCCCATCGCCAGGCCGCGCTGCTGCGGCGGGAACCAGCCGGACACCAGCCGTCCGCCGGCGGCGTTGCAACTCGCGGCGGCCATGCCCCCGAGGAACAGGAAGAACCCGATCAGCAGGAGCGCGTGCGCGGACGCCGCGGCGTAGGCCGCGGCCGCGGTGAGCGCCGAGCCCACGGTCAGCACGATCCGCTCGCCGACGCGGTCGAGCACGTAGCCCCACAGGACCAGCGTGGCCACCATGCCCCAGCTGGGCATCGACGACAACAGGCTGGCCTCGGTCAGGCGCACGCCGCGCTGATTCTCCAGCGACGGGATCAGGAAGGCGATGCCGTTGATGAAGAGGAATGAACTCGCCGTCACGAACAGCGAGACGACCATGACCGCCCAGCGCGCGCCCGTGCTGAGCTCGGCGGTACGGTCCGCGGACGTCGGCGCCATCAACCCATGTTTCCACAGGCCGCCGCCCGTCGCGGGGACCGCGGGCTGGGCTATTAGGCTCGAGCAAATGCGCCTCGGTCGAATCGCCAGCCCGGACGGTGTCGCCTTCGTCAGCATCGAGGGCGAACTCGACGATCCGGCCACACTGACGGCCCGGGAGATCGCCGAGCACCCGTTCGGCACCCCGAGCTTCACGGGCCGCTCGTGGCCGCTGGCCGATGTCCGGCTGCTGGCGCCGATGCTGGCCGGCAAGGTGGTCTGCGTCGGCAAGAACTACGCCGACCACATCGCCGAGATGGGCGGCACGACGGGCCCCGCGCCCGCCGACCCGGTGATCTTCCTCAAGCCCAACACCGCGATCATCGGACCGAACGTGCCGATCCGGTTGCCGGCCAACGCATCACCGGTGCACTTCGAGGGCGAGTTGGCGGTCGTCATCGGCCGCGCCTGCAAGGACGTTCCGGCCGCCCGCGCCGCCGAGAACGTCCTCGGCTACACCATCGGCAACGACGTCTCGGCGCGCGACCAGCAACAGGCCGACGGCCAGTGGACCCGCGCCAAAGGCCACGACAGCTTCTGCCCGGTGGGCCCCTGGATCGTCACCGATATCGACCCGGCGGATCTCGAACTGCGCACCGACGTCAACGGCGACGTCAAGCAGCACAGCCGCACCTCGCAGATGATCCACGACGTCGGCGCCATCGTGGAGTGGATCTCGGCGGTGATGACCCTGCTGCCCGGCGATCTCATTCTCACCGGAACGCCGGCCGGCGTCGGCCCGATCGAGGACGGGGACACCGTCACCGTCACCGTCGAGGGCATCGGCAGCCTCACCAATCCCGTTGTGCGCAAAGGAAAGTCGTGACTGGAGCAGCTCCCGTGCGGGTCCGGTTCTGCCCGTCGCCCACCGGCACCCCGCACGTCGGGATGGTCCGCACGGCGCTGTTCAACTGGGCCTACGCCCGACACACCGGCGGCACCTTCGTGTTTCGCATCGAGGACACCGACGCCGCGCGCGACACCGAGGAAAGCTACCTGGCGCTGCTCGACGCGCTGCGCTGGCTCGGCCTCGACTGGGACGAGGGGCCCGAGGTCGGCGGGCCCTACGGGCCGTACCGGCAGTCGCAGCGCCGGGAGGTCTATGCCGACGTGGTGGCCAAGCTGCTCGACGCCGGCGAGGCCTACTACGCGTTCTCGACGCCCGAGGAGGTCGAGGCGCGCCACGTCGCCGCCGGCCGCAATCCCAAGCTCGGCTACGACAACTTCGACCGTCAGCTGACCGATGCGCAGCGCGCGGCGTTTGTGGCCGAGGGCCGCACGCCGGTGGTGCGGCTGCGCATGCCCGACGAGGACCTCGGCTGGGACGATCTGGTGCGCGGGACGACCACGTTCGCGGCGGGCAGCGTGCCCGACTTCGCGCTCACCCGCGCCGGCGGAGAACCGTTGTACACCTTGGTCAACCCGGTCGACGACGCGCTGATGAAGATCACCCACGTGCTGCGCGGCGAGGACCTGCTGCCGTCGACGCCACGCCAGCTCGCGCTGTATGGGGCGCTGATCCGGATCGGCGTCGCCGACCGCACCCCGCAATTCGCCCACCTGCCAACCGTGTTGGGCGAGGGGACCAAGAAGCTGTCCAAGCGCGATCCCCAGTCGAACCTGTTCGCCCACCGCGACCGGGGTTTCATCCCCGAGGGGCTGCTGAATTACCTTGCGCTGCTGGGCTGGGCGATCGCCGACGACCGCGACGTGTTCAGCCTCGACGAGATGGTGGCCGCGTTCGACGTCGTCGACGTCAATTCCAACCCGGCCCGGTTCGACCAGAAGAAGGCCGACGCGCTCAACGCCGAGCACATCCGGATGCTGGACGCCGGCGACTTCACCGCGCGGCTGGGTGAGTACTTCCGCGCGCACGGGCATCACGTGGGACTGGACGACGCGGCCTTCGCGGTCGCCGCCGAGCTGGTGCAGACGCGCATCGTCGTGCTCGGCGACGCGTGGGAGCTGCTGAAGTTCCTCAACGACGACGAGTACGCGATCGACCCCAAGGCCGCCGCCAAGGAGCTCGGACCCGACGGCATCGCCGTCGTGGACGCCGCGCTGGCCGCGCTGGACCCCGTGGCGGACTGGACCGCCGAGCCCATCGAGGCCGCGCTCAAGTCCGCGCTGATCGAAGGCCTCGCGCTCAAACCGCGTAAGGCGTTCGGCCCGATCCGGGTCGCCGCGACCGGAACGACCGTCAGCCCGCCGCTGTTCGAGTCGCTGGAGCTGCTGGGCCGCGACCGCAGCCTGCGGCGGTTGCGGGCCGCGCGCGACGGCACCTGACCGGCGCCGGCAGAATCTTTGGTAGTCTGCACTGCGGTTTTCACAACGGCCCACGACCGTCGGCGGCGTCCTTCTCGGAACGCGCTGACCAGCGGTTTCAGGCAGCCAATGGGGTATGGTGTAATTGGCAACACAGCTGATTCTGGTTCAGCCATTCTAGGTTCGAGTCCTGGTACCCCAGCAAAGTCGCAGCACCGCTTGCGATTAGGAGCGTCATCGCCGGTGAGCTATGCTGGCAGCTCGGATCGGTTCTGGCCCCGTCGTCTAGCGGCCTAGGACGCCGCCCTCTCACGGCGGTAGCGTGGGTTCGAATCCCATCGGGGCTACAAAATTTATTGGCCGGTCCCCAGCACGGCCGGCGCGGTCGATCCGCCGACCGGCATGGGCGGC
This sequence comes from Mycobacterium sp. NGS63, assembly GCF_059812295.1. Lineage (NCBI taxonomy): Bacteria > Bacillati > Actinomycetota > Actinomycetes > Mycobacteriales > Mycobacteriaceae > Mycobacterium > Mycobacterium sp. NGS63. Next base: position 453,226 of record NZ_JCALCJ010000004.1, read on the forward strand.
ATCCCCAGCTTGCGGTGATCCCACGAACGCGTGCGCCGGGCCACGATGCGCACGCAGACTCGCTTGTTCATCATCTGCTCGACGAAGGGCTTCATGTCGTCGCTGTAGGGGCCGGTGTAGCGCTCCCACACGCTGACCCCGACGCGATGGTTGACGTCGGGATCGTCGACGATCTCCGCGACGCCCTCGAAGGACACCCCGCGCAGCGTGTCGTAGGTGTGGCCGCCCTCGATCAGGAAGGTCACCCGCGGATCCCGTTTGAGGTTGACCGCCTTCTGCGACTTCGCCTTGGTCTCCAGCCAGATCTCGCCGTCGACGACGGCGTACCACATCGCCGTCAGGTGCGGCTGGCCGTCGGACCCGACGGTTGCCAGCGTGCCGGTGCGGCTGGTGGTGACGAAGTCGGCGATTTCGGCTTCCGACATGACGATGTCGGCGCGTTGATTGGTTCCCATGGCGGTCAGTGTGTCAGGCGCCCGTTCGTTGAGTGTGCACCGGTGGTGTTCGAACCTGCGCCCAGTGCGTAAGAATCGCGGGCTGTCGCGCGCTGAGCGCAGTTTCGATGCGAATCTAGAGCCGGCGCGCGAGCGCGTCGGCGGCCGACAGCAGATCGGCGGCCCAGCGGACGCCCGGTCGCCGGCCGATCCGGTCGACGGGCCCGGACACCGAGATCGCCGCGACGACGGCGCCGCGGCCGTCGCGCACCGGGGCCGAGACGCTGGCCACCCCGGGCTCGCGCTCGGCCACGCTCTGCGCCCAGCCGCGCCGGCGCACGTCGGCCAGCGCCCGGTCGGTGAACTTCGCCGTCGGCAGCACGGCCTTTTGAATGGCGGCGTCGGCATACGCGAGGAGCACCTTGGCGCCCGAGCCCGCCGTCATCGGCAACCGCGCGCCGACCGGGACCGTATCGCGAAGACCCGCAGCCGGTTCCAGGGCGGCCACGCAGACCCGCGACGTGCCCTCGCGGCGATACAACTGCACGCTCTCGCCGGTGGTCTCGCGCAACGCGGGCAGCACCGCCGCGCTCGCGGTCAGCAGCGGATCGTTGACGCGCGCGGCCAGTTCGGTGACCGCCGGCCCCAGCCGCCAGCGCCCCTCGTCGTCCCGGGCGAGCAGCCGATGGACTTCCAGGGCGGCCGCCAGCCGGTACGCGGTGGCCCTGGGCAACGCGGTCCGCTCGCACAGTTCGGCCAGCCCGCACGGGGATTCCGCGATCGTGTGCAACACCACCATCGCTTTGTCGAGGACCCCGATGCCGCTATGCTGTCTCATATCAAGATACTAACGTCTCACATCGTGAGATCAACCCGAACGAGAGAAGCCCATGTCGAACCCGCGCACGCTGGCCGAAAAGGTCTGGGACGACCACGTTGTGGCATCCGGGGACGGTGACGCACCGGACCTGATCTACATCGATCTGCACCTGGTGCACGAGGTCACCAGCCCGCAGGCGTTCGACGGGCTGCGCCTGGCCGGCCGGCCGGTGCGGCGGCCCGACCTGACGCTGGCCACCGAGGACCACAACGTGCCCACCATCGACATCGACAAGCCGATCGCCGACCCGGTGTCGCGCACGCAGGTCGAAACGTTGCGGCGCAACTGCGAGGAATTCGGCGTCCGGCTCTATCCGATGGGCAACATCGACCAGGGCATCGTGCACGTCGTCGGCCCCCAATTGGGCCTCACCCAACCGGGAATGACGATCGTCTGTGGTGACAGTCACACGTCCACGCACGGCGCGTTCGGCGCGCTGGCCATGGGGATCGGCACGTCGGAGGTCGAACACGTGCTGGCCACCCAGACGTTGCCGCTGCGGCCGTTCAAGACGATGGCCGTCAACGTGGACGGGCCGTTGCCTTCCGGCGTGACCGCCAAGGACATCATCCTCGCGCTGATCGCGAAGATCGGCACCGGCGGCGGGCAGGGCCACGTCATCGAATACCGCGGCAGCGCCATCGAATCGCTGTCGATGGAAGGCCGGATGACGGTCTGCAACATGAGCATCGAGGCCGGCGCGCGGGCGGGCATGGTGGCGCCCGACGAGACGACGTACGAGTTTCTGCGCGGCCGCCCGCACGCGCCGACGGGCGAGCACTGGGACGCCGCGGTGTCTTACTGGCAGCGGCTGCGCACCGACGCGGGCGCCGTCTTCGACACCGAGGTGTATCTCGATGCGGCGTCGTTGAGCCCGTTCGTCACGTGGGGGACCAATCCCGGCCAGGGGGTGCCGCTGGACGCGGCCGTTCCCGACCCCGAGCTGATCGGAGACGACGGGGAGCGGCAGGCCGCCGAGAAAGCCTTGGCGTACATGGACCTTCGGCCTGGCACACCGATGCGCGACATCAGCGTCGACGCGGTGTTCGTCGGCTCCTGCACCAACGGGCGCATCGAAGACCTGCGGGCGGTGGCCGACGTGTTGCGCGGCCGCAAGGTCGCCGAGGGGGTGCGCATGCTCGTCGTGCCGGGCTCCATGCGGGTACGCGCGCAGGCCGAAGCCGAAGGACTGGGCGAGGTTTTCACCGCCGCGGGCGCCGAATGGCGCCAGGCCGGATGCTCGATGTGCTTGGGCATGAACCCCGATCAGCTGTCGCCGGGGGAGCGGTGCGCCGCGACGTCCAACCGGAACTTCGAAGGGCGGCAGGGCAAAGGCGGCCGGACCCATCTGGTGTCGCCGGCCGTCGCCGCCGCCACCGCGGTGCGGGGCACGCTGTCCGCGCCGGCCGACTTGAACTCCAACTGAGTTGAATCGAGGACGAAAATGCAAGCCTTTCGCATCCACACGGGCATCGGTGTGCCGCTGCGGCGATCCAATGTCGACACCGACCAGATCATTCCCGCGTCGTTTTTGAAGCGCGTCACCCGAACCGGTTTCGAGGACGGCTTGTTCGCCACGTGGCGCTCGGATCCCTCATTCGTGCTCAATCTCAGCCCCTTTGACCGCGGCTCGGTTCTGGTCGCAGGGCCCGATTTCGGCACCGGGTCGTCGCGCGAGCACGCCGTGTGGGCGCTCATGGACTACGGGTTCCGGGTGGTCATCTCGTCTCGATTCGGTGACATTTTCCGGGGCAACGCCGGGAAGGCGGGCCTGTTGGCGGCCGAAGTTTCGCAAGACGGCGTCGAACTTCTTTGGAAGCTGATCGAGGGCAGCCCGGGCTTGGAAATCACTGCCAATCTTCAAGATCGAAATATCACCGCCGGAACGGCGGTGCTGCCGTTCAAGATTGACGACCACACCGCCTACAGACTGCTCGAGGGCCTCGACGATATAGCCCTTACGCTGCAGAAACTCGACAAGCTCGAGGCGTTCGAAGCGACGCGTCCCGACTGGAAGCCGCGCACGCTGCCGACCTCGTGACGGGCCGATCGGGCGGATATTCTTCTCGCTGAGCTAAGTAAACCCGGCCGATTTCCCACTCCCGCCACCGGTCAAGGGCGGCAACCGGATTGCGAAAAACCTCGTTCGTTCGGTCCTGAAATTGCGCGTGGCTCTTGGAAATTTGTCGGGTGAGGGTTTACCGTGTCCACTAGTCGGTTCCCAAAACGAGGACCACTAGCTTCGGAGGGTTTGGATGAACAAAGCAGAGCTCATTGACGTGCTCACACAGAAATTGGGCTCGGACCGTCGGCAGGCGACTGCTGCCGTCGAGAATGTCGTCGACACCATTGTGCGCGCGGTGCACAAGGGCGACAGTGTCACCATTACCGGGTTCGGTGTGTTCGAACAGCGCCGGCGCGCGGCGCGGGTTGCCCGCAATCCGCGTACCGGCGAAACGGTGAAGGTGAAGCCGACATCGGTCCCCGCGTTCCGGCCCGGTGCCCAATTCAAAGCGGTTGTGTCTGGCGCACAGCGCCTCCCGTCGGAAGGACCTGCAGTGAAACGTGGTGTTGTATCGGGTGGTGCGGCCAAGAAGGCGGCCAAGAAGGCACCGGCCAAGAAGGCTGCGGCTAAGAAGACGACGTCTTCAGCGGCCAAGAAGGCGGCGAAGAAGGCTCCGGCCAAGAAGACCGCCGCCAAGAAGACCGCGACCAAGAGGACAGCGGCCAAGAAGACCGCGGCCAAGAAGTCGCCGGCCAAGAAGGCCGCGACCAAGCGGACGCCGGCCAAGAAGACCGCCGCCAAGAAGTCGCCGGCCAAGAAGGCCGCGACCAAGAGGGCGCCGGCCAAGAAGGCCGCATCAAAGAGCCCGGCCCGCAAGGCTCCTGCCAAGAAGGCCACCTCGCGGCGCGGCCGTCGGTAAGAGGTTCTACGCGCGAATGCCCTTCGGGGTGGCAGCGATGCCACCCGGGGGGCATTCGCCGTTAGGCTCTCACGTTGGCGGCGAGCGCGCCGCCGATGTGGTCGGCCCCCACGAGCCGGCCGGCTGACAACGACAGCACCCACGTGCTCCCTTTGTGGTTGCGCGATTTGTCGGGCCGCACGCCGTCGCGTTCGCACCACCAGGTGATGAGGTCCGGAATCACCTTGCCCTGCGTGCAAATCACCGGGGTGCCATCGCCCTCGGCGATGCGCAGCATCCGGTGGCGGGCGCGTTTGGGGTTCTTCGCGTAGGACTCCTCGGTCAGGGTGGGCTCGTTGCGAACGCCCACACCGAGCGCGTAGGCCAGCGGTTCGACCGTCTGGTGACAGCGGACCCGGTCCGCCGCGTACACCTCGGAGGCGCCGAAGGCCATCAGCTGCGGGACGAGCGCCTGCGCCTGCGCGCGGCCCCGCTTGTCCAGCGGCCGTTTGGTGTCGTCGCCTTTGAACCGCGACTTGCGGCCCGCCGTGGCGTGCCGCACCACCAGCACGGTGTGCGTGTCCGCCGGACGCTTTCCGAAGCGGCGCAACGTCTTTCGGTCCTGCGTGTAATTCAGCCTCTTCATCGCGTCGGCAATCGGCAGCCAGACGAGCTCGTCGACCTCGCCGTTGGGCGTGAACTCACCGCCGTCGCTGCGCGCCGCCCAGTACTGGACCTTCTTGACGCCCTGCTCGATCGGGTAGCTCACCGCGTTCAGCCGCCGGCCCAAGACGGCGCGGTGACCGGTCTCCTCGAAGATTTCCCGCACGGCCGCCACGGGCGCCGTCTCGCCGGGATCCACTTTGCCCTTCGGCAGCGACCAGTCGTCGTAGCGGGGGCGGTGGATCACCGCGACCTCGAGCGCCGTCGCCGCCGGATCCGCGCCGGCCGGCCGCCACAGCACCGCGCCGGCCGCGTACACGACCCGGCTGCCCTGACCCGCCGACGACGTCTCGTTCGACACCTAAACTCCTGCAGGTCAATTCGGGGCTTGGTCGCGCCGGGTCGCTGCCGGCCCGGTTGCGACCTGGAAAGCTACCACACGGTGGTTACGGGCTTCGGTGCCGTTCCATCAGGGACACCTGATGGTCACGCACGGTGTGACCCTCCTGGGGCGACGCCGTCCACTGCCCGTCGGGACCCAGTTCCCAGCACCGCGTCGACGGGTCCAGCGCGGACTCGAACAACTCGTCGAGCTGCGCGGTCAGCTTGGGGTCCTTGACCTGAACCAGCACCTCGACGCGGCGGTCGAGGTTGCGGTGCATCATGTCCGCGCTGCCGATCCAGAACTCGTTGATGGACCGGAAGTGCATGATGCGCGAGTGCTCCAGGAACCGGCCCAGAATCGAGCGGACCGAGATGTTTTCGGAGAAGCCCTCCGCGCCGGGGCGCAGCGCGCAGATGCCGCGCACCACCACCTCGACTCGTACCCCGGCCTGCGACGCTCCGTAGAGCGCATCGATCACCTGCTCGTCGACCAGAGCGTTCATCTTGAGCCGGATGCGCCCGTTCCCGCGTTCGCGGTGCGCGGCGACCTCGCGCTCGACGCGTTCGATGATCCCGGTGCGAATGCCCTGCGGGGCGACCAACAGGTTGCGGTAGGAGACCTTGCGCGAGTATCCGGTAAGCGAATTGAACAAATCGGTCAGGTCGGCGCCGATGTCGGGGGCCGCGGTGAGCAGCCCGACGTCCTCATATAGCCGCGCCGTCTTGCTGTTGTAGTTGCCGGTCCCGATGTGGCAGTACCGCCGGATCGTCGAACCTTCGCGGCGCACCACCAAGCAGGTCTTGCAGTGTGTCTTGAGCCCGACGAGCCCGTACACCACGTGCACGCCCGCCTGCTCGAGTGCGCGCGCCCACTGGATGTTGGCCTGTTCGTCGAAGCGGGCCTTGATCTCGACGAGCGCCACCGCTTGCTTTCCCGCCTCGGCGGCTTCGATCAGCGCGCGCACGATCGGCGAGTCACCGGAGGTGCGGTACAGCGTCTGTTTGATCGCCAGCACGTTGGGATCGGCGGCGGCCTGCTGGATGAATCGCTGCACGCTGGTGGAGAACGAGTCGTACGGATGGTGCACCAGCACATCGCCTTCGCGCAGCGTCGCGAAGATGCTCTTGGGTGTCTCGCGGTCGGCGAACGCGGGATGGGTGTCGGGAACGAACGCCGGGTCTTTGAGCGCCGGGCGGTCCAGCCCGTAGATCTGCCACAGCGACGCGAGATCGAGCAGCCCCGGCACCTCGATGACGTCACCGGGATCCACGTCGAGCTCGCGCAGCAGCAACTCCAGCATGCCCTCGGTCATGTCGTCGGCGATCTCGAGGCGCACCGGCGGCCCGAACCTCCTGCGCGCCAATTCCCTTTCCAGCGCCTGCAGCAGGTCCTCGTCGCGGTCTTCTTCGACCTCCATGTCGGCGTTGCGGGTGATCCGGAACGCGTGATGCTCGACGATCTCCATTCCCGGGAACAACACCGGCAAAAACGCCGCGATCAGTTCCTCCATCGGCAGGTAGCGGATGACGCTCTGGCCCTCGCCCGGTTCGGCGCCGCCGCGTTCGGCCAGTTCGACGAAGCGGTCGACGTTGTTGGGCACCTTGACGCGGGCGAAGTGCTGCCCGCCGTCCTCGGGTTGGCGCACGGTGACCGCCAGGTTCAGGCTCAGGCTGCTGACGAACGGGAACGGGTGGGCGGGGTCCACCGCCAGCGGTGTGAGGACCGGGAAGACCTGTTCGTTGAAATAGGTCGACAGTTGGTCGCGCTCAGCCTGATCCAGATCGGCCCACGTGACGATGTGAATGCCCTCCTCGGCGAGTGCGGGCCGCACCGAATCGAGGAACACCCGCGCGTGCCTGGTGGCGATCAGCTGCGTCTGCTCGCCGATGCGCGCGAGTTGCTCGCGCGGTGTCAGGCCGTCGGCGGAGCGCACCGACAGCCCCATCTCGTCGCGGCGCTTGAGGCCGGCAACCCGCACCATGTAGAACTCGTCGAGGTTGGAGGCGAAGATGGCCAGGAACTTGGCGCGCTCCAGCAGGGGCAGCGAGTTGTCGGCGGCCAGCGCCAGCACGCGGGCGTTGAAGTCCAGCCAGCTCAGTTCCCGGTTGAGGTAACGGTCCTCGGGCAGCTCGTCGGCGATCGCGGCGGGGGTGGCCGCCGGTGGTGCCGCCACGCCGGACCCACCCGACTTCCACACAGTCTCGTCGGGCCGGGCCTCGGCTTCGGTTTCGGTCACTCAACGATCATTGCTCATGAACGGCCGGTGCTGCCACCGCGGAATCGGCGGCCGCATCCACATCGTCGAGTGTGAGTCCTGGGCGCTGAGTGTGAATTCTGGGCGGAAATCCGGCGTCAGGGCCGCCGTGGGTTCACTGGCAAAGCCCTGGGCTCACACCGAAACGGCTAGTGCTGCGCGACGGCCCGGGCGGTCGCCGCGCCGACCCCGAGCCGGCGGGCGGCGGTCAGGTCGGCGGGCGTGTCGACGTCGCAGCGCAGCCCGGGCCAGGCACCCGTCAGCTCGATCGCGCCCGAACGACGGTGCCGCGCGCACGAATCCGGCCCGAACTGCGGGTCGAGCGCGGCGCCGAACGCGCAGAGCGCGGCGGTGCCCGTCGCCATCCGGTCGGCGACGAAGCTGCGCCGGTGCGGGCGCGCGGCGGCGATCGCCTCGGCCAGCTCCTGAGTCTGCAACGCCGGCAGATCCCCTTGCAGCACAACGATATTGGAGAAGGTCCCCGCCACCGCGCGTTCGGCGGTGAGGATCGCGTTGTTGAGCGGGTCGCTGTTGCCCTCGGGTGTGGGATCGGCCAGCACTCCGGCCCCCAGCTCGGACGCGGCGGCGGCCGCGGCGTCGTCGGGCGTGACGACGGTGATCGAGCCCAGCGCGGCGACACCCGAGGCCGCGGTCAGGGTGTCGACCAGCATGGCCAGCACCACCTTCTCCCGGGTGCGCGCCGAGAACACCGGGGCCAGCCTGGTCTTGGCGGCGGCCAGTCGCTTGACGGCGATGACCAACGCTATGTCCCCGGGGTCGCCGCCGCCGTCGCCCCGAGTGCCGCTCATGGCTGCCATCCTGCCAGCGGCGCTACTGTGTAGCCGCCGCGGATTGCGCGCCGACGACACGAGTGCCATGGACGGGGGTGGTGAATGGCCGAGGACGCCGTTGCGGTGATGGGCGCCGGTGCCTGGGGCACGGCGCTGGCCAAGGTGCTCGCCGAGGCCGGGGGACCCGACACCGAGGTGCGGCTGTGGGCGCGGCGATCCGACGTCGCCGACGAGATCAACGCCACCCGCTACAACCCCGGCTATCTGCCGGGCACGTTGCTGCCGCCGGGCATCCGCGCCACCACCGACGCCGGTGACGCCCTGGCCGGCGTGACGACGGTGCTGCTGGCGGTGCCGGCGCAGACGATGCGCGGCAACCTCGAGAAGTGGGCGCCGCTGGTGGCCGACGGCGCGACCCTGGTCAGCCTGGCCAAGGGCATCGAGCTGGGCACCCTGATGCGGATGAGTCAGGTCATCGTGGCGGTGGCCGGCGTGGACCCGACGCAGGTCGCGGTGATCTCCGGGCCGAACCTGGCCAGCGAGATCGCCGAATGCCAGCCCGCGGCCACGGTCGTCGCCTGCAACGACTCGGGCCGCGCAGTCGCCGTGCAGCGCATGCTCAACACCGGCTACTTCCGGCCCTACACCAACAGCGACGTGGTGGGCACCGAAATCGGCGGGGCCTGCAAGAACGTCATCGCGCTCGCGTGCGGCATGGCGGCCGGCGTCGGGCTGGGCGAGAACACGGCGGCGGCGATCATCACCCGCGGGCTCGCGGAGATCATGCGGCTCGGGATAGCCCTGGGCGCCAAGGGCGCGACGCTGGCCGGGCTGGCCGGAGTGGGCGACCTGGTGGCGACGTGCACCTCGCCGGACTCGCGCAACCGGTCGTTCGGCGAGCGGCTGGGCCGCGGCGGGACCCTGGAGTCGGCGATGCAGGCGAGCGGCGGGCACGTCGTCGAGGGCGTGACGTCGTGCGAGGCGGTGCTCGCGCTGGCGTCCAGCTACGACGTGGAAATGCCCCTGACCGACGCCGTGCACCGGGTTTGCCACAAGGGTCTGTCGGTGGACGAGGCGGTGGCGCTGCTGCTGGGCCGCAGCACCAAGCCCGAATGAGCCGTCGGGCCGAGAAGGCCTTCGCACCCGGTAGCCTCTGAAGGTTGTGAGTGCCAGCAAGCGCGTGCGCGTCGCCGTCGTCTTCGGCGGGCGCAGCAACGAGCACGCCATCTCGTGCGTGTCGGCGGGCAGCATTCTGCGCAACCTCGACCCGCAACGCTTCGAGGTGGTCGCGATCGGCATCACGCCGGAGGGGTCGTGGGTGCTCACCGACGCCAACCCGGACGCGCTGGCGATCACCGACCGGCGGTTGCCCGAGGTGACCGCCGAATCGGGCACCGCGCTGGCCCTGCCGGCCGATCCGCGCCGCGGCGGCGAGTTGGTGTCGCTGCAGCACGGTGCGAGCGACGTTCTGGCGTCGGTCGACGTGGTGTTCCCGGTGCTGCACGGCCCCTACGGCGAGGACGGCACGATCCAGGGGCTGCTCGAGCTCGCCGGTGTGCCCTACGTCGGCGCAGGCCTGCTGGCCAGCGCCGCGGGCATGGACAAGGAGTTCACCAAGAAACTCCTTGTCGCCGACGGGCTTCCGGTCGGGCCGCACGCGGTGCTGCGCCCGTCGCGCGCGGCGCTGGGTCTCGACGAGTGCGAGCGGCTGGGGCTGCCGGTGTTCGTCAAACCGGCGCGCGGCGGCTCCTCGATCGGCGTCAGCCGGGTGTCGAGCTGGGACGAGCTGCCCGCCGCGGTCGCCGAAGCCCGCCGGCACGATCCGAAGGTGATCGTCGAGGCGGCGATCGGCGGGCGCGAGCTCGAGTGCGGGGTGCTCGAAATGCCCGACGGCACAGTGCAAGCCAGCACGCTGGGCGAGATCCGGGTGGCCGGGGTGCGCGGCCGTGAGGACTCGTTCTACGACTTCGCGACGAAATACCTCGACGACGCCGCGGAATTGGACGTGCCCGCGAAGGTGGACGACGAAATCGCCGACGCGGTGCGCCAGTTGGCGGTGCGGGCGTTTCGGGCCATCGACTGCCAGGGGCTGGCCCGGGTCGACTTCTTCCTCACCGACGACGGCCCGATCATCAACGAGATCAACACGATGCCGGGATTCACCACGATCTCGATGTACCCGAGGATGTGGGCGGCCAGCGGGGTCGACTATCCCACCCTGCTGGCGACCATGGTCGAGACGGCCCTGGCCCGCGGCGTGGGCCTGCGCTAACGCGCGGGTGCCGGGCTGATCGGCGCGGCGGCGACGGTGCGGTCGATCACCTCGGAGAGCTGCTGGATCGGCGTCGGGCCCGAGCCCGCGGGCAGCGTGAGCGCCACGTACACGGGCCGGTCCACCGCGTACCACGTGGACCGGCCGGCATCACCTGCGGATTGCCGGTCGGCCGTCACCTGGAACCACTGCACGCGGTCGACGACCTGCAGCGGGGAGCCCACCACGAATTCGCCGGGGCGGTCGAGGCCGCAGCGCAACACCACCGGCTCGCCGTCGGAGCCGGCGCGCCAGGCCGCCGCCCCCTCGGGCGCCGGCTGGACCAGCGGCGCGCGTTGATAGTCGCCGAGGCGCTGCGGCAGCGCGTCGGCCAGCGCCCGGCATGCGGGGTCGCCGGCGTGCGGGGCGGGTGCGGCGGGCAGGGCGACGGGCGGGGCCGGCGCCTGGCGGGTGGCCGCGAAGGCCAGGATCACGCCGATGGCGGCGACGGCCAGCGCGACCGCGGCGATCAGCACGGCGCGCGGCGGCCCGGTGTCGGTCTCGGTGTCGGGGCTGGTCGTCACCGCCCGGGCACCTCCTCTCTCCTAGACTGGCGCGGTCCGAACTTACCGCAGGTCGGAGCCGGAGGAGGTGGCGTGCGCGACGAGGATTTCGGGGCGGGGGAGCCCCCCACGCTGCAGGGGCTGGGCGAGTTCGCGGTCATCGATCGGCTGGTGCGGGGCCGCTCGCAGCCCGACGCCGTCCTGCTCGGCCCCGGCGACGACGCGGCGGTGGTGTCCGCCGGCGACGGCCGCACCGTGGTCTCCACCGATGTGCTGGTGCAGGACCGGCACTTTCGGCTGGACTGGTCGTCGCCGCACGACGTCGGCCGCAAGGCGATCGCGCAGAACGCCGCCGACGTCGAGGCGATGGGCGCGCGGCCCACCGCGTTCGTCGTCGGGTTCGGCGCGCCCGGTGACACGCCGGCGGCACAGGCCGACGCGCTGGTCGACGGGATGTGGGACGAGGCGGCGCGCATCGGCGCCGGCATCGCCGGCGGCGATCTGGTCAGCTGCCCGCAGTGGGTGGTGTCGGTGACGGTGCTGGGCGACCTCGGCGGCCGCGCACCGGTGTTGCGGTCCGGGGCGAAGGCCGGCTCCGTCGTTGCCGTCGCCGGCGAATTGGGCCGCTCGGCCGCCGGGTATGCGTTGTGGCGCAACGGCATTGACGGCTTCGACGAGCTGCGGCGCCGGCACCTGGTGCCGGCGCCACCCTACGGCCAGGGACGCGCCGCCGCGGCCGGCGGTGCGCAGGCGATGATCGACGTCTCCGACGGCCTGGTCGCCGACCTGCGGCACGTCGCCGAGGCATCGGGCGTCGGGATCGACCTGTCCACTTCCGCATTGGACGCCGAGCGCGACGCGCTGGCGGCCGCGGCCGGCGCCGCCGGCGAGGATCCCTGGGCCTGGGTGCTGGCCGGCGGTGAGGACCACGCCCTGGTGGCGTGCTTCGCCGGCGCGGCGCCGCCCGGGTGGCGCGTCATCGGCACGGTGCTCGACGGGCCGCCCCGCGTGCTGGTCGACGGCGCGGAGTGGAGCGGTTACGCGGGCTGGACGTCGTACTAGGGTGACGCGGTGAGCGTCTACGCGATAGCCCAGCTGAAGTTCACCGACCGAGCGGCCTACGACCGGTACCAGGCCCGGTTCCTGGAGGTCTTTCGCCGCCACCCCGGGACGCTGCTGGCCGCCGACGAGTCGCCGGAGGTCGTCGAGGGGGAGTGGGACCGCGACAAGGTGGTGCTGATGTCGTTTCCGGACGAGGCCGCGTTTCGCGGCTGGGCGCAATCACCGGAGTACCAGGAGATCTCGAAGGACCGGCACGCGGGCGCCGACACGGTGGTGTTGCTGGTCCAAGGGCTGCAATGACCGCGCGCCCGCTGAGCGAACTCGTCGAGCCGGGCTGGGCGGCCGCGCTGGGGCCGGTCACCGACCAGGTTGCCCAGATGGGGCAATTCCTGCGCGCCGAGATCGCGGCCGGACGCAGGTACCTGCCCGCGGGGCCGAACGTGTTGCGCGCCTTCAGCTATCCGTTCGACGACGTGCGGGTGCTCATCGTCGGGCAGGACCCCTACCCGACGCCGGGGCACGCCGTCGGCCTGAGCTTCTCCGTGGCGCCCGACGTGCGCCCGCTGCCCCGCAGCCTGGCCAACATCTTCGACGAGTACGCCAAAGACCTGGGCCACCCCCAGCCGACGTGCGGCGACCTGACTCCCTGGGCGCAGCGCGGCGTGCTGCTGCTGAACCGGGTGCTCACGGTGCGGCCCAACAACCCGGCGTCGCACCGGGGCAAGGGCTGGGAGGCGGTGACGGAGTGCGCGATTCGCGCGCTGGCCGCCCGGTCGCGGCCGCTGGTAGCCATCCTGTGGGGCCGCGACGCGTCGACGCTCAAACCCATTCTGGCCGAGGGTGATTGCGTGGCGATCGAGTCGCCGCACCCGTCCCCGCTGTCGGCGTCGCGCGGGTTCTTCGGGTCGCGCCCGTTCAGCCGCGCCAACGAGCTGCTGACCGGCATGGGCGCCGACCCGATCGATTGGCGGCTGCCTTAGGCGTGACCGCTGCCCGCCATGGGGCCGCAAGTGTGAATTTCACGACGCGACACGCGGCGGAAGCGTCGTGAAATTCACACTCGCCGGTGCGGCAAGAGCTACGAGCCCGGGAAGTTGACGTCCTTCGTCACGCGCTCCCATTCGTCGATCGACGACGACATCGCCGCGATCTTGTCCCGCATCGCCTTCAGCACGTCGCGGCCCAGCAGCAGCCGCAGCGGCGGCTCGTCGAGCTCGGTCACCATCAGCACCGCCTCGGCCACCTTGCGCGGGTCGCCCGGCAGGTGATCGGCGAACTGCTTGATCAGGTCCTTGCGCGCCGCGACATCGGCGTAGTCGGCGATCGTGCCCGCCGACTCCTTCATCGACCGCGTCGCCCAGTCGGTGCGGAACGCGCCCGGCTCGACGGCGGTCACCTTGATCCCCAGCGGCCGCACCTCGGTGGCCAGCGCCTCGGTCAGCGCCTCCAGCGCGAACTTGGTCGACGAGTAGTAGGCGTTGGGCGGGTTGGCCACCAGGCCGGTCATCGAGGAAATGTTGACGATGTGGCCGGAGCGCCGCGCGCGCATCGCCGGCAGCACCGCCTTGATCATGTCGACGGCGCCGAAGTAGTTGACGTCGAACAGCTTTCGGACCTCGGCGTCCTCACCCTCCTCGACCGCGGACAGGTAGCCGTGGCCGGCGTTGTTGACCAGCACGTCGATCCCGCCGAACGCCTCGTCGGCCGCGGCCAGCGCCGCCGCGATCTGGCCGGTGTCGGTCACGTCGAGCGCGACCGCCAGGGCCCGGTCGCCGAACTCCTCGACGAAGTCCTGCACGGACTCGGCCCGCCGCGCGGTCACCACCACGCTGTGCCCGGCCGCCAAAGCGGCGCGCGCGATCTCACGGCCGAAGCCCGTCGAGCATCCGGTGATCAGCCAGCGTCCCATCTCAGGCCGTCCCCTCCGGTAGGCGCCGCAGATACGCCGCGCGGCGGTCGGCGAGTTGGGCGGCGCGCTGCTGCGGGCTCACCCGCGGCAGGTGGGGAACCTCGGCGTCGAGCCGGTCGAGGCCGACGACGCGCCCACGCGCGCCGAGGTTTTCGCGCGGCCCCGCCTCGCCGAACTCGGCCATCCGCAACGTCAGGATGCCCTCGCGCAGCCCGTCGGAGTCGATCCAGTTGGCCACGCCGGGATCGGTCGGCGAGATCACGTAGGTGTAGCTGCCGTCCTCGTTGGGCACCGACTGCGCCTTGTTGAGGCTGCCGGTGCGGTCGACGATGTCGAGCGTGGTGCCCCAGAGGTTGCTCAGCGGCACCGTGAAGTATTCGGCGCCACCGTCGTTGACGTCGACGACGAACGCCTCGTCGGGGCCGAGGTCGAAGCGGCCCATCACATACACCTGGTTGCGCATCGCGCCCACCTTGTCGGCCGACCACGCCAGGTTGAAGTGGTTGGGCGGCATCTTGTAGACGCCATGGGCGAGCTTGCCGGAGAAGTCGGCGAAGTACGCCATCATGTCCGCGGTGGCCTCGGCCTGCTCGTCGAGCGTGCGCGCCGCCGTCGCCGGCGGTCCGCCGAGCCGTCGCACTTCGAAGTGATTGGGGTCGTCGCGACCCCAGTCCAAGAGCACGTCGCGGATGTAGAACTCGTGCGCCTCGGGGGTGGACCGCACGTGGTTGGGCCGCCCGCCCGCGGGTTCGGCGTCGACGGTGATGGTGAAGCTGCCGTCGGAGTCGACCTCCATGGTGCGCCCGTTGAGCACGTCGACGGTGCCCATGTGCGCGTCCCACAGCGTGAAGTAGTTCTCGGTCATCCGGTGCTCGCCGACCCGGCCGTGGATCTCGTAGCGTTCGTCGCCGGAGATCGGGATCACCCGGTACACGCTGTCGGGATTGTCGATGCCCCAACGCGATCCGGGGATCCGGCGCCCCTCCACGGGGTGCGCGAGGCGGGTGATGCAGCAGACCCTCGGCCGCAGCTTGTCCTGGTTGGACGACCACACCGCCGCGGAGAACATCACCTCGGCGAACGCGTCGTCGAAGCGTTCGCGCATCGCCTCGGACGGCTTGGCGCGACCCACCCAGGTCTCCGCCACGGTCCGGTACGCGGCCTTGACGGTCGGGTGCTCGATCAATTCGAGCGCGGCCAGCTCCTGCTCGTGCTGGGACGGCGTCGCGACGGGGTCGTCAGGCATGCGCTGATCCTCCAATGTGTTCTCGAAAACGCTTGTTGTACAACATGAATCGCTCGTCGACCTGCTCGCCGCGCAGGCCGTAGTTCTCCAGCCCGTAGGGCGGGCGCGGCACCTCGCGGGGACGGTGCGCCAGCCAGCCCCGCATGGCGCGCTCGGCGTCGGCGGTCAGCGGCACCCCGATGGCGTCGTAGACGCGGGCCACCTGCCCGATCGGGTCGGCCACCGCGTCGTCGAACCCGATGTCGGTGACCCGGTCGTCGGACCAGCTGTCGCGGATGGCCATGGCCCGGTCGTTGGTCCAGCCCATCCGCTCCAGCCACTGTGCGCCCACCCGGTGCGTATCGACTGCGTCGGCGTGCATCGCGTGCAGGGTCGCGTTCAGGCTGGCCCCCGAGGCGATCGTGGTGCGCGGGTCGCGATGCATGTGCACGACGTGCAGGTCGGCGAACCGGGCGCGCAGCAGATCCAAATACCCCAGGTGCGCGGGCGATTTGAGCACCCAGCGCTGCCCGGTCAGACCCCGCCGCCGCTTTTGCCACTGCAGGAATTGCAGCATCCGGTACAGATACGCGTAGGCGGGGGTGAAGTCTTGCTCGTCGAGCCAGGACCGGTAGTGCGGCAGGTGCGCGCCCGACTCGGGGACATGCGACAGGAACGCGTCGGCCAGAAAGACGATCTCCTCCTCGGCCTCCCGCGCGTACATGGGATGGATGGCGAACAGCTCCGGCGCCAGCTCGCGCGACTTCGCCTCCCGCGCTTCGCTGATCGCGATGCGCGGATCGACACCCTCGAACCGATGATCCAGCCGCGGCGCGACCTCGACGACCTCCCAGCCGTAGGCGCAGACGAACCGGGGATCGGCGGCCAGCAGCCGCTGCAACAGCGTGGTCCCGCTGCGCATCATCCCGACGACGACGATCGGCGCGGCCACCCGCTCGTCGAGGATCTCGGGGTGGCGGCGGATCCACTCCTGCGCGCGCAGCCGCATGCGCAGGCTGTGCACGAGGCCCGACCGCAAGACGTGCGTGCCGATGGCGTTGAGCTCGGCGCGCGCGTAGTCGTCCAGCAGCACGCGCAGCGGACCCTCGAATTCGCCAGGGCCCCAGTCGGAAAGCGCCTCCTTGCGCTGCGCGTCGGCCAGCATCCCGGCCGGGTCGAAGGGGCCCACGCGTTTAGAACTTCAGGTGCCGGCTGACGTCGCCGACCTGGTCGACGAACATGGTGCGGCTGTCGAAGCGCCAAACGCCGTCGAGCCGGTGGAAGGTGTCCTTGTAGTGCCCGGTGACGATCACCTGCAGCGGCAGCTCGTCGGTGGCCTGGGTGACGCAGTAGTACGACGTGCTGCGCGCGGTGCCCGCGGCCTCGTCGATGTGCAGCTGCACGTTGGACGTGTTGTGCTTGGTCTTGGGGGTGCCGTCGTCGTAGATGCGGGTGGCCATCTCGTACATCTCCCGCACCCGGGCGGCGCCCTCGAACACGGTCTCGGGCGGGCCGTTCTCCACCCCGCAGATGCGGCCGTGCTCGAAGAGCCGGGCCACCGCGTCCAGGTCACCGCCGTCTAGCAGCTCCGCGTAGCGGTAGATCAGGTTGGTGATTTCCGTTGCGCTGTCGCCCACGCCGATCATGTTGGCAGACCGGCGACCGTTTACATAGAACCCCCCACTATTCTTGGTCGCCGTGACACAACCGTGGACGCCGGACCGGCTCGGCAACCTGACCGGCAAACGAGTCGTCGTGACCGGCGCGACCAACGGCGTCGGGCTGGGCACCGCCCGGGCGCTCGCCAAGGCCGGCGCCGATGTGATCCTGGCCGTGCGCAACACCGAGCTCGGCAAGCAGCGCGCTGCCGAGATGGGGGGTCGCACCTCGGTGGTCAGGCTCGACCTGGCCGACCAGTCGTCGGTGCGCGCGTTCCCGGGCCTGATCGACGGCTTGGGTGACGGGCAAATCGACATCCTGATCAACAACGCCGGCACCCTCACCGACCGCCGCACCGACACCGTCGACGGCTTCGAGGCGACGCTGGGCACCAACCTGCTCGGACCGTTCGCGCTGACCAACCTGCTGCTGCCGCGGGTGCGCTCGCAGGTCATCAACGTCGGCTCCGACGCGCACCGGTCGGCCACGCTGCACCTCGACGACCTGCACCTGCGCCACCACAAGTGGACCAGGCTGGGCGCCTACGCGCAGTCCAAGCTCGCGGTCATGCTGTGGGGCCTGGAGCTGGATCGCCGGCTGCGGGCGGCCGGATCCGCGGTCGTCACCCAGCTCACGCACCCGGGCTGGGTGGCCTCGAACCTGTCGCAGATCGGCGAGTCCCGGCTGATGGCGCTGGCCCACAAGGGGGTCCTGGCGGTGGCCGAACGGTTGGCCAACGACATCGACGAGGGCGCCGCGCCCACCCTGTACTGCATCAGCGAACCGATACCGCCGGGCAGCTACGTCGGGGTCAGCGGCCGCTTCGGCCTGCGCGGCGGCCCCGTGCTCATCGGCCGGACGCCGCTCGCGTGCGACTACGCGGCCGCGTCCACGCTCGTGGCCTTCGCCGAGCGCGAGACCGGCACCAGGCTGGAGGTCTAGCCATGGGCGAATTCGACGACAAGGTCGCCGTCATCACCGGCGCGGCGCGCGGGCAGGGCCGCAGCCACGCCGTCGCGCTCGCCGAACAGGGCGCCGACGTCATCGCGGTCGACATCTGCGCCGACATCGACGCGATCCCGTACGCGCTGGGCACCAAGGCCGACCTCGACGAGACCGTGCAGCTGGTCCGAGCCACGGGCCGTAAGGCGGTGCCCGTCGTCGCCGACGTGCGCGACCTGGCGCAGCTGCGGGCCGGGGTGCGGACCGGCATCGACGAACTCGGCGACATCGACGTCGTCGTCGCCAACGCCGGGGTGGTGGCCATCGGCGACCCGGAGGTCGCCTCCGAACCGGTCTTCACCACGATCGTCGACACCAACCTCAAGGGCGTCTGGCACACGATGCTGGCCACGGTGGATTCCATCGTCCGCAAGGGCCGCGGCGGGTCGATGGTCCTGGTCAGTTCGTCGCAGGGGCTGACCGGGCGCGGCGGGGACGGCAGCGCCGCGATGTTCGCCTACGCCGCGTCCAAGCACGGGGTGGTGGGGTTGATGCGCTCGGCGGCCAATGCCTATGCGCCCCATCAGATTCGGGTCAACTCGGTGCACCCCAGCGGGGTGGCCACGCCGATGATCCTCAACGACTTCGTGGTGAACCGGATGATCGAGAACCCCAACCCGGCCATCTCGCAGATGCTGCTGCCCGGGGTGCCGCTGGTCGAGGCGCAGGACGTCACCGAGGCGGTGCTGTGGCTGGCCGGCCCGCGGTCGCGCTACGTGACCGGCGTGTCGATACCCGTCGACGCCGGCCACGTCGTCATGTAGGGGGCGGTTCTAGCCTCGGACGACCTTGCCGGCCTTGATGCACGACGTGCAGACGTTCAACCGCTGCTTGTTGCCGCCGGGACGGGCCACGACGTGCACGGTCTGAATGTTGGGGTCCCACCGGCGGCTGGTGCGGCGGTGGGAGTGCGACACCGACTTGCCGAAGCCGGGGCCTTTCCCGCAGATATCGCACACAGCGGCCATGGTTGTAGCTCCTCAAATGTTCGGGGGTCCGGCACACAGGATGGACCTGGCGACTCGGGCCAGCCCAGGATACCGACTGACGTGGGCAACCACCAAAACGATCAACACCCGCGAGGCAGCTTAGACCCGGGGCTGTCGGCTCCGCTGGCTAGGCTCGATGCGCCGGTTCACGTCTGCCGCGCGCGTGGTCACCGGGCTAGGCTGGCGCCCACCGGGGGCCGGCACAGGGAGGCTCGGAGGAGGTGGCTCAGGTGGGAGCGACGCAGGATGTGCTGCTGGACGCGGTGACCCTGCGCAACTGGGCGCATACCTCCGTCAGCGACCTGATCACCCACATCGACGAGATCAACCGGCTCAACGTCTTCCCCGTCGCCGACTCGGACACCGGCGCCAACATGCTGTTCACCATGCGGTCGGCGCTGGCGGAGGCCAACGCCGGTGCCGGTGCCGATGGGTGCGTGGCCCGGGTGGCGGCGGCCCTGTCGGCCGGCGCGCTGAACGGCGCCCGCGGCAATTCCGGCGTCATCCTCTCGCAGATCCTGCGCGGGATCGCCGACGTCACCGGGGCGGCCGCGGCCGACTCCGGCGGCGAGCTGCCGCACCTGGACGCCGCGCTGTTCGGGGCCGCGTTGCAGCGCGCCGTCGAACTGGTCATCGCGTCGATGGGCGGCGAGGAGGTCCCGGGGACCATCGTGTCGGTGTTGCGGGCCGCCGCCGGCGCCGTCGCCGGGTGCGCCGACGAGGGGCTGGCCGCGGCGGTCACCGCCGCCGGCGACGCGGCGGTGATCGCGCTGGAAAAGACGCCCCAGCAGCTCGACGTGCTCGCCGACGCCGGCGCGGTGGACGCCGGCGGGCGCGGCCTGCTGGTCCTGCTGGACGCGCTGCGCCACACCATCACCGGGCAGGCGCCGTCCCGCACGGTGTACGAGCTGTCGCCGCGCGCGGCGCAGACCGAGGCGGCCGCCGCGCCGCCCGCGCCGCAGTTCGAGGTGATGTACCGGCTGGACGGCTGCGGTCCCGACGCCGCCGACGCGCTGCGCGACCGGCTCCAGGAGCTGGGCGACTCGGTGGGCATCGCGCCGTCGACGGCCGGGGGCACCTACTCCGTGCACGTGCACACCGACGACGCCGGGGCCGCCGTCGAGGCGGGCCTGGCGGCGGGGCGGCTGAGCCGGATCGTCATCTCGGCGCTGAGCTCGGGCGCCGCCGGGCTGCCGGCGGGCGGCTGGACGCGGGAACGCGCGGTGCTGGCCGTCGTCGACGGCGACGGCGCCGCGGAGCTGTTCGCCGGCGAGGGCGCCTTCGTGCTGCGGCCCGATAGCGATACCGCTGGGGGCATCAGCGCCCACCGGCTGGTTCGCGCCGTCGTCGACACCGGCGCCGCCCAGGTGATGGTGCTGCCCAACGGCTATCTGGCCGCCGAGGAGCTGGTGGCCGGCTGCACCGCGGCCATCGGCTGGGGGATCGACGTGGTGCCGATACCGACCGGGTCGATGGTGCAGGGCCTGGCCGCGCTGGCCGTGCACGAGGCCGGCCGCCAAGCCGTCGACGACGGCTACACCATGGCCCGCGCCGCCGGCGCGGCGCGGCACGGGTCGGTGCGCATCGCGACCGAGAGCGCGCTGACCTGGGCGGGCCACTGCCGGCCGGGCGACGGCCTGGGCATCGCGGGCGACGAGGTGCTGATCGTGGCGCCCGACGCGGCCGGCGCGGCGATCGGCCTGCTCGACCTGCTGCTGGCGTCGGGCGGCGACCTGGTGACCGTGCTGATCGGCGCCGGGATCGAGGACGCGGCCGTCGGCGACGTCCTGCAGGGCCACGTGCACGACCACCATCCGGGCACCGAGCTGATGACCTACCGCACCGGCCACCGCGGCGACGTCCTGCTGATCGGGGTCGAGTAGCGGTGGCGACGCTGTCGGACCGGCTGGACTACGTCGTGGGCGGCAAGGCGGTGCCCCTGCTCGACGAGGTGTTCGGCATCCGCACCGTCGACGACCTGCTGCGCCACTACCCGCGCAGCTACACCGAGGGCGCGGCCCGCTGGGGTGCCGGTGACGAGCGGCCCGAAGAGGGCCAGCACATCACGATCGTCGACAAGATCACCGCGACCGAGACGTTCCCGATGAAGAAGAACCCGAGGCGGATGTGTCACCGCATCACCGTCGGCTCTGGCCGCGGGAAGGTGACCGCGACGTTCTTCAACGCCAACTACCTCAAGCAGGACCTCGTCGAGAACGCGAAGGTGATGCTCTCCGGGGAGATCGGTTATTTCCGTAAGGCGATGCAGCTGACCCATCCGGCGTTCCTCATCCTCGAGTCGCCGGGCGGAAAGAAGTACGGCACCAAGTCGCTCAGCACCATCGCCGACGCCTCACACGCCACCGGCGACGAGATCGCGGACGCGTTCGAAGGCCGCTTCTTCCCGATCTATCCGGCCAGCGCGAAGCTGCAGAGCTGGGACATCTTCGGCTGCGTGCGCCAGGTGCTCGACGTCCTCGACCCCGTGCCCGATCCGCTGCCCGCCGAACTGCGCACCCGCCTCGGCCTGATCTCCGAGGACGAGGCGCTGCGCGCGATCCATCTCTCGGAGGACGAGCGCGAACGGCGAAGCGCCCTAGAGCGTTTGACGTTCGACGAGGCCGTCGGGCTGCAGTGGGCGCTGGTCGCCCGCCGCCACGGAGAGCTGTCCGAGTCGGGGCCCCCGGCGCCGCCGCGGCAGGACGGCATGCAGGCGGAATTGTTGCGGCGGTTGCCCTTCGAGCTGACGGGGGGACAGCGTGAGGTGCTCGAGGTACTTTCCGACGGGTTGGCGGCGACCCGCCCGATGAACCGCCTGCTGCAGGGCGAGGTCGGCTCCGGCAAGACGATCCTCGCGGTGCTGGCGATGCTGCAGATGGTCGACGCCGGTTACCAGTGCGCGTTGCTCGCCCCGACGGAAGTGCTTGCGGCGCAACATCTCCGCTCGATCCGCGACGTGCTCGGCGAGTTGGCGATGGCCGGGCAGCTGGGCGGGGCGGAAAACGCGACCCGGGTGGCGCTGCTGACCGGCTCGATGAGCGCCGCGCAGAAAAAGCAGATCCGCGACGAGGTCGCCGCCGGGCAGGCCGGCATCGTCGTCGGCACCCACGCGCTGCTTCAGGACGCGGTGGACTTTCACAACCTCGGCATGGTGGTGGTCGACGAGCAGCACCGGTTCGGTGTCGAACAGCGAGACCAATTGCGCGCCAAGGCCCGTGCCGGCATCACCCCGCACCTGCTGGTGATGACCGCGACGCCGATACCGCGCACCGTCGCGCTCACGGTGTACGGCGACCTGGAAACCTCGACGCTGCGCGAACTTCCGCGCGGGCGCCAGCCGATCGCCACCAACGTCATCTTCGTCGGCCACAAACCCACATGGCTGGATCGTGCCTGGCATCGCATCATCGAGGAGGTCTCCGCGGGCCGCCAGGTCTATGTGGTGGCGCCCCGCATCGACGAGACCGACGACACCGAGAAAAACGAGGAGGGCCGCAGGCCTTCCACGACCGCGGTGGGACTCTTCGACCGGTTGCGCTCCGGGGAGCTGGCCGACCTGCGCCTGGCGCTGATGCACGGCAGGTTGTCGGCCGACGAGAAGGACGAGGCGATGGCCGCCTTTCGCGCGGGGTCCGTCGACGTGCTGGTGTGCACCACCGTGATCGAGGTCGGCGTCGACGTCCCCAACGCCACCATCATGCTGGTGATGGACGCCGACCGGTTCGGGATCAGCCAGCTGCACCAGTTGCGCGGGCGCATCGGCCGCGGCGAGCATCCGAGCCTGTGCCTGCTGGCCAGCTGGGTCCCCCCGGACTCGCAGGCCGGCCGGCGGCTGAAAGCCGTGGCGGCGACCATGGACGGCTTCGCCCTCGCCGACCTGGACCTCAAGGAGCGTCGCGAGGGAGACGTGCTGGGCCGCAACCAATCCGGCCGGGCCGTCACCCTGCGGCTGCTGTCGCTGGCCGAGCACGGGCCCTACATCGAGGCCGCCCGCGACTTCTGTGTCGAGGCCTACGGACGGGACCCGTCGAACGCCGGATTGGCGATGCTGGCAGCGCGTTTCACCGACACCGACCGCATCGAATACCTGGACAAAGCTTGAACCGGAAACATCTGCTGTGGTTGGCGGCGGCCGCGCTGCTCGCGGTGGTCGTCGCCTACCAGACGCTGGGATCGACGGCGGCCCGGCACGCCGAGGTCGCCGCCCGCGCCGACGTGCCCACGGTGCAGCCCGGCGCCGACGTCCTCGGCGGCGTCGCGGTGGTGCCGGAGCGCCTGCACCGCTACGACTACCGCCGCCCGGCGTTCGGCGACGCCTGGGACGACGACAACGACGCCCCGCTGGGACACAACGGGTGCGACACCCGCGACGACATCCTCAACCGCGACCTCGTCGACAAGACGTACGTGTCGACCAAGCGGTGCCCGGACGCGGTGGCCACCGGCACCTTGCACGACCCGTACACCAACGAAACCATCGCGTTTCAGCGCGGCGCCAAGGTCGGCGAGGCGGTGCAGATCGACCACATCGTCCCGCTGGCCTACGCGTGGGACATGGGCGCCTACGACTGGCCGTTCCCCGAGCGGCTGCGTTTCGCCAACGACCCGGCCAACCTGCTGGCCGTGCAGGGGCAGGCCAACCAGGACAAGGGGGACTCGCCGCCGGGGCGGTGGATGCCGCCGAATACGGCGTTCGCCTGCCAGTACGCCATGCAGTTCATCACCGTGCTGCGCGGCTACCAGCTACCGGTCGACGCCGCCTCGGCGGGCGTGCTGCGCCAGGCGGCGGACACCTGTCCCAAGGGCTGAACGGGCGGTTAGTACGGGGGCCGCAGTTCGCCGAACATCGGAAAGTGGCGGACGTTGGTCGTCAAGAGGTCCGCTTCCAAAACGATCGCCGTCGCGGCGATCAGGTAGTCGACGTCGTCGATGCCGCTGTGGCTTCGCCGGAACCGGCGTGCGAGCTGTCCGGCCGTGCGGACGACCGACTCCGTCACGTCCACCCAGGTGAGGGCCGAGCAGAAATCCTCGAGTGATTTCAGCTCGCTATCGCGAACGCCCGCCAGCAACTCGAACCGAACCAGTTCACTCGCCACCATGTCGTCGCCAGAATCAACCAGTCCGGCCAGCAGTTCGACGGCGGCGGGCAGGCCGCGAAGGTGATCGACGGCAACCGTGGTATCGATCAGCTTCATTCCAGGCCGAGTCGGGCGAGGCGCAGGTTGAGGTCGCCTCGTATCGCGTCGACATACTCGGAGCCGGTGAAGTCACGTTCTCCCCAGGAACCGGCGCTTCGTCGCAGCGCCG
This sequence comes from Mycobacterium sp. NGS63, assembly GCF_059812295.1. Taxonomy (NCBI): domain Bacteria; kingdom Bacillati; phylum Actinomycetota; class Actinomycetes; order Mycobacteriales; family Mycobacteriaceae; genus Mycobacterium; species Mycobacterium sp. NGS63. The sequence continues at coordinate 477,503 of NZ_JCALCJ010000004.1, forward strand.
CCAGTCGCTGCTGCTTTGTCCTGCTTCCATAGGCAAGCCGAATCGCCCGGCGGATCAGCTCCGATCGGGAAGCGCCGCTCTCCTTGGCGGCGCGATCCAGCAACGCTATTTCGTCGTCCCCGAGCGTGATCTGCGTCCGCATGTCATCACCTTACATCTAGTGATGTAATTGAGCGCCGGACGAGACGCTGAAATGGGATGCCGAGTGTGAATCTGGCGACGCGACACGCGGGCGGTGCGTCGTGGAATTCACATTCGGCGGGCGGGGCCCGAGGCCGTCACGAACCTTCGTAGGTGTTCGGGTCCGGGCGCAGCCGGGTGCCGTCGTTGAGGCCGTTGATGGCCTCCATGTGTTCGGCGGCCAATTCGAAATCGAAGATGTCCAGGTTGCCGGCGATGTGCTCGGGCCTGCTCGACCGGAAAATGACCGAGTTCCCCAGCTGCACGTTCCACCGCAGCAGCACCTGCGCGGGCGTCTTGCCGTATTCGGCGGCCACCGAGGTCACCGTCGGGTTGTCCATGAGCTTGCCCAGGACCAGCGGTGTGTAGGACTGCGTGACGACGTTGTGCTCGGCGTTGACCTTGCGCAGATCGTCCTGGTTGAGCAGCGGGTGCAGCTCGATCTGGTTGACCGCGGGCGTGACGAAGGTCAGGTCGATGACCGTCGACAGGTGATCGTCGGTGAAGTTGGAGACCCCGATCGAGCGGGCGTGGCCCTCGCCGCGGGACTGGATCATGCCGCCGAAGGCGTCGACGTACTTGCCCTGCGCGGGGGCCGGCCAATGAATGAGGTAGAGGTCGACGTAGTCGAGGCCGAGCCGCTCCAGGCTCTGGCTGCAGGCCGCCGGCGCCCTGCTGAAGCCGTGGTCCTGGGTGGCCAGCTTGGTGGTGACGAACAGCTCCGCGCGGGGAATCCCCGACGCCGCGATCGCACGGCCGACGGCGGCCTCGTTGCCGTAGGCGGCGGCGGTGTCGATGAGCCGGCAGCCGAGTTCCAGCGCGGCCGAGACCGCGCGTTCGGCCTCGTCCTCCGACAGGTCGGCGACGCCCAGGCCGAGCACCGGCATGGTGTTTTCGTCATTGAGAGCTAGTGAGGGTATCGCGGCGCCCGACTCGCCAGTCAACGTCATTCACCTGCCTGTGAAATCGAAGGTTCGTGGATCCGGACCGGCCGGCCGGTGCACCGACTCGGGGAAACGATATTACCCAGCGGGATATGCCTGATAGTCAACACCTGTGTGCGCGTGGCGCCGCGCATCGCACCCCGGCGGCCGACCGGATGCCGGTTGCCCGACCACGTAGAGTTGGTCGGTCGGCGCGCCCGAATGCGGGTATCCAGTTTCCGTCGTTCACCGTGGCCGCGTTTTTCAGGGGAGCAGGGGAGCAGTGATGACCAGAAGTCTGCCGGGCGTAGCGGACCTCGACCTGGTGACGAAACGCGCACCGATGCGCTGGATCAGTCGCGTGCAGGGCGCGGTCACCGCCGTGGGGGCGAAGGTCATTCCGTGGATCCCGACGGCGGCGAAGCGGGTGCTGTTCCGCGGTCGTTCCGTGATCATCGACGGCAACACGCTCGACCCCACGCTGCAGCTGATGCTGTCGGGCCTGCACGCCGTCGGCATCGACGGGCTGGTCGTCGACGACGACGCGGCCGCCTCCCGCGCCCAGATGCGCGAGTCGGTCGTGAGCATGCCCGGCCCGCAGATCCACGTCGACGTCGAGGAGCTCTCGCTGCCGGGTCCGGCCGGCGCGATCCCGGCGCGGCACTACCGCCCCGCCAACGACGGCGCGCCCGCGCCGCTGCTGGTCTTCTATCACGGCGGTGGCTGGACGATCGGCGACCTGGACACCTACGACGCGGTGTGCCGGTTGACGTGCCGCGACGCCGGGATCCACGTGTTGTCGATCGACTACCGGCTGGCCCCCGAGCATCCGGCGCCGGCCGCCATCGAGGACGCCTATGCCGCCTTCATGTGGGCCCACGAGCACGCCGCCGACCTGGGCGCGGCGCCCGGGCGGGTCGCGGTCGGCGGCGACAGCGCGGGCGGCAACCTCGCCGCCGTCGTCTCCCAGCTGGCGCGCGATGCGGGCGGTCCCGCCCCGGTGCTGCAGTGGCTGATCTACCCGCGGACCGACTTCACCGCGCGGACCCGGTCGCTGAGCCTGTTCGCTCGCGGCTTCTTGCTGACCAAGCGCGACATGGACTGGTTCCACGCTCAGTACCTGAGGGGTTCCGGGATCGATCCGACGGACCCGCGGGTGTCGCCGCTGCTCGCCGAGTCGCTGGCGGGACTGGCGCCCGCGCTGATCGCGGTCGGCGGCTTCGACCCGCTGCGCGACGAGGGCGAGGCCTACGCGGCCGCGCTGCGGGCCGCCGGGACCGCGGTGGACCTGCGCTACCTGGGCTCGCTGACGCACGGGTTCATCAACCTGTTTCCGCTGGGCGGCGACAGCGCCGTCGCCACCAGCGAATTGATCTCGGCCCTGCGCGCACACCTGAGTCGCGCCTGATTCGCCGGTACTCTAGAGGCGCCCTCAGCGGCGTCCCAGCCCAGCCAGCACCCGAAGGATCAGCGAACCCGTGGCCGACAAACCCAAACCCCCGCGATTCGACGTGAAGTCCGCCACCGGCAAATCCGGGCGACTCGTGCAGATCGGCGGCACCGCCTTCATCGTGATCTTCGCGGTTGCGCTCGTCTTTTACATCGTGACGTCGCATCACAAGAAGGGCGGCGCCACCGGCGAGGGTGACACGGTGCGGGTTGCCTCGAGCAAGGTGGTCACCCAGCCGGGGACGAACAACCCCAAGGCCGTGGTGACGTTCTACGAGGACTTCCTGTGCCCGGCGTGCGGCAATTTCGAGCGCACCTTCGGCCCGACGGTGTCCAAGCTCATCGACATCGGCGCGATCGCGGCCGACTACTCCATGGTGTCGATCCTCGACAGCCAGCGAACCCAGAACTATTCGTCGCGGGCGGCCGCGGCGGCGTTGTGCGTGGCCGACGAATCCATCGACGCGTTCCGCCGTTTGCACAATCATCTGTACGACAACGGCGTCCAGCCCGATGAGCGCGGCACCAGCTTTCCCGACAACGCGCGGTTGATCGAGCTGGCCCGCCAGGCCGGCGTCGTGGGCAAGGTGCCCGACTGCATCAACAGCGGCAAGTACCTGTCCAAGGTCACCGGCGAGGCGGCGGCGGCCAAGATCACCGGGACCCCGACGATCCGGATCAACGGCGAGGAGTACGACCAGTCGACCCCGCAGGCCTTCGTCGACAAGATCAAGTCCATCGTGGGCGAGGTGCCCGGCATCGACAACGCCGTCGTCGCTCCCGCGGCCTGATGACGACGCCGGTGAGCGCGCCGGCCGGCGACCTGACACCGGACTCGCCGCCCCCGGCGGGGGTGCCCACGCTCAGCGCGTGGTGGGTGCTGATCGCCGGCGTGGTCGGGCTGGTCGCCTCGATGACGCTGACGGTGGAGAAGATCGAGATCCTGCTCAACCCGGCGTACGTGCCGTCGTGCAACATCAACCCGATCGTGTCGTGCGGGTCGGTGATGGTCACCCCGCAGGCGGGGGTGCTGGGCTTCCCCAACCCGCTGCTCGGCCTGGTCGCCTTCACCGTGGTGATCGTGACCGGCGTGCTCGCGTTGGCGAAAGTTGCTCTGCCCCAATGGTATTGGGTCGGGCTGACGGTCGGGGTGCTGATCGGTTCGGTGTTCGTGCACTGGCTGATCTTTCAGAGCCTGTACCGCATCGGGGCGCTGTGCCCCTATTGCATGGTGGTCTGGGTGGCCACCATCTCGCTGCTGGTGGTGGTCGCGTCGATCGCGTTTCGTCCCGCGGCCCGAAGCGGGTCCGGTGTGGCGTGGGTGCTGTACCAATGGCGGTGGTCGATCGCCGCGCTGTGGTTCACGGCGGTGTTCCTGCTGATCATGGTGCGGTTCTGGGACTACTGGTCGACGCTGTTGTGAACGCGTGACCCGGATCATCGGGGGCGTCGCCGGGGGCCGGCGCATCGCCGTCCCCCCGAAGGGCACCAGGCCGACCACCGACCGCGTGCGCGAGTCGCTGTTCAACATCCTGACCGCGCGACGGGACCTGACCGGCCTGGCGGTGCTCGACCTGTACGCCGGGTCGGGCGCGCTCGGCCTGGAGGCGCTGTCGCGCGGCGCCGCGTCGGCGCTGTTCGTGGAGTCCGACCCGCGCGCCGCGGCCGTCATCGCCCGCAACATCGAAACCCTGGGCCTGCCCGGCGCGACCCTGCGCCGCGGCGCGGTGGCGGCGGTGCTGGCTGCCGGGACCGCCTCGCCGGTGGACCTGGTGCTGGCCGACCCGCCCTATGGCGTCGACGCCGCCGACGTCACCGCCGTGGTGGCCGCCCTGGGCGCCCACGGCTGGGCGCACAAGGGGACCGTGGTGGCCGTGGAGCGACCGGCCGGTGGCGCCCCGCTGGCCTGGCCGGCGGGCTGGTCCCCATGGCCCGAGCGGGTTTACGGCGACACCCGTTTGGAGCTCGCCGAACGGCTCTGAACGCCGTGTACCGTCGTGGCTTATGGCTGGCGCGGTATGTCCGGGGTCGTTCGACCCGGTGACGTTGGGCCACATCGACGTCTTCGAACGCGCCTCGGCCCAGTTCGATGAGGTGGTGGTGGCGATCCTGACCAACCCCGCCAAGAAGGGGATGTTCGACCTCGACGAGCGCATCGCGATGATCGAGGAGTCGACGACGCACCTGCCCAACCTGCGGGTGGAGACCGGCCAGGGTTTGGTGGTCGACTTCGTCAGGTCACGCGGGATGACCGCCATCGTCAAGGGCCTGCGCACCGGCACCGACTTCGAATACGAGCTGCAGATGGCGCAGATGAACAAGCACATCGCCGGCGTCGACACCTTTTTCGTGGCGACCGCGCCGCGGTATTCGTTCGTGTCGTCGTCGTTGGCGAAAGAGGTCGCGATGTTCGGCGGCGACGTGTCGGAGTTGCTGCCCGAACCGGTGAACCGCCGGCTGCGCGAAAAGCTGGGCGGCTAGTGCTGGTGGCCTTCGGTCGCGGCGGGCGAGCCGCCCATCATGCGCGCCATGGGGATTCCGCCGGTGGTGACGAACCGGGCGATCAGTATCGCCGCGAGGACCAGGAAGGCGATGTTGAGCCAGGTCGTGTAGTTCCATGAGATCGCGGCCTGCATGACCGTGGCGTTGCGCTGCTTCGGGATGAGTCCCGTTGTGCCGAACAGCAATTCGACCAGATAGCCGGCGGCGGCCATGGCGGCGTAGAAGGTGCCCAGCAGCGTGAGCATCATCCGGGTGCCGTAGTACTTGCGGTAGATGTTCAGGATCGGCAGGATCACCAGGTCGGCGTAGATGAACGCGATGACACCGCCGAAGCTGATGCCGCCGTTCCACAGCACCGCCGCCAGCGGCACGTTGCCGATCGAGCACACGAAGGACACGATCGCCACGACCGGCGCCACGATCGGGCCCCACAGCGCCGACCAGCCGGGGTGATCGGCCAAAAAGAAGCTCTGCCAGAACCTTTCGGGCACCCACGCCGCGATCGCGCCGGCGATCAGCAGCCCCAGGATCAGGTCCCGCAGGATCGCCAGCCACTCCATGACGAACACGTGCGAAACCGACGTCAGGCCCTGCGGGGAAAACAGCCGCCGCCAGAACGAGCCCTCGCCTTTGATGGACATGTCCATCGCGGCGTGGCCCTCCATCGAGCCGGCGATCCCGCGCTCGGCCTGTTCGCGGGCGGCGTCGACGAGCCGGGGCCGCACGAACAGCCGGAACAACACGGCCAGGGCCACGATCATCAATGGGCCGCCGACGAACTCCGCGGCCGTGAACTGCCAGCCCATCAGCAGGGCCAGGATGATGCCCAGCTCCACGACGAGGTTGGTGGAGCCGATCTCGAACGCCATCGCCGCGGTGAAGTTCGCGCCCTTGCGGAAGAGCGATCGGGCCAACGCCACGGCGGCGTACGAGCACGACGACGACGCCGCGCCCAGCCCGGCCGACACCGCCAGGGTGCGCGGCCGGTCGTCGCCCATCAGGGACACGATCGTCGAGCGGCGCACCACGGCCTGTACCACCGCCGACAGCGCGAAGCCCAGGATCAGCGCCCACAGGATCTCCCACGTCATCGACCCCGCCAGTCCCAAGGCGTGGCCGATCGCCGCCAGCACGCTCACCGGGCGATTATCGCCCATCCGTCGGGCCGAATTGGCGGCCTGAGCCACCGAGGTCCCTACAATGGCGGCACAAGCGGTGCGGGGACCGGCAAATATGGACGGAATGATCCCGCGCGGCGGTCGGGCCCGCGCCGGAAGCGTGAACGGGCAAATCGATGAATTTCACTCGCGACATGCGGATTCGCCGGGCAAATGCCCGACACACCGGCGTCGCCACCGCTGTCACAGAGGTAACAGCAGGCACACTGGTAACAACAGGGTTTTCTTGCAGGACGCCAGGAGGGTATGGCCGTGTACCGAGTTTTTGAAGCGCTCGACGAATTGGGCGCCATCGTCGAAGAGGCGCGTGGCGTCCCGATGACCGCCGGCTGCGTCGTGCCCCGCGGTGACGTGCTGGAACTGATCGACGACATCAAGGACGCGATCCCCGGCGAGCTCGACGACGCCCAGGACGTGCTCGACGCGCGCGATTCGATGCTGTCCGACGCCAAGACGCACGCCGAATCCATGGTCTCCTCGGCGACCACGGAGTCGGAGTCGATGCTCAACCACGCCCGCGCGGAGGCCGACCGGCTGCTGTCCGACGCGAAATCGCAGGCCGACCGGATGGTCAGCGAGGCGCGCCAGCACAGCGAGCGGATGGTCGGCGAGGCCCGCGAGGAGGCCGTCCGCATCGCCACCGCGGCCAAGCGCGAGTACGAGGCCAGCGTCGGCCGCGCCCAGGCCGAAGCCGACCGGCTGATCGAGAACGGCAACCTGTCCTACGAGAAGGCCGTGCAGGAGGGCATCAAGGAGCAGCAGCGCCTGGTGTCGCAGAACAGTGTGGTGGAGGCCGCCAACTCCGAGGCCACCCGGCTCATCGACACCGCACACGCCGAGGCCGACCGGCTGCGCGGCGAGTGCGACATCTACGTCGACAACAAGCTCGCCGAGTTCGAGGAGTTCCTCAACGGCACGCTGCGGTCGGTGGGGCGCGGCCGCCACCAGCTGCGCACCGCCGCCGGCACGCACGACTACGCGACGCGCTAGCTCTCAAGGCGGCCGGTCAGCGCCCTGGCATTATGCGGCGTGCGCCGTAGGATTCCTTCTATGACGCGGCAGCACAGCAGCACGGCGCAGCGCCATTCCGCCTCGCCGATGAGGCTCGACATCACCCGGCTGGGGCGGCGTCCCGGCGCGATGGTCACCCTGCGCGACACGGTGCCCAGCCCGTCGCGCATCGGGCTGGACATGATCGCGATCGACGCGGGCGCCCCGCTGGAACTGGACCTGCGGGTCGAGTCGGTGTCCGAGGGAGTGTTGGTGACCGGGACCGTCACCGCGCCCACCGCCGGCGAATGTTCCCGCTGCCTGACCCCGGTCACCGGGAGCGTGCAGGTGGGGTTGACCGAGCTGTTCGCCTACCCGGACAGCACGACCGAGGCGACCACCGAGGAGGATGAGGTCGGCCGCATCGTCGACGACACCGTCGACCTAGAGCAGCCCGTCATCGACGCCGTCGTGCTGGAGCTGCCGTTCTCGCCGGTGTGCAGCCCAGATTGCCCCGGATTGTGCCCCGAATGCGGCGTCGCGCTGGCGGCCGAGCCCGGCCATCACCACGACCGCATCGACCCGCGGTGGGCCAAGCTGGCGGGGATGCTGCCCGACTCCGATGACGCCGATGCGGCGCGGGACGAGCCGTGACGTCCAGACAAGACCTGCTCGACGCGCTCGGGGTCGACCTGCCCGACGAGTTGCTGTCGCTGGCGTTGACGCACCGCAGCTACGCCTACGAGCACGGCGGGCTGCCCACCAACGAGCGCCTGGAGTTCCTCGGCGACGCCGTGCTGGGCCTGACCGTCACCGATGAGCTCTACCACCGCCACCCCGACCGGTCCGAGGGCGACCTGGCCAAGCTGCGGGCCAGCGTGGTCAACACCCAGGCGCTGGCCGATGTCGCGCGCAACCTTTCCGACCAGGGGCTGGGCGTGCACCTGTTCCTGGGCCGCGGCGAGGCCAACACCGGCGGGGCGGACAAGTCGAGCATCCTGGCCGACGGGATGGAGTCGCTGCTCGGCGCCATCTACCTGCAGCACGGCATCGACACGGCGCGTGAGGTGATCCTGCGGTTGTTCGGCGCGCTGCTGGACGCCGCACCCACGCTCGGGGCCGGCCTGGACTGGAAGACCAGCCTGCAGGAGCTGACCGCGGCGCGCGGCATGGGCGCGCCGTCCTACGTGGTCACCTCGACCGGGCCGGACCATGACAAGGAATTCACCGCCGTCGTCGTCGTGATGGACACCGAATACGGGTCGGGTGTGGGCCGCTCCAAGAAGGAAGCCGAGCAGAAGGCCGCGGCCGCCACCTGGAAAGCGCTCGAAGTGCTCGACACCGCGGGGAAAACTTCCGTCTAGATGCCCGAGCTGCCCGAAGTCGAGGTGGTGCGCCGCGGCTTGGCTGCCCACGTGGTGGGCAAGACGATCACCGCGGTCCGGGTGCACCACCCCCGCGCGGTGCGCCGCCACGAGGCCGGGCCGGCCGACCTCACCGCCCGGCTGCTCGACACGCGGATCACCGGGACCGACCGCCGCGGCAAGTATTTGTGGCTGACGCTGGATTCCGGCGAGGCGCTGGTCGTTCACCTCGGCATGAGCGGGCAGATGCTGCTGGGTGAGGTGCCGCGCGCCGACCATGTGCGCATCTCCGCGCTGCTCGACGACGGGACCGTGCTGAGCTTCGCCGACCAGCGCACCTTCGGCGGGTGGATGCTCGCGGATCTCGTCGAGGTCGACGGCAGCGTGGTGCCGGCACCCGTCGCCCACCTCGCGCGCGACCCAATGGATCCCCGGTTCGACGCCGACGCGGTGGTGAAAGTGTTGCGCGGCAAGCACTCCGAGCTCAAGCGTCAGCTGCTCGACCAGCAGGTGGTGTCGGGGATCGGCAACATCTACGCCGACGAGGCCTTGTGGCGGGCCAGGGTGAACGGCGCCCGCATCGCCGCCACGCTCAGCCGCCGAAAGCTGACCGACGTCCTCGACGCCGCGACCGAGGTGATGCGCGAGGCGCTGGCCCAGGGCGGGACGTCCTTCGATTCGCTGTACGTCAACGTCAACGGCGAATCGGGGTACTTCGACCGGTCGCTGGACGCCTACGGCCGCGAGGGTGAACCCTGCCGGCGCTGCGGCGCGGTGATGCGGCGGGAGAAGTTCATGAACCGCTCGTCGTTCTACTGCCCGCGCTGCCAGCCGCGGCCCAGAATCCTCCGCGAAAGTGCAACTACCGAGGCGTCTTCTCGTCAAACGCCTCGCTAACCGCACTCTCGCGGCGCTAGTAAGCGAAGATGTCGCGGCGCACCGGCCCGGGCGACGCGGCCGGATCGACGAACCACTCGAACGGGAACAACAGGCCGGACACCTGGGGCGGCAGCCGCTGCAGCACCGCTAAGGCGCGCGCACCCGCGCCGGAGTCGCCGACCTGCGAGCGGTGCGCGGCGACGGCGTCGCGCTTTTGCCGCGCGAAGCGAAAGACGTTGACGCGGTGGGTGATCGTGGCACGCGGCGCGTACGCGGTGCGGACGATCTCCGGCTCGTAGGGAGCGGGCAGGCGCAACGCGCCGGCGAGACGGCCGATCCGCACCAGCCATTCGCGCGGCATGGTCGCCTCGAGCACCCGCGGGGTGCCCGCCAGCTCGGCGGCCCGCTTGCCGACGTGATGCACCCGCACGTGATCGCGATGGCCGTAGCCGCCGTTGGCCTCGTAGCCGAGCAGCAAATCGGCGCCCTCGTCGCGCAGTATGTCGGCGAGCCGCCGTGCCGCCTCGTCGACGTCGGCCCGCCCGAACCGGACCCTGCCGGGCGGGTCCTGGTAGAACACCGGGCCGTAGCCGCTGTCGGCGTAGCCGAGGCACTCCAGCCGGTGCACCCCGAGAATGTCTGCGCTGCACCGCAATTCGTCCAGCCGGAGGTGGTCGTCCTGGTCATGCATGCGCCCGTCGGTGGCCGTGACCAGAACCACGCGGTGCCCGGCCGCCGCCGCCCGCGCGAGCGTGCCGCCGGTGAGGATCACCTCGTCGTCCGGGTGGGCGTGGAACGCCACGACGGTGGCCATTCCATGCAGTATGCCCGCCCGGCCGCGGTGGCCCGCCCGGTAGAAATGAGGCCATGACGCAACTGTGGGTGGAACGCACCGGGACCCGCCGCTACACCGGCTACAGCTCGCGCGGCGCGCAGGTGCTCCTCGGCTCCGAGGACGTCGAGGGGGTGTTCACGCCGGGCGAGCTGCTCAAGATCGCCCTGGCCGCCTGCAGCGGCATGTCGACCGACGAGCCGCTGGCGCGCCGCCTCGGCGACGACTACAAGGCGGTGGTCCGCGTCTCCGGCGCCGCCGACCGCGACCAGGAGCGCTATCCGCTGCTCGAGGAGACCCTCGAGCTGGACCTGTCCGGGCTGTCCGAGCAGGAGCGGGAGCGCCTGCTGGTGGTGGCCAACCGGGCCGTCGACCTGGTCTGCACCGTCGGGCGCACGCTCGCCTCCGGCACCACCGTCAACTTCGAGATCGCCGATGGGTCCTGACGTCCGGCTGACCGCCTGGGTGCACGGCCGCGTCCAAGGGGTCGGTTTCCGCTGGTGGACCCGCTGCCGCGCGCTCGAGCTCGGCCTGACCGGGTACGCGGCCAACCAGGCCGACGGCCGCGTGCTGGTCGTCGCCCAGGGGCCGCGGGAGGCGGGCGAGAAACTGCTGCGGCTGCTCGACGGCGGCGACACCCCGGGCCGCGTCGACCAGGTCGTCGCCGACTGGTCGCAGCCCCAGGAACAGTTCACCGGCTTCGTCGAGCGCTGAAGACCTCCCGTTTCGGTGACTGATGTGGCCACTGTGGCCAGTGGTCCGTCGGGCATATTTCGGGCCTGGCGACACCCCTCGGTGACGGCGACCGGGCCGATTTGAGCGGTAGTCTGGCACGCCGTGTACCTCAAGAGTCTGACGCTGAAGGGCTTCAAGTCCTTCGCCTCGCCGACGACTCTGCGCTTCGAGCCGGGCATCACCGCGGTGGTCGGGCCCAACGGGTCAGGCAAGTCCAACGTCGTCGACGCCCTGGCCTGGGTGATGGGGGAGCAGGGGGCAAAGACGCTGCGCGGCGGGAAGATGGAGGACGTCATCTTCGCCGGCACCTCCTCGCGCGCCCCGCTGGGCCGCGCCGAGGTCACCGTCACGATCGACAACTCCGACAACGCGCTGCCCATCGAGTACTCCGAGGTGTCGATCACGCGGCGGATGTTCCGCGACGGGGCCAGCGAATACGAAATCAACGGCACCAGTTGCCGTTTGATGGATGTGCAGGAGCTGCTGAGCGACTCCGGGATCGGCCGCGAGATGCACGTCATCGTCGGGCAGGGCAAGCTCGACGAGATCCTGCAGTCGCGCCCGGAGGACCGCCGCGCGTTCATCGAAGAGGCCGCCGGGGTGCTCAAGCATCGCAAGCGCAAGGAGAAGGCGCTGCGCAAACTCGACGCGATGCAGGCCAACCTGGCCCGGCTGTCCGACCTGACCACCGAGCTGCGCCGCCAGCTCAAACCGCTTGGGCGTCAAGCCGAAATGGCGCAGCGGGCCGCGCGAATCCAGGCCGACCTGCGCGACGCCCGGCTGCGGCTGGCCGCCGACGACCTGGTCAGCCGGCAGACCGAGCGCGACGCGATCTTCGAGGCCGAGGCGATCATGCGCCGCGACCACGACGAGGCCGCCGCCCGCCTCGCGGTGGCCTCCGACGAGCTGACCGCGCACGAGACCGCGCTCGGCGAGCTGTCGGTGCGCGCCGAGTCGGTCCAGCACACCTGGTTCGGGCTGTCCGCGCTGGCCGAACGGGTCGCCGCCACGGTGCGCATCGCCACCGAACGCGCGCACCACCTCGACGTCGAGCCCGCGACAACCAGCGACACCGACCCCGACGCGCTGGAGGCCGAGGCCCAGCAGGTGGAGGTGGCCGAGCAGCGGCTGCTGGCCGAGCTGGCCGCCGCGCGCACCCGCCTGGACGCGGCCCGGGCCGAGTTGGCCGAGCGCGAGCGCGAGGCCGCCGAGGCCGACCGGGCCCATCTGGCGGCGGTGCGCGCCGAGGCCGACCGCCGCGAGGGCCTGGCGCGGCTGGCCGGCCAGGTGGAGACCATGCGGGCGCGCGTCGAGTCGATCGACGACGGCGTCGCGCGGCTGTCCGAGCGCATCGAGCAGGCCGCCGCGCGCGCCCAGCAGACCCGCGCGGAGTTCGAAACCGTGCAGGCGCGCGTCGGCGAGCTGGATCAGGGCGAGGTCGGCCTCGACGAGCACCACGAGCGCACCGTCGCCGCGTTGCGCAGCGCCGACGCCCGCGTCGCCGAACTGCAGGCCGCCGAGCGGGCCGCCGAACGGGAGGTGGCCTCGCTGCGTGCCCGCATCGACGCGCTGTCGGTGGGGCTGGAACGCAAGGACGGCGCGGCCTGGCTCACCCAAAATCACCCTGGCACAGGGCTTTTCGGTCCGATCGCCAAGCTGGTCAAGGTGCGCTCGGGCTACGAGGCGGCGCTGGCCGCGGTGCTCGGTTCGGCCGCCGACGCGCTGGCCGCCGACGGCTTCGGCGCGGCGCGTTCCGCGGTCGCCGCGCTCAAGCAGGCCGACGGCGGCCGCGCCGCGCTGGTGTTGGGCGACTGGCCGGCCCCGCAGCCCCCGCCCGCCGCCGCGCTGCCCGGCGGCGCGCTGTGGGCGCTCGACCTCGTCGAAGCGCCCGAGCGGCTGCGCGGCGCGATGACCGCCATGCTCTCGGGCGTCGCGGTGGTCGGCGACCTGGGGGCCGCGCTGGACCTGGTGGCGGCGCGACCCCACTTGCGCGCCGTCACCCTCGACGGCGACCTGGTGGGCGCCGGCTGGGTCAGCGGCGGATCCGACCGCAAGCTGTCCACGCTGGAGCTCACGTCGGAAATCGACAAGGCCCAGGGCGAGCTCGCCGCGGCGGAAGCGCAGGTGGAGCAGCTGACCGCGGCGCTGTCCGGCGCGCTGACCGAGCAGACCGCCCGCCAGGATTCCGCCGAGCAGGCGCTGGCCGCCCTCAACGAGTCCGACACCGCGATCTCGGCGATGTACGAGCAGCTGGGCCGGCTCGGCCAGGAGGCCCGCGCCGCCGACGAGGAGTGGAGCGGGTTGCTGCGCCAGCGCGAGGAGCTGGAGGCAGGGCGCGCGCAGACCGTCGAGGAGGTCACCGAGCTGGAGACCCGGCTGCGCAACGCCCAGGAGACCCAGCAGGTGCAGACGGCCGAACCGGTGAACCGCCAGCAGATCGCGGCGGCCGCGGAGAGCGCGCGCGGCGTGGAGGTCGAGGCCCGGCTGGCGGTGCGGACCGCCGAGGAGCGCGCCAACGCGGTGCGCGGGCGGGCCGATTCGCTGCGCCGCGCGGCCGCCGCCGAACGCGAGGCCCGGCTGCGGGCGCAGCAGGCGCGGGCGGCGCGGCTGCGGGCCGCGGCGGTGGCCGCGGCGGTGGCCGACTCCGGGCGGGCGCTGGCGTCCCGGCTGGACCGGGTCGTCAACGCGACCGCCAAGATCCGCGACGCGCTGGCCGCCGAGCGCCAGGAGCGGGCTGCGGCGATGGCCGCGGTGCGCGACGAGGTGCACGCGCTGGGCGCCCGGGTGGCCGCGCTGACCGATTCGCTGCACCGCGACGAGGTGGCCAACGCGCAGGCCGCGATGCGGATCGAGCAGCTCGAGCAGATGGTGCTCGAGCAGTTCGGGATGGCCCCCGCCGACCTGGTCGCCGAGTACGGCCCCGACATCGCGCTGCCGCCGACCGAGCTGGAGATGGCCGAGTTCGAGCAGGCCCGCGAGCGCGGCGAACAGGTGGTCGCGCCCGCCCCGATGCCGTATGACCGGCCCACCCAGGAGCGCCGCGCCAAACGCGCCGAGCGCGAGCTGGCCGAACTGGGCCGCGTCAACCCGCTGGCGCTGGAGGAGTTTGCCGCGCTGGAGGAGCGCTACAACTTCCTGTCCACTCAGCTCGAGGACGTCAAGGCCGCCCGCAAGGACCTGCTGGACGTCATCGCCGACGTCGACGCCCGCATCCTGCAGGTGTTCAGCGACGCGTTCACCGACGTCGAACGCGAATTCACCGAAGTCTTCGCGGTGCTGTTCCCCGGCGGGGAGGGCCGGCTGCGGCTGACCGACCCCAACGACATGCTCACCACGGGCATCGAGGTGGAGGCCCGCCCGCCGGGCAAGAAGATCACCCGGCTGTCGTTGCTGTCCGGCGGCGAGAAGGCGCTGACGGCGGTGGCGATGCTGGTGGCGATCTTCCGGGCCCGCCCGTCGCCGTTCTACATCATGGACGAGGTCGAGGCCGCGCTCGACGACACCAACCTGCGCCGCCTGATCGGCCTGTTCGAGCTGTTGCGGGCGCGCTCGCAGCTGATCATCATCACCCACCAGAAGCCCACGATGGAGGTCGCCGACGCGCTGTACGGCGTGACCATGCAGGGCGACGGCATCACCGCGGTGATCTCGCAGCGGATGCGCGGTCAGCAGGTCGAACAGCTGGTCTCCACTTAGCTGGGTATTGACTCTGCGTCCAGTGCGACGAAGTGCGAGTGCGGGCCGCCGTCAGCGCAGAGTCAATGCCTGAAAGAATGTCGGCGTGTCGCAAGGACTTTGGATCGCCATCGCCGTCGTCGCTGTTCTGGTCGTCATCGCGGCGCTCGTCGCCGGCCTGGTGCTGTCCCGCCGCCGACGGATCCGCCTGGAGCGCCCCGAGCCCGGGGCGCTCGATCGCTCCGGCGGCTACACCGCGTCGTCGGGCATCACGTTCAGCCAGGGCGTCGACACCACCGGGCTGCCCGCGGTCGGCGACGACGCGACAGTTCCCCGCGACGCGCCTAAGCGCACCATTTCCGACGTCCAACTGCCCGAACCCGAGACGCTCGAGGCGCCCGGAGAGCCGGAAGCCCCCGAGTCCCCGCTGGCGGCCGAGATCGAGGCCATCGCCCCGCCCGAGCGCCGGCTGGAGCGCCTGCGCGGGCGGCTGGCCCGCTCCCAGAACGCGCTCGGTCGCAGCGTGCTGGGCCTGCTCGGCGGCGGCGACCTGGACGAGGACTCCTGGCAGGACGTCGAGGACACCCTGCTGGTCGCCGACCTGGGCCCCGTCGTCACCGAGTCGGTGATCACCCAGCTGCGCAGCCGGCTGGCCAGCGGCAACGTGCGCACCGAGGCCGACGCCAAGGCCGTGCTGCGCGACGTCCTGATCACCGAGCTGCGCCCCGACATGGACCGCTCGATCCGGGCGCTGCCGCACGCCGACCACCCGTCCGTCCTGCTGATCGTCGGCGTGAACGGCACCGGCAAGACCACCACCGTCGGCAAGCTGGCGCGGGTGCTGGTGGCCGACGGCCGGCGCGTCGTCCTCGGCGCGGCCGACACCTTCCGGGCCGCGGCCGCCGATCAGCTGGAGACGTGGGCCGCCCGCGTCGGCGCGGAGGTGGTGCGCGGCCCCGAGGGCGCCGACCCGGCGTCGGTGGCGTTCGACGCCGTCGACAAGGGCATCGCCGCCGGCGCCGACGTCGTGGCCATCGACACCGCCGGCCGCCTGCACACCAAGGTCGGGCTGATGGACGAGCTCGACAAGGTCAAGCGCGTGGTCACCCGCCGCGCCGCGGTCGACGAGGTGCTGCTGGTGCTCGACGCCACCATCGGGCAGAACGGGCTGGCCCAGGCCCGGGTGTTCGCCGACGTCGTCGACATCACCGGCGCGGTGCTGACCAAGCTGGACGGAACGGCCAAGGGCGGCATCGTTTTCCGCGTCCAGCAGGAACTCGGCGTACCGGTGAAGCTCGTCGGGCTCGGCGAGGGCCCCGACGACTTGGCGCCCTTCGAACCGGCGGCCTTCGTCGACGCGCTGCTCGGCTGACCCCGCACGCCCGCCGAGCGGGACGTTAATGACGCCGAAACACGGCGGTCCCATTGCCGAAACAACCATTGCGCATGGTTCTGGATCAGGTCATCAGGCATGTGTCTGACGGCCAGTCAGGGTCCGACCGGAGGAGACCGCGAGTGACATACCCGATACTGGGCCAGCCCAATACCGGCGATACCGCCTGGATGCTGGCGAGTTCCGCGTTGGTGCTGTTGATGACGCCGGGCCTGGCGTTCTTCTACGGCGGCATGGTGCGCGCCCGAAGCGTCCTGAACATGCTGATGATGAGCATCAGCGCGATGGGCGTGGTGTCCGTGCTGTGGGTCCTGTACGGCTATTCGCTCGCCTTCGGCGACGACGCCGGCAACGTCATCGGCAAGCCGACGTCGTTCTGGGGCCTGAAGGGACTGATCGGCGTCAACGCCGTGGCCGCCGACCCGAGCAAGGGCACCGCGGCGACGGACATCCCGCTGGCCGGCACCCTGCCCGCCACGGTGTTCGTGGCGTTCCAGCTGATGTTCGCGATCATCACCGTCGCGCTGATCTCGGGCGCGGTGTCCGACCGGCTGAAGTTCGGCGCGTGGCTGCTATTCGCCGGCCTGTGGGCGACGTTCGTGTACTTCCCGGTCGCGCACTGGGTGTTCGCGTTCGACGGGTTCGCGTCCGAGCACGGCGGCTGGATCGCCAACAAGCTGCACGCGATCGACTTCGCCGGCGGCACCGCGGTGCACATCAATTCCGGTGTGGCGGGCCTGATGCTGGCGATCGTGCTCGGCAAGCGCCGCGGCTGGCCCACCACGCTGTTCCGCCCGCACAACCTGCCGTTCGTGATGCTGGGGGCGGGGCTGCTGTGGTTCGGCTGGTACGGCTTCAACGCCGGGTCGGCGACGAGCTCCAACGGCGCCGCCGGGACGACGTTCATGACCACCACGATCGCGACGGCCACCGCCATGCTCGGCTGGATGCTCACCGAACGCATCCGCGACGGCAAGGCCACCACCCTGGGCGCGGCGTCGGGCATCGTCGCCGGGCTGGTGGCCATCACCCCGTCGTGCTCGTCGGTCAACGTGCTGGGCGCCCTGGTGGTCGGCCTGGTGGCCGGCGTGGTGTGCGCGCTGGCGGTCGGCCTGAAATTCCGGTTCGGCTTCGACGACTCGCTCGACGTGGTCGGGGTGCACCTGGTCGGCGGCCTGGCGGGCACGCTGCTGGTGGGGCTGCTGGCCGCCCCGGAAAGCCCGGCCATCAACGGGGTGGCCGGGGTGTCCAAGGGGTTGTTCTACGGCGGCGGGTGGGCGCAGCTGGAACGCCAGGCGATCGGCGCGTTCAGCGTTCTCATCTACTCCGGCGTCGTCACGCTTATCCTGGCGTTGATCCTGAAGTACACCATCGGGCTGCGCCTGGATCCGGAGGCCGAGGCCTCGGGCATCGATGAGGCCGAGCACGCTGAAAGCGGTTACGATTTCGCAGTCGTCACCGGTTCGGTACTGCCTCCCCGCGTCGCCGTACAGGACACCCGGAACGGCCTTGAGGAGGAGCGAGTGGGTCACAGAGTGGAGGCAGAGCAGTCATGAAGCTGATCACCGCGATCGTCAAACCGTTCACCCTCGACGACGTCAAGACCAGCCTCGAGGAGACGGGAGTCCTGGGGATGACCGTCAGCGAAGTTCAGGGCTACGGCCGCCAGAAGGGCCACACCGAGGTCTACCGCGGCGCCGAGTACTCCGTCGACTTCGTGCCGAAGGTCCGCATCGAGGTCGTCGTCGACGACTCCATCGTCGACAAGGTGGTGGACAGCGTCGTTCGCGCGGCGCGCACCGGCAAGATCGGCGACGGCAAGGTGTGGGTCACCCCCGTGGAAACCATCGTGCGGGTGCGTACCGGTGAACGCGGGACCGATGCGCTGTGACAGCAGCCGCGCATTGCTGATCCAACCCGAACGGGCCGGGAGGGCATGAGTCCGGAGTCCGGGAGCGCAGCGGGAAATGCCAGCGGCGCAGGCGATTTGGCGGCCGCTCGGCGTCGACTGCTCTCGGAGGGCGCCGGGCTGCACGCGGCCGAGCTTCGCCACGCGTGGCTGGATCTGCACGCGTCGTGGCTGAGCGCCAAGGCCGACGAGGTCGGGATCACCGACGCCAGCGGGTTCGCGATCGTCGGGATCGGCGGCCTGGGCCGCCACGAGCTGCTGCCGCATTCCGACCTGGACCTGATGTTGTTGCACGCCAACGCCTCCGCCGAGGTGCTGCAGCGGGTGGCCGACGGGCTGTGGTATCCGTTGTGGGACGCCAACGTCCGGCTGGACCACAGCGTGCGCACCGTCTCCGGTGCGCTCGGCGTCGCCAACACCGACATGATCGCGGCCCTCGGGATGCTTGATGCCCGCCACATCGCCGGCGACGCGGGGCTGTCCGAGGAGTTGATCGCGGGCGCAAGACGCCAGTGGCGCAGCGCGATTCGCTCACGGATGGGTGAGCTCGTCGACATCACCGATGCCCGCTGGGAGCGTTGCGGCCGGATCGCGCAGCGGGCCGAGCCGGACCTGAAGTCGGGCCGCGGCGGCCTGCGCGACGTGCAACTGCTCGACGCGCTCGGGGTCGCCCAGCTCATCGACCGCCACGGCATGGCCCGGCCGGAGGCCCCGGGCGGCTCCCTGGACGACGCCTACCTGACGCTGCTCGACGTGCGCACCGAGCTGCACCGGGTGTCCGGGCGGGGACGTGATCAGCTGCTGGCCCAGTACGCCGACGAGATCAGCGCAGCCCTGCACATCGGTGATCGATTCGACTTGGCGCGCAAGCTTTCCGACGCCGGCCGCACCATCGCCTACCACGCCGAAACGGGGCTGCGGACCGCGGAGAACGCGCTGCCGCGCCGGGGCGTGACGGCGCTGGTGCGCCGGCCGAAGCGCCGACCGCTCGACGAGGGCGTCGTCGAGTACGCCGGGGAGATCGTGCTGGCCCGCGACGCCGCCCCCGACACCGACGCCGGGCTGGTGCTGCGCGTGGCCGCCGCGTCGGCCGACACCGGGCTGCCGATCGGCGCGGCGACGCTGACTCGCCTGGCCGCCGCCGCGCCCGAGATGCCAATCCCTTGGCCCCGAGAGGCATTGGACGACCTGCTGGTTGTGCTGTCCGCCGGGCCCACCGCCGTGGCGACGGTCGAATCGCTCGACCGCACCGGGCTGTGGGAGCGGTTGTTGCCGGAATGGGCGGCGATCCGCGACCTCCCGCCCCGCGACGTCGCGCACAAGTGGACGGTGGACCGGCACGTCGTCGAGACCGCCGTCAACGCGGCGCCGCTGGCCACCCGGGTGGCGCGGCCCGACCTGCTCGCGCTGGGCGCGCTGCTGCACGACATCGGCAAGGGCAGGGCGGTCGACCACAGCGTGCTCGGCGCGGACATGGCCCTCGAGATCGGCCCGCGGATCGGGGTGGCGCCCAAGGACGCCGAGTTCCTGTCGAAGCTGGTGCGCCACCACCTGCTGCTGCCGGTGGTGGCCACCCGCAGCGACCTCAACGACCCCAAGACCATCGAGGGTGTCTCGGAGGCCATGGGCGGGGACCCGCAGCTGCTGGAGGTGCTGCACGCGCTGACCGAGGCGGACTCCAAGGCGACCGGGCCCGGGGTGTGGAGCGAGTGGAAGGCCTCGCTGATCGAGGACCTGGTGCGGCGCTGCCGGCTGGTGATGGCCGGCGAGCCGCTGCCGCAGGCCGATCCCGCTGCGCCGCACTATCTTTCGCTGGCCGCCGACCGCGGCGTGCACGTCGAGATCGCGCCGGGCGACAGCGCGCGCATGTACCAGGTCGTGATGGTCGCCCCCGACCAGCGCGGCCTGGTGTCCAAGGCCGCCGCGGTGCTGGCGCTCAACTCGCTGAGGGTGCATTCGGCGACGGTGAACAGCTACCAGGGCGTCGCGATCACCGAGTTCGTGGTGTCGCCGCATTTCGGTTCGCCAGCCGCGGCCGAGCTGCTGCGCCAGCAGTTCGTGGGCGCGCTCGCCGGCGACATCGACGTGCTGGCGATGGTGGAGAAGCGCGACGGCGAGGCCGCCGTCTCCCGGGCGGGGGAGGTGCAGGCCGGGGTGCCGGTCACCCGCTCGACCGCCCCACCCCGCATCCTGTGGGTCGATACCGGCGCCGAGGGGCAGCTGGTCCTGGAGGTGCGCGCCATGGACCGGCCCGGCCTGCTGGCGTTGCTGACCCGGGCGCTGGAGCGCGCGGAGGTGGACATCGCGTGGGCCAAGGTCAACACGTTCGGGTCGACGGCCGCCGACGTGTTCTGCGTGCAGGCGCCCGAGGACGAGCGGGCCGCGCGCGCGGCGGTGGAAAAGCAACTGCTGGCGGTGTTCACCGGCCCGGGCGATATCGCCCTCGGCTAACGGCGGCGCAGCCGTCTAAATGCCGAGTTCCTGGTAGATCTGCGGGAGCAACCCGAAACCGTCGGGAGTGAGATACACCCAGTCGTGGGCTTGGCCCCTGGCAAATACGAAGCTGATCGGGGCTCCCTGAAGCGCGGCGTTGTGCTGAAGGACGAGCGCGTCGGGTGTGAGTGAGTCCAGGGCGCCCGCATAGACATAGGTCGGCGGAAGCCCCTGGAGCGACCCATACAGCGGGCTCACCAGCGGGTCGGTCTCGGGAAGGTTGCCCGCCCATTGCGCGCCGACATTCGGCGCGGAGCCGAGCAGCCCGCTGATCAACGGCGAATTGACCAGGGGATCGCTGACGAGCGCAATGTTGGGATTGGTCATGGTCACGTCCAGCCACGGCGACACCAGAACCAGTGACGCCGGGACGGTTTCGTGGTGGGCCACCATATATTCGACGGTCGCCAGTGCGAGGTTGCCGCCGGAGGAGTCACCGGTCACGCTGACGTTGGGGGCCCCGTGCTGAGCGATTTCGAGGGAAATGAAGCCGGCGATTTTGGGCACGACGGTGCCGGCGGTGCCTCCCTGTGGCACCAACGGGTAGAACGGCACTTCGATGGTGGCGCCGGTCTGGTAGGCCATCAGCGTGTAGTTGAGCCAGTGGAAGAGTGACGGCTCGAGCGAATAATCGCCACCGGGCAGGGCCACCACATAGTGGCCGGACGGATGTGCGGGGGTGATCTGCAGGACGGGCATCCCCTCGAATGTGGTGTGCTGCACCGTTTCCCCGAGCAGCAACGTCAAGAGTCTCGGCGGGGCGTTGCTGAACTCCAGCGAGAAAAGTGCGCCGGTGGCACGGCTCAGTTGAGCGGTGAGGCTCGGCGGGAGGTAACCCGCGACGCTTTGCAAGGCGAACAGCGAACCGTTTTCAAATTTGGCCGCCAGCGACGCTGTGCCGGTGAAGATCGCTCCCTGCGTGGCCGAGACGAGCGTGGGCGGCGACCCGAAGATATCGGCGACGAGCGCGTCACCGTACCCGGCGATCCCCTCTAGGGTCTGCAGCGGCGAGGCACTAGCCGCCTCGGCGGCCGCATAGGCGCCCGCGGCGGCGTTCAACAGCCGCGCAAACTGGGTATGAAACGCGGCCGCCTGCGCGCTGAGCGCCTGAAACTGCCGGCCGTGCGCGGAAAACAGCTCGGCAATCACCGCCGACACCTCATCCCCGGCCGCGGCGATAACGCCCGTCGTCGGGGCCGCCGCGGCCCCGCTGACCAGGTCCAGTGTCGAGCCGACGTTGGCCAAATCCGTTGCCGCCGAGGTCATTATCTCCGGCGCCGCGATCGCGTACGACAATTCCACCCCTCCAAGCCGCCCCCGGGGACAACCCGGCCGCCAGCTGGCGATCAAGTGATATGCGGAGCGTACGCCGAGTCACGGAGCGCTTCGGGAAAACCAGACCTATCGGGAGTGCTCGGAGTTCAGCTGCCGCAGGGCCTCGATGCGGGCCTGGATCTGCTCGCGGGTGGCCGCGGCGATGGGCGGCCCGCCGCATCGCCTTCGTAGCTCGTTGTGGATCCAGCCGTGTGGCTTGCCGGTGCGGTGGTGGGTCGCCGACACCAGCGTGTTGAGTTCGCGGCGCAGCTCGCGCAGCTGACCGTGCATCGAGGGCGGCGGCGCGGGCGCCCCCGCCGCCGCGCGCCTGGCCAGCTGCTCGTCCTGGCGCCGGTGCAGCAGCGCGCGCATCTGCTCGGCGTCGAGCAGCCCGGGGATGCCGAGGTAGTCCGCCTCCTCGTCGCTGCCGGCCGGGGCCGCGGTGCCGAACGAGGACCCGTCGAAGATGACCTGGTCCAGCTCGGCGTCGGCGCCCAGCGCGGTGAAACCCTGGTCGGTTTCGGTCTTTTCGGTCTGCGTGCGTACCGCGGGGTCACCGTCGAGGGGATCGGCTTCCTCGCGGTGCGGCTGGCCGAGCACGTGGTTGCGCTGGGCCTCCAGCTCGCTGGCGAGCTGCAGCAGGCTGGGCACCGACGGCAGGAAGATGCTCGCGGTTTCCCCCGGGCGGCGCGAGCGCACGAACCGGCCGATGGCCTGCGCGAAAAACAGCGGCGTCGAGGCGCTGGTGGCGTAGATGCCGACCGACAACCGCGGCACGTCGACACCCTCGGAGACCATCCGCACCGCGACCAGCCACCGGCCGGTGCCCTCCGCGAATTCGGTGATCCGCGCCGACGATCCGGGATCGTCGGACAGCACCACCGCGGGCGCCTCCGAGGTCAGCTTTTTTAGCAGCGCGGCGTAGGCGCGGGCCGCGGTGCGGTCGGAGGCGATGATCATGCCGCCGGCGTCGGGCACGTGGGCGCGCTTCTGGCGCAGCCGCTCGTCGGCGGCCGCGATCACCGCCGGCATCCATTCGCCGGCGGGGTCGAGTGCGGTGCGCCAGGCCCGCGCGGTGTGCTCGGCGGTCAGCGGCTCGCCCAGCCGCGCGGCGTGCTCCTCGCCGGCGCTGTCGCGCCAGCGGGCCTGCCCTGAGTAGGCGAGGAAGACCACCGGCCGCACCACCCCGTCGGCGAGGGCCTCGGCGTAGCCGTAGGTGTGGTCGGCCTGCGACCGCAGCACCCCGTCGGCGCCGCCCTCGTATGTGACGAAGGGGATGGGGCTGTCGTCGCTGCGAAACGGCGTGCCCGTCAAGGCGAGTCGGCGGGTGGCGTCGCCGAACGCCTCGCGGATGGCCTCACCCCAGGTCTTGGCGTCGCCGCCGTGATGGATCTCGTCGAAGATCACCAGCGTCTTGCGCTGCTCGGTGCGCACCCGGTGCAGTGTCGGGTGCGCGGCGACCTGGGCGTAGGTCACCATCACGCCGTGATACTCCGGCGACGTCTGCGGGCTGGTGTTGGAGAACCGAGGGTCCAGGGCCAGGCCGTGGCGCTGCGCGGCCAGCGCCCACTGCACCTTGAGGTGCTCGGTGGGCACCACGACGGTGATCTGCTCGACGGCGCGCTGGCCCAGCAGTTCGCCCGCGACGCGCAGCGCGAACGTCGTCTTTCCGGAGCCGGGGGTGGCGACGGCCAGGAAGTCGCGGGGCTGCGCGGTGAGGTATTTCACCAGTGCCCGGCGTTGCCAGCCGCGCAGCGCCAAGCCGGTGTCGCTGGCCGGTTGCATCGAAACAGCTCCCCCCGAAGTTGCGTCGTCGACGCGGCCGGCTCGGTTTGGTGACGGCTGTGAAATGTAGCATGCCAACGCTTTTCGGCGCAGCAGCGACGCGAATGCGGTCAGACGGCCTGGCGCGCCAGGTCGCGGGATTCCAGCCACCCGTGGATTCGTTGGGCGACGTCGGGCCAGCCCGGTTCGAGCATCATGTTGTGGCCCATGTCGAAGAACTCCGGCTCGGTCCGGTAGGCGCGCGCCGTCGCGCGCACCGAGCGAACGCTGACGAAGCCGTCGCGCAGGGCGCCCAGCACCAAGATCGGGGTGGTCACCAGCCGGGTGTCGACCCGGCGAAACATCGGATCGGTCATCGCCGCCCGGATGCTCTCGGGCCCGACGCGTTCGTAGCACGCGGAGACGATGTCCTCGGGCGTGTCGGCGCAGAACAGGTAGCCGCGGGCGAGCGCCTGGGTGCGCAGGAACTTGACCAGCGTCGGGTCGTTGAACGACCGCACCGTCATCCACGGGCGGCGGCGCCACACGCGCAGCGCCGCCCCGAGCACGCCTTGCGGCGGCAGCGAGCCCACCAGCACCGCCGCGGGCGCGGACCGGCCCTCGAGGTAGCGCTGGATGGTGTAGCCGCCCAGCGAATGGCCGATCAGCACCGGCGCGCCGCCGAGGTCGTCGGCCACCGAACGGACATCGTCGACGTAGTCCTCGATGGACACCTTGTGCAGGGGTGTGGCCGTGGTGCTGCTGCCGTGCCCGCGCAGGCTCATCGCCACCGCGCGGTAGCCGGCGTCGGCGAAGAAGTCCAGGAAGTGTTCCCAACACCAGGCGGCGTGCCAGCCGCCGTGCACGAACAGCAGCGGCACCGGATGCGCGTCGCTGGCGGTCCCCTTGTCGATCACCTCGAGCATGGACTCACCCCTTGTTTGCTGATGCCTCCTTTCCCCGAAACATAAGCCACGGCGACGTCGGCCGGCGTGTTTTGTGCGTGGTTTATGTGTCGCGCCAGCCGCGGCGGCGCAGCGCAGCGCGGACTTCGCGCACGATGTCGTCGGGCCGGTCTTCGGCGACGACCCGGATGATGATCCATCCAAACTTTTGCAGCCTTTTCAACCGCCGGATGTCGTGCACGTAGCGGCGCCGGCTGGTCCGGTGCTGATCACCGTCGTACTCCGCAGCTACCTTGTACTGCTCCCAACCCATGTCCAGCAGACCTATCAGGCGCCAGTTTTCCTGCACCGGAATCTGCGTTGTCGGAACGGGTAATCCGGCGTCGACCAGTAGCAACCGCAGCCACGTCTCTCTCGGGGACTCTGCTCCGGGGTCGACCCGCGGCAGCACTGCCCCGAAGTTGGCGCAGGCCGCGCGCACCCGCGTGCCGCTTGGCGAGAAGCCACACATCCTCGGTGCAGAACGGCTTGGCCCGCGCGAG
The DNA here is from genome assembly GCF_059812295.1 of Mycobacterium sp. NGS63. Lineage (NCBI taxonomy): Bacteria > Bacillati > Actinomycetota > Actinomycetes > Mycobacteriales > Mycobacteriaceae > Mycobacterium > Mycobacterium sp. NGS63. The sequence continues at coordinate 502,530 of NZ_JCALCJ010000004.1, forward strand.
GGCGTCGAGGCGCGCCACCGCCTCGCCCGGGGGCAGCAGCCTCGCCAGATCGAAAGCCGTCCGAGCAGATGTGGTCACCGGAAGACCCACGACGCGGGTGAGTTCGTCGCCCTCGATGCGCTGATTGCGCGTGATCACGCCTGGTGGAGAATGCTGGTTACGCCATATCAACTCGATGGGCTCGTCGTCGTCGATCCAGTTCGAGCCGTGCAGTGCCGCCGCGGCCAGTCCGGCCAGGATGCCGCGCCGGCGGGTCCACAGCCAGGCCGCTTCCGATCGGGTTCGCAGCGTCACCGATGCACCAGCTTGCACGTACACGTCGGGGAATATGATGCGAAACCCGGTACGCAACTGGTAAGGCGTCAGCTTTCGCTGCCGCAGGGCTTCGCTGCCCAGGAACGCGTCGTTCATAGCCGTAGGACGACATGACCGACCGAATGGTTGCACTGAGACATAAGGCCCTGCGCCGTTCGTCGGCGTGTTTTGTGCGTGGTTTACGTGTCGCGGAGACCGGGACGCTGCCGCGCCCCGCAGCGCGGGGCTCGCACCCACCACTAGGCTGGCGGTCGTGTTTGAATCGCTGTCCGACCGGTTGACCGGCGCCCTGCAGGGGCTGCGCGGCAAGGGCCGGCTCACCGACGCCGACATCGAGGCCACCACCCGCGAGATCCGGCTGGCGCTCTTGGAGGCCGACGTCTCACTGCCCGTGGTCCGGGCGTTCGTGGGCCGCATCAAGGAGCGGGCCCGCGGGGCCGAGGTCTCCGGCGCGCTCAACCCGGCCCAGCAGGTCGTCAAGATCGTCAACGAGGAACTGATCGGCATCCTGGGCGGCGAGACCCGCCAGCTCGCGTTCGCCAAGACACCGCCGACGGTCATCATGCTCGCCGGCCTGCAGGGCTCGGGTAAGACCACGCTGGCCGGCAAGCTGGCCGCCGGGCTGCGCGGCCAGGGACACACGCCGCTGCTGGTGGCCTGCGACCTGCAGCGGCCGGCCGCGGTGAACCAGCTGCAGGTCGTCGGCGAGCGCGCCGGGATTCCGGTGTTCGCGCCGCACCCCGGCGCCGGCGCGCCGGGCGCCGACGTAGGGCCCCCCGACCCGGTCGCCGTCGCGGCCGCGGGTCTGGAGGAGGCCCGCGCCAAGCACTTCGACGTCGTCATCGTCGACACCGCCGGGCGCCTCGGCATCGACGACGAGCTGATGGCGCAGGCCGCGGCCATCCGCGCGGCCGTCGACCCCGACGAGGTCCTGTTCGTCCTGGACGCGATGATCGGCCAGGACGCAGTCACCACCGCCGAGGCGTTCGGCCAGGGCGTCGGCTTCACCGGCGTGGTGCTGACCAAGCTCGACGGCGACGCCCGCGGCGGCGCCGCGCTCTCGGTCCGCGAGGTGACCGGTGTGCCAATCCTTTTCGCCTCCAGCGGCGAGAAGCTGGAGGACTTCGACGTCTTCCATCCCGACCGGATGGCCAGCCGCATCCTGGGCATGGGCGACGTGCTGACCCTGATCGAGCAGGCCGAGCAGGTCTTCGACGCGCAGCGCGCCGAGGAGGCCGCCGCCAAGATCGGCACCGGCGAGCTGACGCTGGAGGACTTCCTCGAGCAGATGCTCGCCATCCGCAAGATGGGCCCGATCGGCAACCTGCTGGGCATGCTGCCCGGCGCCGGCCAGATGAAGGACGTGCTGGCCCAGGTCGACGACAGCCAGCTCGACCGGCTGCAGGCCATCATCCGCGGCATGACGCCGCAGGAGCGGGCCGACCCGAAGATCATCAACGCTTCGCGGCGGCTGCGCATCGCCAACGGCTCGGGGGTGACGGTGTCGGAGGTCAACCAGCTGGTCGATCGCTTCTTCGAGGCCCGCAAGATGATGTCGTCGATGCTGGGCGGCATGGGCATTCCGGGCATGGGCCGCAAGTCGGCGACCCGAAAGGCCAAGGGCGGCAAGGGGTCCAAGGGCAAGAAGGGCAAGAAGGGCGGCCGCGGCCCGACCCCGCCGAAGGTCAGGAACCCGCTCGGAGCGGGCATGCCGGCCGGGTTCCCCGACCTGTCGCAGATGCCCGAGGGCCTCAACGAACTGCCGCCCGGCCTGGCCGACTTCGACCTGTCCAAGCTGAAGTTCCCGGGAAAGAACTAGCCGCCCCGTGCGCATGCACGTGCGGGGCGTGGGGCTGCCCGACGAGGCCGAGACCCAGCTATGGATCGCCGACGGCCGCATCAGCGCCGAACCGGTCGCGGGCGCCGACACCGTCTTCGACGGCGGCTGGATCCTGCCCGGGCTGGTCGACGCCCACTGCCACGTCGGGCTGGGCGATCACGGCGAGATCCCCCTCGAGGAGGCGATCGCCCAGGCCGAGATCGAACGCGAGGTCGGCGCGCTGCTGCTGCGGGACTGCGGCTCGCCCACCGACACCCGCAGCCTCGACGACCGCGACGACCTGCCGCGCATCATCCGCGCCGGAAAACACCTGGCGCGCCCCAAGCGCTACGCGGCCGGCTTCTCGCGCGAGCTGGACGACGAATGGCAGCTGCCGGCGGCGGTGGCCGAGGAGGCCCGCCGCGGCGACGGCTGGATCAAGCTGGTCGGCGACTGGATCGACCGCGGCGTCGGCGACCTCGCGCCGCTGTGGTCCGACGCCGTGCTCAAGGCCGCGATCGAGACCGCCCACGCCCACGGCGCCCGGGTCACCGCCCACGTCTTCAGCGAGGACGCGCTGCCCGGCCTGATCAACGCCGGCATCGACTGCATCGAACACGGCACCGGCCTCACCGACGACACCATCGAGCTGATGGTCGAGCGCGGCACCGCGCTGGTCCCCACGCTGGTCAATATCGTCGAGAACTTCCCGGGCATCGCCGAGGCCGCCGCGAAGTATCCGGCCTACGCCGCCCACATGCGCGACCTGCACGCCCGCGGCCCCGCGCGGATCGCCGCGGCGAGGGACGCGGGCGTGCCGGTCTACGCCGGCAGCGACGCCGGCACCATGGTCGCGCCCGGCCGGATCGCCGACGAGGTCGAGGCGCTCAAGGGCATCGGGATGAGCCCGACGGAGGCGCTGGGCGCCGCGTGCTGGGACGCGCGCCGCTGGCTGGGCCGCCCCGGGCTCGACCCCGGAGCCTCGGCCGACCTCCTGTGCTACGCCGACGACCCGCGGTCGGGCCCGGACGTGCTGCGCCGCCCCGACCTGGTGATCCTGCGCGGCAAGGCCTTTCGGCCGCCTCGGTAGTATCGCGGCATGGCGTTGGCCAGCGGCGCGACCTTCGCCGGCTACCTGGTCGCGCGGAGGCTGGGTTCTGGAGCGACCGGTGCCGTCTACCTTGCCCAGGACCCTCGATCGTCGCGCTGGCAGGCGTTGAAGGTCCTGTCGCCGGCGCTGTCGGCCGACGACGAATTCCGCCGCCGCTTCGAGGCGGAGACCCCGATCGCGACGAATCTGTGGCACCCGAACATCGTCGGGGTCCGCGACCGCGGCGAGTTCGACGGCCGGCTCTACATCGCGACGGACTACGTCGACGGGTCCAGCGCCGCGCGCCTGGCCGCCGACCGGTTCCCGGCCGTCGCGCCGGTCGACGAGGTGCTTGCGCTGGTGAGCGCCGTCGCCGGTGCGCTCGACCACGCGCACGAGCGTGGGCTGCTGCATCGCGACGTCAAACCGGCCAACATCCTCGTGACCGGGCGCGCCGAAGGCGAACGACGCTTCCTGCTCACCGACTTCGGGACAGCGCGGCAACCCGCGGCCGGTTACGCCGCGCCCGAACAGCTCGCGGACGGGGCCGTCGACGGCCGAGCCGACCAGTACGCGTTGGCGGCCACCGCATTTCACCTGCTGAGCGGGGCCCTGCCGGCCCCCGGCGCCCGGCTGAGCGAGTGGCGTCCCGAGCTCGCGCGCCTCGACGGGGCGTTCTTTCGGGCGCTCGCCCCGCGTCCCGCCGACCGGTTCGGCACCTGCCGCGAGTTCGCCGACGCGGCCAACCGGCAGGCGGGCGTCGTGGCCGAGTATCCGGCGTACTGGCCCGAGCCCGACGCAGTACCCGGCGTCCCCGAGGCGCCCGCGGCGCACGAACGCGAACCGGCCACGCCGCGCCGGCGCCGGCCGCGCGCGATCGTGGTGGGCGCCGCCGCGGTGGTGCTCGCCGCCGGGCTGCTCGCCGCCGGCTTCGCCCTCGGCCGCAAGACCGACAGGACCGACCCCACGACCGCCGCCCCGGTCGCCAGCCCGACCACGAGCGCGCCGGCACCCGGCACCGCGGTCGCGGAGCCGATCCCGCTTGACGGCACCTACCGCCTCGAGGTGCGGCGCACCAAGCAGACGTTCAACGAGCGGCCCAACCCCCAACCGCCCGACGTGATCACGTGGTGGGCCTTCCGCTCCTCGTGCGCGCCCGGCCCGTGCACGGCCGTCGGGACCCTGCTCGACGAGGCCGACCTCACCCGCGCGAAATCACCCGGCGGCGAACCCATCGTGCTGGACTTCCGCGACGGCCACTGGCTGTCCCGCACGGAGCAGGGCACGTTTCCGTGCATCGGGCCCGGCGGCGCCGCGACCCAGGCCACGACGCAGGCCCTGGCCCTGCGCCCCCGCGGGCACGGCGAGTTGGCGGGCGAGATCACGGTCACCGTGCACAGCAACGAGTGCCGTCAGCTCGGTGCCGTGCTGCGGGCCCCCGTCCTGGTGGCCCGCACGGGCGAGGTGCCGCCGGGCGTGACGGTGCCGCCCCGGCCCTGACTCAGCCCCTGACCTGGCATGAAACACCCCTTCGGAAAAGATTGCGAGTACTTGCTATCTATGTTAGGTTGCCTCCAACCCGACGACCTGGAGGCAACGGTGACCTACGACGTGATCATTCGCGACGGGCTGTGGTTCGACGGCACCGGCGCCGCGCCGCAGACCCGCACGCTCGGCATCCGCGACGGCGTGGTGGCCACCGTGGCGGCGGGGCCCCTGGACGAGACCGGCTGCCCCGAGGTGATCGACGCGGCGGGCAAGTGGGTGCTGCCCGGCTTCATCGACGTGCACACCCACTACGACGCCGAGGTGCTGCTGGACCCGGGGCTGCGGGAGTCGGTGCGCCACGGCGTGACGACGGTGCTGCTGGGCAACTGCTCGCTGTCGACGGTCTACTCCGGCTCCGAGGACGCCGCCGACCTGTTCAGCCGGGTGGAGGCGGTGCCGCACGAATACGTCTACGGCGCTTTGGATTCCACCAAATCGTGGTCGACGGCCGCGGGCTACGTCGAGGCGATCGACGCGCTGCCGCTGGGGCCGAATGTCGGCTCCCTGCTTGGTCATTCGGACCTGCGGGCGGCGGTGCTGGGCCTCGACCGCGCCACCGACGCCACCGTGCGGCCCACCGACGCCGAGCTGGAGAGGATGGCGGCGCTGCTGGACGAGGCGCTCGACGCCGGGATGCTCGGGATGTCCGGAATGGACGCCGCCATCGACAAACTCGACGGCGAGCGCTTCCGGTCGCGCGCCCTGCCGTCGACCTTCGCGACGTGGCGCGAGCGGCGCCGGCTGATCAGGGTGCTGCGCAAGCGCGGCCGGATCCTGCAGAGCGCGCCCAACGTCGACGACCCGAAGTCCGGGCTGCTGTTCTTTTTGGCCAGCAGCGCGATGTGGGGCTGGCGCAAGGGGGTTCGGATGAGCCTGCTGGTGTCCGCCGACGCCAAGTCGATGCCGTTCGCCGTGCACACCTTCGGGTTGGGCACCCGCCTGCTCAACAAGATCCTGGGCTCCCAGGTGCGATTCCAGCACCTGCCGGTCCCGTTCGAGCTGTACTCCGACGGCATCGACCTGCCCGTGTTCGAGGAGTTCGGCGCCGGCACCGCGGCGCTGCACCTGCGCGACCAGCTGCGGCGCAACGAGCTGCTGGCCGACGAGTCCTACCGCCGGAACTTCCGCAAGGAGTTCGACCGCATCAAGCTCGGCCCGTCGCTGTGGCACCGCGACTTCCACGACGCGGTCATCGTCCAGTGCCCCGACAAATCATTGGTGGGAAAGAGCTTTGGCGCCATCGCCGACGAACGCGGGCTGCACCCGCTGGACGCGTTCCTCGACGTGCTCGTCGACAACGGCGAGCGCAACGTGCGGTGGACGACGGTGGTGGCCAACCACCGGCCCAGGCAGCTCGACAAGCTCGCCGCCGAGCCCAGCGTCCACATGGGCTTCTCCGACGCCGGCGCGCACCTGCGCAACATGGCGTTCTACAACTTCGCGCTGCGCATGCTCAAGCGCACCCGCGACGCCGAGCGCGCGGGCGCGCCGTTCTTGTCCATGCAGCGGGCCGTGCATCGCCTCACCGGCGAGCTGGCGGAGTGGTTCGGCATCGACGCCGGGACGCTGCGCGAGGGCGACCGCGCGGACTTCGTCGTGATCGACCCGGCCGGGCTCGACGAGTCGGTGGACGGCTACCACGAGGAGGCGGTGCCGTTCTACGGCGGCCTGCGGCGCATGGTCAACCGCAACGACGGCGCGGTGATCGCCACCGGCGTGGGCGGCACGGTCGTCTTCGGCAACGGCGAATTCCGTCCCGGCTACGGGCAAACCGTCAAGTCGGGCCGCTACCTGCGGGCGGGGGAGCGTCACGCCGGGGCGCTGAAAGTCGGTGCCTGACATGGGCAGAACCCAGCAGCAGCGCCGCGAGGAGACCGTTGCGCGGCTCCTCGAGGCCGCCATCGCCACCATCATCGAGGTCGGCTACGCGCGGGCCTCGGCGGCGGTGATCACCAAGCGGGCCGGCGTGTCCGTCGGCGCCCTGTTCCGCCACTTCGACACCATGGGCGACTTCATGGCCGCCACCGCGTCGGAGGTGCTGCGCCGTCAGGTGGAGTCGTTCACCAAGCGGGTCGCGGAAATTCCGGCGGACCAGCCGGTGCTGGAAGCGGCGCTGCCCATCCTGCGCGACATCACCGCCGGCCCGACCAACGCCGTCTTCTACGAACTGACTATCGCCGCGCGCACCGACGAAAAGCTCAGGGCCACAATGCAACACGAGCTCGCCCAGTATGCGGCGAAGATTCACGACGCCGCCCGGGCGCTGCCCGGCGCCGAGGACCTTCCGGCCGAAACCTTCCCGGTCCTGGTGACATTGATGAGAAACGTGTTCGACGGGGCCGCCGTGGTGGAGGGGGTGCTGCCCCACCCGGAGATCGCGGAGCAGCGCATTCCGGTGCTGACCGCGCTGCTCACCGCGGCCCTGGGCGGTGGCTAAAGCGAGCCGATGCCGGTCTCGGGATTGAGCGCGAAACCCCAGTCGAACAGGGTGGCGGCCTGATCCCAATACGACGGACCGCCCTGCTTAACCAGGCCGTACATCATGGCGATCACCAGCCGGCGGCCACCGCGGGCGGCGGCGCCGACGAAGGTCTTGCGCGCGGCGTTGGTGAAGCCCGTCTTGCCGCCGATGGCGCCGGGATAGCGAGCCAGCAGCTCGTCCTGGTTGGTGATCGGCTCGTCGCCGTGCTCGCCGGGGAACATCGCCGACGGCTCGGAGGTGATCTGCGCGAACACCGGGTTGGCCATCGCCGCGCGGAAAATGACGGCCAGGTCGTGGGCCGTCGACGCCCCGGAGCCGCCGGGCCCGTCCAGCCCGGACGGTGTCGACGCGTGGGTGCTCGTCGCCCCCAGGGAGGCGGCCTTGGCGTTCATCTTGGCCACGGTGGCCTCGGCGCCGCCCAGCAGGTGCGCCAGCGTGTTGGCGGCGTCGTTGCCCGAGACCAGCAGCAGCGCGTCCAGCAGCTGGCGCGCGGTGTAGCTGCGGCCCGGCTTGATGCCGACGCAGTTGCACTCGACCTCGGTGTCGGCGACGTCGGCGACGACGGTGGAATCCAGGCTCACCTGGTCCAGCGCGACCAGCGCCAACAGCACCTTGATGGTACTCGCCGGCGGGTGGGCGACGTTCTGGTCGCGGCCGGCCAGCACCTGACCGCTGTCCAGGTCGGCCACGATCCAGGTCTGAGCCGGGCCGTCGGGGATGGGCACCGAGCCGATCGGCTGCGTGTTGTCGGCCCGCGACACGGGCGCCGCGGCCACCGCCAGCGACGCGGCGACCGCGGCCAGAAGCTTGCGCATGGGCGCAAAGTGTAACTTCCGGGGCCGCCCGCAGTCAGTGCCACGGCATGTCGCGCCAGGCGTAGAACTTGCCGTCGCGGATGTCGTGGACGCCGTAGTAGTCCCAGAAGTAGTCGTGGCAGACGCCGCCGTCCCACGGCACCGGCCGGCCGGCCGGAAGGACATCACCCGGGCACCAGCGCTGGCAGGACTTCCCGGCCGGGCACGGGGCGGCCTCGGCGGAAGGTGCCGAACCGGCCAACAGCAACAACGTCGTCGCCAACCCCGCGACCGCGGCCCGCAACAGACTCATCCGGCAAGTCGACACCGCCCGCGCCGCTACCGATCCCAACCACGGTGTTGAATCGACGCATGTTGAGCCTGGCCGAGATTTCCGACCGCCTAGAGATCCAGCAGCTGCTGGTGGACTATTCCACCGCCATCGACAACCGCCGCTTCGACGACCTGGACCAGGTGTTCACGCCGGACGCCTACATCGACTACACCGCGCTGGGCGGCATCGAAGGTCACTATCCCGAGGTCAAGAAGTGGCTGGCGGAGGTGCTGCCGACCTTCCCCGTGTACGCGCACATGCTCGGCAACTTCTCGGTGCGCATCGACGGGGACAGCGCGTCGTCGCGGGTGATCTGCTTCAACCCCATGGTGCTGCCGGGGGACAAGGATCAGATCCTGTTCTGCGGGCTCTGGTACGACGACGAATTCGTGCGCACGCCCGACGGCTGGCGGATGAGCCGCCGGGTGGAGACCAAGACCTTCCAGAAGGTCATGTGACGATTTCGGCCCCGGCGCCCTGGTCTGGCACAATGGGCGGCTGTCCGCCCCGCGATCACGGTCGCGCGGTGGTCACACACGCGAGGCAAAACCGGGCCCCGGCATCCCGCCGGCGTCGCTGAATTGCAGCGTGACACCCACAGGAGACATCGCGTAACCATGGCTGTGAAGATCAAGCTCACCCGGCTCGGCAAGATCCGCAATCCCCAGTACCGCATCGCCGTCGCCGACGCCCGCACGCGTCGCGACGGCCGCTCGATTGAGGTCATCGGCCGGTATCACCCGAAGGAAGACCCGAGCCTGATCGAGATCAACTCCGAGCGCGCCCAGTACTGGCTTTCGGTGGGCGCCCAGCCGACCGAGCCCGTCCTCAAGCTGCTGAAGATCACCGGCGACTGGCAGAAGTTCAAGGGCATCCCCGGCGCCGAGGGCCGGTTGAAGGTCAAGCCCGCCAAGCCCAGCAAGCTGGAGCTGTTCAACGCCGCGCTGGCCGAGGCCGACGGCGCCCCCACCACCGAGGCCGCCAAGCCGAAGAAGAAGGCGCCCGCGAAGAAGGCCGCGAAGGCCGCCCCGGAGGCCGCCGAGGCGCCCGCTGAAGCCACCAAAACCGCGGAAACCCCGGCGGCCGCCGAAACCGAGGCGCCGGCCGAGCCGACGAGCGAGAGCTGACCGACGTGAGCACGGTCGTCGTTGACGCAGTCGAGCACCTGGTCCGCGGGATCGTCGACAACCCCGACGATGTCCGGGTGGACATGGTGACCAGCCGGCGTGGGCGCACCGTGGAGGTGCACGTCCACCCCGACGACCTGGGCAAGGTGATCGGCCGCGGCGGACGCACCGCGACCGCGCTGCGCACCCTGGTCGCCGGGATCGGTGGCCGCGGCATTCGCGTCGACGTGGTGGACACCGACCAGTAGCCGGACACTCCCGTGGAGTTGACGGTCGGGCGCGTGGTCAAGGCGCACGGCATCGGCGGCGAGGTGGTCGTGGAGATCCGCACCGACGATCCCGCCGCCCGGTTCGCCCCGGGTAATACGTTGCGCGCCAGGGATTCTCGTGGCGGCACCGAACGCGATTTCGTCATCGAGCAGGCGCGCGAGCACGGCGGGCGGCTGCTGGTGCGGCTGGCCGGGGTCGACGACCGAGACGCCGCCGACGCGTTGCGGGGCAGCCTGTTCGTGGTGGACTCCGACGACCTGCCGCCGATCGACGAGCCGGACACCTACTACGACCATCAGCTCGAGGGCCTGCGCGTCCGGACGGTGACGGGGCAGGACGTCGGCGTGGTGGCCGAGGTGCTGCACACCGCGGCCGGTGAGCTGCTGGCGGTGCGGCGCGACGCCGGGGAGGCGCTGGTGCCGTTCGTCGGCGCGATCGTCACGTCGGTGTCGCTGGACGACCGGCTGATCGAGATCGATCCGCCCGACGGCCTGCTGGACCTGGGGTAGCCGTGCGCGTCGACGTCATCACGATCTTCCCGGCCTACCTGGATCCGCTGCGACAGTCGTTGCCGGGCAAGGCGATCGCGTCGGGCCTGGTCGACCTGCGCGTGCACGACCTGCGCCGCTGGACCCACGACGTGCACCACTCGGTGGACGACGCGCCCTACGGGGGTGGCCCCGGCATGGTGATGACGGCGCCGGTCTGGGGCGAGGCGCTGGACGAGACCTGTTCCGGCGAAACGCTTTTGGTGGTCCCCACCCCGGCGGGCACGCCGTTCACCCAGGCCACCGCCCAGCGCTGGACCGTCGAGCGCCACCTGGTGTTCGCGTGCGGGCGCTACGAGGGCATCGACCAGCGGGTCGTCGAGGACGCCGCCCGCCGCATGCGGGTGGAGGAAGTCTCGATCGGCGACTACGTGCTGCCCGGCGGCGAGTCGGCGGCGGTGGTGATGATCGAGGCGGTGGTCCGGCTGTTGCCCGAGGTCATCGGCAATCCCCAGTCACACCAGGACGATTCGCACTCACACGGCCTGCTGGAGGGCCCGTCGTACACCCGGCCGCCGAGCTGGCGCGGGCTCGACGTGCCCGAGGTGCTGCTGTCCGGCGACCACGCGCGCATCGCCGCCTGGCGCCGGGAAGAGTCGCTGCGGCGCACCCGCGAACGCCGCCCCGATCTTTTGGCGCCGGGCGGCGAGTGACGATTGCGCGAGCGTGCGGCTGGCCGCACCGGTGGGCGCCACTGTGCGGCTGGCCGCACGCTGGATCCCGCGTCAGATGCGGCCGTTGGGGAAGATCGTCTTGACGGCCTGGGTGATCGTCTGGCGCGCCGTGGCGTCGTCGGAGGTCTGCAGCGACTGCACCACCATGACGTAGCGGTGGTCGGTGCCGACGACGCCGGTCGACAAATGCATCCAGTCGCTGCCGATGCAGCACATCCAGCCCTGCTTGACCGCCACCGGCTCGGCGAACAGCCCCTCGGGAATCCCGAACCGCTGCGGGTACCCGTCGATGCCGGTCGGCGTCGACTGGGCCAGGTCGTTGACGATGACCGCGGACCGCTCGGGCGGCAGCCCGCCCGTCCCGTCGAGCAGCATGTCGTAGTAGCGGACCAAATCGGTCAGCGTGCTCATCGTGTTCCACCAGCGCCCGTCGCCGGGCGGGGTGGTCGACGACAACCCGTACCGGGCCGCGACCGCGGTGATGATGGCGTCGCCGCCGCCCTGGCCCCAGAACTTCTCGGCCGCGCCGTCGTCGGACGACTGCAGCATGGTGTCCAGGGCCTGGCGGTCCTCCGGCGACAGGGCCGTCCGGCCCTGCGATTCGGCCAGCAAAAGCTCGTCGGCGATGAACAGCTTGGCCACCGAGGCGGTGCCGATGACCTGGCCGTTGCCGTTGGCCACGAGCTCGTGGGTCTTGCGGTCGAGGACGGCGACCGACAGGTTGGCCCCGGCGGCGGCCGCCTCGTCGATGGCCCGCTGGATGCGCGCCGGCAGGCCGTTGAACACCGTGCCCGGCAGCGCCTGCGGCGGCCCGTGCATGGGCGCGCTGTCCAGCAGCAGGTGAACCGTCTCCGGCGGCGTCGGGGCCTGATGCGCGCTGTGCCCCGGGTCGCGGGGCACCGTCGGCTGGGCCTGCGTCTCCACCAGCGCCTCGTCACACCCGGCCAGCACCAGCGTCACCACCGCCACGGCGGCGAGCACGGTGAGCGGGCGGGCGCGCATGCCTGGATCTCCTCGAGGTGAAACCGACAGCTTGAAGGGCCGCATCGACCCCAGTCATATGTACCACTCACCGGGCCTTCGGCTCGTGCCGAATCGCGACCGTTTACCTGTGATTTTCAATGCACGCGGGCCGTCTGGCACAATTGTGCAGTTGTCTCGAACCCGTCAGCGGGCCGGGCCGCTTCCCGGGCGCTGCGAGATACACGGACAAAGCCCGAAATCCATCGGCTTGATGACCGCCCCACGCCCGCGCGTGGGCCGCGGTCGCGGGCCGCGAGCGCAAGGAAGTTCTAACGATGAACAGGCTGGACTTCGTCGACCAGGCGTCGCTGCGCGACGACATCCCGGCCTTCAGCCCGGGCGACACCATCAACGTGCACGTCAAGGTCATCGAGGGCGCCAAGGAGCGCATCCAGGTGTTCAAGGGCGTGGTGATCCGCCGGCAGGGCGGGGGCATCCGCGAGACGTTCACCGTGCGCAAGGAGAGCTATGGCGTCGGCGTCGAGCGGACCTTCCCGGTGCACTCGCCGAACATCGACCACATCGAGGTGGTGACCCGTGGCGACGTCCGCCGCGCCAAGCTGTACTACCTGCGTGAACTCCGCGGCAAGAAGGCCAAGATCAAGGAAAAGCGCTGACGCCCCTACGCTGATCTCGTGACGGATACCCCGGACTCGCCCGAGCCCCAGTCCGACGCCGGTCAGACGGAACCCAAGGTCTCGACCCGCGACCCCGACACCCCCGACGAGGGGACCGCGCCCCCCGACGCCGCGGCCGAGCCTGACCGCAAGAAGAAGTCCACCCTGCGCGAACTCGCGGTCCTCGCGGTGATCGCGGTGGTGCTCTACTACGTCATGCTGACGTTCATCGCGCGGCCGTACCTGATCCCGTCGGAATCCATGGAGCCCACGCTGCACGGGTGCACGGGCTGCGTCGGCGACCGGATCATGGTCGACAAGCTCACCTACCGGTTCGGTCAGCCGCGGCCCGGCGACGTGGTCGTCTTCAAGGGGCCGCCGTCGTGGAACGCCGGGTACAAGTCGATCCGGTCGAACAACACCGCGCTGCGCTGGGTGCAGGACGGGCTGTCGTTCATCGGTTTCGTGCCTCCCGACGAGAACGACCTGGTCAAGCGGGTCATCGCGGTCGGCGGGCAGACGGTGGCGTGCCGGGCCGAGACCGGGCTGACCGTCGACGGCAAGCCGCTCAGGGAGCCCTACCTGGATCCGAACACCATGATGGCCGACCCGACGAAGTACCCGTGCCTGGGCAGCGAGTTCGGTCCTGTCGCCGTGCCGGCGGGACGGCTGTGGGTGATGGGCGACAACCGGACGCACTCGGCGGACTCGCGCGCGCACTGCACCAGCGTCCCCGCCGACGCGCTCAAGGGCGTGCTGTGCACCGGCGACCCGATGTCGGGGACGGTGCCGGTGTCCAACGTCATCGGCAAGGCCAGGTTCATCGTCTGGCCGCCGTCGCGGTGGGGCGGTGTCGGATCGGTGAATCCCCAACAGAGTCGGTAGCCGTGGCCACCACCTGGCCGCCGCGGACGGTGATCCGCAAGTCCGCAGGGTTGCGCACCCTGGAGTCGGCGCTGTACCGCAGCGGCCTGGGCCCGGTGGCCGGGGTGGACGAGGTGGGCCGCGGCGCCTGCGCGGGCCCGCTGGTGGTCGCCGCCTGCGTGCTGGGCCCGGGGCGGCTGGAAAGCCTTGCCGTCCTTGATGATTCGAAGAAGCTCAGCGAGAAGGCGCGGGAAAAGCTGTTCCCGTTGATCCGCCGCTACGCGCTGGCCTACCACGTGGTGTTCATCCCGTCGTCCGAGGTCGACCGCCGCGGGGTGCACGTGGCCAACATCGAGGGCATGCGCCGCGCGGTGGCCGGGCTGTCCGTGCGCCCGGGATACGTGCTGAGCGACGGCTTCCGCGTGCCCGGCCTGCCGATGCCGTCGCTGCCGGTGATCGGCGGGGACGCCGTGGCCGCCTGCATCGCCGCGGCCAGCGTGCTGGCGAAGGTCAGCCGGGACCGGCTGATGGTCGCCATGGACGCCGACCACCCCGGCTACGGCTTCGCCGAGCACAAGGGCTACGCCACCCCGGCGCATTCGACGGCGCTGACTCGGCTGGGCCCCTGCGCCGAGCACCGCTATTCCTTCATCAACGTGCGGCGCGTGGCCATAGGGTCAGACGGGTCGGGCGGGCGGCTGGTGGCCGAGTGCAAACCGGACCCTCCGGACGAGCGACAGCGATGGCGGTGAGGAAAGATGGGACCAAGTTGCCGGGAGAAGGACGTCTGAGCAGATGAGTGCGGAAGATCTCGAAAAGTACGAAACCGAGATGGAGCTCTCGCTGTACCGCGAATACAAGGACATCGTCGGCCAGTTCAGCTACGTCGTGGAAACCGAGCGGCGCTTCTACCTGGCTAACAGCGTGGAGATGACGCCGCGCAACGCCGACGGCGAGGTGTACTTCGAGCTGCGGCTGTCCGACGCCTGGGTCTGGGACATGTACCGCCCGGCCCGGTTCGTCAAGCAGGTGCGGGTGGTCACCTTCAAGGACGTCAACATCGAAGAGGTCGAGAAGCCCGAGCTGCGCCTGCCGGAGTAGCGCTCACGAGTTGGACGGCAGCTGGCTTTCGACGTCGGGGGGCAGCTGACCGCGGTTTTCGATGACGGCGCGCGCCACCTCCGCCAGCTTGATGTTGAGCGACTGGGAGTGGCGGCGCAGCAGGTCGAACGCCTGGTCCTCGGACATGTCGTGCAGCGCCATCAGCATGCCGACGGCCTTGCCGATCTCGCGGTTGGACAGCAGCCCTTTTCGCAGGGTGGCGGCGTCCTCGCCCTTGGCGACCGCATTGATGGCCACGCTGGCGAACGCCGCCAGCACCGCCGCCCGCCCGGCCGACTCGGCGTCGAACAGGTTGGGGGTGTCGCTGAACAGGTTGAGCGCGGCCCCCTTGCGCTTGTCGACGAGCAGCCGAAAGCCCATGGCCCCGCGCACCGGGGTCTCCTCGACCAGGACGGCGGCCAGCTTTGGCCACAGCGACGGCGACGTCAGGTCCGTGTCGATCTGGGGGGTTTCCTCCTCGATCGCGTCGATGCACGGGCCGTCGCCGGCGCGGCGCTCCAGCTCGTCGATCTGGTGGGCGATGCGGTCACTCGCGCCGACGGTCACATAGCGGTCGTTTTCGCGCACCAACAGGCTGGCATGGTCGCAGCCGCGGATGGCCAGGGTGGCGGCCACGCAGATGGCCGCGTACATCTCGGTGGCGTCCGAGCCCCGGTAGATGATCTCGGCCAGCGCGGCGAAGACGGTCGCCGGGTCGGCCTTCTCGCCGCCCGGCGGTGCGCCGTTCGCGCCCGCATCCGATTTGTCTGCCACTGTGCTGTCCCGTTCCCGCGCTGTCGGTGTTCGACCCGCGTGCAATCGCCGTAGATTATCGGCCGCCTAAACGCGCCGCGCACGCTATCTGCCTAACGGTGCCGCGTGCCCCGCCGTCGAGAGTATCGACTCGCGACTTTCGTCACTCGTGGTTTCAGCGCGGCGGGGAAGGGAAGGACATGTCGAATGGGGCTGACCGTGGCGGTGACCGGGCCGACCGGCGAGATCGGGATCTCGGCGGTGACGGCGCTCGAGCGCGAGCCCACGGTCGACAAGATCATCGGGATGGCCCGGCGGCCGTTCGACCCGTCCGCCAGCGGCTGGGTCAAGACCGGCTACCAGCAGGGCGACATCCTGGACCGCGAGGCCGTCGACGCCCTGGTGGCGCAGGCCGACGTGGTGATCCACCTGGCGTTCATCATCATGGGCTCGCGCGAAGAGAGCGAGCGCATCAACCTGCAGGGCACCCGCAACGTGTTCGAGGCGACCGTCGCCGCCGAGCGCCCGCGGCGCCTGGTCTACACCTCGTCGGTGGCCGCCTACGGCTACCACTCCGACAACCCGGTCCCGCTCACCGAGGATGTGCCGGCGCGGGGGTCGGAGGAGCACTACTACTCCGCGCAGAAGGCCGCGTGCGAGGCGCTGCTCGCCGACGTCACCAAGGGCTCGTCGCTCGAGGTGTTCGTGTTGCGGCCCTGCATCGTTGCCGGGCCCCGGGCGACCGCGCTGGCCGACGCGATGCCCTGGAACCAGCTGCCCGGGCCGCTGCGCGCCCTGTCCGGGCTGCTGCCGATGCTCAAGCCGGTGGTGCCCGACCCGGGTTTCCCGCTGCAGCTGGTCCACCACGACGACGTCGCCGAGGCGATCGCGCTGGCGGCGACGGCTCCGGCCCCGCCCGGCGCGTACAACATCGCCGGTGACGGCGTGGTGACGGTGTCCGAGGTGGCCAAGGCGCTGGGCGGGCGCCCGGTGCGGGTGCCCGCCGTCGCAGCGACGGCGGCGTCAAAGGCGATTTCGCGGGTCCCGTTCGTGCCGTCCATGCTCGAGTGGCTGCACAGCGCGCGCACGTCGGTGGTGATGGACACCACCAAGGCGAGGATCGAACTGGGCTGGCGGCCGGTGCACTCCTCGGAGGACACCCTGGCGGCGCTGGCCGCGGCGGTCTGACGCCGCGCGGCGTGCGCCCCAAGCGGTAGCGTGACTCTGTGAGGTTGCACCGCCGCGGCGGCATCGCCGATATCCCCGCCGACTACGACGAACACGCGGTGACCGTCGCGCCCCGCAAGCACGAGGCCGCGGGGGCGCGCGCGGTGCTGGTCTCGCTGCAGCGGGGGTTCGAGCAGATGGGCGCGCTGCGCACCGCCGCGGCGCTGGCCCGGCTCAACCAGCGCCACGGCTTCGACTGCCCCGGGTGCGCGTGGCCGGAGGAGCATGGTGGGCGCAAGCTGGCCGAGTTCTGCGAGAACGGCGCCAAGGCCGTCGCCGAGGAGGCCACCAAACGCACCGTCACCCCGGAGTTCTTCGCGCGGCATTCGGTGGCCGAACTGTCGGCCAAGCCCGAGTATTGGCTGTCCCAACAGGGCCGGCTCACCCACCCGATGGTGCTGCGGCCCGGTGACGACCACTACCGCCCGATCGGCTGGGACGACGCCTACCGACTGATCGCCGAGCAGCTGGGTGCCCTGGACAACCCCGACGAGGCGGTCTTCTACACGTCGGGCCGCACCAGCAACGAGGCCGCGTTCTGCTACCAGCTGCTGGTGCGCAGCTTCGGCACCAACAACCTGCCCGACTGCTCCAACATGTGCCACGAGTCGTCCGGCTCGGCGCTGACCGAGTCGATCGGCATCGGGAAGGGATCGGTCACCGTCGACGACGTCGAGCGCGCCGACCTGATCGTCATCGCCGGGCAGAACCCGGGCACCAACCACCCGCGGATGCTCTCGGTGCTGGAGAAGGCGAAAGCCAACGGCGCCAGGATCATTGCGGTCAACCCGTTGCCCGAGGCGGGGCTGATCCGGTTCAAGGACCCGCAGAAGGTGCACGGCGTCGTGGGCCACGGCGTCCCGATCGCCGACGAGTTCGTGCAGATCCGCCTCGGCGGCGACATGGCGTTGTTCGCCGGGCTGGGCCGGTTGCTGCTCGAGGCCGACGACCGCGCCCCGGGCACCGTCGTCGACCGGGCGTTCGTCGACGCGCACTGTGCGGGGTTCGACGAGTACCGCCGCCGCACGCTCGACGTCGACCTCGACACGGTGTTCGCCGCCACCGGCGTCGAGCGGCGGCAACTCCAGCGCGTCGCCGACATGCTGATGGCGTCGCAGCGCACCGTCGTGTGCTGGGCGATGGGCCTGACCCAGCACACCCACGCCGTCGACACCATCGGCGAGATCACCAACGTGCTGTTGCTGCGCGGCATGATCGGCAAGCCGGGCGCGGGGGTGTGCCCGGTGCGCGGGCATTCCAACGTCCAGGGCGACCGGACCATGGGCATCTGGGAGCAGATGCCCGAGGAATTCCTGGCCGCCCTGGATCGCGAGTTCGGCATCACCAGCCCGCGCAAGCACGGCTACGACACGGTGGCCGCGATCCGCGCCATGCGCGACGGGCGGGCCCGCGTCTTCGTGGGCATGGGCGGCAACTTCGCGTCGGCCACCCCCGACACCGCCGTCACCGAGGCCGCGTTGCGCAATTGCGCGCTGACCGTGCAGATTTCGACCAAGCTCAACCGCAGCCACCTGGTGCACGGCGCCGCCGCGCTGATCCTGCCGACGCTCGGGCGCACCGACCGCGACATCCGCGGCGGACGCAAACAGGTTGTGTCGGTTGAGGATTCGATGTCGATGGTGCATCTGTCGCGCGGCAGCCTGCACCCGCCCGGCGAACTCGTGCGCAGCGAGGTGGAGATCGTGTGCCAGCTGGCCCGTGCCCTGCTCGGCGCGGCGCACCCGGTGCCGTGGGAGCGCTTCGCCGCCGACTACGACACCATCCGCGACGCGATCGCCGCGGTGGTCCCCGGCTGCGCCGACTACAACCGCAGGGTGCGCGCGCCCGACGGTTTCCAGCTGCCCCACCCGCCACGCGACTCCCGCGAATTCCACACCGGCACCGGCAAAGCCAACTTCGCGATCAACCCGCTGCGGTGGGTGCCGGTGCCGCCGGGCCGGCTGGTGCTGCAGACGCTGCGCAGCCACGACCAGTACAACACCACGATCTACGGGCTCGACGACCGCTACCGCGGCGTCAAGGGCGGCCGCCGCGTGGTGTTCGTCAACCCGGCCGACATCGAGGACCTGGGCCTGGCCGCGGGCCAGCGCGTCGATCTGGTGTCGGAGTTCAGCGACGCCGACGGGCGGCTGCAGGAGCGGCGCGCGAAGGACTTTCTGGTGGTGGCCTATTCGACCCCGGTCGGCAACGCGGCGGCCTACTATCCCGAGACCAATGCGCTTGTCCCGCTGGATCACACGGCGGACAAGTCGAACACTCCGGTGTCGAAGGCGATCACGATCCGGGTGGAGCCGGCGGCTTAGTGCGGCACGTCACCGCGCGCCGGCGCGCACAGCATCGCACCGCGGAGCGGGCCGTCACGCGACCGGAAACCCTGGCCGTCGAGGAGCCACTGGAGATCCGCGTCAACGGCGCGCCGGTCACGGTGACCATGCGCACGCCCGGCTCGGATTTCGAACTCGCGCAAGGGTTTCTGCTCACCGAGGGGGTAATCTCCGGCCGCGACGACGTGGTGAGCATCCGCTACTGCGGCGGGCGCGGTGAGGACGGGGCCAACACCTACAACGTGCTGGACGTGACCCTGGCGGCGGGCGTCGCGCCGCCCGACCTGGACGTGACCCGCAACTTCTACACCACCTCGTCGTGCGGGGTCTGCGGCAAGGCGTCGCTGGACGCGGTGCGGCTGATCGGCCGGTTCACGCCCGGCTCGGATCCCATGCTGATCGCCGCGGCCACGCTGCAGGCGATGCCTGGCCAATTGCGTGGCGCGCAAAAGGTTTTCGACACCACCGGCGGGCTGCACGCCGCGGCGCTGTTCTCGGTCGACGGCAGCGCGCTGGTGGTGCGCGAGGACATCGGCAGGCACAACGCGGTCGACAAGGTCGTCGGGTGGGCGCTGGAACACCGGCGGCTGCCGCTGGCGGGCTGCGTGCTGCTGGTCAGCGGCCGGGCCTCGTTCGAGTTGACGCAGAAGGCGGTGATGGCCGGGATCCCCGTGCTGGCCGCGGTGTCGGCGCCGTCGTCGCTGGCGGTTTCGCTGGCCGAGGAGTCCGGGGTGACGCTGGTGGCGTTCCTGCGCGAGGACTCGATGAACGTCTACACCCGGGCCGACCGGGTCACCTGAGCCCGGCCTGGGGATAAATCCCCGACTGGGGATAACCGGTCGATTCGGGGCCCACCCGGCCCCATCGCGGCGGTTCTCGTCTGACCGGCTGAGCATCGTGGCCGCCATGACGACCGAACAGACGATGACCCGCATCGAGCTGGGCGCGATGGGCGAGGCGCTCGCCGTGGATCACCTGATGCAGGCGGGGCTGCGGGTCCTGGCCCGCAACTGGCGCTGCCGCTACGGGGAGCTGGACGTGATCGCCGCAGACGAGGCCACCGGCACCGTGGTGTTCGTGGAGGTCAAGACGCGCACCGGGGACGGCTACGGCGGGCTGGCGCACGCGGTCACCCCCCGCAAGGTCGCGCGGCTGCGCCGGCTGGCCGGGTTGTGGCTGGCCGGCCAGGACCGGCGCTGGGCGGCGCTGCGCATCGACGTGATCGGCGTGCGGGTCGGACGCCGGCGCACCCCGGAGCTCACCCACCTGCGGGGGATCGGCTGATGGCGCTGGGACGGGCGTTCTCGGTCGCGGTGCGCGGCCTGGACGGCGCGATCGTCGAGATCGAGGCCGACATCACCTCCGGCCTGCCCGGCGTGCACCTGGTCGGCCTGCCCGACGCCGCCCTGCAGGAATCGCGGGACCGGGTCCGGGCCGCGGTCACCAACTGCGGCAACAGCTGGCCCCAGGCCCGCCTCACGCTGGCGCTGTCGCCGGCCACCCTGCCCAAGATGGGCTCCGTCTACGACATCGCACTGGCCGCTGCGGTGCTGTCGGCGAAGCGCAAGCACCCGTGGGAACGCCTGGAGAAGACGGTGCTACTGGGCGAGTTGTCCCTGGACGGGCGGGTGCGGCCGGTGCGCGGGGTGCTGCCCGCCGTGCTGGCCGCCAAACGCGACGGCTGGCCGGCCGTCGTCGTCCCGGTGGACAACCTGGCCGAGGCCTGCCTCGTCGACGGGATCGACGTCTTCGGCGTGCGCACGCTGCGGCAGCTGCAGCGCTGGCTCGGCGGCTCCGGCGGGCTGAACCCCAGGATCGGCGCGCGGGCCACGGCCCCGGAGCCGTCCGCCGATCTGGCCGACGTGGTCGGGCAGGCGCAGGCGCGGTTCGCCGTGGAAGTGGCGGCCGCCGGCGCGCACCACCTGATGCTGACCGGGCCGCCGGGGGTGGGCAAAACGATGCTGGCGCAACGCCTTCCGGGGCTGCTGCCGCCGCTGGCCGACAGCGAGTCCCTCGAGGTCACCGCGATTCACTCGGTGGCCGGGCTGCTGTCGACGGAGACGCCGCTGATCACCGCGCCGCCGTTCGTGGCGCCCCACCACAGTTCCACCGTCGCGGCGCTCGTCGGCGGGGGATCGGGGATGGCGCGCCCCGGCGCGGTCAGCCGCGCGCATCGCGGCGTGCTGTTTTTGGACGAATGTGCCGAGATCAGCGTCAGCGCGCTGGAGGCGCTGCGAACGCCGTTGGAGGACGGGGAGATTCGCCTCGCCCGCCGCGACGGGGTGGCGTGCTACCCGGCCCGCTTCCAGCTGGTGCTGGCCGCCAACCCGTGCCCGTGCGCGCCGGCCGATCCGCGGGACTGCGTGTGCGCGGCCGCGGCCAAACGCCGCTACCTGGGCAAGCTGTCCGGGCCCCTGATGGACCGCGTCGACCTGCGCGTGCAGATGAACCCCGTGCGGGCGGGGGCGATCGCGATCACCGGCGGCGAATCGACCGCCCAGGTCCGCCAGCGGGTCGCGGCGGCGCGCGCCGCGGCCGGCCAGCGGTGGCGGCCGTATGGATTTCGCACCAACGCCGAAGTCAGCGGCACGCTGCTGCGCCGCGAGTTCCGACCCGGCAACGCCGCGATGGAGCCGCTCAAGAGGGCGCTGGACGGCGGGCTGCTCAGCATCCGCGGCCTGGATCGCACGCTGCGGGTCGCGTGGCATCATAAATCGCTGAACTGATGTTATTGTCCAACCATGCGCGCCGCCGTTTACCTCCGCCAATCCCTTGACCGCTCCGGCGACGGCCTGGGCATTGACCGCCAGCGCGAAGACGTGCGGCGGCTGATCGAAGCCCGCGGCTGGACCGTCGCACCCGACGCCGAGTTCGTGGACAACGACGTGTCTGCGCTGTCTCGTAAGCCGCGCCCGCAATTCTCGGCGATGATGGCCAGGGTTGACGCGGGGGAGTTCGACGTCATCGTTGCCCGCCACATGGACCGGCTGCTGCGTCGCCTGGGCGAGCTAGAGAGCACGCTGGAGCGCTGCCAGGCGGCCGGGGTTGCGATCGTCACCGCATCGGATGGTGTGGACACGTCCACCGATGGCGGCAGGTTGGTCGCACGCATCCTGTCGTCGGTGGCCCAGGGGGAAGTGGAGCGCAAGGGGGCGCGGCAGCGCTCCGCGGCAATCCAGGCGGCCAAGGCGGGCCGCTGGGTTGGTGGACGGCGGCCGTTCGGGTATCAGCGGGATGGCCGCACCATTTGTGAGACCGAGGCCGCCATGATTAAGCAGGCCTGCGTGGATGTGCTTGCCGGTGAGTCGCTGAGTGAGATCGCGCGGCGGTGGAACGCCTCCGGCGTCAAACCGGCCCAGAGTGACAAGTGCTGGTATCGGGGGACAGTCAAGGACGTTCTGACCAACCCGCGGCACGCCGGGCTGCGCCGGCATCGGACACCTGAGGAACGAGCGAAGATCCGTCAGAATCCGGAGCTAGGCATCGTGGCCAAGGCGGAATGGCCAGCGATCATTGACGAGCCGACTTGGCGGGCCGTGGTGCGTATCCTCACCGACCCGAGCAGGCACACGGGCCGCACCGGCTCGAAGGGGCTATTGACCGGGGTTGGGCTGTGCGGCGCGTGCGAGCAGACGGTGCACCGCGGAGGGGCTTACGGTGGCTATCCGATGTACCGCTGCATCAGCGGCCGTCACGTTTCACGCCAGGCCGGACCGGTAGATGAGTACGTCGGAATGGTTGCGGTCGAAAAGCTGAAACAACCGGCCGCGGCCAGACTTTGGGTCGCTGAGCTACCTGATGCCGACGACCTGATGGCTGAGGCCGACAAGCTGCGTCGAGAACGTGATGCCATCGACCAGGACCGCGCCGAGGGACTAATTGACCGGGTTCGATGGCGCACCATGAACGAGCGAATTACTCAGCGCCTTGGAGAAATTGAGGCCAAGTTGGCTGCGGCTGGAGCGTCATCGCCGCTGTCCATCGTTGCCAGTGGGCACGTTGAGGAGACGTGGGCTGGTCTCACTGTGGCCCAGCGGCGCAACATCATCGCGGCACTGATGACACCCGTATTGCATCTGCCCGGCCGTGGGACGCGAACCTTTCGGCCTGAGACGGTCGAAATTCGTTGGAAGCAAGGTGGATTGAGTTGACACCTTCGGACTACTGGTTGCCCCAACCCGGTCGGCCAAAGATCGAACTCGTAGATGAGCGAGGTCGAACGGTGTGCGTGTTCGGCTGGTACAAGCACACGCAAGGCCCGCTCGCGCCGTGGGCCACCGGTGAAGAATGCTGGGTACCCGAGAATAAGCCGCAGACCGAGAAGCAACGACGCCAAATGCTGGACGCTGCAGTCAAATACAACCCAGGACACAAGACACAATCCCGGATGCAACACCGCCCCGACGGCGGATTCAATCTGTTGCTACCCGGCCTGACTCTGCGATGGGAAAGGGTGGGTCCGATCCTGGACCGGCTTGCCGAGCGCAACATCGAGCGACTGACCATCGGGCAGCTACGCCAGTACGTCAACTAAGAGTGCTAGTGTTTGACCTAACGAGCGGGCTCCGTATCCCGTAGCAGCGCATTTTCCCGCGCCAGCTTCTCAGAGTCACCCCACAAGGCGGCTCAACCCTCATTTCGAGGTGAGAAGTTGTCCGCTACATCAACAACCTGGCAACAGAAGCGCGGCCAGCTGGCCAGGCAATCCAAGGACCTGCCGCCCGGCCACCCCACGCTGGAAGAACTTCGCCGGGATATTCGAGCCGAACGACTGGCCGAACAGGTCAAGAAGGTCGTCGAGGCGAGCCCGCCATTGACGGACGCCCAGATCGACCGCATCGCCGCCATCCTCCGGGCCGGTGCGGCATGAGTTACCAACAGGCCAGGAATAGCGAAGGGCCGCCCCCGGAATGGGAAAGGCCCAGCCCCCGGCAAGAAGCTGGACCAGACCACAGAAATTCGACGCCTTCCCCGTCATTGTATCGCCCGCACCGACAGGAGTGCCAGAGCTACGCGGAGGGCATGGGCAGGCGACGTGTCGCGGCCGACAGGTCCGAGCCGATGGATGGCCGACGCGACCCGTGGTGGTATGAGCCGCCCGGTGCGCGCGGCTACGAGGCCGCCGCGATGCACCTTCTGGATCGCGGGTTGATGCCGGCGGCCGACCGCGACGGGCTCCGTGAGATGTACCGCGGCGGTGGTGCCTCTCGCCAGGCCGCCGAGGCCATCGCCCAGGCGTGGGAGCTGGTCGCATGAGCGGCGACGTGGATTCGGTGGTTGACGCCCAGGTCGTCGAACCGCTGGCACCCACGGATGCCGAACAACTAGACAAGCGCATCCGCATGTTGGTGAGCTCCATCAACGACAACCTAGCCAAGGTCTACGAGCTGGTGGAGCAAGCCAAGACCGGCGAGATTCACAAGGCGCTCAGCTTCCCGTCCTGGACCGCCTATGTGGCTGACGTTTTCAAGGTTCAACTTCGACTTGATCGCGGCCAACGTAGGGAGCTGGTGGGCTACCTGTCCGGCGAGGGCATGTCCCAGCGGGCCATCGCTGATGTTGTTGGGGCTGACCGCAACACCGTACGAACCGATCTACGCTTCCAGGTGGATGAAATTCACCCACCTGGAAGCGATTGCGTTCAAAGGGGGGAGCATCCAGTTGCCAACGAGACGCCGACGACACCGATTACGGGCCGCGATGGCAAGACTTACCCGCCGAGACCGCCACGGCCACAACCGGTGTCCAAGCCTCGTCGCCGGTCGATCACCGACGAGTTCTTCCACGAGATATTGAAGTGGCATCCGCGTGTTGAGCGGATAAGCAAGCTCGGTTTTGATGACCGTGTTGGCCGCAACCGCCAGAGCTTGACCCGGTACCGCAACGACCTAATCCGGTTCCGCGACACGCTGAACACCGTCATCGACAAACTCGGCGGTGAGACCGCATGACCGACATCGGCGACGCGAAGGCCCGGGCCGATGCGGCCTGGAAACGCTTCCAACAGGCCAACCAGCGCGACGACGGCGGCATCAACGGCAAGGTGATTGCACTGCCCCAGCAGCGCGACGACGGGGACGAACAGAAGCCGCCACCAATGGACGGTTCAGGCCCAGACGACCCAGGCCCAACGCCGCCACCGCCACCGAACCCGCGCGACTTGTGGCAGGTGGTGGATGGCGGCACGTTCATATTCGACCAGCCGCAAGGGATTCCGAGCCTTTGGGGCAGCGGCACCGATGTGCTGTGGCCCGAAGGGGAGTCGCTGATGATCGCGGGCCAGCAGGGGCTTGGCAAAACCACCCTTATGGGGCAACTGGTTCGGGCGCTGCTGGGCCTGGGCAGCGGGGAGGTCCTGGGCCTGCCGGTCCAGCCGATAGAGGGCCGCATCCTATACCTGGCCATGGATAGGCCCCGCCAGATAGCGCGCTCACTGGGCCGCCAGTTCCCACCGGACACCCGGAAAGTGTTGGAGCAAAGCTTGATATTCCGGCCAGGGCCACCACCCGCAGACATTGCCAAGCGCCCGGAGCTACTGCTGACCATGGCGCGCGACCTGGATTGCCACGTGGTGTTCGTGGATTCCGTGAAGGACGCAGCGCTGGGCCTGTCCTCGGACGAGGTTGGGGCAGCGTACAACCGGGCGCGGCAGTACGTAATCGCGGACGGGCGGCAGCTGGTAGACAGCCACCACGCTGTCAAGCGCGGCCCCAACGGCGCGGCGGTGGGCGGCATCAACGACATTTACGGCTCCGCTTGGCTCACCAACGGGTGCGGCTCCGTCGTGCTGCTTACCGGAGATCCTGGGGACCCGATAGTTGGCTTCCGCCACGTGAAAGCGCCTGTGAGTGAAGTCGGCCCGTGGCAGCTGCTCCACGATTCCGTGGACGGTGAGCTACGGGTGGAGTCGGAAGTTGATGTGCTGAACCTGGTGCGGGCCAGCGGCGTGGACGGCCTCACGGCCACGGACGCGGCGGCGGCCATGTTCGACACCACCCAGCCCACCAAGGCCCAGAAGGAGAAGGCCCGCCGCAAGCTGGCCAAGCTGCAGGCCGCTGGCACGCTCACCGTGATGGATCGCAGCGACGGGGTAAGCGTGTATTTCCTTGCGGGCCAGGACCCGACATGAGGGGGTCCACGGGGGTCCACGTTTTTTCCATAACCTCAGGTCAGAGGGTCCACGCTGATTTGGTCCACGCAATGGGTCCACGGAGGGTCCACGGGGTCCACGTTTTGTGCGTAACAGCGGGTCAGAGGGTCCACGCCAGTGTCCACGCCGAGAACGCGGCTTACCTCCACGTTTTCCCTCCACCCTTTATGGGTGGAGGAAACGTGGGGTGTGGAGGCCCACACAAGCCCGCTGCAAGCAACGGCTGTGGCGACACCCAGCAACCCATCCGGGTGGCCGGTACCAACCCAACGAGAGGTTCACTGAGATGACGATTGACACCAACGGGCAGCACCCGCTGGACGCCCTGGCCGATGCAGCTATAGCCCGAATCACCGCGCTGGCACCCGAACTGGACGCGCTCACCGACCAGCTGCAGGCCCTGTCCGAGGCCACCAGCGACGGGGATGAGCAGCTGAGCGAGTACCTGATCCAGGCCGCGCTGTGGGCACACCAGCTGTCGGGGACTTGCAGCGATGGTGTGGCGGCCTCGCTGCGGGGCCTGAAAAGCGACCTGGCCAAGCTGGGGGCCGCGCGATGAGCACTCACGACGAACGGAAGCGGATTGTGCGTGAAATCCGCGAGGCTGTAGGGGAAGCCGTCGTGGCGCGCAGCGTGCCCGACGACGCCAACGAGCTTGCCGCGCTGGGCCAGGCGCTCGACGACCAGCACGACGCACTGCAGCGGTTGGGCCGCGACGATCCGTTGGGGGTGGCGCTGTTCGGTGACCGGCCAGGGTGGTTCGAGTCGCAGCTTTCACGGAAGCAGCCGAAATGATCGGCCATGAAGACCAAGAGCCGGTAGGCCGTGCTTTCCGCCGCGTCCTGGACGCCGCCGAGGACAGCCGGGATGACGACAACCTGAAACATCGGGTGCTGCGGGAGATCGCGGATTTGGAGGCCGGTGATCGTGAGGACCTGATCGGCATGTTGGCGGGTGCGATATCGCGGCTGTTGGCCAGGCAGAAGCCGTGTCGTGCCGGTCGTCGGGATCGCCAGGTGGTCGATCGGACGGTCGGTGTCATCGTCGCCGCAGCCAGCGTCAGCACCGATCTGGGCGATTTCCACCGAGCGTTCCAGCGGCACACCGATCAGTTGACGCGAATCCAGCTCGCCCGAGTGGCCGCCGCGCTGGCAGTGGAACTGGCCCGACACGCCAACAGCGGTCGCGGAATCGAATGAGGTGCTGGGTAAATGTGTTTCGCTGCCGTGTTGGCGTGCTGTCTTGTCGCACAGGAGGTCTAAGCTGATGCTGCTGTCGCTCTTTGCGCAACCTGGTGGACTGCAGCCTGTGAACGGAGAACGGGCTGGCCACACAGAAACAGGCCGCAAGACTGGACAGATTCGCAAGGCCGCCCGGTGTCCGGGCAATTCGCCTTTTCGCTGTACGCCGGTGCGCGCGCATCCCTGCCCTTTGGGTTTTGGTGCGCGGGCCGCGCGCAACCACTTCCACAGCCCGTTAACCAGTCAGGAACCAAAATGAACCTCAACTACGGCGAGACCGCCGAGCGTATGCAGCAGGTCGATGACCATCTGCGCGCCATCCAGGACAAGTCCCGCGCCGGCCAGTTGTCCAAGTCCGATCTTCGCGAGGTCGACGATTTGACGCGCGAGTTCGAGCAGCTCGACCTACATCGGCAGGGTTTGGAGCGCTGCCAGGCGCTGGCTGATGCCGCTCGCGGCGGCGGCGGCCAGCTGCGGGTGGAGCGCGGCAGCTGCGGCGACTATGACGTGGACCCGCTGCGTGATCCGGCCAGCGCCCAGGAGCCGCGCCGTTTCCGGAATCCGTGGGATTTGAGCGAGGTTCGCACGTTCGGCGAGCGGGGCCAGGTGGCCGGTGAGCTGCGGTCGCGTGCACGGTCGGCCATCGAGGCGATGCCGGGTGCTTCGGACAACATCCGTTCGGCGGCCACCAGCATCTTGGAGCGTTTCGACACCGCGGACAGCCGGATCGCGCGCCATGTGTTGGCGACCAGTTCGCCGGCATATCTGCGGGCGTGGTCGAAGATGGCCACCAACCGCCAGGACTCCTTGACTGTGGAGGAGCGCCGCGCGATCGCTGATGTCAACCAGTACCGGGCCATGTCGCTGACGGACAGCGCGGGCGGGTTCCTGGTGCCGTTCCAGCTGGACCCCACCGTGATTATCACCAGCGCGGGTAGCCGCAACGACATTCGCCAGGCTGCGCGCCAGGTGGTTGCCACCGGCGACGTGTGGCACGGTGTGTCGGCTGCGGCGGTCCAGTGGTCTTGGGACGCGGAAGGCAGTGAGGTCAGCGATGACTCGCCGCCGTTCGCCCAGCCCACCATCCCCGTCTACAAGGCAGCCGGTTTCGTGCCGATCACCATTGAGGCGCTGGCCGATGAGCAGAACGTGGCCCAAGAGGTCGGGCGTCTGCTGGCCATGGGACGGGAAACCCTGGAAGCCGTGGCTCTGATCAACGGCACCGGGGTTGGTATGCCCACCGGCATCGTCACCGCCCTGTCGGCGGCCCTCGGTGCCTCGGTGGTCAACTCCAAGACCACGGACACCTTCGCCATCGCGGACGTGTACGCGCTGCACGGCTCGCTGCCGGCGCGCTACCGCTCCAACGCCAGTTGGCTGGCCAACAACCTGACGTACAACCTGATTCGTCAGTTCGACGTCTACGGTGGTGCCGGTCTGTGGACCACCCTGGGCAGCGGCACCCCGCCGAACCTGATGGGCTACCCCAACCTGGAAGCCGAAGCCATGGACGGCACCATCACCGCTGGGGCTGAGAACTACAACCTGATCTTCGGTGACTTCGAGAACTATGTCATTGCGGACAGGTTGGGCATGACGGTGGAGTTCATTCCCCACCTGTTCGGCACGGGCAGCCAGCGCCCGACCGGGCAGCGTGGCTGGTACGCCTACTACCGGGTGGGCGCGGACAGCGTCAACGACGCCGCATTCCGGATGCTCAACGTCACGTAATCCCATTGACGGTGCTGCGCGGGTCCGGGTGTGGTTATCTGCCCAACCTCGGCGCTGGGAACGCCTGGACCCGCGCGGCACCCGAAAGACTGCCGATGGAGGGAACAGAGGTTGTGGCCGGTAAACCAATGGGGCCGGGACAACACCAGGGCTCTGTTGCCCACCGCCGCCGGGCACCAGGCTCCCGCGTGGAGCGGCTGGTGCGCCGAATGGAACCCAGCGCGCCCCATGTGTGTCCGGCGACAGGCCACTCCCACGAGACCAAACCATCGTCCCGCCGGGCCACCGCGCGGGACGCCGCGCGGGCGACGCCTACCGAAGCTGCGATTCGGTGGGTGCTTCCTGCGGCGCGGTGTCGTGCCGGCCTGGAAAGTGGATGGTTGCCATTGCGTTAGTGACATCACGTCTGGGCGAGTTAGAACAGCGTCCCGTCGCGTTCTACGGTCACTTGGCGCTGTGCTTCGGTTATCGGCAGGACGCTTTCGGCAGTGAGGTCTGCAACAGTCCATATGGGTTGTTGTGCGACGGTGTGCAGTAGCTCGGCCTGGGTCGACTCAAGTTCGCTGAGGAGCCCTAACACATTTAGAAGATCTAGAAGATCTGCGGTGTAGGAGGCTTGCCAGGTGTTGCTGTGAATCTTCCATAGCGGCGACACGGTGCGGTCACCGATCACGGTGGGCGTCCGGTCGCGTCGGCGGTCATTAAACCATTCCCTGACAACCTGAACGCCGGAAACGCTGTAGTCCCACATGGCTTGAGTGACGTTAATGACTACACCGTCACCAACGTGAAGTTGCTGAGCGGCGGGGTCGTAGCTGATGGCGTTCGGCATGTCGTCGGCGGTGGTGGGGATGGTTCCGCCGGAAGGGATTTGGGGACGCTGCGCTACCGGCAGGCGCGGAGCACCAGCGGGTCGCCCGTTGTCGGGGTCACGGTAGGCGGCGCCGTACGTGTGCAGCCAAATCACCTTTGCACCAATGTCGCTAACCCGCCGGAATAAGTCGGCATCTCGGGTCCAAGGGATTCGGATGCCAGGCGTGGAGAGCTGGGTGGCATAGGTGGCGGTGTACGAAGGGTGGGCGCATAGGGCTGTCACGTATGCCATGGCGTCGGGCGCTGTCACAGGCGTGCCGTACCGCTCACTGAGAAACGCAAGCAGGGACGAGTGAATATTCGACACGGTAGCTGCAGCATTTTGCCAGAGGGGAAATGCGCGGCCACCTCGTCCGTTGTAGTGGTGAAGGTCCGGAATTTCTGCGCATGTGGTGACCGCTGGACCTTCCGTGGGTGATTCGCGGGTGGGTGCGGTGAGCCAAACTTGGTGCGGGGAGCGCCCCGTCCAGAGTGTGGGGTTGGGACGGTTGATCAGTCGCTTGTCGGGGATGATCCACCGGCGGTCAAACGAGCGAAACGCGATCCTGACGGGTTTGGAGCATCGGCCGGTTTCGTCGGTGATCCGGGTCGGGCGTGGTTGGAATCCCGGTAGCGCGTCGCTGATTCGTTTGTCGATGGTGCGATCAGTTCTGTGTTCTTTGAACATCTCGCGTTTCTGATCGCGGTCGGTAGCGGAGATCAGAGCATTCCAGCGGGCTTCAAGTTGCTCGGGGTCGACGTCAACGACCCACGTACGTCCAGGCATTACGCCAGAGCCGTCGTAGAGGAAGACATCATCGAGGGCAAGAAACGACGACCATTCGTCACTGGCTTGAGGAAGGAAAGGGTCGCGCCATCCGTTGGCGCAGAGTTGCCAGTCGCTGCCATCGAGGTGAATGTTATTGAGTTGAGCGAACTTCGTCGTGCGGTGTCCTGGCTCGAGTTGTCTGAATAGCACTTCCGCAGGCTTAGTGGGATCTGCGCTCTCCGACCGTAGCGCGATGGTGATACACACTTCATGCTTCATTGCCTCAAAGATGCGCGTGTTGACCGGTGGGGTGAATCCCTCCGGAGAGCAGTCAATTACCCAGATATGGTCACAAGTCTCGCGGAGGTATCGTCGCATGCCTTGGAACCCTGGGCCGTGGAGGAAGCCAGCGACCGTGATGAAGCACACGACACCTTGCGCATCGGTCTGGTGGCTGTCGAAGACCTTCCAAGTTGCCCAGCGCCAGAAGTAGATGTAGGCGTTGTAAAGGTGTTTGGTATGCGATCCGACGCCCCAGGCAGGTTCGGGCATAAATTGTTGCAGTGGCGCACCATAGCCTTCGGCTCCGTGTTCAATCCATCCGCCGAAGCCCCGGGATTTGTCTTTATACGGAGGGTTGCCCGTAACCACCAGAACTCGCTCCGTGGCTTTGACCTTGTTCGCGGCGCGACGGGCGTCTGTGATCGGTTTGTACCAGGTGCCGAGCTGGGTCTCCTCAACGAAAGGATCGTCGAGAGTGTTGGTGATGTAAGTGCGGAGCGCTTGTGGGCTGACCTCCGACACGCCGAGATCGGCAAGTTCTGCCAATAGCCGCAGTTGCGCTACCGCGAAAGGTCCTAGCTGAAGTTCAAAGCCGACCAATCGAGATAAACTGTCGGCCAAAGCAGGCGGTACGGCTCCCGGCCCCTGGTCGGCCGCTACCGATTCGGCGATGGACCGGATAATTTCCAACATGAATGTTCCGCTGCCCATTGCGGGGTCAAGGCAGGTGACCGCCGGATCAGCGAAACCAGCGGTTCGACCGAGGTGTTCAGTCAAAGCCTCGGACACTAATCGAACCATCGCAGTTGTTACTTGCGGGGGCGTGTAATACGAGCCGGTTTTCTTGCGAAGGTTTGTGTCGTAGGTCTGTAGGAAACCCTCGTAGAAGTACAGCCATGCATCAGCGTTTCCCCGCGAGATTTTGTCCCAATCCACGACCGCTAGCACTCGTCCCATCGTCGCCACTGACGTTTGCAATGTCTGCTCACTGCCAGGCGTATCGACTAGGATGCGCAGTGCAGAGCCGATCAGCGAATTCGTACTAGCGGCAAGCTGTTTAGCCGCGTAGTCGATTCCAGGCCTAAGATCAATCCCGCGGGCACGGGACAGCAGCAAACCGAACGTGACCGCCTGGGCGTACCAGTCTGCGAACTCCTCATCAGTGGCCTCAGGAAAAAGCAGTGATTTCCACTCATCGCGCAACGAAATCAGCGATGAATTGTTAAGCGCTATTTGTTCGCTGACTTCATCACGCAACAACCGGCACAACCGCGCCGACACCTCGGCGAGCGCCGGTGGTGACTCCGGGGCGACCGGGGTCCACGACATGAAACCCTGGAAGACGGTAAGGAATGCGTCGGGTGCTGCCAGTGCTGCGCCAGCACTGGCGAGATCGCCGTTCAACATGCGTATTTCACCAATACGCTGCCCGCTCTGGTAAAGGCTGAACGCCTGGCCGTCGGTGTAGATGAGGTTTGGGAGCGCTTGCAGCTTTTTCCATTGCTCTCGATCGTGGCCGCTGAACGCCCGGGGGTCGGCTCCTTTGCCCGGTGCCTTAACTTCAACGAACCCGACTAGGGCTCCGTTGTACTCCACGGCGTAGTCGGGACGTACCGAGTTCGCGCTCAGGGAGGTTTCACCGATCATTGTCAGCTGATCGGGATCATTCCCGATCAGCTGACAGATCGCCGCAAAAAACGTCTCCAACGGCGCGCGCAGCTGGTCTTCGGGTTGGCCGGTGACGTGGATGCCGCTCAACTTCTTCTTGACCTGGGCACCGTACCGGCTGACTTCGGTCGCGAGATCTACAGGCGCAGTCGACACTTTCACATCATCGCTTGAACGTGCACCCATGCCCTGCAACTGGCCCGTACGCCACATATGGGCGTGTCCGCACCAGGGAAGGACACAACTGATTAGCTACCTTCGGGTGGTCCTGTGCGCCCGGTCATAGGGTTTCGGGCACGCTAGCGGCGGTGTTGAGTGCCATCAATGCGCTGTGGCGATCCTGCCAGGTGATGCCGTCGCTGGCGGCGAGCACGGCGCGTGCCCGATTGCGGATTGCCTGAGCGGGGTCGTCGTGGTGCCAGGAGTCCGGCGAAAACCGCCGCCGCGACCGTGGTGGGCTTTATTCCACGAGAGCCGCGCCAGCTCGGCTTTCCCGCTTTCCGTGAAACGCGGTGCCACACAGGCGTGGATGCGCTTGCCGTGACACGCGGCGACGCCGTACCGCCGCTCTAACCGACACCGCCCAGCGCGCGGGCGTGGTCACGCCGCATACGCGCCAACAGATCCTCACCTTCCACGTCGGTTTCATCGGCCACCGGTACAGTCCCCGGCCCCACCGCATCCAGCTGGGTGCCCGCCACCCGAATCTCCTGGTGCAAGCCATAAACCAACGCCATGTGCGCAAGCAACTTGCGGCACAACTCCGCGGAGCGGTGATTACCATCCAGGGCCAGCTGCCAGTGGGCGCGAAACAGCCGCTCCGTGCGCTCCTGCCACACCGCGAACGCCTCACCGGCCAGCAGTTCCCGACGATCCGTGGAGTCCCCCAGCGCCGCCGCCACAATGTTGCCCACACTGCGGTGGGACCGCAGCCCCACAGCCCGCGCGACCACCCGGTGACTGGCCCCGGACAACCACAGCTGCAGCACCTGGGCGTTGCGGCGCTCCCGCTCGGCGGCCTTCA
Organism: Mycobacterium sp. NGS63; assembly: GCF_059812295.1. Lineage (NCBI taxonomy): Bacteria > Bacillati > Actinomycetota > Actinomycetes > Mycobacteriales > Mycobacteriaceae > Mycobacterium > Mycobacterium sp. NGS63. The sequence goes on from NZ_JCALCJ010000004.1 coordinate 536,178, forward strand.
TGATGGGCATTTTCCCCCAACCCCCTGACGCACCACGGATTTCGGTATCCCCGCACGTCACAGGCACCTAAAACCCGCCTGCAGCAAGGCCGCAGTCAGGCGTCAATCGGGCAATTCACGCTCGGGGGGATATATCACCGCTGGGGCGGGCGTGGTTTGCCTCCCGGTCCCCGTCCTGTTTGGCCGCCCCCTCCCCGTCTGGCCTGCCTGGTGGCGTGCGGGGGCCGTGTGGGCGCTGCTGCCGGGCGGGCGGCACCTGGGTGGAGTTGGTGGCGGGCCAGCGCGGGGTCCCGGCGCTGTGGAACCGGGACCCGACGAAGCCAAATATGGAGGAACTGGCCAAGCTGGGGCAGCGCGCGCCCTGGGCGCGTTGGGTGAAACCTAAACCTTGTCACTAGTGTGAAGTACAGTGTGAAGCATGGCGGCAGCAGCACATCCATTCGCCTTCGCCGAGTCCGACACCAACATCCCGTTGGTGAGGGCTCCGCTTGTTCGTACCATCGCACAGGTCAGGTTTCCGCACCTCACCAGGTTCTCGACCAACGAGGACGCCGTCGGCAAAAAGGTCGCCGACGCGCTTGCCGACCAGTATCCCTTGATGGAAATCGGTCAAGAAATGACGATGACCATCACCGCTGACGGTGTCAGCGAGGATCGCACTACTACCCGACTGTTTCGTCTCCTTAGCGCCGATCGCCACTGGCAAATCACTTTTTGTGGGGCCTTCCTCAGCATCGACACCACCCAGTATGTACGTCGCAGGGACTTCGCTCAGCGGCTTGTTGACGCGTGGCAGGCCTTGAACGAGCATGTGACCGTGCCGTATATCAGTCGGCTTGGCGTTCGTTACGTCAATCAACTGACACAGCCGGATCTTCTCGGTCGCCTGCCTGAACTGTTGCGGCCCGAGGTCTTAGGAATCTGGGAATCCCAACACAAGGATGAAGCTGAACTGCTCTCGGCTGTCACCGAAGCGCGCTACCGCTTGCCCGGCGATGCGTCCTTCATGGCGCGGTGGGGAATGCTGCCGGCCGGCACGACGATCGATAGCTCGGTATCGACGTACGACTACCCGACATGGATGCTTGACATGGATTCGTTCCGCGAATTCGCTCCAGGCACACAACAGGGCGGGAACCTCTACGAGGACGCACGGGATTTAGCGCTAAGGGGCTATCAATTCTTCCGGTGGGCTGTGACAGAAGAATTCCTCATCGCTTTTGGGGGTGAAGTGTGACGATGACGGTAGACGTTTGCGATCAAGTGACCGAATATCGTTATGAGTTCAGCGATTTCGGCACCGACGTGCCGCCCAACTGTCCGTATGTGACCAGAGCAGGCATATCGCTGATCATGGCTGGCCTTGCCGCTTTTGGGGGCATAGCCGGGACATCAATTGGCGGTAATTACGGTGCGATACAATCACTCGCGGCTGTAAATCGTACGGGCTCTGGCGCTTTCGCCCCTCCGGTTAGACCGAAGCCGGTTCCAATCGCGCCTCGCAGTGCTGAGTCTCGCAGCGACCGCGAAGAGGTTGCATGGGTCAAGGCGCACTCCGGACTCACATGGGATCAGCTGGGCAAGGTCTTCGGTGTCTCCCGACGGGCGGTTCATATGTGGGCCAACGGTGGACGGCTCAACGAGTCGAATGCTCGGCGGCTCCGCGCCTTCGCTGCGATCATCCGCGGATTTGAGTCTGAAATGCCTGACGAATCGACGGCGCCAGAGGTGGTTCGTGCGCGGCTACTTCAAGTTGAACCAGACGGATTGAGTGTCATCGACCGTCTACGCCAAGAGCATTCTGCTGGCCCGACTTGGGGCGCACCTTTCGGCCCTGAACGCCTCATTGATGCCATCCGCGAGCCCCTGCGTACGCCGGTGGGTGAAGTCGAGCTATAGCGGTGTGGGGTATCGGTAGGATTCTGGCGCTATTTGGTTTTACTGAGGATGACAAAGATCAGATTCCGGCACCCGAGCTAGGCACATCATGCAGCGACTGGCGTCAAGGGGATATCTTCCGCAACGCCAAAGCATTTGTGTTCGACCATAATTGGACGCCTAGAGTGGTCGAAGATACGGATAGCGTGGTCGTCATCAGCCAATCGTGCGATGCGTCACTGCCCCATCGGGAGCGTATTCAGATTGCCCCTTTGGTACGCCTGAAGGACCCCAATGATCTCCGTGAGGCAGCGTCGGGCGCGCGGACACAATACGTAGCCGTTCCCAGAGCCGGTGCGGACTTTTTTGCAGACCTCGACGGCATCACTACGGTGGCGAAGACCGCATTGCTCTCGTGCGACCGCGTCGCGGGAGTCGAATCAGATAAGGAGGTAAGGGAATTCGCTTTCTCGGTCTCGCGCCGCTACGGACGCTTTGCGTACCCAAACGAAGTCAATGATTGCCTGAATCCCCTCACGGAAGCGCTAAAAGCTAAGGCGCGCAAGGAGAAATCGCCGCTCGGACAAGCGGTAACCAGCGTTCACTCAATTAGGGTCCAATGCGCGGACTGGACGCAGCCACCGCACCAATTGACACTCATTGTCATCCTTCAAGCCAACATCATTCCGTTCCCGGAAGACGTCGGAGAGCCACCGGATGACCTCGACGCGCCAACGGATCATAATTTCAAGGCCCAAATCAGCAAATATGTGAAATACCTTGGCGAGACGGGTCACAGTCAGAGCGACCGGTACTTCGCGTGGCAGTACCTAATCGAGATTTGGGCTCGCCAGTGTGAAGCCGAAGCACATTCGTTGGGTCTTACCGGCTCGGTGAGCTCGGTAACGGCGGAGCTGGCTTCGATCGATGATTTTCCGCTCTCGCTCGTCCTACGGACCGAAAGCTTGGACCTCGACTACTTGTCCGACTCCCGTAAACCAATGTCCTAACAGTCAGTCGCCACCAAACCTAGCGGTGTTGCCTGGACGGCGGCCGCTATCGCCGCCCGTCGCATGGACTCGTCGCTGACTTTGGTGTAGATGGCTGTAGTGACGGGCGACGTGTGGCCGAGCAGCTCTTGGACGGCGCGCAGGTCGCTGGTGGTTTGGTAGGCCACCGTAGCGAATCGGTGGCGCAGCGTGTGTGTGGTCCACGGACCCGGTAGTGCCCGAGTGATCAGCTTGCCTAAGTGCCGCGGAGTGATCGGGCCGCCGTACGGGGCAGGGAACACCCACGCGGTTTTCACTGACAACAGCTGGGCGGCAAGCTGATCGGAGATGGGCACGGTGCGTTCGTGGCCACCCTTGCCGACCACGTGCACACAGTGGTTGCCCGGACCGCCTTCCACATCGGCCGGGCGTAGGTGGGCGATCTCGGCGCGCCGCAACCCGGTCTCCACGGCGATCCGGATGGCCAAGCCGACGCGGGTGTCGGTCACAGTGCCGTACGCGGTGACGATCACGTGGTCCGGGCATGGGCGGGGCAGCGCGCGCGGCAGCTTGACTGGCGGCAGCGTCCGGGCCGGGTCGTCACGGCGATGCTCCAGATCGAACAGCAGCCGGAAGAACACGCGCAGGGTGCACCGCACGCTGTGAGTGGTGCGCGGGGTCCAGTCGTTGTTGCCCAGGTAGTGGATCAGTTGGGCGCGGGTGACGGTCAGCGGGTCGCTGCGCGGGTGGGCCAACGCGAACGCGCGCAGGTGGCCGACTCTGGTGGCGATGGTGTTGGGGCTGCGTTTGGCGGCGTGCTGCTCGTTGGCGAACAGTTCCACCCAGCGCGCCCAGCGCGCCGGCAGCACGGTTGGTGCTGGCCCCGGCAGCCGTCGCGTCGTCATAGCAGGTCACCCCTGACGGCAAGGGCCAGGCGCTCAACAAAGGCGATGGTGTAGCCCAGCCGTTCGGCCAATTCCTCGCCGCGGCCTCTGTGCGCGCCGTCCAGCGCGTCGGTTGCGTTGAGCGCTGCAGCTTCGGCGCGCAGCAGTTCGGATCGGCAGGCATACAGCTGGGTAAATGCGGCTTGGCCGGGCAGTGCGGTGGTGGTCATAGGGCCAACGGTAAGGCGATAGCAACGAAATGCCAAGGGCCACAGGAGAAGTCGTATATATGCGCTGAAGTGGGCATATGTACGGAACCATACATATGTAGACGAGACACATCCGCTATTTCGCTGTTCTTGTGGTCGCGTGGAGCCTGGCCGATCTGGCCGGCCGCGTCGCGCCCGGGCTCGAGGAGGTCGCCACCGCGCTCAGCTTCCGGCAACCCGGGGCGCAGCGATGAACGATCCGGTGTGGCGCGCGTGGGCCTACCTGTCCCGGGTCGCCGAACCGCCCTGCGCGGAGCTGGCCGCGCTGGTGCGACGCGTGGGGCCGGTGGAGGCCGCCGACCGGGTCCGGCGCGGGTCGGTCGACGACGCGCTGGCCCGGCACACCGAGGCCAGGCGCGAAATAGACCGGGCCGCAGCCGATCTGGCGCTGCTCGACAACCGCGGCGGCCGATTGATCACGCCCGACGACGATGAGTGGCCGCTGCTCGCCTTCGCCGCGTTCGACGCCGCCGCGGTGAAGGCACGCGGCGGTCCGCCGCTGGTGTTGTGGGCGTTGGGCCCCCAACGCCTCGACGAGGTGGCCCAGCGCGCGGCCGCCGTGGTCGGCACCCGCGCCTCCACCGTCTACGGCGAGCACGTGGCCGCGGACCTGGCCACCGGGCTGGCCGAGCGCGACGTCACGGTGGTCTCCGGCGGCGCCTACGGCATCGACGGCGCGGCCCACCGCGCGACGCTGGACTGCGCGGGGGTCACCGTCGCCGTCCTGGCCGGCGGGATCGACATCCCGTATCCGGCAGGCCATTCGGCGCTGCTGCACCGCATCGGCCAGTGCGGGCTGGTGTTCAGCGAATACCCGCCGGGCGTCCGCCCCGCGCGGCACCGGTTTCTGACCCGCAACCGGCTGGTCGCCGCCGTCGCGGGCGCGGCCGTGGTGGTCGAGGCGGGCCTGCGCAGTGGCGCGGCGAACACCGCCGCCTGGGCCCGGGCGCTCGGCCGCGTGGTGGCCGCGGTGCCCGGGCCGGTGACCTCGTCGGCGTCGGCGGGTTGTCACGCGCTGCTGCGCAACGGCGCGGAGCTGGTCACCCGGGCCGACGACGTCGTCGAGCTGGTCGGACGCATCGGCGAGCTCGCGCCCGAGGAACCCCACCCCACCACGGCGCTCGACGGGCTCGGCGACACCGAACGGCGGGTGTACGAGGCGCTGCCCGGCCGCGGCGCGGCCACGGTCGACGAGATCGCCGTCGCATCCGGCCTGGCGCCCGAGCAGGTGCTGGGCCCGCTGGCCATCCTCGAGCTCGCGGGGCTGGCGCGCCGCGACGAGGGGAGGTGGCGCATCGTCCGCACCCGGGCTGCGACGCCGCGGCTCGTATAGTCGACGGAGGTCGGGGCTCGATAAGAGGAGACAGGAGGATCAGTGGCAGGTCGACCTCTGCAGAGCTTCCAAGTCGCCCGCACCGAACAACTCACCCGGCACATGGTCAGGGTGGTGCTCGGCAGCGCGCACTTCGACAAATTCGTGCCCAGCAAGTTCACCGACTCCTACGTGAAGCTGGCCTTCCTGCCCGGAGACGTCGACGTGTCCGGGCTGCCGCATCCCCTGACCCTGGACAGCTTCGCCGACCTGCCCCGGGAGAAGAAGCCGACGGTGCGCACGCTGACGGTCCGGCGCGTCGACCCCGACGCCCACGAGATCACCCTCGACGTGGTCGTGCACGGCGAGCACGGGGTCGCGGGCGCGTGGGCCGCGACGGCGCAGCCCGGCCAGCCGATCTACCTGATGGGCCCCGGCGGCGCCTACACCCCCGACCCGACCGCCGACTGGCACCTGCTGGCCGGCGACGAGTCGGCGCTGCCGGCCATCGCCGCGGCGCTGGAAGCGCTGCCGCCCGACGCCGTCGGTCAGGCGTTCATCGAGGTCGCCGGCCAGGAGGACGAGATCCCGCTGACCGCACCGGAATCCGTCGACGTGAGCTGGGTCTACCGCGGCGGCCGCGCCGATCTGGTGCCCGAGGACCGCGCCGGGGACTTCGCGCCGCTGATCGAGGCGGTCAAGGCCGCGCCCTGGCTGCCGGGCCAGGTGCAGGTGTTCATCCACGGCGAGGCGCAGACCGTCATGCACAACCTGCGGCCCTACATCCGCAAGGAGCGCGGCGTGGACGCGAAATGGGCGTCGTCGATCTCGGGTTACTGGCGCCGGGGCCGCACCGAGGAAACCTTCCGGCAATGGAAGAAAGAACTGGCCGAGGCAGAAGCCACCGGCTGAGCGCCGGCTGGCATGCTCGTCGCATGGCATTCGGTGACTACCAGTTCGAGATCTACCTGCAGGGCCTGGCCGGCACGGTGCCGTCGCTGCCGGTGGCCTACGCCGAATTGGAAGCCAAGGCGCGCGCCGCGATGTCGCCGTCGGTGTGGTCGTACGTCGCCGGCGGCGCGGGCGACGAGCGCACGCAACGGGCCAACTGCACCGCCTTCGAGCGCTGGGGACTGATGCCGCGGATGTTCGTCGGCGCCGACCAGCGCGACCTGTCCGTGCAGCTGTTCGGCATGACCCTGCCGTCGCCGCTGTTCATGGCGCCGATCGGGGTCATCGGCATCTGCGCCCAGGACGGCCACGGCGACCTGGCCACCGCCCGCGCGGCCGCGGCCACCGGTGTGCCGATGGTGGTGTCGACGCTGACCGCCGACCCGCTGGAAGACGTGGCCGCCGAATTCGGCGACACCCCAGGCTTTTTCCAGCTCTACACCCCCAAAGACCGTGACCTGGCCGCCAGCCTCGTGCACCGCGCGGAGGCCGCCGGCTACCGCGGGATCGTCGTCACGCTCGACACCTGGGTGCCCGGCTGGCGGCCGCGCGACCTCAGCACTGCCAACTTCCCGCAGCTGCGCGGGCATTGCCTGAGCAACTACACCAGCGATCCGGTGTTCCGCGCCGGCCTGCAGCAACCGCCCGAAGCCGACCCGCGGGCCGTCGTGCTGCGCTGGGCGCAGCTGTTCGGCAACCCCCTCACGTGGGACGACCTGCCCTGGCTGCGTTCGCTGACCGACCTGCCGCTGCTCGTCAAGGGGATCTGCCACCCCGACGACGCCCGGCGCGCCAAAGACGGCGGCGTGGACGGCATCTACTGCTCCAACCACGGCGGCCGGCAGGCCAACGGCGGCCTGCCCGCGATCGACTGCCTGCCCGGGGTGGTCGAGGCCGCCGACGGGATGCCGGTGCTGTTCGACTCGGGGGTCCGCAGCGGCGCCGACGTCATCAAGGCGCTGGCGTTGGGGGCCACCGCGGTGGGCATCGGCCGCCCGTACGCCTACGGCCTGGCCCTCGGCGGCGTCGACGGCATCGTGCACGTGCTGCGTTCGATCCTGGCCGAGGCCGACCTGATCATGGCCGTCGACGGCTATCCCACCCGCAAAGATCTCACCCCGGACACGCTTCGGCGCGTCACCTGAGCGCAGCGCCCCGCGCCTGCGAACGTTGATGGCGTGGAGGCGATCCTCGACGAGTTCGACGAGTACCTGGACCTGCAGTGCGGGCGCTCGGCGCACACCCGCCGGGCCTACCTGGGCGACGTGCGCTCGCTGCTCGCGTTCCTGGACGGGCGCGACCTGGACACGCTGAGCCTGCCGGTGCTGCGGTCGTGGCTGGGCGCATCCGCCGCGGCCGGTGCGGCCCGCACGACGCTGGCCCGTCGCACCTCGGCGATCAAGGCGTTCACCGCGTGGGCGGCGCGGCGCGGCCTGCTCGCGAGCGACCCGGCGGCGCGGCTGCAGGTGCCCAAGGCGCACCGCACCCTGCCGTCGGTGCTGCGCCAGGATCAGGCGGTGGCGGCCATGACGGCCGCGAAATCCGGTGCGCAGCAAGGCGATCCACTGGCCTTGCGGGACCGGCTAGTCGTCGAGATGCTCTACGCCACCGGCATCCGGGTAAGCGAACTGTGCGGCCTTGACGTCGACGACGTGGACGCCCACCACCGGCTGGTGCGGGTGCTCGGTAAGGGCGACAAGCAGCGCAGCGCGCCGTTCGGGGCGCCGGCCGCCGACGCGCTGGCGGCCTGGCTGGCCGACGGGCGTCCCGCGCTGGCCACCGCGCAGTCCGGCCCGGCGCTGCTGCTGGGCGCGCGGGGAAAGCGGCTCGACGTGCGCCAGGCCCGCACCGTCGTGCACCAGACCATCGCGGCCGTCGACGGCGCGCCCGACATGGGCCCGCACGGCCTGCGCCACAGCGCGGCCACTCACCTGCTGGAGGGCGGGGCCGACCTGCGCGTCGTCCAGGAGCTGCTGGGCCATTCCAGCCTGGCGACCACCCAGCTCTACACCCACGTCGCGGTCTCCCGGCTGCGGGCGGTGCACGACCAGGCCCACCCGCGGGCCTAGCATGCTGATGTTGTCGGCGATGCATCATGATGCGCCGCCTCCGGTAGCATGGGGTGATGCGAACAACTGTCGTGATCGATAGCGATGTCGCCAGTGAGATCGAACGGCTTCGCCGCGAAGGCCTGGGCATCAGCGAGGCGCTGAACCTTCTCGCGCGGCGAGGAATGGCCAAAGCCGCCGCCACCAAGCCCGCCAAGTACGAGCACCGGACGTCGAACCTCGGCCTCAAGGTCGACGTCACCAACGTCGCCGAGGTGCTCGACCTGCTCGATGATCGTTGACGCGAACCTGCTGTTGTATGCGGTGGACGGAAAGAGCCCCAACAACGCGGCCGCCGCAGCCTGGCTGGAACGCACGCTCAACGGCGACAGCCGGGTAGGGCTGCCCTGGCAGACCGTCGGCGCGTTCCTGCGGATCGTCACACATCCGCGGGTCACCGAGAACCCGCTGTCAGCCGCCGAGGCCTGGCGATACATCGACGATTGGCTGGCGATCCCGGTGGTGTGGATTCCGCCCGCGACCGAGACCACCGCACGGGTCTACGGGAAGCTCTGCGCCCGAGTGGAAATCACCGGCAATCTCGTCCCCGATGCACAACTGGCCGCCCTTGCGATCGAACACGGTGTCGAGATCGCCTCGGCGGACACGGATTTCCTGCGGTTTCCGGGCGTCCGCTGGACCAACCCGCTTGAGCACGCGTGAGCGCTACCCGCCCAACGGCTTGAGCCGGATCGGCGTGGAGCGCAACAGGCCCAGCGGGTCGACGTAGCGGGCGCCCGACGCCGGGCCCCACATCGCGCCCCAATGCAGACACGCCGCGGCCGGGCAACCCGCGTGGCCCGCGACCAGCTCACCGAGCACGGTTTGCGAGTTCACCGCCTGCCCGGCCCGCACCCGCGCCCGGACCGGCTCGTAGCTGGTGCGCAGGCCGCCGGGATGGGCCAGCGACACCACCGGCCGCCCGGCCAGCAGCCCGGCGAACACCACGGTCGCCGCGCCGGCGGCGTACACCGGCTGGCCGGGGGAGCCGGGCAGGTCCACGCCCCGGTGGCCGGGGTTCCAGTCGGGCGACGGGGCGTCGAACCCCCGACTGACGGCGGGGGGCGGGCGCAGCGGCCACTCCAGCCGCCCGTCGTCCGCGCTCGCAGGCGCCGCGCCGACCAGGCCCAGCGTCAGCATCACCGCCACCCGCCGCACCCGCCCAGTCCAGCGCGACGAAGCCGATCGGGCCACTCAGCGCTGTGGACAAAGCACCTGGCGAAACGGTGTAAACTGCATTCCGCGGTCCGTGAAAACGGGCTGACTTCGCGTGTCTGCACCAAAGAAGATGCCGAGCGGTCCCTGATACAGGGTTGGGCATCTCGACAGACACCAGGGCCCGGCCTCACCCGATGCCGGGCGACAACCGACAAAAAGGAATAGCGGCCAATGGCTGTCGTAACCATGAAGCAGCTGCTTGACAGCGGCACCCACTTCGGGCACCAGACCCGACGCTGGAATCCCAAGATGAAGCGGTTCATCTTCACCGACCGCAACGGCATCTACATCATCGACCTGCAGCAGACGCTGACGTTCATCGACAAGGCGTACGAGTTCGTCAAGGAAACCGTCGCCCACGGTGGCACGGTGCTGTTCGTCGGCACCAAGAAGCAGGCGCAGGAGTCCGTCGCCGCCGAGGCGACCCGCGTCGGCATGCCGTACGTCAACCAGCGCTGGCTGGGCGGGATGCTGACCAACTTCTCCACGGTGCACAAGCGGCTGCAGCGCCTCAAGGAGCTCGAGGCGATGGAGCAGACCGGCGGCTTCGAGGGCCGCACCAAGAAGGAGATCCTGGGCCTGACCCGGGAGAAGAACAAGCTGGAGCGCAGCCTCGGCGGCATCCGCGACATGAACAAGGTGCCCTCGGCGGTCTGGGTCGTCGACACCAACAAGGAGCACATCGCCGTCGGCGAGGCCCGCAAGCTGGGCATCCCGGTCATCGCGATCCTGGACACCAACTGCGACCCCGACGAGGTGGACTACCCGATCCCCGGCAACGACGACGCGATCCGCTCGGCCGCGCTGCTGACCAAGGTGATCGCCTCCGCGGTCGCCGAGGGCCTGCAGGCCCGCGCCGGCCTGGGCCGCGGCGACGGCAAGCCCGAGGCGGAAGCCGCCGAGCCGCTCGCCGAATGGGAGCAGGAGCTGCTGGCCTCGGCCACCGCGACCGCCGCCCCGTCCGCCCCCACCGACGCCGCTGCGGGCCCCACCGACACCCCCACGGAAGGCTGATATGGCGAACTTCACCGCCGCCGACGTCAAGCGGCTCCGGGAACTCACCGGCGCCGGCATGCTCGACTGCAAGAACGCGCTGGCCGAGTCCGACGGCGACTTCGACAAGGCCGTCGAGGCGCTGCGGATCAAAGGCGCCAAGGACGTCGGCAAGCGCGCCGAGCGGGCCACGGCCGAGGGCCTGGTCGCGGCCAAGGGCGGCGCGCTCATCGAGCTGAACAGCGAGACCGACTTCGTCGCCAAGAACGCCGAGTTCCAGGCGCTGGCCGACCAGATCGTCGACGCCGCGCTGGACGCCAAGGCCACCGACGTCGACGCGCTGAAGGCTTCTCCTATTGACAAAGATTCGGCGACTACGACCGTCGAGCAGGCCATCGCCGACCTGTCCGCCAAGATCGGCGAGAAGCTCGAGCTGCGCCGCGTGCAGTACTTCGACGGCAACGTCGAGGCCTACCTGCACAAGCGCGCCGCCGACCTGCCGCCGGCCGTCGGCGTGCTCGTCGAGTTCCAGGGCGACAACCAGGACGCCGCCCACGCCGTCGCGCTGCAGATCGCCGCGCTCAAGGCGCGCTACCTGTCCCGCGACGACGTGCCCGAGGATGTGGTGGCCAGCGAGCGGCGCATCGCCGAGGAGACCGCCAAGGCCGAGGGCAAGCCGGAGCAGGCGCTGCCCAAGATCGTCGAGGGCCGGCTCAACGGCTTCTTCAAGGACGCGGTGCTGCTCGAGCAGCCGTCGGTCTCCGACAACAAGAAGACCGTCAAGGCCCTGCTCGACGAGGCCGGCGTCACCGTGACGCGCTTCGTCCGGTTCGAGGTGGGCCAGCAGTAGCATCAGCCGGATGCGACATGTGCACGCGTTCGGCGACGACGCCCTCGGTGACCTCGACGCGGTCGGCCTGGCCGACGCGATCCGGACCGGTTCGGTCGGGCGAGCCGACGCCGTCGAGGCCGCCATCGCCCGCGCCGAGGCCGTCAACCCGGCCCTGAACGGCTTGGCGTACAACGGGTTCGAGCAAGCCCGCAAGGCCGCAAACCGCGACGGGGCGTTCTCCGGCGTCCCGACGTTCGTCAAGGACAACGTCGACGTCGCCGGGCAGCCGACCATGCGTGGCACCGACGCGTGGGCGCCCCAGAACGCCGCCGCCGACGGGGAGTTCACCCGGGTGTTCCTGGGGACGGGCCTGACGTCGCTGGGCAAGACGCAGATGTCGGAGTTCGGGTTCAGCGCATCGGCCGAACACCCGCGGCTGGGGCCGGTCCGCAACCCGTGGGACACCGACCGCACCGCGGGCGCCTCGTCCTCGGGCTCCGGCGCGTTCGTCGCGGCCGGGGTGGTGCCGATCGCCCACGCCAACGACGGCGGCGGCTCGATCCGCATCCCGGCCGCCGTCAACGGGCTCGTCGGCCTCAAGCCGTCGCGCGGCCGGCTGCCGCTGGACGCGGAGCTGCGCCGGATGCCCGTGGGCATCGTCGCCAACGGGGTGCTGACCCGCTCGGTGCGCGACACCGCCGCCTTCTACGCCGAGGCCGAGCGGCTGTGGCCCAGCCCCAAGCTCAAGCCGGTCGGCCACGTGACCGGGCCGGGCAAGAAGCGGCTGACGATCGCGGTGTCGACCCGCTCGGTCCTGCGCGAATCCAGCCCCCAGGTGCGGGAGCTGACCCTGAAGTCCGCCGCGCTGCTCGAGGAGCTGGGCCACCGCGTCGAACCGATCGACCCCCCGGTGCCGGCCAGCTTCGTCGACGATTTCGTGCTGTATTGGGGCTTTCTGGCGATGACGCAGGTGCGCGCCGGGCGGCGGCTGTTCGGCGACACGTTCGACCGCACCCGCCTGGACGCCCTGACGCTCGGCCTGGACCGCCACGCCAGCCGTAACCTGCACCGGCTCCCGCTGGCGATCGTGCGCCTGCGCAGGCTGCGGCGGCGCACCGCGCGACTGTTCGGCACCTACGACGCGGTGCTCACGCCGACCCTCGCCGACGAAACGCCGCGCGTCGGCTACCTGGCCCCCACCGACTACCGGCAGGTGATGGACCGGCTCATCGACTGGGTCGCGTTCACCCCGCTGCAAAACGTCACCGGCGAGCCCGCGATCTCGCTGCCGCTGACCCGGTCCGCCGACGGCCTGCCGGTGGGCATGATGCTGACGGCCGACCTCGGGCACGAGGCGCTGCTGCTCGAACTGGCCTACGAGCTCGAGGAGGCCCGGCCCTGGGCCCGCATCCAGGCCGGCTAGTCGGAGCCCAGCTTTTCCAGCATGCGTTTGAACTCGCGCTGCTGCGCGTCGGTCAGCTTGCCCAGGATCCGCGCGTCGGCGACCCGGACCGCGGCCTCCGCGCGCTTCAGCAGCGCGCGGCCCTGACCCGTCAGCGTGGCCGGTAGCGCGCGCCCGGAGGACACCGACGCCGGCCGTTCCACCGCGCCGATGTTCTCCAGCCCCCGCAGCACTGTGTTCATCGCCTGGGGCGTGACGTTGGTGTGCCGGGACAATTCGGCGCTGGACATGCCCGGATACAGCGAAAGGATGCGCAGGCAAACGAATTCGGGCAGTGTCAGGTCCAGCGGACCGAGCACCGCGGAAACCTCCGGTCGCAGCACGGCTCCCACCCGGTAGAGCAGATAACCAAGCGGAGCGTCTTCGGCCTGACCCATGTCAGCGATCTTGACATATCTCGCATCGCCGCGGGCCATTCGCCCAAGATCGTGATTTTCGGCCGCTCAACGGGGTAACCCACTCAGGACCCGAACCCGAAGGAGCGCCCATGGGCGAAGCACCCGAAATCACCGAGAAGGTCGCCGACCGTGCGCGGCGGGAAGCCGACGCGTATCGCGGGGATAACCCCCGGCCGCTGGAGGGCTACACGGTGGTCCTCGCCATCTACGGGCTGCTGGTCACCGTCACCGCCGCCATCGCCGCGGCTACCGGGCGCAGGCTGCCCGAGCGCTGGGGCGTCCAGGACCTCCTCACCGTCACCGTCGGCACCCACAAGCTGTCGCGCACAGTGTCCAAGGACGCCGTGACCAGCCCATTGCGGGCGCCGTTCGCCCACTACGCGGGTTCCGGGGGCCCGGCCGAGGTGATGGAGGAAACCCGGCAGGGCAGCGCGCTGCGGCACAGCGTCGGGGAGCTGTTGACCTGCCCCTTCTGCCTCGACATGTGGGTGGCCACCGGGTTCGTGATCGGGCTGATCTTCGCGCCGCGGCTGACCCGGCTGGCCGCGGGCACCTTCACCGCCCTGGCCGGCGCCGACTTCCTGCAGCTGGCCTACGCCAAGGCCCAGCAGTTGACGGAGGGCTAGCCGGTGCCCAAGACGACGAAAAAGGGAGACGCGAAACAAAGCGAGCTGCCCAGCACCCTGCGGCGTTCCGACGACAAGGCCCAGCGCACGTTCGCCAAGGCGCACGACTCGGCGGCCGAACAGTACGGCAGCGAGGAGCGCGCCCACCGGGTGGCCTACGCCGCGGTCAAGCACAGCTTCGAAAAGGTCGGCGACCATTGGGAGCCCAAGGAGCAACCGGGCCCGTCGGACGAGCGCGCCGAGCGCGGCGGGCTGCGCAACACCGGCGAATCGGCCGAGGGCGTCGACGCCAACGCCAGCAAGCGGCACCTGCTCGACGTGGCACGCCGTCTCGACGTGTGCGGCCGGTCGACGATGACGAAATCGGAGTTGGTCGACGCGATCAAAAAGGAGAACCGCCGGCGGCGCGGCCGGTGAAGTTTGAGCCGCCATCCCCTGGGCACCCCGACAGCCATGGTCGCATCCACCACTCGTAGCCGGCTTCGACAATGTCTCAATGACGTGGATTTCCCGGCAAGCAAGCAGGACCTGCTCGACGCCGCCGGCCGCAACGGCGGCGACGACGAGACCGTCCACGCGCTGCGGGCGATCCCGCCGGAGACCTACAACAACATCGCCCAGGTCGCCGCGTCGGTCACCATCGCCGACGACACCGAGGGCGACAACCCGTCCGGCAGCGCGATCGTCGACGAGCTCGGCGAAAACCGGGGATCCTGAACGGGTTCAGATCGATTCGCTCTTGATGTAGCGGATGATGGCGGGCGCTTCTCGCCACGCGAAGGCCAGCGCGCCCAGGCCCAGGACGCCGAGCACCGCGTAGACGACGGTCATCGGAATGGAGACGTGCACTGCGTCGGTTGCGTTCATGGCGATCATCCGGGCGGCAGGTTGGGCATGATGGGCAGCATTGCGTTGTGTTTCTTCGGGTGCACGCCGGTGGAGCGGCGCGCGTCGGCGGTGCCGTCCTTGTTGTGGCCGACGTTCCTGGTGTACGGCCCCTGGTTGCCCTGCTGGACCCGCCACGAATGCGAGCCCGTCGTGGGCTTGGCCCGCGACTTGCCCACTCGTATCTTGCTCATACCAATTCCCTTCTGTCGTGCGGCTTTTCGTGTAGCTCTCCGAAGAACTGGTCGATCGCGGGCCACACCCGGCTGCCGCCCGACAGGCCGCGCCATTCGCGCCGGATCACCGCCACCAGCCGGTAGCAGTCGTCGATCGGCACGATCCAGTGTTCGGCGGCGTCACGGGTGGTGTTGACCAGCACCGCCTCGACACCCGCGGCGAGGTCGCGGATCTCGGGGCGCTCGTCCTGCACGGCCCGCCACGCCGCGCCGTCCACCTCCCACTGGGTGACGCCGGCCCGGCTGGGATAGTGCGCGACCACCGCCCCGCCGGGTCGGCAGACGAAGAACGCCAGGCCGACCGGCACGCCCAGGCCGGTGGTGTCGAACGCCGGCAGTCTCCGCCGGCGCTCGGGGATGAGCCGGTAGTGCCCGCGCCCGGCCGCGTCGCGCTGGAAAAGCAGCCGGCACCCGCGGCACACGCACAGCACGTTGCCGTCGTGCTCGTCGAGCATGTGCCGGTGCACCTCGCCGATGGGCGCGTCGCACAACTGGCAGTGCTGGGATGCGTCCACCGTTTGCGGCGGCCGATGAATGGTGCGGCGCAAGGCATCCAGCGTCACGCGTGCACCCCGCGCGGTCGGGCCATCATCGTGTCCAGCGGGATGAACGCGGCCTCGCGGGCGGCGCCGCGCGCCGCGCCCGACACCACCTCGACGCCGGATAGCTCCGGCGCCAGCGCCAGCACCTCCTCGCGCACCACCTCGTCGAGCCCGGCGATCGACGAGCCGCAGCCGCGCTTGCTCAGCCGCACGGTGGCGACGCCACCGTCGATCCCCACCAATTCGACGGTGCCGCCGCGGTCCTCGACCGCTTCGGACACCTCGCGCAGGGCCCGCGCGACGCGATCGGCGACCGGCTCGGGATGGATATCGTGCAACACCAACAGGTGCCCCAGCAGCTCGTCGGCCAGGAACGCGGCGCGCGCCTGCGGCGTGGCGGCCACGCACCCGAGGGCGCGCGCCAGCGCCTCGCCGTAGACCCGGGCCAGCGCCGAAAGCGCCTCCCGCGCAATGTCTCCGGCCGGGCCCGGTGTCTCCTCGAGTTCGCCGAGCAGCTCGTCGAGCCGGGTCAGCTCCCGGCGCACCTGCTCGTCGGGTTCGGTCATGATCCGAGGTACTGGGTCGGCGAATGGGTCTTCTTGATGGTGCGCCCGCCGCCGACATACATGTGCACACCGCACGGCAGGCAGGGGTCGAAGCTGCGCACCGCCCGCATGATGTCGACGCCCCGGAAGTCGTCCGGGCCGTTCTCCTCGAAGATCGGCATGTTCTGCACGGCGTCCTCGTAGGGGCCGGGCGTTCCGAACGAGTCACGGGGGCTGCCGTTCCACGGGGTCGGCGGGTAGGGGTGGTAGTTGGCGATGACGCCCTTGTCGATCACCATGTGGTGGGAGAGCACCCCGCGCACCGCCTCGTGGAATCCGCAGCCGATCGCCTTGTCGTGCGGCACCTCGAAGTTGTTGAAGATCTTGGTGTCTCCGGCGCGCACCATCTCCATCGCCCGCTCGGCGAAGAAGAACGCCATCGCCGCCGCATAGGCGATGAAGTACGCCCTGGCCCGGTCGCGCTCGATCGCATTGGACCACTGCGGGATCTTCCACTCCAGCGTCGTCTCGGGCAGGTTGCGGCTCCTCGGCAGCGAGATCCGCACGCTGTGCCCGGTGGCCTTCACGTACGGGGTGTCGACGAGCCCGGACAGCGCCGTGCTGTACAGCCGGGCGAACGGACCGCCGCCGGTGTCCAGCGCCAGGTGCTCGCCGCTGTCCTTGTCGAACCACCGCGGGCTCATCACCCAGCTGTACTTGTCGTTGAAGTCCCGCTTCTGCGGGTCCGGCAGCGTCGTCTGGTTCCACGGGTGGCGGATGTCCACCGGGTTGCCCAACGGGTCGTGCGTCACGAACGGCTCCTCGTTGACCCAGTCCTCGTAATACGAACTGCCCAACAGGATCCGGATCCCCAGGTTGATGTCGACCAGGTCGTTGGTGACCAGCTTGCCGTCGACCACGACGCCCGGCGTGACGAACATCTTGCGGCCCCAGTCCGTCATGTGCTCGTAGCGGTAGTCGACCGAAAACGCGTCCTGCCAAGCGCCCCAACACCCGAGCAGCACCCGCCGGCGCCCCACTTCCTCGTAGCCGGGCAACGCCTCGTAGAAGAAGTCGAAGACGTCGTCGTTCATCGCGACGGCCTGCTTGACGAAGTCCAGGATGTCGATCAGCCGGCTCAGGTAGTCGGTGAACGTGGTGGGCGACGGCATGGTGCCGACGCCGCCGGGATACAGCGTCGAGGGGTGCACGTGGCGGCCCTCCATGATGCAGAACATCTCCCGGGTGGTCCGGCTGACCCGCAGCGCCTGCTTGTACACCTCGCCCTCGAACGGGTTGAACGCCCGCATGATGTCGGCGATGGTGCGGTAACCGTGAATATGGGCGTTGCGGGCCTCGGTGTTCTCCGCCTGCGCCAGCACGCCGGGGTTGGTGTCCTTGACCATCGCCTCGCAGAAGTCGACGAACACCAGGTTGTCCTGAAAGATGGTGTGGTCGAACAGGTATTCGGCCGCCTCGCCCAGGTTGATGATCGTCTCGGCCAGCGGCGGATTGTCGATCCCGTAGGCCATGTTCTGGCAGTAGATCGAACACGTGGTGTGGTTGTCCCCGCAGATGCCGCAGATGCGGCTGGTGATGAACCCGGCGTCGCGGGGGTCCTTGCCCTTCATGAACACCGAGTAGCCGCGGAACAGCGACGAGGTGCTGTGGCACTGCTCGACGGTCTTGGTGCCGAAGTTGATCTTGGTGTAGATGCCGAGGTTGCCGATGATCCGGGTGATCGGATCCCACGCCATCTCGATGGTCTGCGACGAGCCTTGGGCGCCGGTTTGCGCCGGTTCGGTGAGCGTCATCTCTGTGGTCCCTTCTTCAAAAGTCGTTGCTCACGGACGCCAGCGCGGGTCGTACCCGGTGGTCAGCGCGTCCTTCTTGTGGCGCCACTTGGGTTCGCGGTTGGCGCCGAGGTTGGTGATGCCGCGCATCCGGCGGATCAGTGCGCCATAGGGTTTGACGACCATCGACGAGAAGCTGCCGCCCGGCGGGGCGTCCATGAACGGCATGAACTTGTCCGGGAAGCCGGGCATGGTGCAGCCGATGCAGATCCCGCCGACATTGGGGCAGCCGCCGACGCCGGACATCCAGCCCCGCTTGGGCACGTTGCAGTTGACCACCGGCCCCCAACACCCAATGTGCACTTGGCATTTCGGCGAGTTGTAGTCGTGGGCGAAGTCGCCCTGCTCGTAGTAGCCGGCCCGGTCGCAGCCCTCGTGCACCGTCTTGCCGAAGATCCACTGCGGCCGCAGCATGTGGTCCAGCGGCGGCGGCGGGGCCGACCCGGCGGCGTGGTAGAGCACCCAGGTCAGCGTCTCCATGAAGTTCTCCGGCTGCACCGGGCACCCCGGGATGTTCACGATCGGCAGCGCGCCAGTGGATTTGAAATCCCAGCCCAGGTAGTCGCACAGCCCCATGGACCCGGTCGGGTTGCCCGCCATCGCGTGGATGCCGCCGTAGGCGGCGCACGTCCCCACCGCGACGACGGCCCACGCCTTGGGCGCCAGGTTGTCGATCCACCAATTCAGGGTCAGCGGCTCACCGGTGTCCAGGTCGTTGCCGAACGACGTCCAGTAGCCCTCCTCGAGGACGTTCTGGTTGGGTATCGAGCCCTCGATCACCAGGATGAACGGCTCGAGTTCGCCGCGGGCCGCCGCCCGGAACGGCTTGAGGAACTCCTCGCCGCCCAGGGTGGGGGACAGAACCTTGTTGTACAGGTTGACTTTTGGCAGCCCGGGGATCAACCCGGTCACCACGTCCTCGATCGGCGGCTGTGACGACGCGGTGATCGAGACGGTGTCCCCATCGCAGCTCATCCCCTCGGATATCCACAGGATGTGGACCTCGTCGAAGCCGTGCGGCTTGGGCTGGGTGGCTTCTTTTGGCAGCGTCATCGGTCCGTCCTTTCGGCTAGGTTTGGGGCCGCTTCTGGAACCGGTCGCGGAGCCGGTCGTAGAGCGCGGCGACGGGCGCGGCCAGCGCGAGCGCGGGCGGCTCGGTCGGGGCGTTGGGGTGCGGCCGGGTGGGCGCGACCTGTTTGGCTTGGTCGAGGACCTCACCGAGCTGCACGAGCGCGTCGGAGTCGACGGCCTCGCGCAGCTTCGGCCACAGCTGGCCTTCCTCGTCCTGGACGTGTTCCTCGATGTCCTTCTGCAACGACGCGATCAGCGATTCGGTCTCGTCGCGGCTAGCGCCGGCCTCGTCCAGCGCGACGAGCGTCTTCTTGACGCTCATGTGCTCGTCGAGGTGGTGGTCGATCTCCTCGTCACCGTCGGGCAAGGCCTGTTTGGCCAGCGGGTAGACCATCAGCTCTTCCAGCGCAGCGTGTTTGGAGAGCTCGCGGATGAGGATGTCGACCACCCCGCGGCGCTGCTTGTCGGTCTTCGCGGTCTCGTAGTCGCGGAATAGTTGCTCGACCATGCGGTGGTCGTGGTTCAACAGCTCCAGGGCGTCCATCTTTCCTCCTGCCGCTCACCGCCCTCGGGCGGCCGATCCGCCGGCGCCACCTCGTCGGGAGCGAAGTAGTAGAAGCGCCGGTACCACTCGTGCAGGTCGGCGCCGGGGTCGTCGGTCAGGGTGACCGCGATCTGGTACCGGTCGTCGGTGTCGACCAGTACGTCTTCGACGACGGCGAGCCGATCTGCCAAGAAGACGTCGTGGGCGTCGGTGCCGTGCGGGCGGGGACGCAGCCGCACCCGGCTGCCCTTGGCGATCCTGACGCCGGCGACGGTCACCGCGTTCGCCTCGGGCCCGCGGTGCGGCCGCAGGGAACGAATGGCGCCGTGCAGGCGGTCCATGATCTCCGGCGGCATCGCCTCGACGCGGTCGACGATCGCCGCGGCGCGCGGATCGGTCGCGCGGGCTTCGCGCTTCTCCTCGTCGGTGAGCGTTCCGGTGCGCAGCGACAGGATCTCGTCGATCTCGGCGGCGTCGAACAGGTCGCCCGGGCTTTCGGGGCTGACCGCCGGGTGGTCGTAGAGCAGGATCGGCGACGACAGCATCACGCGGCGGTCGCCGCCCAGCACCGGATAGGTGTGGACGTTGCGGCACCCCTTGACCGCCGGCGTGGCCCATTCGGGCGGGTCGAGCAGCGACACGAACGCGCCGGTGTCGACGCCGAGCAGCGTGTGGGTCCCAATCATGGACGCCCGCAACGCTTCTGAGCGCGCCGCCCCGGCCGGGACGCTGTCGTCACGGTTTTCGGTGCGCACCGAGAGCTTGGCCAACCCGAACGGGGCGTCGGCGTCGGTGACGGACAGCGCAATGCGCGCCGAGATCGGCCCGCAGGTGCGGACGACGCGGCCCGACCCGCCGGGGAGGAGCTCGACATCCTCCCCGGCCGGGGTCTGTAATTCGACGACGAGGGGCGTGCCGCGCAGCTCGGCCACGGTGGCCACCACGTCGTGTTCGCGCGCCACCGCGTCGTCGAAGGTGAGAAAGCGTTGGTCGCCGACGGTCAACGCGTCGACCGGCTCGAAGCCGCGGCCCCCGCGGGCCCGCTCG
This sequence comes from Mycobacterium sp. NGS63, assembly GCF_059812295.1. NCBI lineage: Bacteria > Bacillati > Actinomycetota > Actinomycetes > Mycobacteriales > Mycobacteriaceae > Mycobacterium > Mycobacterium sp. NGS63. Next base: position 556,821 of record NZ_JCALCJ010000004.1, read on the forward strand.
ACGCTGCGATGGTGCACGTGCAGAAATCGCAGCCGCACGCTGACCACCGCCGTTTCGGGGGCCTCCAGCAGGCACTCGGTCTGTTGGTACCAGGCGTCCGCCGAGCCGGCCACGCTGGTGTCGGCCGCGCGGTCGGCCGGCAGCCAGCCGCGCGGCGCCAGCACGCCGAACTGCCAGCGCACCTTGTTCTTTGGCGACGAGCGGCGATACGGGTACAGCAGGTATCCCTCGTAGAGGACGGCGTCGGCCACGCCGGCGAGCGCGCTGAAGTCGGGCGGGTCATTCACGGTAGAAGCCGCTCGACCATGACAGTCACCCCGCTGCCAGCAGTGTCCGGTGCAACCGACCGGATTGGTTCGTCGTACCCGCTCGCCGGTGGCCCAAACAGCCAATTACCCGCTGGTTCGTCGCATCTCCTCTCTCAGCGCCGAGACTTCCCTGCGGAGGTCGTCGATGCCGGCGGCGGAGGCCGTGTAGCGGGCGGTCTCGGTGTCGGAAACGGCCTGAACTATCCACGACGCCAGCGATCCCGTGACCACACCGATCCAGCTGATGCCGCACACCATCAGCACCGCGGCGATCACCCGCCCGGGGACGCTGATCGGATACACGTCGCCGTAGCCGACGGTGGTCACGGTGGAGATGGCCCACCACAGCGCCTTCCCGAACGAGGTGATGGTGGCGCCCGGGCGATCGCGCTCTTGGGCGAGGACGGCCAGCGACCCGACATAGATCAACAGCGCGGCACCGCTGAGCGTGTAGAGCAGGATGCGGCCGCGCACCGCGTTGCCCACCGCCTTCTGCAGAGCTCCGAAGGCCACCACCGCCCGCAGCAGGCGCAGCGGCCCCATCAGTGGCAGGGCGACGATGACCACGTCGAACAGGTGGTGGACAAACCAGTGCAGCCGGTCGGACGCGAGCGTCAGGCGCACCAGGTAGTCGACGACGAACAGGGCCCACGTGCACCAGGTCGCCGCCCACACGAGGCGCGGCTCGACGCCGTGCGGCCGGGCGAGCACGTGGACGGAGTACATGGCCAGGTACGCCATCGCGACCAGCGCCAGCAGCCATCGGGTGCGCTGCTCCCAGACCTCTTCCCTGGTTCGTTCCGCCACACCGCTCACCTGTCGAAACTTCCCCGGAATGCGGACGGTTATGCACCCCCCGCCCCGGGGTGCGCCGGTTTGCGCCCCAACGGCGCGGGTACGTGACCGCACATGAGCCAGCCCGACATCGTCATCGAAAAACTCCGCAACGCCCTCGACAAGGAACAGGGGCTCGCCGGCCGACTCGAGCGGTCGTTGGCCAAGGCCCGCGAGTGGGCCAGCGCCGAGCTGAACCCCGAACTGTATGAGGCGCTGGAATGGCCCCGCGACATCGGGGAGTACGAGACCTACCTGAAGCGCTTCGTCCGGTGGGTGCCACACGAGTCGGACGCCGACGCGTGGAAGAACGAAAAGCGGCAGGCCCAGGAGGTCAGCGACCGCATGTCGCACTTCTACTTCCTGGTCGACCAGGGGGACGAGCCGCCACAGGGCTCCGATGTCTTTCGCGACTGGCTCACCGAATTCGCCCGGGAGTGGGGAAGTTTCCTGGACTCGCCCGAGTCGTTCAGCTCCGAAGCGCTGCAGTCGTTCATCGACAACGCGCCGGAGTACCGCATGCACGAATCCCTGGTCGACGGGGCGCCGAACGCGCCCAGCGGCTGGTTGACGGCCAACCAGTTCATCGCGAGGGAGATCAACGGGGGGCTGCGCCCCATCGTCGAGCCGACCAGCAACCTGGTGGTGACCCGCCCGGCCGACTGCCAATACCAGCACTCCTACGACATCGCCGACGACTCGAGCATCCCGGCCACCACCGTCAAGAACGAGAAGTACGGCAACATCAAGCAACTCATCGAGGGCAGCCAGTACGCCGAAAGCTTCGCCCGCGGCACGTTCGTCCACTACATGCTGCCGGTGCACGCCTACCACCGCTTCCATCTGCCGGTCGCCGGTCTGGTCAAGGAGTCGTTCCGGATCAACGGGAAGGTCTTCATGCAGGTCGGCCTCGAAGACGGCGAGTTCGCCGCCAGCGACAGCGCCAGCAGCGGCTACGAGTTCTCCCAGACGCGCGGCGTGGTCACCCTCGACACGTCGCAGTCGGATTGCGGCGACCTCGGCATCGTGGCGGTCATCCCGGTCGGCATGGCCCACGTGTCGTCGGTCGTCCTCACCGCGACGCCCGGCCGGCATATGGCCAAGGGAGAAGAATTCGGATACTTCCAGTTCGGCGGCTCGGACATCATCATCCTGTTTCAGGAGGGCGTCGAGCCGCAGCTGGACAAGAGCGAGGAATTCCGGCTCGTCGGCACGCCGGTAGCCCGCTGCCGCCCGCGCGCCGGCTGATCCCGGCCGACCGTTTAGACCCCCCGGCGGCCGGGAAGCCTGCCGCAGGGTTGATCCGTCACGCCCCGTCCAGGGCGGCCATCGCGTTAAACCAGCAGCGCCGAGTCGGGGCAACACGCCATGCGCAGGCGCGCCGGAACCGCGGGGACCCGTTGCCCCTCATCCGCCGCCGCGCCGACACGCGCGGGTGCGGATCGCCCAAAGATCAAAGGACATGGGGGAAAGATGAGCGATCCGCTCGGCTTGTCGATCGGGACGGCAAACCTGGTGGCCGCGCGCACCGGCGGGACCCCGGTGTCGCGCAGTTCGGTGGTGACGCTGTTCGGTCACCGTCCCCCGGAGGTCGGCGCGCCGGAGGAAAACCCCGCGCTGGACGAGCCCGGGCTGTCGCTGAGCGGATTCGTCGAGCGGGTCGGCGACGCCGATCCGTTGGTCGCGCCCGACGGGTCGGCCCACCGCGGCGAGGCGCTCGCCGCCGCCGCGCTCGACGGGATGGCCCGCGCGGCCGGACCCGCGGCCCCGGTCGCCGTCGCCGTGCCCGGGCATTGGACCGAGCATCAGGTCGGCGCCCTGCGGGCGGCGTTGCGCGGTTGCCCCGCGCTGGCACCCGACGCCGCACCGCCGGCGTTCATCTGCGACGGCACGGCCGCGCTGGCGGCGCTGTACGCCCAACCCGGGTTTCCCTACGACGGCGTCGTGGTGCTGTGCGACTTCGGCGCGAGCGGCAGCAGCATCACGCTGACCGATGCGGCCGCCAACTTCCGCCAGATCGCGCCGACCCTGCGCTGCACCGGGTTCTCCGGCAACCAGCTCGACCAGATGATCCTGCGACACGTCGCGTCGGATCCCGGCGCCGACGCCGCCGGCACCGCGCCGCTGGCCCCGCTGGGCCGCCGGCTGGCGCAGTGCCGCACCGCCAAGGAACAGCTGTCGTCGGCGACGGTCACCGTCATCCCGGCCGACCTTCCCGGCATCGGCGCGGACGTCCGGCTGACGCGCGGCGAGTTCGAAGCGCTCATCGCCGAACCGCTGCAACGCTTCGTCGAATGCATCCACGAGGTGTTGCAGCGCAACCGGATTCCGGCGGACGGGCTGGCCGCGATCGCGACGGTCGGCGGCGGTGCCTGCATCCCGTTGGTCACCAGCGTGCTGTCGGAGCGGCTGGGAGCCCCGGTCGTCACCACGGCGCAACCGCGGCTGAGCGCGGCCATCGGCGCCGCGGTGCTGGCCCAGATGCGCGCCTCCGCCGGCGCGCCCACGGCCGCCGCTGCCGCGGACGCGGCGACCGGCGTGGGGCAGGCGCCGTCGGCGCTGACCGAAGGCGTCGCCGCCGCCACCGCCATGGCCCCGGCGGCGTGGGCCGCCGCCTCCGCCCGCAGCGCCGCGGGACAGTCGGTCGCCGACGACGACCGATCGGCCACCTACCGCGCGCTGGCGTGGTCGCAGGAGGCCGCGTCGGCCGAGGTGCCCATACCCGCCGACGTCGGCGGCGGATACGACGGCGACGTGGGAAGCGACGTCGGAGGCGACCATGGCGGGGTCGATGCGGTCCCAGCGACTCCGCACGTGGCACCGCGACCACCGCGGCGGCGGCGGGGCCGGCGCACGGGGATACTCGTCAGCGCGTGCGGCGCGGCCGCCCTGGTGTTGCTCGTGGCCGCGGGGCTGGCCGTGCGGCTCGCCGGCACCGGCAACAAGCCCACCGACAACGTGCGCAACGTGACCCCGCCGGTCGAATCATCCCGGCTGCAGCCACCCCCGCCGCCGCCGGCCACCACCGCGGTCGAGTCCCCGAATGCCGGGCCGACCGAGTCGCCGCCGCCGGTGACGACGGCGGTCACCACGACGGTCGTCACCACCCAGGCGCCGGTGACCACGACGCCGCCGACCACCGCCCCGACGACCACCTACCCGACGACCACCCTTCCCCCCAGCACCTATCCGAGCTCCACGTACCCGACGACCACCTACCCGGGCACCTATCCGGGAACGCCCTACCCGTCGGCGGGCAAGAGCGCGGCGCCGACGTACACGCCTTATCCGACGGTGACCCCGCCATCGTGAGCGCCAGATCCGTTGGGCTTCTTGCCGACACACGGCAACCTGTGGAAGCGCTGACAGCTGGGCGGGGGCCAGTTTGTCGGCGGGTGCGGCGGGGTATCTAGCTGCGGTGGCTGGTCTTCTTGCGCGACTGTCGCATAAAGCGTGGGAGGGGATTTTCTCCTCGCCACCGCTGACGCTCAACGGCTACGTCGCGTTCGACCTGCCGCGGGCGGTGACGGGATTGGGCGCATCGCTTCTCCTGGGTGTGGTCGCCGTGCACGTCTACCTGTTGGCCACCCAACCGGGCCTGCCGGTGTACTTCGTGGTCTACGCCGCCGTGCTGATGGCCGCCTGCGCGGCCGCGGTCGTCACGATGGCGTTTGCCTTCAAACCGCTTGTGCCGCAGCGTGGTTGGTATTTCGGCAGCTTGCTGTGCACGGTCTTCCTCGTCATCTATCTGGTCAGCCGGTTCGTCAGCCTGCCCGGGCTGGTGGCGCTGACCGGCCGATGGGACCTGGCGCCGGGGACCATGGCGATGGCGCTGGCGGCCGGCTTCCTCGCGGTGCACACCACGGTCCTGTCCGGCATCAACGTGGCTTACCCGCAGCACCAGAACTGGCACGACTGATCGGGGCAGGGATTTATGACAGTGCTCGATTACCCGGTGTGGTTGCGCGTCGACCACTGGCTCAACGTGCTGTTCTTGACGTTGGTGATCCGCAGCGGCGTCGAGATCCTGTCCACGCACCCCAAGCTGTATTGGCACGACGACAGCAAGCCGGGCTCGGAGTGGGCGCGCTTCACCACCAAGGAGATGCCGACCAACAAGCTCTACGACACCCTCGACGAGGAGGAGGATTACAGCTCACTGTTCTCGCTGCCCGGCCACAAGAAACTGGGCATGGGCCGCCACTGGCACTTCTTCTCGGTGATCGGCTGGATCCTCGTCGGGTTGTCCTACTACATCCTGCTGTTCTCCACCGGGCAGTGGCACCGGTACTGGCCGTATTCGTGGTCGATCTTCCCCGAGGCGTGGAACGACATCGTCACCTACATGAGCTTCAACCTGCCGCCGCTGTTGCCCGGCGAACCCCTGGACGCCATCCAGAAGCTGACCTACGCCGGCGTGGTCTTCCTGCTCGCGCCGTTCCAGATCCTGACCGGCGCCGCCCAGTCCCCGGCCATCGAGGCGGCGTTCCCCTGGTACGTGCGCATGTGGGGTGGCCGCCAGTGGGCGCGCAGCCTGCACTTCGTGGGCCTGGTGGCGTTTTTGGTGTTCATCGTGATCCACCTGTCGATGGTCTTCTTCTGGAGTTGGGGACAGCTCACCGCGTCGATGATCTTCGGGTCGGTCCGCAACATCGGGTGGGCCACCTTCTGGTCGCTGGTGATCATCGCCGCGATCGTCGCCATCCACGTCGCGGCGACGGTGTGGAGCCTGCGCCGGCCCGTCCAGGTGCGCCGCGTCCTGGGCGCCGTCGTCACCCGCGCCCGCAAGATCCTGCTGCGACCGCTGAAATCGCGGCAGAACTACCCCGAGCGGATGATCTCCAAGGAGCACCGCGTCAACGGCAAGCCGCCGGCCAGCACCGAATACAAGGTGATGGCCGTGCACAACTTCGTCGACTACCGCTTGCGGGTGGGCGGCCTGGTGGAGAACCCGGTGACGCTGGACCTGGAGGCGCTGCGCGCGCTGGCCGATCAGCAGTCCCAGCGGGTGATGCACAACTGCGTGCAGGGCTGGACGAGCATCGGCGAATGGAGCGGACTGCCGCTGGCCCAGCTCGCCGACCATGTGCGGCCGCTGCCGCAGGCGAAATACATCTGCTTTTTGACCATGCAGGACAACGGCCGCGACGAGCCGAGTTCGGAGGGGGAGGGCCAGTTCTACGAGGTGATGGACCTCGAGCTCGCCTACAAGCCGCAGACGCTGCTGGCCTACGAGATGAACGGCAAGCCGCTGCCCATCAAGCACGGTGCCCCGCTGCGGCTGCGGGTGGAGACGCAGGTCGGCTTCAAGATGGCCAAGTGGATCAACCAGATCGAGTTCGTCGAGGACTATTCCGGCATCGGCCACGGCCTCGGGGGCTGGCGGGAGGACAACGTCCACTACGACAAGGACGTGGAGATCTGACATGACCGACAACGTGCGGCCCGAGCTGATCGACCTGAAAACCGCTGAGTGCGAACGGGTTCTCGAGCTGGTGGCCGTCAAGGGCGGGCAGTGCGCCGGGTGCGGCGCCAAGGACTTCGCCGTCGGCCATGCCCTCTACCTCGGGTTCCTGTTCCTCAACGAGGAGGACGACGCCTTCATGGTCGCGCTGACGTGCCGCAATCCCGACTGTCCGATGCCCCGGACCGGAATCGTGTTGGGCGCCAAAGACTTCCTGACTGAGTACGAGGACATGGGCGAAGTCGACGACATCGCCTACCGGGCCCGCGCGGAACAGGCTAGCGCAACCTGGGGTGGCTCGGGGCGTCGCTGAACCGGGGGCGGGCCACGTCGAACCGCTCGATCAGGTCCGACACCGAACGCAGCTCCGCGCACAGCGACTGAAAGCGGCCCTCGCCGGCCTCGTCGAGCACGCCGAGGCAGCTGTAGTGCACCAGCCGGCGCAGCCGCCCGGAAAGCGCTGTGCCCCACCGGATGCTGAAGTCGTAGACCTGGCTTTCGCTCACCTCGTCGAGCCGGCCGAGCTCCCGGAGCGCCTCGATCTGCTCGGTCAAGAACTCCACGTCGTCGTCGATCCCGATCGCCGCGCTCATCGGACCTCCCATCACAGGTGCGGTTTCGCCACGCTGATCACGTCGGGCTGACCGCGCAGCGTCAGGTACACGCGCTTGGGCCCGATCGCCATTCCCGACAGCGGCGCCGACGCGACGGAACCGGCCGGCAGGCCGGCCCGGTAGTCGATCGTGCGGATCACCGGGATGCTGCCGCTCGGATAGCCGGTGAAGCTGGCGGTCTCCAGCACCGTCACGTCGCGGTCGGTGGCGGCGTACACGCGGGTGTCGTCGGTGCCCAGATAGCGGATCGGCGACGAAAGCCGCGTTTTGGCAAGCACTTCCAGCCCCTCGCCGCCGCGGCGCGAGTCGACGGCGTAGAGCACGTTGTCGTCGCGGGTGGCGACGTAGCTGCGCGCCACCGACGTCGAGTCGCCGGCCCACGCGGCGACATCCATCTGCAGCGAGCCGCGTTCGTCGGGAGGCGACGAGGGCCCCTTGTAGTAGCGGATGCCCGACGGCCCGTACAGGTGGTATTCGATCTCGCGGCCGCGGTTGGCGCCGTCGATGGTGTCGGCGGGCTGCGCGGCGAAGGTTGCGGTCGGCAGTTTGCGAAAACCGTACTGGTCCACCGGCGTCACCGACGAGCCGTCCGCCGACAGCGCGAGCAGCACCCGCATGCCGGCGTCCTCGGCGAGGTACGCGGGGGCGGGCCCGGCGTCGAACGCGCCGACCGGCTTCAGGCTGGCGATGTCGACGACGGCCACCTTGCCGCGTTCGGGTTGCGGCACGAAGACGTGCCCGTCGTCCTTCTGGCTGATCTGCAGGTTGCGCCCGTTGCCCATGGGGTCCGACAGCCGCGTGTGGGCGGTCCGGGGGGCGGCGAAGGCGATCGAGGCCAGCTTGTGGTCGTCGGTCAGGCCCAGCAGCGCGCCGTCGTGATACGACCACACCGGGTCGTGCAGGGCGGCGTCGATGGCGGCCACCGCGACCTCCGGCGCGCTCTCCAGCGAAGCGCCCGGGGCCGAACACCCCGCCGCCGCCACGATTCCGGCGGCCGCCGCCCCCGCCCAACGCAGCCGCCGCCGATGGTCCGTCGTGATCGCCACGATCGGGGCAGTACCCCGCTGCGTGGCCCGCTACACGTGTGCGATTACAGGATCGGCCGGCCGCCGGTCACGGCCACCCGCGCCCCGGAGATGTAACTGGCGTCCTCGCAGGCCAGCAGCACGTAGATCGGCGCCAGCTCGGCCGGCTGCCCGGCCCGCCCGAGCGGCACGTTGTCCCCGAACGATTCGACGCTCTCCGGGGGCATCGTCGACGGGATCAGCGGCGTCCAGATCGGGCCCGGGGCCACGCTGTTGACGCGGATTCCCTTGTCGCCCAGCAATTGGGCGAGGCTCGCCGAGAAATTGGCGATGGCCGCCTTCGTCGCGGCATAGGGCGCCAGGGTGGGGTTGGGAGTGTCGGAGTTGACCGAGGAACTGCCGATGATCGAGGAGCCGGGGCCCATGTGCGGCAGCGCCGCCTTGGCGAGGTGAAAGTAGGCGCCCACGTTGAGCCGGAACGTGTAGTCCCATTCCTCGTCGCTGATCTCCTCGAGGGTTTTGTGCATCATCTGGTAGGCGGCGTTGTTGACGAGGATGTCGATGCCGCCGAATTCGGCGACCGCGCGGTTGACCACCGCGCGGCAGTGGGCGGCGTCGGAGAGGTCGCCGCGCACCAACACGCACTTGCGGCCGGCGTCTTCGACGAGGCGGGCCACGTCGCTCGCGTCGTCGTCCTCGTTGAGGTAGGAGACGAGCACGTCGGCGCCCTCGCGGGCGAACGCGATGGCGACCGCGCGGCCGATGCCGCTGTCGCCGCCGGTGATGATCGCCCGCTTGCCGGTGAGCTTTCCCGAGCCACGGTAACTGTCCTCGCCGCAGTCCGGGACTGGGTCCATCCGCGCCTGCACGCCCGGAACGGGTTGTTGCTGCGCCGCAAAACTCATGAGTGGCCGGCCCTTTCGTGACGGGTGACTGTACGGCTGCGGCTACCCCGGGCGGGCGAATTTAATCGCCGATGGTTGAAGACCAATGATGCCCATGTGAATTCTGTGACGCGAAAGGCGCTGCGCCGCAAACCAAATCCACCACCGTTTGCGCAGGTGATGGGCGCGTTGCGGCCAATCTCCGTTATCGGTTGTTTAGCCCCGCTGCCGAAGGGATATGCGGGGGATTGTGCGTTTATCGCCCTCGCGTGGGAGCGATTGTTCGACACGAAAGGAAAACCATGAAATTCACTACGTCCGCTGTAAAGGCAGCCGTTGCTGCCGGGGGTATAGCGGCGGCCAGCTTTTTCGCTGCGGCAACCGCTTCCGCTTCGCCCCCGCCCAACATCCAGGGATTCGGCACGAGCGAACAGCTCGTCGACGGGCCCCTGACCACCACCTACACCGTGAACAACCTGCAGCCGAGCAACGTCTCGATCCCCGGCTACACGCCGAAGGGGACGCTGTATCAGGCCGAGGTCACGGCGAGGTCCGACGCCGGCGTCGTGACGCCCATGGTCAACGACTTCATCGCCCGCGGGCCCAACGGGCAGAACTACCGGGTGATCGACAAGGTTCAGGTCCCCAACGGCCTCAACCCGGCGCCGATCCCGCAGGGCACCGAATCGACCGGCACCCTGTACTTCGACGTGACCGGCGCGCCGCCGAACGGCGTCGTCTACAACGACGGGATGCAGGACATCCTGATCTGGACGTCGAACGTGCCGGGACAGAACCCCGGGCCGAACTCGCCTAACGCACCGGGCGCACCGGCGCAGGGCACGCCGCCCAGCCCGCCGGCACACGCCTGATCCGATCGCCTTGTCTCCCCGCGCCACGCCCTGTGGCGCGGGGAGATTTGCGTAGGCGGGCGTCCCGCGCGGCCGAAGGGGGTACCCAGCGGGCATGACCGAAACCGACCACAGGCCAAAGGCAGTACGTGCGCAGGCAAAGCGGCACGCCGAGCGGGCGCGGGCGGCGATGGAGGACCGGCGCAGCGGCCAGGACGGCGGGCTTTCCGGCTGGGTCGCCCAGCGGGCCGGCAGATGGGACCTCAGCGGCCAGGACGAAGCCACGCTGCAGCGCCAGAAGTTCTTCTGGAATGTGCTGGTGGACTACTGGTTCCGCATGGAGATCGACGGCTGGGAGAACGTCCCCGCGCCCCCGGCCTTGTTGGTGGGCATTCACTCCGGCGCCCCGTTCGTCTGGGATGCGTGGACCGTCGGCCTGCAGTGGTGGCGGCGCTTCGGCCAGGACCGGCCCCTGCACGGCACCGCCCACGACGCGTTGATGGCCATCCCGATCTTCGGGCGTTACTTCCGGTCGATGGGCGTGCTGCCGGCCGCCCCCGACGCGATCGCCACCGCGCTGGCCGAAGGGCGCGACGTGGCGCTGTGGCCCGGCGGCGAGGTGGACTCGCTGCGCCCGTGGAGCGAGCGCGACCGCGCGAACCTGGCGGGGCGAAAAGGCTTCGTGAAAATGGCGATTCGCGCCGGGGTGCCGATCGTGCCGATCGCGACCGTCGGCGGCGCCGACGCGATGCCGGTGCTGATCCGCGGCGACCAGTTGTCCAAGGTGCTGAAACTCGATCGCCTGTTGCGGCTCAAGGTGTTCCCCGTGGCGGTCTCCCTGCCATGGGGCATCGCCCCCGCGGCGCTGCCCCAGCTGCCGCTGCCGGCCAAGATCAGGACCCGGTTCATGCCCGCGGTCGAACTCGACCGGGATGCCGCGCGCGCCGAGGACGACGGCTACGTCGAGGCCAAGTACCGCGAGGTCGAAGACGCGATTCAACAGGGCATGGACGCGCTGGCCCGCAAGCGGGCACTGCCGCTCTTCGCGTGACCGGCCCGCGAAAGGCGCGGCGCCACAACGTGTTCGGGACGCCTAGTGCGCGATCGGGTCGCTGGCGGGTTGGGCCGTCGTCCACACCGGCGTCAGCGCCGACTCGCTGAGGATCCATTCCGGTTGGGGCGGGGTGGCCACCATATAGCCCACGCCGCGGACGGTGTCGATGATCGATTCGTGCTGCGGTCCCAGCTTGGCGCGCAGCCGGCGCACGTGCACGTCGACCGTGCGGACGCGGCCGTTGCAGTCATAGCCCCACACCTCGTGCATCAACCGGGTGCGGGTGAACGCCCGGCCGGCGTGCTGCACAAGGAAATTCAGCAGTTTGAACTCGGTCAGCGTCAGGCCCAGATCGTGGCCGTCCAGCGAGGCGGTGAAGCTGGCCGGGTGCAGCAACAGCTCCCCGAATTTCAGGGTGCCGTCCATCGCGCTGCGCCGCCGCGCGACCGCCAGGCGCAGCCGCGCCTCCAGCTCGTCGGACCCGGTGGCCGGCAGCAGCACGTCGTCGCAGTGCCAGTCGACGTCCACCGCCGCGAAGCGGGCCGGCGCCACCATCGCCACCACCGCGAGGGACGGCGCGTCCGACGTCAGCCGGCGGCACACGCCGCGGGCCGCCTCGAGATCGGTGCGCGCGTCGATGATCGCGACGTCGGCGCCGTCGCGCTTTCCGTCGAGCTGGCCGCTCAGCGGCGCGCGTCGCACGCTGTGGGTGATCGATTTCAGGCTCGGCAGGGCCGACGCGAAGTCGTCTTCGTCACTAAGCAGTAGAACGTCCAAAGACATCTCCAAACTCGTGAGTTGTCATCGCCCCCCACCCGTAGGCACCTCACGGCGAGATGTCTGCAGCGCAGCGCTGAGTACCCGTTTCAAAGCAAGACTATGCAAAGTCTATTGCGCGACCCGGGAAAGTCGACGGGTCCGGCCCGTTTGCACGGACCGGACCCATCGTTTGCGGCAAGCTACTGGTTGGCCTTCTGGCGCTCCTCGGCCGCCTCGGCGCCGCCGCGGGCGGCCTCGGCTTGGGCTTCCTTCTTCGCCGCGTCGCGCTGCGCCTCGGCTTTGTCCTGCTGGGCCTGGCCTTCGCGCGTCAGGTCGTCGCGCCCGGTCACCGCGCCAACGGCTTCCTTGGCCTTGCCCTTGACGTCCTCGACGACGCCCTTCACTGCTTCAGCAGGTCCCGACTTGTTGTCCGCCATGGATTGTTTCCTCCTCATCGGCGTACGAGCTGAGCGATTGCTGCTCAACGTCACACGGCGAGGCGGGCCCTCATTCTCAAGGCCTTGGGTTCGCCCCCCGCGAGGGTGCGGATTCCCCGGGCCGCCCGTCGCTCAAACATTTGGCGCCGGAACCCAAGCCGCGCCGCAGCGGCCAACCGTGTCGCCAACTGCGCAGATAATGCACCCCGCCGACGCCACATTGTGCTGCGATGAGGCAGGATGTGAAATGCCGTTCCGGATGAGTTCGCCCGGGATGGCACTCTCATACGAGGAGTTTGATGACGGAGTCCAGGGAGCCGACCAAAGCCACCAACGGCGCACCGGAGAGCCGCTCCAAGTACACGCGGGTGCTGCTCAAGCTCGGCGGCGAGATGTTCGGCGGCGGCCAGGTCGGCCTGGACCCCGACGTGGTGGCGCAGGTCGCCCGCCAGATCGCCGAGGTGGTCCGCGGCGGCGTGCAGGTCGCGGTGGTGATCGGCGGCGGCAACTTCTTCCGCGGCGCGCAGCTGCAACAGCGGGGGATGGAGCGCACGCGTTCGGACTACATGGGCATGCTCGGCACCGTCATGAACAGCCTCGCGCTGCAGGACTTCCTGGAGAAGGAAGGCATCGTCACCCGGGTCCAGACCGCCATCACCATGGGCCAGGTGGCCGAGCCCTACCTGCCGCTGCGCGCCGTGCGCCACCTGGAGAAGGGCCGCGTGGTGATCTTCGGGGCCGGCATGGGGCTGCCCTACTTCTCCACCGACACCACGGCCGCGCAGCGGGCCCTGGAGATCGGGGCCGAGGTGGTCCTGATGGCCAAGGCGGTCGACGGGGTGTTTTCCGCGGATCCGCGGCACCACCCGGAGGCCGAGCTGATCACCGCGATCAGCCATCGCGAGGTGATCGACCGCGGGCTGCGGGTGGCCGACGCCACCGCGTTCAGCCTGTGCATGGACAATGGCATGCCGATCCTGGTGTTCAACCTGCTGACCAACGGCAATATCGCCCGGGCGGTCGCTGGTGAGAAGATCGGAACGCTGGTCACCACCTGAGGGGAAGACGCGCAACATGATTGACGAGGCCCTCTTCGACGCCGAAGAGAAAATGGAAAAGGCCGTATCCGTGGCCCGCGACGACTTGTCCACCATCCGAACCGGCCGCGCCAACCCGGGCATGTTCTCGCGGATCGTGATCGACTACTACGGCACCAACACGCCCATCACCCAGCTGGCCAGCATCAACGTGCCCGAGGCGCGGCTGGTCGTCATCAAGCCCTACGAGGCGAGCCAGCTGCACGCCATCGAGACGGCGATCCGCAACTCAGACCTGGGGGTCAATCCCACCAACGACGGCACCCTGATCCGGGTGGCGGTGCCGCAGCTGACCGAGGAGCGCCGCAAGGAGCTGGTCAAGCAGGCCAAGCACAAGGGCGAGGAGGCCCGGGTGTCGGTGCGCAACATCCGTCGCAAGGCGATGGAGGAGCTGCACCGCATCCGCAAAGACGGCGAGGCCGGCGAGGACGAGGTCGGCCGGGCCGAAAAGGACCTGGACAAGACCACCCATCAGTACGTCACCCAGATCGACGAGCTGGTCAAGCACAAGGAAGGCGAGCTGCTGGAGGTCTAGCGGCCGCTCAGCAACCAAGTACGTGGCAGAGACTGATATCGGCGCAGACGGCACTCCAGCCGACGGCTCCGCCCCCAATACGTCGCGAGCCGGTCGCAACCTGCCGGTCGCCATCATCGTCGGTGGCGCCATCGGCGGGGCCGTCATCGCCAGCTTGAAGTACGCCCCGCACGCGTTTCTCGGAATACTCGGTGCCGGGGTCGCGCTGGGCACGTTGGAAATGGGGCGGCGATTGCGCGCCGCCGGATACGTGATTCCGATGACGCCGTTGCTGATCGGTGGCCAGGCGACCGTCTGGATGACCTGGCCCTTCGGCGCCCGCGGCGCGCTGGCCGGCTTCGGTGCTTCGGTCGTGGTGTGCATGATCTGGCGGTTGGTGAGCCCGCAGGGTCGCCGCGCGGCGCACGGCACGCACGCGCCTCCGGCGAATTACCTGCGCGACGTCTCGACCACCATCCTGGTGGCCGCCTGGGTTCCGCTGTTCGCCTCCTTCGCGGCGTTGCTGGTCTATCACCACAACGGGCCCGCGAAGGTGTTTGCCCTGGCGATAGGCGTCGTTTTCTCCGACGTCGGCGGCTATGCCGCGGGTGTGCTGTTCGGCAGGCACCCGATGGTCCCCGCGATCAGCCCGAAGAAATCCTGGGAGGGGTTTGCCGGCTCGCTGCTGCTCGGAATCACCGCAACCACCCTGGCAGTGACATACCTGGTCGGCAAGCCGGTGTGGATCGGCCTGTTGCTGGGCTTCGTCTTGGTAATCACCGCGACGCTGGGCGACCTGGTGGAATCGCAGGTCAAGCGGGATCTCGGGATCAAGGACATGGGCAGCGTACTGCCCGGCCACGGTGGCGTGATGGACCGATTCGACGGCTTCCTGCCGGCTTCGGTGGCGGCCTGGATCGTGCTGACGCTGGTGCCCTGACCGTCTGCGGGGACACTGGGGATGGGATGAAGCAGGAGCTGGTGTTCGAGGCACCGCGGCGCGCGCTGCCGCCGCGGCACCTGGCCGACCTCGACGAGGCCGGCCGCGCGTCGGCCGTCGCGGAGCTGGGGCTGCCTGCGTTTCGCGCCAGGCAGCTCGCGCAGCAGTACTACGGCCGGCTGATCGCCGACCCGCGCCAGATGACCGACCTTCCGGCCGCCGTGCGCGACGCGATCGCCGACGCGCTGTTCCCCGACCTGCTGACCGCGGCCGCCGACGTCACCTGCGACGCGGGTGAGACGCGAAAAACGTTGTGGCGGGCCGTCGATAACGCCACCTTCGAATCCGTGCTGATGCGCTACCCGCAGCGCAACACGGTGTGCATCTCGTCGCAGGCGGGCTGCGGCATGGCCTGCCCGTTCTGCGCCACCGGCCAGGGCGGCCTGACCCGCAACCTGTCCACGGCCGAGATCCTCGAACAGGTCCGCGCCGCCGCGGCGGCCCTGCGCGACGACTTCGGCCCGACCCCCCAGCGGCTGTCCAACGTGGTCTTCATGGGCATGGGGGAGCCGCTGGCCAACTACGCCCGGGTGCTGGCCGCGGTGCGGCGCATCACCGAACCGCCGCCGCGCGGGTTCGGCATCTCGGCCCGCTCGGTGACGGTGTCCACCGTCGGCCTGGCCCCGGCGATCCGCAAACTCGCCGACGAACGGCTCGGGGTGACCCTCGCGCTGTCGCTGCACGCGCCCGACGACG
Organism: Mycobacterium sp. NGS63; assembly: GCF_059812295.1. Lineage (NCBI taxonomy): Bacteria > Bacillati > Actinomycetota > Actinomycetes > Mycobacteriales > Mycobacteriaceae > Mycobacterium > Mycobacterium sp. NGS63. The sequence goes on from NZ_JCALCJ010000004.1 coordinate 572,358, forward strand.
AGCTGCGCGACACGCTGGTCCCGGTCAACAACCGGTGGAAGATCGCCGAGGCGCTCGACGCGGCCCGCTACTACGCCGACGTGACCGGGCGGCGGGTCTCGGTCGAGTACGCGTTGATCCGCGACGTCAACGACCAGCCCTGGCGGGCCGACCTGCTGGGCAAGCGGCTGCATCGCGCGCTCGGGCCGCTGGTGCACGTGAACCTGATCCCGCTCAACCCCACCCCCGGCAGCGACTGGGATGCCAGCCCCAAGGCGGTCGAGCGCGAGTTCGTGCGGCGCGTCCGCGCCGCGGGGGTGTCGTGCACGGTGCGGGACACGCGCGGGCGGGAGATCAGCGCCGCCTGCGGACAGCTGGCCGCCGGGCGCTGAACCCGCGGGGCGCGCGGCCCGTCTACAGGGCATGTTTCGTTTCTCATTCGCGCTCAAGCTGATTGCCGCCGCCCTTCTCGGCGCCGCGCTGATCTTCGGGCTGGGCGATGCGCCGCGCGCGGCGGCCGCCGACGACCGCCTGCAATTCACCGCCACCACGCTGAGCGGCGCCCCGTTCAACGGCGCCGGCCTGCAGGGCAGGCCGGCCGTGCTGTGGTTCTGGACGCCGTGGTGCCCGTTCTGCAACGCCGAGGCCCCCGGCGTCAGCCAGGTGGCGGCAGCCAACCCGGCCGTCACGTTCGTCGGCGTCGCGGCCCACTCGGACGTCGGGGCCATGCAGAACTTCGTCTCCAAGTACCACCTGAATTTCACCAACCTCAACGACGCCGACGGCTCGATCTGGGCGCGCTACAACGTCCCGTGGCAGCCGGCGTACGTGTTCTACCGGGCCGACGGCAGCTCGACCTTCGTCAACAACCCCACCTCGGCGATGTCCCAGGACGAACTGGCCGGCCGGGTGGCCGCGCTGCGCTGAACACGTGGACCGGGGTCTCGTCGGCCTGGCCTTCGCCGCCGGATTGGTGGCGGCGCTGAACCCGTGCGGGTTTGCCATGCTGCCGGCGTATCTGCTCCTCGCGGTGCGAGGGCCGCGATCCGGCGAACGCACCGGTCTGGCCGCGCTCGGTCGCGCGCTGGCGGCCACCGCGGGGATGGCGCTGGGCTTCGTGACGGTGTTCGGGTCGTTCGGCGCGCTGACGATATCGGCCGCGTCGACCGTGCAGCGCTACCTGCCCTACGCGACCGTGGTGATCGGCGCGCTGCTGGTCGCGGCGGGGGTGTGGCTGGCGTCGGGCCGGGAGCTGAGGCTCCGGCCGCTGGGCCCGCGCTGGGCCCCGAGCGTGCGGCTGGGGTCGATGTACGGGTACGGCGTCAGCTACGCGATCGCGTCGCTGTCCTGCACGATCGGTCCTTTCCTGGCGGTCACCGCCGCCGGGCTGAAATCCGGCTCCGTCGTCACCGGCGTCGCCGTCTACCTCGCCTACGTCGCCGGCCTGACGCTGATCGTGGGCGTCCTGGCCGTCGCCGCGGTGACGGCCGGCTCGGCGCTGGTCGATCGGCTGCGGCGGGTGCTGCCGTTCGTCAACCGGATCGGGGGCGCGCTGCTGGTGCTCGTCGGGGGCTACGTCGCCTATTACGGCGTCTACGAGCTGCGCCTCTTCGGCTCCCGGGCCAACCCGCGGGACGCGGTGGTCGGCGCGGCCGGCCGCCTGCAGGGCGCGCTGGCCGGTTGGGTGCACCAACACGGCCTCTGGCCCTGGGCGACGGCCCTGTCGCTGCTGGTGGCCGGCGCTCTGGCCGGCGCCTGGCGCCGGCGGGCGCGGCGCTAGACCGGGCGGCTACCTGAGCCAGCCGCGGCGGCGGCCCCACCCGTCGCGGATCAGCACGACCGCCGTCAGTATGGCGAACCCGATGAGGAATGCGTTCTCGATGTGGCCGACGTGGTTGCCGCGCAGCATCGCCAGCAGGAAGATCACGATGACCAGCCCGGTAATGCGCCAGGTGCGGTAGTTGATCCTGCTCCACCCCCAGGCTGCCGACGGCACCTCGGCGACGTCGACGCCGTTGAAGTGCTCCACCTCGGTACTGGCCACAGTGATCCCTTCCGGTCGGCTTCTGCAGAGATTCTGGCACACGCGCTGTCAGGCCGAGCGGGGCACAATGAGTGGGTGACGAATCCGACCACCGACGGGCGCCTGCGCGTGCTGGTGCTGGGCAGCACCGGATCGATCGGCACCCAGGCGCTGGAGGTCATCGCGGCCAACCCGGACCGCTTCGAGGTGGTCGGGCTGGCCGCGGGGGGCGCCAACCCCGACGTCCTGGCGCGCCAGCGCGCCGAGACCGGGGTGACGAACGTCGCCGTCGCCGACGACCGCGCCGCCGAGCGCATCGGGGACGTCCCCTTCTCCGGGCCCGACGCGGTGACCCGCCTGGTGCACGAGACCGAGGCCGACGTCGTCCTCAACGCGCTGGTCGGCGCGCTGGGCCTGCGACCGACGCTGGCCGCGCTGGAGACGGGCGCGAGGCTGGCGCTGGCCAACAAAGAGTCGCTGGTCGCGGGGGGCCCGCTGGTGCTGCGGGCGGCGCGGCCGGGCCAGATCGTGCCCGTCGACTCCGAACACTCGGCGTTGGCGCAGTGCCTGCGCGGCGGCGACCCGGACGAGGTCGCCAGGCTGGTGCTGACCGCCTCGGGCGGGCCGTTTCGCGGCTGGTCGCCCGCCGACCTCGAGGCCGTCACGCCCGAGCAGGCGGGCGCCCACCCGACCTGGTCGATGGGCCCGATGAACACGCTGAACTCGGCGTCGCTGGTCAACAAGGGGCTCGAGCTCATCGAAACCCACCTGCTGTTCGGCGTCGGCTACGACCGCATCGAGGTCGTGGTGCACCCCCAGTCGATTGTTCATTCGATGGTCACCTTCGTCGACGGCTCGACGATCGCCCAGGCCAGCCCGCCGGACATGAAGCTGCCCATCTCGCTGGCCCTGGGCTGGCCGCGGCGGGTCCCCAACGCGGCGCCCGCCTGCGCGTTCGGCACCGCCTCCAGCTGGGAGTTCGAGCCGCTGGACGACGAGGTCTTCCCGGCCGTCGAGCTGGCCCGGCACGCCGGCCGGACCGGCGGCTGCCTGACCGCGATCTACAACGCGGTCAACGAAGAGGCGGCAGAAGCCTTCCTCAAGGGCCGGATTCGGTTCCCCGGAATCGTGCAAACCGTCGCCGACGTGCTGCACGCCGCCGACCAATGGGCCGCCGAACCGGCTAACGTGGACGACGTACTCGATGCGCAGCGCTGGGCACGGGAAATGGCCAGGCGCCGGATCGATCGAGTCGCACAGGAGGTCCTACCAACCCGATGATGTTCGTTATCGGCATTGTGCTGTTCGCGCTCGCCATCCTGATCTCGGTGGCGCTGCACGAATGCGGCCACATGTGGGTGGCCCGCGCCACCGGCATGAAGGTGCGCCGCTACTTCGTCGGCTTCGGTCCCACGCTGTGGTCGACCCGGCGCGGCGAAACCGAGTACGGCGTCAAGGCCGTCCCGCTGGGCGGCTTCTGCGACATCGCGGGCATGACGCCCGTCGAGGACCTGGCCCCCGACGAGGGCGACCGCGCCATGTACAAGCAGGCGACCTGGCGGCGCGTCGCGACGCTGTTCGCGGGCCCCGGCATGAACTTCGTGATCTGCCTGGTGCTGATCTACGGCATCGCGCTCATCTGGGGGCTGCCCAACCTGCACCCGAAGGCCGTGGTCGGCCAAACCGCTTGTGTCGCAGCCGATGTCGCCCCCGGCAAGCCGGGTCAGTGCGGCGGTCCCGGGCCGGCGGCGCTGGCCGGGATCCGCGCCGGCGACGTCGTCCTCAAGGTGGGCGACACCCCGGTGTCCACCTTCGACGACATGGCCGCCGCGATCCGCAAGTCGCACGGCACCGTCCCGATCGTCGTCGAGCGCGGCGGCGCCCCGATCACCACCTACGTCAACGTCCAGCCGACGCAGCGCTGGCTGTCCGGCGGGCAGGGCAGCAAGCCGGAACTGTCCACCGTCGGCGCCATCGGCGTCGGACCCGCGCAGGCCGGGCCCACGCACTACGGCGTGTTCTCGGCGGTGCCGGCCACCTTCGCCTTCACCGGCGACCTGAGCGTCGAGGTGGGCAAGGCGCTGGTGACGATCCCGACGAAGGTCGGCGCGCTCGTGCACGCCATCGGCGGCGGGCAGCGCGACCCACAGACCCCGATGAGCGTGGTGGGGGCCAGCATCATCGGCGGCGACACCGTCGACCACGGGCTGTGGGTGGCGTTCTGGTTCTTCCTGGCCCAGCTGAACCTCATCCTGGGCGCGATCAACCTGGTGCCGCTGCTGCCCTTCGACGGCGGCCACATCGCCATCGCGGTGTTCGAAAAGATCCGCAACCTGATCCGCTCGACCCGGGGCATGGTCGCGGCCGCGCCGGTGAACTACCTGCGGCTCATGCCCGCCACGTACGTGGTGCTGGTGTTCGTGGTCGGCTACATGCTGTTGACTGTGACCGCGGACCTGGTCAACCCGATCAGGTTGTTCCAGTGAGTCCCGTCGGCCTGGGCATGCCGGACGCCCCGCCGCCGACGCTCGCCCCCCGGCGTAAGACGCGGCAGCTGATGGTCCGCGACGTCGGGGTCGGCAGCGACTACCCGATCTCGGTGCAGTCGATGTGCACCACCAAGACCCACGACGTCAACGCGACGCTGCAGCAGATCGCCGAGCTGACCGCCACCGGCTGCGACATCGTCCGGGTGGCCTGCCCCCGCCAGGAGGACGCCGACGCGCTGGCCGAGATCGCCCGGCACAGCCAGATCCCGGTGATCGCCGACATCCACTTCCAGCCGAAGTACATCTTCGCCGCGATCGACGCCGGCTGTGCCGCGGTGCGGGTAAACCCCGGCAACATCAAGGAATTCGACGGCCGCGTCGGCGAGGTGGCCAAGGCGGCGGGCGCCGCCGGCATCCCGATCCGCATCGGCGTCAACGCCGGCTCACTGGACAAGCGGTTCATGGAGAAGTACGGCAAGGCCACGCCCGAGGCGCTCGTCGAGTCCGCGCTGTGGGAGGCCTCGCTGTTCGAGGAGCACGGCTTTTCCGACCTCAAGATCAGCGTCAAGCACAACGACCCCGTCGTGATGGTCGCCGCCTACGAGCAGCTGGCCGCGGCGTGCGACTACCCGCTGCACCTCGGCGTCACCGAGGCCGGGCCGGCCTTCCAGGGCACCATCAAGTCCGCCGTCGCCTTCGGCGCGCTGCTGTCGCGCGGCATCGGCGACACCATCCGGGTGTCGCTGTCGGCGCCGCCGGTCGAGGAGGTCAAGGTCGGCATCCAGATCCTGGAGTCGCTGAACCTGCGGCCGCGGTCGCTCGAGATCGTGTCCTGCCCGTCGTGCGGGCGCGCGCAGGTCGACGTCTACACGCTGGCCAACGAGGTCGCCGCCGGGCTCGACGGCCTGGACGTGCCGCTGCGCGTGGCCGTGATGGGCTGCGTCGTCAACGGTCCGGGCGAGGCACGCGAGGCCGACCTGGGCGTCGCGTCGGGAAATGGCAAGGGGCAGATCTTCGTTCGCGGCGAGGTGATCAAGACCGTGCCCGAGGCCCAGATCGTCGAGACGTTGATCGAAGAGGCCATGCGGTTGGCCGCCGAGATGGACGGCGGGCAGGGACCGGAAACAACAACGAGCGGTTCGCCGATTGTGACCGTAAGCTGATAGGCGCCAGCGCCGTCGCACTGGTCCTCATTTCGCACCACAGAGAGTTCCCCATGTCGGCTCCGCCCATCTTTCGCCTGGTCGGTGAGCGACGGGTGTCCGTGGTGCGCGACGCCGCCGCCGTCTGGCGGGTGCTCGACGACGACCCGGTCGGCTCCTGCATGGTCGCGGCCCGGGTGGCCGATCACGGCATCGAGCCCAACGCGATCGGCGGGGAACTGTGGACCCGCCGCGGCCCGGACGAGTCGCTGTGCTTCGCCGGTGCCAACCTCATCCCGCTGCGCGGCGCGCCGGGCGACCTGAACGCCTTCGCCGACGAGGCGATGAGCGGGACGCGGCGCTGCTCGTCGCTGGTCGGCCGGGCCGAGCTGGTGATGCCGATGTGGGAGCGCCTCGAGTCGGCCTGGGGCCCGGCGCGCGACGTGCGCGAACACCAGCCGCTGATGGCCCTGGGCGTGCATCCCAGCTGCGACATCGACCCCGGGGTGCGTCAGGTTCGGCCCGAGGAGCTGGACGCCTACCTGGTGGCCGCCGTCGACATGTTCATCGGCGAGGTGGGGGTCGACCCGCGGCTGGGCGACGGCGGCCGCGGCTACCGCCGGCGGGTGGCGAGCCTGATCGCGGCGGGGCGGGCCTGGGCCCGCTTCGAGCACGGTCAGGTCGTCTTCAAGGCCGAGGTGGGCTCGCAGTCGCCCAGCGTCGGGCAGATCCAGGGGGTGTGGGTGCACCCCGAGTGGCGCGGCCTGGGCCTGGGCACCGCGGGCACCGCGACGGTCGCCGCCGTCATCGTCGGCGCCGGCCGGATGGCCAGCCTGTACGTGAACGACTTCAACACCGTCGCCCGCGCCGCGTACGCCCGGGTGGGCTTCGCCGAGGTCGGCACCTTCGCCACCGTGCTGCTGGACTGATCCGCCCGCTGGGCGTGATGCCCGGCGCGATAACGGTGGGGTCTCGGTGTGTCGAGCGCGGTCTGCCAGTCACAGTTCATAACATCTGTAACGATGGTAACGATAAGAACACTGGCCCCAGCTGCCGCGTGCGTGCTGCTGGTCGCGGCCGGCGCGCTGTCGGGGTGCACGCCGCGGCCCGACGGGCCCGGCCCGGCCGCCGAGAAGTTCTTCAAGGCCCTGGCCACCGGCGACACCGCGACCGCCGCGCAGCTGGCCGACAACCCCAACGAGGCGCGCGAGGCGCTCAACGCCGCGTGGGCCGGGCTGCAGGCCACCCACCTGGACGCGCAGGTCCTCAGCGCGAAGTACGCCGAGGACACCGGCACGGTGGACTACCGCTTCACCTGGCATCTGCCCAAGGACCGGACCTGGAGCTATGACGGCCAGCTGAAGATGGCCCGCGACGAGGGGCGCTGGGAGGTCCGCTGGGCCGCCACCGGGCTGCATCCCAAGCTGGGCGAGCATCAGACGTTCGCGCTGCGCGCCGACCGGCCGCGGCGCGCCTCGGTCAACGAGCTCGGCGGCAGCGACGTGCTGGCCCCGGGCTACCTGTACCACTACACGCTCGACGCGACGCAGGCCGGGCCCGCGCTGATCGGGACGACGCACGCGGTGGTCGACGTGCTGCGGCCGTTCAACAACACGCTCGTCGATCCGCAGCTGCTCGCCGAGCAGGCCACCTCGTCGGCCCAGCCGCTGGACCTGGGCGTCACGCTGCACCCCGACGACAACGACAAGGTCTTCCCGGCGATCGGCAGGCTGCCCGGCGTCGTGGTGACGCCGCAGGCCGAAATGCTGCCCACCGACCCGCATTTCGCGCCCGCCGTCATCGGCGAGGTGAAGAAGGCGGTGCTCGACCAGCTCGACGGCCAGGCCGGCTGGCGGGTGGTCAGCGTCAACCAGAACAACGTCGACGTCGCCGTGCTGCACGAGGTCGAAGGCTCGCCGGCGCCGTCGGTGTCGATCACGCTGGACCGCGCGGTGCAGAACGCCGCGCAGCGCGCGGTGGACACCCGGGGCGGCAAGGCGATGATCGTCGTGATCAAGCCGTCGACGGGGGAGATCCTCGCGATCGCGCAGAACAAGGGCGCCGACGACGACGGACTGCCGGCCGCCAACGGCCTGTTCCCGCCCGGGTCGACCTTCAAGATGATCACCGCCGGCGCCGCCGTCGAACGCGACATGGCCACGCCCAACACGATGCTGGGGTGCCCGGGGCATCTGGACATCGGGCACCGCACCATCCCCAACTACGGCGGCTTCGACCTGGGCGTGGTGCCGATGTCGCGCGCGTTCGCCAGTTCCTGCAACACCACGTTCGCCGAGCTGAGCAGCAGGATGCCGCCCCGCGGCCTGACGCAGGCGGCCCACCGCTACGGCATCGGGCTGGACTACACCGTCGACGGCATCACCACGGTGACCGGCTCGGTGCCGCCCACGGTGGACCTGGCCGAGCGCACCGAGGACGGCTTCGGCCAGGGCAAGGTGCTGGCCAGCCCCTTCGGCATGGCGCTGGTCGCGGCCACCGTCGACGCCGGCAAGACCCCGGTGCCGCAGCTGATCGCCGGGCGGCCGACGACGGTCGAGGGCGACGACACCCCGATCTCGCCGAAGATGGTCGACGCGCTGCGCCCGATGATGCGGCTGGTGGTGACCAACGGGACCGCCAAGGAGATCGCCGGCTGCTGCGGCGAGATCTACGGGAAGACCGGCGAGGCCGAGTTCCCGGGCGGGTCGCACTCCTGGTTCGCCGGCTACCGGGGCGACCTGGCGTTCGCGGCGCTGATCGTCGGGGGCGGCAGCTCGGAATACGCGGTCCGGATGACCAAGGTGATGTTCGAATCGCTGCCCCGGGACTACCTGGCCTGACGCGGTAAATTGCCAGCATGGGCGAAATACCCGGCGGAGAAGTCGCTGCGCTGCGGGTCTCCGACGCCGATCGCAACGGCACGCTGCGGCGGCTGCACAACGCCGTCGCGCTCGGGCTGATCGACATCGATGAGTTCGAGCAGCGCTCGTCGCGAGTGTCCTACGCGCGCACCCGAAGTGAGCTGGACGGGCTCGTCGGCGACCTGCCCGGGCCCGGCGCGATCGTCACCTCCGCGGCCGACCGGGTGGAATTGCGCGGCTGGGCCGGCTCGCTCAAGCGCCACGGCGAATGGACCGTGCCCACCCGGCTGGCGCTGGTGCGCCGGCTGGGCTCGGTCGAGCTCGACCTCACCCGGGCCCGCTTCGCCGGGCCGGTGGTGGTCATCGAACTGGACATGCGGTTCGGCTCGGTGGAGGTCCGGTTGCCCGACGGCGCCAGCGCCTCGATCGACGACGTCGAGGTCTACGTGGGCAGCGCCAGCGACCGCCGCAAAGACGCGCCCGGAGAAGGCCGGCCGCACGTCGTGCTGACCGGGCGGGTGGTGTGCGGGTCGGTGATCGTCCGCGGGCCGCGGCGGGCCTTCCCCTGGCGTTGACTCTGCGGCTATGGCGACAAAGTGCGAGTAGGCCGCGCCGTGGACGCAGAGTCAACAGAGTCAGAGCCAGGCGACAGCCCGTAAGCTGGTCGGCATGCCCGCTCGGACCGCACTTTCCCCCGGCGTGATCTCGCCGACGCTGTCGGTGCCAGGCGGCATCGACCGCCCGGAATATGTCGGCAAGCCCACCGCCCGCGAGGGCAGCGAACCGTGGGTGCAGACGCCCGAGGTGATCGAGAAGATGCGCGTCGCCGGCCGGATCGCGGCCGGCGCCCTGGCCGAGGCGGGCAAGGCGGTGGCGCCGGGGGTGACGACCGACGAACTCGACCGCATCGCCCACGAGTACATGGTCGACAACGGGGCCTACCCGTCCACGCTGGGCTACAAGGGGTTCCCGAAGTCGTGCTGCACGTCGCTGAACGAGGTGATCTGCCACGGCATCCCGGACTCGACGGTGATCGAGGACGGCGACATCGTCAACATCGACGTCACCGCCTACATCGACGGGGTGCACGGCGACACCAACGCGACGTTTTTGGCCGGCGACGTCTCCGAGGAGCACCGGCTGCTCGTGGAGCGCACCCGCGAGGCCACGATGCGCGCGATCAACGCCGTCAAGCCCGGCCGCGCGCTGTCGGTCGTCGGCCGCGTCATCGAGTCCTACGCAAACCGCTTCGGCTACAACGTGGTTCGCGACTTCACCGGCCACGGGATCGGCACCACGTTCCACAACGGGCTGGTCGTGCTGCACTACGAGCAGCCCTCCGTCACCACGGAAATCAAGCCGGGCATGACGTTCACCATCGAGCCGATGATCAACCTCGGCGCGCTGGACTACGAGATCTGGCCCGACGGCTGGACGGTGGTCACCCGCGACCGCAAGTGGACCGCCCAGTTCGAGCACACGCTGCTGGTCACCGACACCGGCGCCGAGATCCTCACCGCCATATAAGCCGTGAACCCGTGAGCGGGGCGTTGCTGGTCGCCGGCACCAGCTCCGACGCCGGCAAATCGGTGGTGGTCGCGGGCCTGTGCCGGCTGTTGAGTCGCCGGGGCGTGAAGGTCGCGCCGTTCAAGGCGCAGAACATGTCCAACAACTCCGTGGTCACCGCCGAGGGCGGCGAGATCGGCCGCGCCCAGGCGATCCAGGCGCGCGCGGCGGGGCTCGAGCCCAGTGTGCGGTTCAACCCGATCCTGCTCAAACCGGGCAGCGACCGCAGCTCGCAGCTGGTGATCCGGGGCCAGGTCGCCGACTCGGTCACCGCGAGAAGCTATGTGCGGCACCGTGACCGGCTGGCCTCCATCGTCATCGACGAATTGTCCTGCCTGAGCGACGAATTCGACGCGGTGATCTGCGAGGGCGCGGGTTCGCCGGCCGAGATCAACCTGCGCGCCACCGATTTGGCCAACATGGGGCTGGCCCGCGCCGCGAACCTGCCGGTGATCGTGGTCGGCGACATCGACCGCGGCGGGCTGCTGGCGCACCTGTTCGGCACGGTCGCCGTGCTCGAGCCCGACGACCAGGCGCTGATCGCCGGCTTCGTCGTCAACAAGTTCCGCGGCGATCCCGCGCTGCTGGAGCCGGGCCTCGAGCAGTTAGAGGCCCTGACCGGGCGCCCGACCTACGGGGTGCTGCCGTACGCAGACGAGCTCTGGCTGGACGCCGAGGACTCGCTATCCGTGGTCGCGCACCGCGTGGTCGGCACGCCCGCGCCGCCCCGCGGCGACGAGTGGCTCAAAGTCGCCGCGGTCCGGCTGCCGCGGATCTCCAACTCCACCGACGTCGAGGCGCTGGCGTGCGAGCCCGGCGTGCTGGTGCGCTGGGTCGCCGACCCCGCCGACCTGGCCGACGCCGACCTGGTCGTGCTGCCGGGCAGCAAGGCCACCGTCGCCGACCTCTCCTGGCTGCGCGAGCGCGGACTGGCCGCCGCGATCGTCGAGCACGCCCGGGCCGGCCGGCCGGTGCTGGGGATCTGCGGCGGTTTCCAGATGCTCTGCACGCACATCGAGGACACGGTCGAATCCGGCGCGGGGGAGTGCGCGGGCCTCGGCCTGCTCGACGCCGACATCTCCTTCGGCACGGCCAAGGTCGTGCGCCGCTGGCCGCCGCCGCTGTCCGGATACGAAATCCACCACGGGCGGGTCTCCCGGTGCGACGAGCGGGCGTGGTTCGAGGTCGACTCCGAGCCCCAGGGCATCGCGCGCGGCGCGGTGTTCGGCACCCACTGGCACGGCCTGCTCGACAACGACGACTTCCGCCGCGCGTGGCTGGCCCGGGTCGCCGACGCGGCGGGCCGGAACGGGTTCGTCGTGGCCGACATCGACGTCGCCGCGCGACGCGACGCCCAGCTCGACGCGATCGCCGACCTACTGGCGGCGCACCTGGATGTCGACGCCGTCGTCGGCCTGCTCGACGGGCCGCCGCCGCGGCGACCGCACGTCACGGCCGGGCTGCGACCGTAAAACCTCGCGCACGCAGGCCTTTGGCTGTAGCGTGCGTGAGTGCACTCGATGATGACGACGCTCGACGGGTTCCCCGTTCCGGTGGCCGTCGCCGGCCCGGAGAAGGGCGTCGTCGTCGTCATCCTCGGCGACCAGCAGCGGGCGCCCGTCGCCTACGACGCGGTGTGCGAGCGCCTGCACACCGCCTCCCTGCGGACCGTCGTCATCGGACTCGATCAACGCCTGACCGCCAAGTCGGTGGTCGGCATCCTCGACGCACTGGGCATCCGCTGGGCCGTCGTCTTCGGTGACCGCGCCGGTGGCGAGCTGGCCTGGGAGCTGGCGGCGACGCGGCTGGGCCGGTTCGTCGGCCTGATCGTGATCGACCGCGGGCACCCGCGGGTCGCCGACCCCAAGGGCGTGGTGCTCGACGAGCACTGCCCGCCGGTCGAAATCGGCACCACGGTGCTGGTGAGCTCCGCGGCCGCCCGCTCGGTGGCCGCGGCGAGCCAGCGCTACGTCTACGCCGAATACCGCGTGGTGGAGTTGGGCCGGCGCACCGCGCAGGAGTCGACCGCGCAGCTGGCCGCCGAGATCGTGCTGCGCACCAGCACCTGGTAACGGCGTGGGGTTGCACGCCGGGGCGGGTCGGCCGGTCGTCGGCCTGACCGCCTATCTGGAGCGGGTGCGCACTGGAATCTGGGACATCCCCGCCGGTTATCTGCCGGCCGACTACTTCGAGGGCGTGGTCAAAGCCGGCGGCATCGCGGTGCTGGTGCCGCCGCAGCCCACTGACACTGACGCACCCGAGATCGCCGGCGCCCTGCTCGACAGCCTGGACGCGCTGGTGATCACCGGCGGCTACGACCTCGACCCCGCCAGCTACGGCCAGAAACCGCACCCGGCCACCGACCGGCCCCGCGCCGACCGCGACGCCCTCGAGTTCGCGCTGCTGCGCGGCGCGCTGGATCGTGGGCTACCGGTGCTGGGCATCTGTCGCGGCGCGCAGGTGCTCAACGTCGCGCTCGGCGGCACGCTGCACCAGCACCTGCCCGACGCCATCGGCCACGGCGGTCACCGCGCCGGCAACGGGGTGTTCACCAGGTTGCCGGTGCACACCGTGGCGGGCACCCGCCTCGCCGCGCTGCTGGGGGAGTCGGTCGACGCGCCGTGCTACCACCATCAGGCCATCGACAAAGTCGGCGACGGCCTGGTGGTGTGCGCGACGGACGCCGACGGCGTGATCGAGGCGATCGAGCTGCCCGGCGAGCGTTTTGTGCTTGCGGTGCAATGGCATCCGGAGAAGTCGCTCGACGACCTGCGCCTGTTCGAGGCCGTCGTGCAGGCCGCGCGGACATTCGGCGGTCGCGCCGGTATGCCAGACGCCTCGTCTTAGAACGGCGGCGGCCTGTTTCGTTCGGCGACGTGGGCGTCGTTGAGGGCGCGTTCGCGTGTGATGCGTTGGGCTTCGTCGGTGGCGCGGGTGCGTTGTCGTCGTGGCATCATCGCGCAGCGGTCGCCGAGAGGTGTTGTGGGGGTTGGCAGGTCGGGTAGTTCGGCGGTGGTGGTGTCCCAGGTTGGGAGGAAGATGCGGCTGGCGGGGTGGGTGGTGTAGGTGCGCCCGTTGGGGGCGGTCCAGATCACCGTGCCGTCGGGCAGCTGCACGTCGTGCCAGGCCGACCAGAAGGTTTTCAGTAGGTGGTGTTTTTTGCATTCGCACTTGAGGTTTGAGGCGTGGGTGGGTCCGGCGGGCCAGGGCACGGTGTGGTCGATGTCGCAGAATTCGGCGGGCACGTCACAGCCGGGGAAGCGGCAGGTCATGTCGCGGATGCGGACGAATTCGGCGAGTTTGGCCGAGGGCCGGTAGTGCGGCTCGGGCGGGAGGTCACCGGGATGGCGGACCTGGCTGACTTTGGCGCCGCGGCGAATCAGTTCGGCCACCAGCGACGCGGGCACCACCTTGCCGCCGCTGATCACGGCGGGCGGCGCTGAGGTCGCGGGCGGGTCGGGCTCGGGGTCGGGGGCCATCATCTCGGCCAGGGTCAGGCCGGTGAGGGGCGGGCTGGGGGGTGCCTGGCCGGAGGTGTGCGGATCGGGTTGGGCGTCACGCAGCGCGGGGTGGCCGATGAGATGGATCGCGACGGCGCCGGCGCGCTCGTCGGTGCCGGTGCCGCAGGGGCACTCGGGGTGGTCGCAGGCACAGGCCAGTCGGTCGGCGCCGGCGGCCAGGGCGCCCAGTGCGTCGGCGCGGCGCTGGGCCAGGGTGCGGGGGTCGTCGTCGCAGACCGCGTGGGCCATCTGGGTTAGGCGCCGATCCAGGACGGCGGCGTCGGTGGCATATAGCCGGCCCCACAGCGCGGCGGTGCCGGCCTCGTCTTCGCGGTCGCCGATGTGCACGTCACGGCTGCGTGCGGCCGCGCGGGTGCGCCGCAGCGCCCCGGGGTCATGGCGGTCGATCACGGCGTCGATGGCCTGCTCCAACTTGGTCACCGATAGCGGCCCCCACCGGCCCGCGTGCCCGGCTAGCGCGGCGTCGATGCGCGTCAGCGCCTCTTCGTCGCGGACCAGGTGGGTGCGCCAGGCGATGACCGACATCAGCCGCGCAGACAGCCGCCCGTCGAAAAACAGCGCCGCGATCGCCGGTAGCCGGCCCAGGGCCAGGCTTTGGTGCATCTGTGCTGAGGCGCTGCGGTGGCTGATCCCCAGCGCGGCGGCGACTTCGGCGGCCGCGCAATCCCATTCGTCGCAGGCCCAGTAGGCGTGCTCGTCGTCGCGGGTGCGTCGGCGGGTCAGCTCGGCGATCGCGCTCAACCGCCGCGCGCCGGCGGCCGCTTCGGCGCGCGCGCACCCCTCGATCGCGGCGACCAGCGCACCGTCGTCGGCTCGGCGCAGCTCCGCCGGGTCCGGCAGCAACGATTCGAACATACGTGCGATAGTACGCCGACCCGCCGACAAGATCAGCCGACAAGATCGGGCGTCGTTTCGGCCTCACTTAGCTCCCGCGGCGAGAGCGCCGACCGCTTGCCCGCCGGCCGAACGTCTCGGCGGCGCTCGTGAAGGCGCCGGGGGCCGTCACCCAGGCCCGCGGCACCGACATCCCCGCGATCGACGTCGCGGTGCCGACTCCGGCGCTGATCGCCGCGCGCTTGCCCCAGACCGCCTTGGCGGCGCCGGTGACGGCCACCGCGAGGGGCACGCTCGCGGCCCGGGCGAACCCCACTTTCAGCGAGCTCAGCTCCGCCAGCGACGACGACATCGCCAACACGGCCGCATTGAACCGCTCGGGTGACGCCGAGGACAGCGACTCCAGCGCGTCGGGCAGCATCGAGATCAGTTGCGAGCCGGTCGAAACGATCTCCTGGCCGGGGCACGTGGCGGCGGGCGGTGACGTGAACGGGGTCATCGCAGCGGCGCCCGCCGCGTCGCGGGCGTAGGCGTACATGGCGGCGGCGTCCTGCGCCCACATCCTGTCGTAGTCGGCGTCCGCCGCCGCGATGGCGTGCGCGCACTGCCCCAGCCGATTCGTCGCGGCCAGCGAGGTGCGCCAGGTGCGGTTGGTGACGACCTCGTGCGGGGGCACCGTCGCCGCGCGCGCCGACTCGTACGCGCCGGCGGCGGCCATGGCCTGCGTGGCCGCGTCCTCGGCCAGCGCGGCGGTGGCCCGCAACCACTCGATGTACGGCGCCGCCTGCGGGCTCAGCGGCACGCCGGTTGCCGCCGCCGCGACCGCCTCGGCGAGCCCGTCCCAGGCCTCGGCCGCGGCCCGCAGAGATCCCGCGCCGGCCCCGGAATACATTCGTGCGGAGTTGACCTCCGGCGGTAGCGTCCCGAAGTCCATGGCTAGCCGGCCTCGCTCGGGCGCGCGGCGCAGGCCGGGTGGGTTGAATACACATGTCTGTCGAACACGGGGGTTTCCTTCAGATCAGGAGGCGAACGGGGACCGACGATGCCGGTGCGCAGGGCCGCCCGCGACGGGACGACGACCGGGCGCGAGCCCCGATCAGCGGCGACAGACGCAGAGTTGCGCCAAAAGATCCTGTCCGGCAAGCGCGGCCCCGGACACCCGGCAGCACGGCTCGTCCGCCCGAGGCGTCCACACCGTCGGCGCCAGGGATGCCGGAGTCCAGGCGGCGCGCGGGGCGGGAATCGGGGAATCCGGCGCCCGGTCGCGCTTCAGCCCGCCGCCCTTGAAGGCCTTGTCGTCGTTCAGGGTGGAGCCGAAGTCGGCGTGAGCCGGGGTGTCCGCCGCGACCAGCGATGTTTCCGCGGGGGATGGGCCGCTGGCGATCTCCGCCCGCACGGTCCAGCAGCCGAGGGCGGTCGCGATGAGTGCGAGCCCGGCAACGATGGCGACGGCTGAGCGCCGTCGTGACAATCGCGAAGATCTGCCCGCGTCACGCAAACTCACAGTGCCGCAATCCTATCAGCGACGATGGGCGCGGACCCCCGTCATCCGGCGGCCGGGGGATGGATCACCATGTTCGGCCGGAATCCGTAGCGGGGCACCTCGCCGAGGGCACGCCCCTGCGGGCTGACCATCGGCATTCCGCCCAGCATGCTCGACAGCCCCTGCCCGCCCGCGGGGGCGGACACGCCGGGGGTCGGCAGCGCCGACGCGGCGGCACCGATCGGCCCGGTCGCCGTCCACGCCGGCGGCACCGACAGCGGTCCGATCGAGGCGGCGTTGCCGACCCCGGCGGACATGACGCCCCCCAGGCCGCCCACGGAAGTGCCGAGTTCGCTCGCCGCTGCGGCCGCGTCGCCGGCCGCGGTCCCGGCCGCGTCCGCGGCCGCGTCGGCGGCCGTACCCTGCAATCCGATGAAGTCGGTCATCGTGCCCAAGAAGTTGCCGGGCATGTAGAACCCCGAGGAGAACATGGTGTTCAGGCCGTTGTCGTTGAGGAATGCGCCCACCGAGGAGCCGTCCGTTCCGGCCAGGAAGTTGAGAACGCCCGCGGGGCTGGACAAGTCGGTTCCGCCGAGGCCGAGCCAACCCTCCATCTCCGCCAGGTCCGCGGCCGGCGTGGTTCCGCCCAGCCCGGGTGCGGCCAGCCCCTGCAGCGCGGACGGCAGCTCGGACATCAGCTGCGCGAGCGCGTTCTGCGTGCCGGTGGTCTCGGCCGCGTCGCCGCTGGTGGTCGGCGGCGGCTCGCTGAACGGGGTCAGCGTCGCCGCGGCAGCCGACGAGCTCGCGTAGCCGTACATCGCCGCCGCGTCCTGGGCCCACATCTCGGCGTAGGCGGCCTCGGTGGCCGCGATGGCCGGGGTGTTCTGGCCGAGGAAGTTGGTGGCCACCAGCGCGGCCAGCTGCGCGCGGTTGGCCGCGATCACCAGCGGGGGCACCGTCGTGGCGAAGGCGGCCTCGTAGGCCGCGGCCGCGGCCTTGGCCTGGCTCGCGGACTGCGCGGCTTGCGCGGCGGTGGCCCCCATCCAGGTGACGTACCGCGCGGCGGCTGCCCCCATCGACATCGAGGCCGGGCCACGCCACGGGCCACCGGTGGTGTCCGCGATCACGATGCCGTAATCGCCTGCGGCGCGGGATAACTCGGCGGCCAACCCGTCCCATGCCGTCGCGGCGGCCAGCATGGGTGCCGCGCCGGGCCCGGTGTACATGCGGGCGGAGTTGACTTCTGGTGGCAGTGCTGCGAAATCCATGGTTGCTGCCCCCTTCAGCTCGCCGCGACCGGTGTGGGCGCCCAACGGCGTTGGCCCGCTGTGCGAAGGGTTTTCGGTATGGTGGTGACGAACGGCATTGTTCTCCTTGGTAATTCGGCCGGATATCATCCGGCGCGCACGACAACGACGCACGTCGGCGAGATGCGAACGCGCGCTAGGACCGCTTGTTGTGGAAGGCTTTTGGGGACTCAGCCGCCGAGCCGAGCCATGACGGCGGGGGTCACCGACGCAGCGAGATCGTCGGAGCCGGACGGCCGGTTCGGTGGAGATCGTTGCTTGGGCTGCAACCAAGCCGTTGTGTCAACGCGTTTGGGCCAACGCGTTGGGCCGAGACCGTCCACTTCTCCTCAATCTGCGCGCGGCGCAAACCAATAGCTCCTTGGTAGCTGGAGCGAACTCCCGCACATTGACCGTAGCTATGCCGACCGCCTTGATGCAATCGATTTGCAAAAATAACTGCGATCGACTTGCAAGATGCCGGGTCGGCCGGCCCTCAGCCGCGCCAGGCGATCAACGGGATCGCCATCTCGACCGGGCTGTCCGCGCCGTGAAAACCGATGAGCCGCGCGGCTTCCGGGGGTTCGTGGCCGGTCGCCAGCACGGCGGTGTCGCCGGTGCAGACGACGACGACGTCGCCGATCCGCTCCAGATGCGCCGGGTCGACCGGCCCGAACATGCCGCTCGCCACGGCCTCGTCGCGGCCGTAGACGCGGGCCCGGCCGTCGAGCGCCTCGCTCCAGGCGGCCCGCACGTCAATGGCGGCCCCCGGCTCGGTGTGCAGGTAGCGCACCCGCGGATCGCCGGCGACCACCCGCACGCCCGCGCCGAGCCGAGGATCGGTGTCGAGGTCGACGCGCGCGTCCGGCGGGACGTTGAGGCCGCCGTGGTCGGCGGTCACCAGCAACGCCGCGTTGGGCGGCAGAGTCTCGACCAGCCGGCTCAGCAGCGCATCGACGCGGGCCGCCGCCTCGTGCCACCGTGCCGAGCCGATACCGAACACGTGGGCCGCGGTGTCCAGGTCGGCCATATAGCCGAAGGCCAGGCCCGGCGCCGCCTTGAGCTCCACGGACAGCCGCGCGGCATAGTCGTCCGTGCGCTGCGTGGGGCGAAAATCGGCGCCACGGTACGCCGCGTCGGTCAGCCCACTGCCGATGAACGGCGCGGGCAGCACGGCGCGCGCACCAATACCGGATCGCCGCAGCCTTTCGAACCAGGTCGGCAGCGGTTGCCATGCAACCGGCGGCGGGTCGTCTCGCCACAGGATGTGGTTGAGCACCCGGTCGGTGCCGGGCACGTTGAGCGTGAAACCCAGGATGCCGTGCTCGCCGGGTGCGGCCCCGGTGCCCAATGACACCAGGCTGGTCGGCGTGGTCGACGGAAACGTACAGCTCAGTTCGCTCAGCCGCCCGGTGTCACCGGCGAGCGTCGCGGCCAGCAACGGCGCGTCCTGCGCCAGCTCGGGCAAGAGGTGCCAGCCCATCCCGTCCACCAGCATCACCGCGACGCGGTCGACCGGGCCCACCGACTCCGCGAGACCCAGGCTGTCGACCGCGTCCGGGGCCCCCAGCAGTGCGCCCGCGGCGGGCAGCACGTCGCAGATCGAACCGGCCATGACGGTCAGTGTGGCACGCGGTTGAGCCGTTGACCGGTGACCCGCAGCTGACGCTCGGTGCTCTGGGCGAGCGTGCGCTCCTGCTCCGGTGTCAGCCGACCGCACAGCCGGCCCCAGTGCACCGCGACCGCGTCGCCGACGGCCACGTCGGGCAGCGCGCTGTACCCGTCGGTCCAGACCTCCAGCGGGCGCGCCGCGGGCTCCGACAGCGTCAGCGCCCGGCCGTCCCACGCCAGTCGCTGACAGCGCACCTCGACATTGTCCCCGGCGCGGGAAACCACTGTGCCCCAGGTGATCCGGCAGTCGTCGAGCACGCGCAGCGGCTGTTCATCCATGCTTGGGCTTTCAAGACCGAGGAACCGTGTCCACGGATACACGCCGAACACGTGAAAGCAGTGATTGCCGGCGGCCTCGCCGGCCAGCTCCGGTGTGAGGTGCGACCAGTACCGGCCCGCCTGCGGGCCGATGATGGCCAGCAACGCGTCGAAGAACTCGTGCGGGTCCACCTCGGCGCCGACCCCGCCGCCGAGCCAGTACGACTCGACCAGCCGATGGTCCAGCGGATCGGCGATGCCGCTCAGCGCCGACAGCACCCGCAGGTAGGGCCAGGCCCCGGCGAATCTCGTTGCCGCGCTGCGCACCTCGTCGACGGTGCCGTCGCGGAGCGTGGCGCCCAGCGGGGGACCGCAGTAGCCCAGCGCGTTGGGGGCGTACGCGTAGCGGGCGAACATCTCGGCGCCCCTGGGTAAGCGGGTGGCGGTCAAGCGCGTCCGACCAGCTTCACCGCGTCACGGTGCATGCGCCCGAAGTTGTAGTACGCCGCGCACGCGCCCTCCGCGGACACCATGCACGTCCCGATCGGGGTCTCGGGGGTGCATGCCGTGCCGAAAACCTTGCACTCCCAGGGCTTGAGCACCCCCTTGAGTACCTCGCCGCACTGGCAGGCCTTGGGGTCGGCGACGCGCACCCCGGGCATCGCGAACCGCAGCTCCGCGTCGAACTCCGCGAAATCGTCGTGCAGGCGCAGCGCGCTCTGCGAGATGAACCCCAGCCCGCGCCATTCGAAGTGCGGGCGCAGCGCGAACACCTTGCCCAGCAGCGCCAGCGCGGCCGGGTTGCCGTGCTCGGGCACCACGCGCTTGTACTGGTTTTCCACCTCGCAGCGGCCCTCACGGATCTGGGTCAGCAGCATCGCGACCGATGCCAGGATGTCCAGCGGCTCGAAACCGGCCACCACCAACGGCTTTCGGTACACCTCCGGCACGAACCGGTACGGCCGGTTGCCCACCACCGTCGACACGTGCCCGGGGCCGATGAACCCCGACAGCCGCAGGTCCGGCGATTCCAGGATGGCCCGGATGGGCGGCACGATCGTGACGTGATTGCAGAAGACGCTGAAATTGGTCAGGCCCAGGTCCCGCGCGCGGACCAGCGTGACCGCGGTCGAGGGCGCCGTGGTTTCGAAGCCGATGGCGAAAAAGACCACCTGTTTGTCGGGATTGTCGACGGCGATCTTCAGCGCGTCCAGCGGGGAGTACACGAACCGCACGTCGGCGCCGCGCGCCTTGGCGTGCAGCAGGCTGCCGTCCGACCCCGGCACCCGCATCATGTCGCCGAAACAGGTGAAGATCACGCCGGGCTGGCCGGCCAGCCACATCGCGTCGTCGATGCGGCCCATCGGGATGACGCAGACCGGGCACCCCGGGCCGTGCACCAGCTCGACGTTGCCGGGCAGCAGGTGTTCGATGCCGTGCCGGTAGATGGTGTGGGTGTGCCCTCCGCACACCTCCATGAACTTGAATTGCTCTGTCTCGCCGGCCAAGTGCTCGATGGCGGCCAGCAGCTTGCGCGCCGCGGCGGGATCGCGGAATTCGTCGACGAATTTCATGGGGGCCGCCTTTCAGACGTTGGCCGACGAGTCGAAGGCTTCCATCTCGGTGGTGTAGGCGTCGCCGAGTTTCTTGATGGCGGCCAGGGTGAGCAGCGCCTCGGTCTCGTCGATCGTGGCCATCGCGAACCCGACGTGGACCAGGACCCAGTCGCCCGGGTCGGGCATGGCGCCCTCGAGCAGGCGCACGCTGATCGTGCGCTGCACGCCGCTGACGTCGACCTTCGCCAGATAGTCGGCAGGATCGGTGATTTCGACGATCCGGCCCGGAATCCCAAGGCACATGGCTTCGCCCTCCCTTCCTCTTCAGCAGATCCGCGGCAACGGATCCCCGACCAGCATGTCGACGATCCGGGTGCCGCCGAATCCGGTACGCAGCACGACGGTTTCGGCCGGTTCGCCGACGATTTCCCCGACCCGCACCGCCTCGACGCCCAAGGGATGGGACCGCAACGCGGCCAGCCCCGCCTCGGCCTCCTCCGCGGCGACGACGGCGACGAACTTGCCCTCGTTGGCGACGTACAGCGGGTCGATGCCGAGCAACTCGCACGCGCCGGTCACCATGGGCCGCACCGGCATTCGCTCCTCCTCCAGCAGCACCCCGAGGCCGCAGGCCTGCGCGAGCTCGTTACACACCGTGCCGACCCCGCCGCGGGTCGCGTCGCGCATCCACCGCGTGGACGGCGCCGCCGCCAGCAACAGCTCCACCAGCGGGCTCAGGCAGGCGGTGTCGGAGGCGATGTCGGCCTCGATGGCCAGGTCACCGCGGGCGAGCATGACGGCCATGCCGTGATCGCCGATCGGCCCCGACAACAGCACCGCGTCCCCGGCGCGCACCGACTCGGGCGAGAGGGCCCGCCCCGCGGGGACGACGCCGGTGCCGGTGGTGGTGACGAACAACCCGTCGGCCGCGCCCCGGGGCACCACCTTGGTGTCACCGGTGACGATCTGCACCCCCGCGGCGGTGGCCGCGGCCGCCATGTCGGCGACGATCTCCTTCAACTCGGCGACCGCGAAGCCCTCCTCGATCACGAACGCCGCCGAGATCCACGACGGCACGGCGCCGGCCATCGCGAGGTCGTTGCAGGTGCCGTGCACGGCGAGTGCGCCGATCGACCCGCCGGGAAAACGCCTGGGCTGCACCACGAACGAGTCCGTCGACATGGCCAGGCGCTCGCCGCCGGGCAGCGCCAGGACCGCGCCGTCGCCCAGGGACTCCAGCAGCGGGTTGCGGAAGGCCTCCACGAACACGGTGCCCACCAGCGCGGCCGACGCCTTGCCGCCCGCCCCGTGCGCCAGGGTGACGTGGTCGTCGAGCAGCCGGGGGCGGCGCCGGCGGAACGACTCGATCCGCTCGATCACCTCGCCCTCGCCGAACCGCGGCCCGGACGAAAGGTATTCGCTCGCCGAGTTGCTCATGCCGCCCCCAAACCTCGCCCACCGAGCCGGTCGTGCACGCTCAACCACAGCCGGTAGCCCAGCAGCGCCTGCGACTCCTGAATGCGGTGCACGCTTTGCGAGCGAACGACGAAGCAGGCGTCCACGTTCGGGTTGTCGGCGAAGGCGCCGCCGTTGTAACCGGCGAAACCGATGGTGTACAGGCCGCGTTGGCGCGCCTCGGCGAGCGCGGCGAGCAGGTTGGGCGAGCCCCCGCTGGTCGACATGGCGATCGCGATGTCGCCGGCCTGGGCCCGGGCGATCAGCTGCCGGGCGAACACCAGCTCGAACCCGACGTCGTTGCCCAGCGCGGTCAGGATCGCCTGATCGGCGGTCAGCGGCCACGCCGGGAGCGGCTTGCCGACCGGCGGGCGGGCGAAAAGGCTTGCCAGCGTGGTGGAATCGGTGCAGCTGCCCCCGTTGCCGAACGTGAACAGCCGCCCGCCCGCCGCGAAGCGGCGCGCCATCTCGGCGGCGGCCGCCTCCAGCAGTTCGGCGTTGGCCTCCAGCGTCGAGCGGCGCAGCGCCAGGCTCTCGGCCGCCTTGGCCTGCGCCGAGGAGGCGAGGTCGGCCAGCAGCGCTTCGGGGTTGTCCTCCTGCGCGTCGATGAAGGGGTACAGGAAGTTGGTGGGCTCGTCGGTCATGACGGCCCCCCTTCCTCGAGGCGGCTGATCGCCATGCCCGCGTGCACCAGGACCAGCTCGCCGGGCGCGACCGGGCCGACGAGCGTGGTGATCACGTTCTCCACGCCCCGCGCGGTGCGCACCGCCGCCTGGCCGTTTTCGGAGGAGCCGACCACCTCGCCCAGGCGACCCTCGTCGCTGCAGGTGACGCAAACATCGTCGGCGCGTTCGGGTTTGAGCAGCCCCGAGTGCTCGAAGCACACGTGGGTCAGCTCCCACAGCAGGTGGTAGAACAGCACGAAGCCGCCGGTCGCGGGGACCCGGGGATCGGGGTCGTCGAGCCACAGCACGTGGTCGGCCGTCCCGTCCGGCGGCCGTTCACCGCTGCCGATCCAGATCGTGGTGGCCCCCCACGCGGGGCAGCGGCGCATCACGGAGCGCACCTGTGCGTCGCCCGCACCGGCGACGGCGACCACGATGTCGCCGGGGCGCACCGACACCCGCGCGAGATCGACCAGGTCGGGTCCGGTCAGTGCGACCGCGGGCAGCGCCCGCTTGCCCATGATCACCGGGTGCACGAACTCGACGGCGATGTGCAGCGCGTGCGGCTCCCACGACGGCGCGATCGACCACATGGTCGCCCCCGCCGCGAAACGCTTGGCCAGCGTGAACGCGGTGGCGGCGAGGTCCTCGGCCAGGTCGGCGCCCAGCCCGCGGTCGATGGCGGTGGTCATCGGCCCGCCTCCTGCTCCAGACCTGTCAGCATCGAGATCGTCGCCTGACCCAGCGCCAGGCCGCCGTCGTTGGGCGGGACGGTGTGGTGGGTGAGCACCTCGAACCCGGTGCGCTGCAAGCGCGTGCGGCACGCGCGCGACAACAGCACGTTCTGGAACACCCCGCCGGTCAACCCGACCAGCCGGACCGCGCCGGCCACCCGGCCGACCGCCTCGGCGACGGCGTCGGCGACGGCCTCGTGGAACGCCAGGGCCAGCACGGCGGCCGGCGTACCGGCGCACCGCGCCGCCACCAGCGCCCGCACCATGGTGGTCGGATCGATCATCCCGCCGGCCCGCACGGTCAGCGGCAGCGACGGTCCGGCCCGCCGGCCGCCGGGGGCCGACTCCGCGAGCGCCTCGAGCTCGATGGCGGCCTGGCCCTCGTAGTCGATGCGGTGGCGCACCCCGAGCAGGGAGGCGACGGCATCGAACAGCCGGCCCATGCTCGAGCACGGCACACACCCGGTGCCGCTCGCCAATTGCGAGCGGGTCAGGCGCAATTCGGCCGGGCTGGCCGCCGCGACCGGCGCGAGATCCGGGGTCCAGTCGATGCCGGCCAGCCACAGTTGGGACAGCGCCATCCGCCACGGGTTGCGCACCGCGGCGTCGCCGCCGGGCAGCGGCGCCGGCAGCAGGTGGCCGGCGCGGACGAATCGGTGGCTGTCGGTTCCGAGAGCGAGAATCTCACCGCCCCAGACGGTTTGGTCGCAGCCGTAGCCGGTCCCGTCGAACGCCACCCCGATGACGGGCTCCCCGATGCGCCCGTGCTCGGCCAGCAGCGAGACGACGTGCGCGTGGTGGTGCTGGACGAGATCGAGGGGCCGGTCGCCCGCATGGCGCTCCGCCCAGTTGCGCGTGTGGTAGCCGGGATGCAGGTCGGCGGCGACGCGCGCCGGGGCGCCGCGGATTTCGGTGAGCTGGTCCACCGCGCGTTCGAACGCGCGCAGCGTCTCCCAGCCGGCCATGTCGCCGACGTGGCCGGACAGGTAGGCGCGGGAGCCGTCGGTGAGGCAGCAGGTGTTCTTCAGTTCGCCGCCCACGGCGAGCACGCTCGGCCCCGACCGCCCGAGATCGACCGGCAGCGGCGCGTACCCGCGCGACCGGCGGATCGGCAGTTCCCTGCCGTCGACGACGCGCACCACGGAGTCGTCACAGGCCACGTGGATCGGCCGGTCGTGGTCGAGCACCGCATCGCACAAACCCGGAAGCCGCTCGGCCGCATCGGCATCGGTGAAGCAGATCGGCTCGTCGGAACGATTGGCGCTGGTGAGCACCAGCCCGTCGGGTACCCGCTCGGGGGCGCCGGGCACGGGCGCCAAAAGCAGGTGATGCAGGGGCGAGTAGGGCAGCATCAGCCCGAGCCGCGGGCTGCCCGGCGCGACGGCGGCGGCCACCGGCGCGCCCGGACGGCGTCGCAGCAACACGATCGGGCGGGCGGAACTCGACAGCACCGCGGCCTCGTCGGCGTCGACGCGCGCATAGCGGCGCGCCACGTCGAGGTCGCGCACCAGCATGGCGAACGGCTTGGCGCCGCGTGCCTTTCGCGCCCGCAACGCGCCGACCGCGGCGTCGTCGTCGACGGCGCAGGCCAGGTGGTAACCGCCGATGCCCTTGACGGCGACGACGGCGCCGTCGGCCAGCGCGCGCTGGGCGGCCGCCAGCGCGGCGTCCGGACCGCCCACCCGGCCGGCCGGCGACGAAAACCACAGCGACGGGCCGCAATCGGGGCAGGCGATCGGCTGCGCGTGGAACCGGCGATCGGCCGGATCGTGGTACTCGGCGGCGCACCGGTCACACATCGCGAACGCCGCCATGGTGGTGGACGGG
Organism: Mycobacterium sp. NGS63; assembly: GCF_059812295.1. Lineage (NCBI taxonomy): Bacteria > Bacillati > Actinomycetota > Actinomycetes > Mycobacteriales > Mycobacteriaceae > Mycobacterium > Mycobacterium sp. NGS63. Next base: position 597,708 of record NZ_JCALCJ010000004.1, read on the forward strand.
CGGTCGTACGGCAACCCGCGGATGATGGTGAACCGCGGCCCGCAGTTGGTGCAGGTGACGAACGGGTGCCGATAGCGGCGGTCGCGCGGGTCGAACAGCTCGCGCACGCAGTCGTCGCACACCGCGATGTCGGGCGGAATCGGCGTCGTCCCACCGGCGAGCACCCGCGAGGCCACGATCCGGAAGTCGCGCCCCGAGGCTTTGACGGCGGCGTCGGTGACGCTCACGGCGCCGATTCGGGCGAGCGGCGGGGCCTCGCCACGCAACCGGCGGCCGAACTCGTCCACGCGAGCGCGTTCCCCCTGCACCTCGAGGAAGACCGCGCCGGAATCGTTGCCGACGAAGCCGGCCAGCCCCAGCTCGGTGGCGAGCCGGTGCACGAACGGACGAAAGCCGACCCCCTGCACGACGCCGGTCACGGTGAAGCGCCGCCGGACGGTTTCGCTCCGGAGCGCGACGGGGGCACCGGTCATGTCAACCGCCCCCCGGGCCGCCCGTCGGTTCGGCGCCGCCCCGCCCCATCAGCTCCAGGCCGGCCATCGCCTGCTCGGCCCCGGCCCGGTCCGTCTTCTCGACGGCGAAGCCCATGTGGATGATGATCCAGTCACCGGGCGCGAACGTCTCCTCCGGCAACATGCCGACGTTGATCCTGCGCTGCTCGCCGGTGACGTCGACCAGCGCGAGCTGCCCGCTGTAACCCTCCAACATCCGGATCACCTGACCGGGTATACCCAGGCACATGGCGTTCAGCACCCCCCTCGCGAGGACGCGTGCGCGGTCGACGCTTGCAGCGCGGCGACGATTTCCTCGACGGCGCGCGCGGCGCGCGGCACGGCCTTGGCCACCGGCTCGCTGAGGCCGATGCCCTCCTCGACGCTGGCCGCCTCGCACCCGACGACGACGGTGTAGGGCGGGTTGCCCCCCAACGCCCGCAGGCTGGCGAACACCGCCGCGGGATCCATGCTGTGGGCGTCCATACCGGGTGCGGCCGAACCCGATTCGTGGTCGGCCTGGAAGACGTGCAACGCGCCCGGGTTGCCGCGGCCGGGCACGGCGTCGACGAGGACCAGCGTGTCCCACTCCTCGAGCAGGTCGTAGGCCAGGTGCATGCCCCGGATGCCGTAGTCGACGACGCGCACACCCGAATCGCCCTGCGGGATCTGGGCGTTGCGGACCACCTCGGAGCCGAATCCGTCGTCCCCCAGGAAGATGTTGCCGATCCCGGCCACCAGGATGCGCGCGGTCATGGAGCTTTCCGGGGCCGGGCTGGGGCCCCTGCGCCGCCGGAGTCGACCGTCGGCCCACTTGCGCAGCGCTGATTTTGGGTCTACGCCTGCGCCCAGGGGTTGTCAACGCTTCCCCTTTTTCGGGGCTTTAAACGGCCGTTTCGCCGCGGCGTCAGGGCGCGCCGGCGAACCGCCGCAGCCAGCCGAACCAGGCGGCCATGCCGGCCCCGGTGCGCGCGCTGACCGGCAGGATCGCCGCGGTCGCGTTGACCCGGCGAACGTGCGCGACGTAGGTGTCCACGTCGGCGTCCAGGTGGGGGACGAGGTCAATCTTGTTGAGCAGCACCACATCCACCGATCGGAACATCACCGGGTACTTCAGCGGCTTGTCCTCGCCCTCGGTCACCGAGTACACCATCGCCTTGGCGTGCTCGCCGACGTCGAACTCCGCCGGGCAGACCAGGTTGCCGACGTTCTCGATGATCACCAGGTCCAGACCGGGCAGGTCGAGACCCGGCAGCGCGCGGCCGACCATCGGCGCGTCGAGGTGGCATTCGCCGCCAAAGCCGTTGCTGGTGTTGAGCAGTGACACCTGGGCGCCGCGGCCGCTGAGCTTGGCAGCGTCCAGGTCCGTGGCGATGTCGCCCTCGATCACCCCGATCGCGAACTCCCCGGCGAGCTCGTCGAGCGTGGCCGCGAGGACGGTCGTCTTGCCCGATCCGGGCGAGCTCATCAGGTTCAGCGCGCGGATCCCGTTGCGATCGAACGCCGACCGGTTGGCGCCGGCGAGAACGTCGTTTTCGGCGAAAATGGCCTCCAGCACGTCTACGCGCTGTTTGCCGGTGCGGTAGTGACGGTGATCGCCGTGCTCATCGTGGTCGTGCGCGGTCCCGTCGTCGTGCCGATGAAATCTGCCCATGGTCAAATCCGTTCGGCGGGAGCGCTTTTCACGAGACGTCCATCGACGTCACCAAAAATTCGTTGCCGCGCAGCACCTCGACGTCGCTGCTGTCGCAGCGCGGGCACCAGATCGACCACGCCGAGGTGATCTCGGATCGGTGGCTGCACGAGCGGCATTCCACCTCGGCGCCGACGCATTCGAGCTCCAGCTCGGCGTCGGGCATGTCCTCGAAGTCGCGGACCAGCGTCCAGCAGAACGACAGGGATTCCGGCACCACCTGGCGTAACGCCCCGACCCGCACGCGCACCACGTCGACGTGCCGGCCGTCGGCATGCGTCTTGACCATGCCGGCGATCGCCTCGCACAGCGACAGCTCGTGCATGGCACCGTTCTACACCCAAAAGCGGGCCGGCACCCGAAACGCGGTTTTCCCGACCCGGTCAGCCGGCGGGCTCGGCCGGGGCCCACCTCTCTTCGATGCGCCCGTAGCGCCAGACCAGCACGGCGACCGCCCACGTCGCGACGAACATCCCGACGACGACGAAGCCGACGGTGTTGAGGTCCAGCCCGCCCAGCCACTGCCAGAACGGCCCCCGCCAGCCCAGCTGCTCGGCGAACAGCCCGAGCAGCTCCACGGTGCCGATCAGCAGGGCGACGACCACCGACAGGCCGGTGATGGTGATGTTGTAGTAGACCTTGCGCACCGGGTTGGAGAAGGCCCAGCCGTAGGCGAAGTTCATGAACGAGCCATCGATGGTGTCCAGCAGGCACATGCCCGCGGTGAACAGCACCGGCAGGCACAGGATGGCGTACCAGGGCAGGCCGGCCGCCGCGCTGGTGCCCGCCAGCACCAGCAGGGCGATCTCGGTGGCGGTGTCGAAACCCAGCCCGAACAACAGCCCGACGGGGTACACGTGCCAGGACTTGGTGATCGATTTGGTGAAGCGCCCCAGGAAGCGGTTGATCAGGCCGCGGTTTTGCAGCTGCCGTTCCAGTTGGGTCTCGTCGTAGTCGCCGCGGCGCAGCCGCGCGAAGACGCGCATTATGCCGACCAGGACGATGATGTTGAGGAAGGCGATCAGATAAAGGAACAGGCCCGAGACGCTGGTGCCGATCAGGCCGGTGTAGTGATGCAGCGCCGACGAGTCGTCCTCGACCGGGCCGATGATCGTCTTGACCCCGGTCACCAGCAGCAGCGCCAGCGCGAAGACCACCGTGGAGTGGCCCAGCGAGAAGAAGAAGCCGACGGCCAGGGGGCGCTGCCCGTCGCTCATCAGCTTGCGGGTGGTGTTGTCGATGGCGGCGATGTGGTCGGCGTCGAAGGCGTGCCGCATGCCCAGCGTGTAGGCGGTCAGCCCGACTCCGATGCCAAACGCCTTGCCGCCCAGGCTGAGTCGTTGCGGGTCGACGATCCACACCAGGGTGATCCAGCCGATCAGGTGCAGGGCGACGATCACCGCCGCCATCGCTCCCAGCCGCCACCACTCCGCGGGGGTCAGGGCGGCGCGAAGCCTCGAGACGGTGCTGGCCACCGGCACGACATTAGGGCGCGGCGCGCGCCAAATGCAAGCCAGTTGCAGGAGGTGACGCGCCGAGTTGTGGCGAAAGCTGGCAATCCCCGGTGCCGGGCGCGACACTGAACGGATGACCAGCAAGGCGCCCGTGGTGGACGCGGCCGTCGCCGAACGCCTCGGTGACTTTCTCCGGGCCCGCGGGCTGCGCCGGATGGCGTCGCGGATCCAGGTGCTGGCGGTGCTCGAGCCGGTCAACGGGCACCTGCCGGTGGCCGAGATCCACCAGCGGGTGCGCGCGTGCCTGCCGCCGGGCACCCAGCCGCCCGACATGGCGACCATCTACCGCACGGTGACCACCCTCGTCGACCAGGGGGTGCTGCATGCGCTGACCCTCGACGGCGGCGTCACCACCTACGGGCTGGCCACCGCCCCCCACCATCACGCCGTGTGCACGCGGTGCGCCTCGATCATCGAGGTGCCCGCCCGCCAGCTCAGTTCGGCGCTCGAGCATGCGATGGCGGGCAGTTCGTTCGCGCTGTCGGAGGCCGCCGGCCTGACGCTGCGCGGCCTGTGCCCGCAGTGCCAGCGCGGCTGACCTAGGGCGGGCCCACTTTCGCCGTGAGCCCACGGCGGAAAACCGGCCCTCGCGGCCGCCGACGATTCACACTCGGCGCAGACGCTTCACACTCGAAAAGCGAGCGTCAGCGCAGACCCAGCAGGGCGTTCTCGATCACCTCGGGCAGCGCCGGGTGGATCCAGTACTGGCCGCGCGCCATCTCCGCGGCGGTCAGCCCGAAGCTCATCGCCTGGATCAGCGGCTGGATGATCGACGACGCCTGGTGGCCCATGATGTGGGCGCCCAGCAGGCATCCGCTGTTGGACTCGGCGATGAGTTTGACCACGCCCGTGGTGTCTTCCATCGCCCACCCGTAGGCGACGTCCCCGTAGCTTTGCACCGCGACCTTGATGTCGAATCCGCGTGCGATGGCCTGATTTTCGGTCAGCCCGACGCTGGCCAGCTGGGGGTCGGTGAACACCGCCGCCGGCACGGAGCGGTGGTCGGTGACGGCCATGGACTCGGTGTCGTCCCAGTCGCACAGCAGGTTGTGCTGCACGACGCGGGCCTCGTGGTTGGCGACGTGCTTGAGCTGATACGGCGACGAGACGTCGCCGAGCGCGAAAACGCCGCGCGCCGAGGTGCGTTGGTATTCGTCGACCACCACCCGCCCGTTCGCGACGTCGATCCCGGCCTGCTCGGCGTCCAGCAGGTCGGCATTGGACAACCGCCCGGTCGCCACCAGCAGCAGGTCGGCGGTCACGGTGGAGCCGTCGTCGAGCTCGAGCGCGACGCCGGAGCCGCGGTTGGCCGCGTGCGCGACGGTGCGGTGGGTGCGCAGCTCCCACTTGGCCGCCGCGATGCGCGTGAAGCGTTCGCAGATGGTGTCGTCGCAGTGCCGCAGCATGCAGCTGCCCCGGACCACCAGCGTGACCCGCGCGCCGAGCGCGGAGAAGACGTGCGCGAATTCCGCTGCCACGAAACCGCTTCCGACGATCGCGACGTGCTCGGGCAGCTCGGCGATCCGCATGACGGTGTCGCTGGTGTGATACTTCACGCCGGACGCCAGGATCGCCGGCGGGACCACCGCCCGCGAGCCCGCGGCGATCACGACCTGATCGGCGGCGAATTCCTCGCCGGCGTCGGTGCGCAACAGGTAGCGCCCGTCGGGCTGCACGGGGCCGAACCGGGTGTGCGCCCCGTACACGTCGACGTTGGGTGCGCTGCGCCGGTAGTCCTCGCCGCTGAGCGCGATCGGGTCGATGCGGCCGAAGACGCGCGAGACGATGTCGTCCCAGCGCACCCGGTCGATGTGCGCGTCGACCCCGTAGCGCGACGCCTCCCGAATGGTGGCGGCCACCTCGGCGGCGTAGACGAACATCTTCGTCGGGATGCACCCCACGTTCAGGCAGGTGCCCCCGAACGTGCCCTGCTCGCAGATGGCCGCGCGCTTGTCGGCGTAGCGGTCGTCGAGAATGCTGTTGCCCGAACCGGTTCCGATGATCGCGATGTCGTAGGTTTCCATTGGCGGGCCCTCACCCCTTCCCCGAGGACGCCGAGGTGCTCTCGGCGCCGAGGTAGTCGTTCAGCCAGGCGTCCAGTTGGCGATAGGCGACCTCACGCGGCCGCGGCAGCGACAGGAAGACGTCGTGTTTGGCGTCGGGAACCACCACCGTGGTGGTGCGATTCCCGATGCAGCCCGCCCATTTGGCGATCAGCTTGACGTCGAGGACCGCGTCGCCGCTGTGCATGGACTCGGGGCCGTCCGTCTCGCGCACACTGTGATCCGAACGCAGGATCAGGTTCGGGACGCCGACGTCGAGCCCGCGGTGCAGCCGGGTCTGCCCGCGGCGGATCGCGTGCAGCCAGCCGACGGTGATCGGGAAGCCGCCCACCGGTTTCCACTGCAGGTCGTAGTCGAACTCGCCGTGGTAGTCGCGGTGCAGTGTGGTGCCGTAGCCGCCCTCGGCGGGCGCTCGGAGCACGCCCTTGGACCACACCCGCGACAGCCCGGCGATCAGCGCCGAGGTGGTGAACAGGCGCAGCACCGCCGGGCCGGGCAGGTCCAGAAACGGGCTGTTGAGCACCAGACCGCCCATGGCGGCGTGCGCGGCCGGGTCGCGCCGGCGCAGCCGGTCCAGCCACAGCGACGCGATCAGACCGCCGGAGGAGTGGCCGTAGACCAGCACGCGGCTGGGCGCCTGCTCGCGGATGGCCGCCAGGGCGTGTTCGAGCTCGGCGTCGTAGCGGGCGAGGTCGATGATGAAGTGCGGGGTCTGCCCGTCGCGCCGCGACCGGCCGCATTTCTGTAAGTCCAGCGCATAGAAGGCAAAGCCGCGCCCGGCGAAGTGATCGGCCAGCGCGGTGTGGAAGAAGTAGTCGGTGTAGCCGTGCACGGCCAGGACGGCGTGGCGGTCGTCGCCGGTGGGTTCGCCGCGCCGGATCAGCGTCGCCACGATGTTGCCTTCGCCGGCGGGGTCGGCTCCGAGCGGGATCGTGCGCTGCCAATAGCCGGGCAGCACGTCGGGCACCCAGCCAGTCGCCCAGCCAGTCACGTGGCCAGCTTAAAGGTTTTGCTGGGGACCGGGAGCCGCACGCCGCAAGTGCCCGCGTGGTGTCGGGATAACCTGGGACGGTGTCAGGGCCAGCCACCACCGCGCGCGTCGACGTCGTGCTGGTGGGCGCCGGCATCATGAGCGCCACGCTGGGGGCGTTGCTGCGGCGGCTGGAACCGGATTGGTCGATCACCCTGATCGAGCGGCTGGACGCCGTCGCCGCCGAAAGCAGCAGCCCCTGGAACAACGCCGGCACCGGGCACTCCGCGCTGTGCGAGCTGAACTACACCCCGCAGCGCACCGACGGTTCGGTCGACATCACCAAAGCGGTGCGCATCAACGAGCAGTTCCAGGTGACCCGCCAATTCTGGGCGTACGCCGTCGAGAACGGCATCCTGGGGGACCGCGGCTTCGTCAACCGGATCCCGCACGCCAGCTTCGTGCGCGGGGCGGCACGGGTGGACTACCTGCGGCGGCGACGGCGCGCGCTGGCCGACAACCCGCTCTTTGCGCGCACCGAATTGATCGAGGACCCGGGCGAATTCGCGCGCCGGCTGCCGTACATGGCCGCCGACCGCGACTTCTCCGAGCCGACCGCGCTCAACTGGGCCGCCGACGGCACCGACGTCGACTTCGGTGCGCTGGCCCGGCAGCTGATCGGGTTCTGCGTGCGGGGCGGCGCCACCGCGCTGTTCGGCCACGAGGTCCGCAACCTCACCCGCCAGGCCGACGGCAGCTGGACGCTTTCGGTCCGCAACCGCCGCACCCGCGAAAAGCGCCGGCTGAACGCCAAATTCGTGTTCGTCGGCGCCGGCGGGGACGCGCTGCCGCTGCTGCAGAAGTCGGGCATCAAGGAGGTCAGGGGTTTCGCCGGCTTCCCGATCGGCGGCCGGTTCCTACGCACCGCCAACCCCGCGCTCACCGCCGCACACCGCGCCAAGGTGTACGGCGCGCCGGCGCCGGGCGCCCCGCCGCTGGGCGCGCTGCACCTGGACCTCCGGTTCGTCAACGGCAAGGCCTGGCTGGTGTTCGGGCCCTACGCCGGCTGGTCGCCGAAGTTCCTGAAACACGGTCACTTCACCGACCTGCCCCGCTCGATCAGGCCGGACAACGTGGTGTCGATGCTCGGCGTCGGGCTGACCCAGCTGACGCTGGTCAACTACCTGATCGGCCAGCTGCGCCTGTCCGAGCCCGGCCGGGTGCGCGCGCTGCGCGAATTCGCGCCCAGCGCAACCGATTCGGATTGGGAGCTCACGGTCGCGGGTCAGCGGGTGCAGGTGATCCGCCGCGATAGGCGCACCGGCGGCGCGCTCGATTTCGACACCAGCGTGCTCGGCGCGGCCGACGGCAGCATCGCGGGGCTGCTCGGGGGCTCGCCGGGCGCGTCGACCGCCGTGCCGGCCATGCTCGACGTGCTGCGGCGCTGCTTCCCCGACCGCTACGGTGCGTGGCTGCCCACGCTCAAGGAGATGGTGCCGTCGCTGGGGGCGGAGCTGTCCCGCGAGCCGGCGCTGTTCGACGAGGTGTGGGCCTGGGGAACCAAGGCGCTCGACTTGGAGGCGCCATGACTGAAGCCTTGCGCCGCGCCTGGTCCAAAGACCTTGACGCCGCGACCCTTTACGAGCTGCTCAAGCTGCGGGTGGAGGTGTTCGTGGTCGAACAGGCCTGCCCGTATCCGGAGCTGGACGGGCGCGACCTGCTGGCCGAGACCCGGCACTTCTGGCTGGAAACGCCCGCCGGCGAGGTGATCTGCACGCTGCGGTTGATGGAGGAGCACGCCGGGGGCGAGAAGGCGTTCCGGATCGGCAGGCTGTGTACCAAGCGCGCCGCGCGCGGGCACGGCCACACCACCCGGCTGCTGCGCGCCGCGCTGGCCGAGGTCGGCGACTACCCGTGCCGCATCGACGCGCAGACCTATCTGGCCGACATGTACGCCCAGCACGGATTCGTGCGCGACGGTGACGATTTCGTCGACGACGGCATCCCGCACGTGCCCATGCTCAAGCCCCGCTCCGGCCTCCCGGAGCAGCCGTGAAGCCCTACCCGTTCAGCGCCATCGTGGGCCACGACCAGCTGCGGCTCGCGCTGCTGCTGTGCGCCGTGCGCCCCGAGATCGGCGGCGCGCTCATCCGCGGCGAGAAGGGCACCGCCAAGTCGACGGCGGTGCGCGGGCTGGCGGCGCTGCTGGCCGCCGCGTCGGGTAACACCCCGGACTCCGGTCTGGTCGAAATGCCGCTCGGCGCAACCGAAGACCGGGTCATCGGTTCGCTGGACCTGCAGCGGGTGCTGCGCGACGGCGAGCACGCGTTCTCCCCGGGGCTGTTGGCCCGCGCGCACGGCGGCGTGCTCTACGTCGACGAGGTCAACCTGCTGCACGACCACCTGGTCGACGTGCTGCTGGACGCCGCGGCGATGGGGCGGGTGCACGTCGAGCGCGACGGCATCTCCCATTCGCACGAGGCGAGGTTCGTGTTGATCGGCACGATGAACCCCGAGGAGGGGGAGCTGCGCCCGCAGCTGCTGGACCGCTTCGGCCTCACCGTCGACGTGCAGGCCTCCCGCGACGTCGCCGTGCGGGCGGAGGTCATCCGCCAGCGCCTGGCCTACGAGGCCGACCCCGACGGGTTCGCGCACCGGTACGCCGGCGCCGAGGCGGAACTGGCCCAGCGGATCGCCGCGGCGCGCGCCGTGGTCGACGACGTGGTGTTGCCGGACAGCGAATTACGGCGCATCGCGGCGCTGTGCGCGGCGTTCGACGTCGACGGCATGCGCGCCGACCTGGTGGTGGCCCGCACCGCCGTCGCGCACGCGGCGTGGCGCGGCGCGACCACCGTCGACGAGCAGGACATCCGGGTGGCCGCCGAGCTGGCGCTGCCGCACCGGCGCCGCCGCGACCCCTTCGACGACCCCGGCATCGATCGCGAGCAGCTCGACGAGGCCCTGGCGCGCGCCGGCGCCGAGGACCCCGAGCCCGACCCCGACCCGCCCGGCGGCGGCCAGTCCGCGGATTCGCCTGCCCAGCAATACGTTTCGACTCCACGCCCGCCGAAGCCCAGCGCGCCCCCGTCGGCGACGTTTCGCACCCGGGCGCTGACCGTCCCCGGCGTCGGCGCGGGCGCACCGGGGCGGCGGTCGCGGGCCCGCAACGCCTCCGGCAGCGTGGTGGCCGCCGCCGACGCCGACCAACCCCAGCCCGGCGCGCACGGGCTGCACCTGTTTGCCACCCTGCTGTCGGCCGCCGGGCGCGCCGGGGCCGGGCCCCTGCGGCCGACGCCGGACGACGTGCGCCGGGCCATCCGCGAAGGGCGCGAAGGCAACCTGGTGATCTTCGTCGTCGACGCGTCGGGGTCGATGGCCGCCCGCGACCGCATGGCCGCGGTCAGCGGGGCCACCCTGTCGTTGCTGCGCGACGCCTACCAGCGCCGCGACAAGGTCGCCGTCATCACCTTCCGGCAAGCCGGGGCGCGGCTGCTGCTGCCGCCGACGTCGTCGGCGCACATCGCCGGGCGCCGGCTGGCCCGGTTCGACACCGGCGGCAAGACCCCGCTGGCCGAGGGCCTGCTGGCCGCGCGCGAGCTGATCGTGCGGGAACGGGCGCGCGACCGGGCGCGCCGCCCGCTGGTGGTGGTGCTCACCGACGGCCGGGCCACCGCCGGGCCGGACCCGTTGGGGCGCAGCCGGATCGCGGCCGCCCGGCTGCTCGCCGAGGGCGCCGCCGCGGTGGTCGTGGACTGCGAGACCTCGTATGTGCGGCTGGGATTGGCCCAGCGGCTCGCCGATCAGCTCGGGGCGCCGGCCGTGCGGCTGGAGCAGTTGCGCGCCGACCACCTGACCCGGGCCGTGCGCGGCGCCGCCTGAGAGGTAGGCCTCGATGCCACAGGGAAAACCGCTCCACGTGCCCGCCGACGGCCTGACCACCCGGGCGCGCCGCAACACGCCCGTGCTGGCGGTGCACACCGGCGCGGGCAAGGGCAAGTCGACGGCGGCGTTCGGAATGGCGTTGCGCGCGTGGAACGCCGGGCTGCGCGTGGCCGTGTTCCAGTTCGTCAAGAGCGCGAAGTGGAAGGTCGGGGAGGAGGCGGCGTTCGCCCAACTCGGCGAACTGCACGACCGGTACCGGATCGGCGCACCCGTCGAATGGCACAAGATGGGCAGCGGTTGGTCCTGGACGCGCAAGGCCGGCAGCGACGTCGACCACGCCGCCGCCGCGGCCGACGGGTGGGCCGAGATCGCGCGACGGCTGGACGCGCAGCGCCACGACTTCTACGTGCTCGACGAGTTCACCTATCCGCTGAAGTGGGGCTGGGTCGACGTCGACGACGTGGTCGACGTCCTGCTGGCCCGGCCCGGCCACCAGCACGTGGTAATCACCGGGCGCGACGCCCCGCCGCGGCTGGTCGAGGCCGCCGACCTGGTCACCGAGATGACCAAGGTCAAGCACCCGATGGATGCCGGCCGCAAGGGCCAGAAGGGCATCGAGTGGTGAGCCGCCCAGCCCCCACCCCTCGCGAGCGCCCGTGTTTGCTCCCCCGCAAGCGGGTGGTGCCCCCAGCCGACACGCCGTGCAACGTGGCATTTTGCGGGCGCTCGCCGAGGTGGGAGGGGCCGCGGTGAGCGTCCCCGCCGTGGTCGTCGCCGCGCCCGCCTCGGGCAGCGGAAAGACCACGGTCGCAACGGGTTTGATCGGGGCCCTGCGCCGCGCGGGCCACACCGTCGCGCCGTTCAAGGTCGGCCCCGACTTCATCGACCCCGGCTACCACGCCCTGGCCGCCGCTCGCCCCGGCCGCAACCTCGACCCGGTGCTGGTGGGCGAACACCGCATCGGCCCGCTGTACGCCCACGGCGCCGGCGGCGCCGACATCGCCGTGATCGAGGGCGTGATGGGGCTTTTCGACGGGCGCATCGGGGCCACCGCGACCGCTCCGGCGGCGGGCTCCACCGCCCACGTCGCCGGGCTGCTGGGCGCCCCGGTGATCCTGGTGGTCGACGCCCGCGGCCAGAGCCACAGCATCGCCGCGCTGCTGCACGGCTTTTCGACGTTCGACGCCGCGACCCGGGTGTGCGGCGTGATCCTCAACCGGGTCGGGTCGGCCCGCCACGAGCAGGTGCTGCGGCAGGCCTGCGAGCAGGCCGGGGTCCCGGTGCTGGGCGCCATTCCCCGCAGGGCCGAATTGGAGCTGCCCACAAGGTATCTCGGCCTGGTCACCGCGGTGGAGTACGGCCGCCGCGCGCAGGACGCGGTGGAGGCGATGACGGCTTTGGTCGCCCGCCACGTCGACCTGGCCGCCGTGAAAGCCACCGCCGGCTGCCGGTCCGCCGACCCGCCGTGGGACCCCGCGGCGGCGGTGGGGGAGCCATCCACTGCGCGCCCGACCGTCGCGCTGGCGAGCGGAAAGGCGTTCAGCTTCGGCTACGCCGAACACGCCGAGCTGTTGCGCGCCGCCGGCGCCGACGTGGCCGAGTTCGACCCGCTCGCCGACGCGCTGCCCGACGGCACCGACGCCGTGTTGCTGCCCGGCGGCTTTCCCGAACAGTTCACCGCGGAGCTGTCCGCCAACGACGTCGTCCGCGGGCAGATCAACGAGCTGGCCGCCGCCGGGGCGCCCGTGCACGCCGAATGCGCCGGGCTGATCTACCTCGCCGCCGAGCTGGACGGGCACGCGATGTGCGGCGTGCTGGCCGGGTCGGCGCGGTTCACCCCGCACCTCACGCTGGCCTACCGCGACGCCGTCGCCGTCGCCGACTCCCCGCTGTACTGCGCCGGCCAGCGGGTGGTCGGGCACGAATTCCACCGCACCGCAGTCACTTTCGCGCGGGACTACCAGCCGGCGTGGGTGTACCGGGGCGGCGAGACCGGCCACCAAAAAGGCACCGTGCGCGACGGCGTCGCGCACGGTGGCGTCCACGCGTCGTACCTGCACACCCACCCCGCCGCGACGCCCGCCGCGGTGGCGCGGTTCGTCGCGCACGCCGCGGCCCAGAGGGCCACCAACCTTTAGGCTTGCCCGGTGACCGAGAACGCCTACCTGGCCGGGTTGCGGCTGGCCGGCAAGAAGGTCGTGGTGGTCGGCGGGGGAAGCGTCGCCCAGCGCCGGCTGCCGCTGCTCATCGCCAGCGGCGCCGACGTCCACCTCATCTCGCGCAGCGCCACCCCGGCCGTCGAGGCGATGGCCGGAATCACGCTGTCGGTGCGCGAATACCGCGACGGCGACCTGGACGGGGCCTGGTACGCGATCGCGGCCACCGACGACGCGCAGGTGAACGCGGCCGTCGTCGCCGAGGCCGAACGCCGCCAGATCTTTTGCGTGCGCGCCGACATCGCCGTCGAGGGGACCGCGGTGACCCCGGCGACCTTCGACTACGCCGGGTTGTCGGTGGGGGTCTTGGCCGGCGGCGAGCACCGCCGCTCGGCCGCGATCCGCTCGGCCATCCGCGAGGCCCTGCAGCGGGGCATCATCACCGAAAGCCCCGAGAGCGACGACGTCGTAAAGGGCGGCGTGGCGCTGGTCGGCGGCGGCCCGGGCGACCCCGAGCTGATCACCGTGCGCGGCCGCCGCCTGCTGGCCCGCGCCGACGTCGTCGTCGCCGACCGGCTCGCGCCCCCCGAACTGCTCGCCGAGCTGCCCCCGCAGGTGGAGGTCATCGACGCGGCCAAGATCCCGTACGGGCGGGCCATGGCCCAGGACGCGATCAACGACGTCATGATCGCGCGGGCGAAAGCGGGCCAGTTCGTCGTCCGCCTCAAAGGCGGCGACCCCTTCGTCTTCGCGCGCGGCTACGAGGAGGTGCTGGCGTGCGCCGAGGCCGGGATCCCGGTGACGGTGGTGCCGGGTGTGACAAGCGCCATAGGCGTTCCCGCCCTGGCGGGTGTTCCGGTCACGCATCGGGCCATCAACCACGAGTTCGTGGTGGTCAGCGGCCACGTCGCGCCCGGCCACCCCGAATCGTTAGTGAATTGGGACGCTTTGGCGGCCCTGCGGGGCACCATCGTTTTGCTGATGGCCGTCGAACGCATCGAACTTTTCGTCGACGTCCTGCTCAAAGGCGGCCGACCTGCGGATACGCCGGTGCTGGTGGTCCAGCACGGCACAACGGCTGCTCAACACACGTTGCGGGCCACCCTCGCCGACACGCCCGAGAAGATCCGCGCGGAGGGGATCCGACCTCCCGCGATCATCGTCATCGGCCCGGTTGCTGCGTTCGGCGTTTAAACGATTCTTAAGATTACTGTAAGGTAACCCATTATGACGGCTCTCAACGACACAGAGCGCGCGGGCCAGAACCTGGCCGCATCCGCACGCCCCGATCGTCCGGCCCCGGTGCGCACCACGCGCCCGTCCGAAACCGCCTCCGAGACCGCCTCATCACGGATCAGCCGGTATTACCCGGCCTGGATGCCCTCGTGGCGCTTCATCGCCGCCGTGATCGCCATCGGCGGCATGCAGCTGCTGGCCACCATGGACAGCACCGTCGCCATCGTCGCGCTGCCCAAGATCCAGAACGAGCTGAGCCTGTCCGACGCCGGCCGCAGCTGGGTCATCACCGCCTACGTGCTCACGTTCGGCGGGCTGATGCTGCTCGGCGGGCGCCTCGGCGACACCATCGGGCGCAAACGCACCTTCATCGTCGGCGTCGCGCTGTTCACCATCTCCTCCGTGTTGTGCGCGGTGGCCTGGGACGAGGCGACCATGGTCATCGCCCGGCTGCTGCAGGGCATCGGCTCGGCCATCGCCTCGCCGACCGGTCTGGCGCTGGTGGCGACCACCTTCCCGAAGGGACCGGCGCGCAACGCCGCGACGGCGGTGTTCGCCGCGATGACCGCCGTCGGCTCGGTGATGGGCCTGGTGGTCGGCGGCGCGCTGACCGAGTTCTCCTGGCGGCTGGCCTTTTTGGTGAACGTGCCGATCGGCCTGGTGATGATCTACCTGGCCCGCACCGCGCTGCGGGAAACCAACCGGGAGCGGATGAAGCTCGACGCCACCGGCGCCGTGCTGGCCACGCTGGCGTGCACCGCGGCCGTGTTTGCCTTCTCGATGGGCCCGGAAAAGGGCTGGATCTCGGTCACCACCCTCGGTTCGGCCGGCGTGGCGCTGGCGTCCGCCCTCGCCTTCGTCGTGGTGGAACGCAGCGCCGAAAACCCGGTCGTGCCGTTCCGTCTGTTCCGCGACCGCAACCGGCTGATCACCTTCATCGCGATCTTCTTGGCCGGCGGGCTCATGTTCACCTTGACCGTGTGCATCGGCCTGTACGTGCAGGACATCCTGGGCTACAGCGCGCTGCACGCGGGCATCGGCTTCATCCCGTTCGTCATCGCGATGGGCATCGGCCTCGGCGCGTCCTCGCAGCTGGTGTCGCGGTTCTCGCCGCGGGTGCTGACGATCGGCGGCGGCATCCTGCTGTTCTGGGCGATGCTGTACGGCTCGTTTTTCATGCACCGCGGCGTGCCGTACTTCCCCAACCTGGTGCTGCCCATCATCATCGGCGGGATCGGCATCGGCATGGCCGTCGTCCCGCTGACGCTGTCGGCGATCGCCGGGGTCGGCTTCGACCAGATCGGCCCGGTGTCGGCCATCGCGCTGATGGCCCAGAGCCTGGGCGGGCCGCTGGTGCTGGCCGTCATCCAGGCCGTCATCACCTCCCGCACCCTGTACCTCGGCGGCACCACCGGCCCGGTGAAGTTCATGAACGACGCCCAGCTGGGCGCGCTGGACCACGGCTACACCTACGGCCTGCTGTGGGTGGCCGGCGTGGCCGTCATCGTCGGCGGCGCGGCGCTGTTCATCGGCTACACCCCCCAGCAGGTCGCGCACGCGCAAGAGGTCAAGGACGCGATCGACGCCGGCGAGCTGTAACGCCGCCAGGCCGCCCGCGAGGGTGCCGCTACCGACTGCGCCACTCGGAAAACGCGTCGCTGGTTGCACTTTCGCGATGCCAATCGGCGCAGGCTAGGCTTGCCCGCTGTGATCACCCGGATGTCCGAGCTGTTCCTGCGCACCCTGCGCGACGATCCCGCCGACGCCGAAGTGCCCAGCCACAAACTGCTCATCCGGGCCGGGTACGTCCGGCCCGTCGCGCCGGGCCTGTACAGCTGGCTGCCGCTGGGGCTGCGGGTGCTGCGCAAGATCGAGCGTGTCGTGCGCGACGAGATGGCCGCGATCGGCGGCCAGGAGATCCTGTTCCCGGCCCTGCTCCCGCGCGCCCCGTACGAGACGACCAACCGCTGGACCGAATACGGCGACGGCGTGTTTCGGCTGAAGGACCGCCGCGGCAACGACTACCTGCTGGGTCCCACCCACGAGGAGCTCTTCGCGCTGACGGTCAAGGGCGAATACAGCTCGTATAAGGACTTTCCGCTGCTGCTGTTCCAGATCCAGAACAAATACCGCGACGAGGCGCGCCCGCGGGCGGGCATCCTGCGGGTGCGGGAGTTCGTGATGAAGGACTCGTACTCCTTCGACGTCGACGACGCCGGGCTCAAGGCGGCCTACCACGCGCACCGCGAGGCCTATCAGCGCATCTTCGAAAAGCTCCAGGTGCGCTACGTCATCGTGTCCGCGGTGTCGGGGGCGATGGGCGGCAGCGCGTCGGAGGAGTTCCTGGCCGAAAGCGAGGTCGGCGAGGACACCTTCGTGCGGTGCCTGCAGTCCGGGTACGCGGCCAACGTCGAGGCGGTCGTCACCGCGCGCCCCGAGGCGCTGCCCATCGACGGCCGGCCCGACGCCGTCGTCCACGACACCGGCGACACCCCGACGATCGCCACCCTGGTCGAGTGGGCCAACACCGCCGGGCTGGGCCGCACCGTCACCGCCGCCGACACCCTGAAGAACGTCCTGCTCAAGGTTCGCCAGCCCGGCGGGGACTGGGAACTGCTGGCCATCGGGGTGCCCGGCGACCGCGAGGTCGACGACAAGCGGCTGGGCGCCGCGCTGGAACCGGCCGACTACGCGTTGCTCGACGACGCCGACTTCGCCAAGTACCCGTTCCTGGTGAAGGGCTACATCGGCCCGAAGGCGTTGCGCGACAACGGTGTTCGCTACCTCGTCGACCCGCGCGTGGTCGACGGCACCAGCTGGATCACCGGGGCCGACGAGCCCGGCCGCCACGTCGTCGGGCTGGTGGCCGGCCGGGACTTCACCGCCGACGGCACCATCGAGGCCGCCGAGGTGCGCGACGGCGACCCGTCCCCGGACGGCGCCGGCCCGCTGGTCTCCGCGCGCGGCATCGAGATCGGCCACATCTTCTCGCTCGGCCGCAAGTACACCGATGCCTTCACCGTCGACGTGCTGGGCGAGGACGGCAAGCCGGTGCGGCTGACCATGGGCTCCTACGGGCTGGGGGTGTCGCGGATGGTCGCCGTCATCGCCGAGCAGCACCACGACGAGCTGGGGCTGCGCTGGCCGGCGGCGGTCGCGCCGTTCGACGTGCACCTGGTGATCGCCAACAAGGACGCCCAGGCCCGCGCCGGGGCGACCGAGCTGGCCGCCGGCCTGGACCGGTTGGGCATCGACGTGCTGCTCGACGACCGGCAGGCGTCGCCGGGGGTGAAGTTCAAGGACGCCGAGCTGCTGGGCGTGCCCTGGATCGTCGTGGTGGGGCGCGGCTGGGCCGACGGCGTGGTCGAACTGCGCGACCGCTTCTCCGGACAGACCCGCGAGCTGGTCGTGGGCCCCTCCCTGGCCGCCGACGTCGCGGCGGCCCTGAACCAGTAGTCGCTACTCGTTGCCGCCGGGGAAGCTCGTCGTGATGGGCCAGGCGCCCAGCACCCGGTTCCACCGGGCGCCCATCACCGCGCTCTGCGTCAGCGCTGTCGAGGCGAACGCGCGGTCGCCGGCCGTCTCGGCACGCTCGATCACCGCGCGCCACGCGATCGCGCCGTCGCTCTCCATCCGGACCGCCAGCCGCGCCGCGTCCGCCGCGCTGCCCACCAGCAGCGGCAGCTGGTAGCCCGCGGCGGCGACCGGCGCGTTGACCTGGCGGGCGGCCAGCATCGCGATCACGTCGTCGCGGCGCTGGCGGTGCTGGGTCAGGGCCTCGACCACCATGCCGTTGACACTGGGCGGCGACATCGCCGACACGATGCCGTAGCCGTAGATCGTCGAGTGTTCGATGGCCAGCGCGTCGCACAGCGCGGCGTTGTCGGCGTCCTTGCCCGAACTCATATCGACGGGCCCCCCGGCACCAGCGCCACCTGGTAGGACGCCGTGCAGGACGCGGCGATGGAGGCCAGCAGCCCCGCGCGGTAGCCCGATTCGGTGGCCACCAGGCGCGCGGCGCTGTCGGCCGACGCGTGCAGCGAATCGATCACGTCGGACACCGGCGGCGGTGGCGGCGGCGGACCCGACGGCTGGGCCGCGCTGGGGCTGGTCGTCTCGCTCGACGAGGGGGAGCTGAGCTTGCCGGCGGCCCGCGAGACCTCCGTGGACAGGGCTCGCGCGTGCGCGGCGCGCTGGGTGGCGACGACGGTCAGCGCCGCCGCGATCTGGGGCGCGGTGCCGAGGGCCGCGGCGGCGGCACCGGCGAGCGCGCTGTCCTTGCGGGCCTGGTCCAACGGCCCCAACAGGTTCTCGACGGGCGGCGGCTTGGGCGGGGACTCGCCGCAGGCGGAGGCGACCACCCCGAGCGCAGCGAGGGCCGCGGCGCCGGCGAGCACACCCCGCCTGTTGGTGACGGGCGCTGCGCTGGACACAGCAACATCCTGCCACGTGGCGACCACCCGCCGATCACGCCGCGTCCGCCCGTTCTAGGCGATTCCTGGCGTATCGTGGATAGCTGACTAGACCGGAAGCCGCCCGGAAGCCACCTGGGTGGCTCCTCCGCCAGATGACCGGACAACTCA
This sequence comes from Mycobacterium sp. NGS63, assembly GCF_059812295.1. Classification (NCBI taxonomy): domain Bacteria; kingdom Bacillati; phylum Actinomycetota; class Actinomycetes; order Mycobacteriales; family Mycobacteriaceae; genus Mycobacterium; species Mycobacterium sp. NGS63. The sequence goes on from NZ_JCALCJ010000004.1 coordinate 616,296, forward strand.
AGATGAGGAGCTCGCCGTGACCACCGGGCTACCTTCACAGACGCAGGTGATCGAGCTACTCGACGGAGAGTTCGTGCGCGCCGGCTACGAAATCGAAGACGTGGTCATCGACACCCGGGCGCGCCCCCCGCGGATCACCGTGATCGCCGACGGCGACGACCCCCTCGACCTGGACACCATCGCCGCCCTGTCGCGCTCGGCCTCGGCTTTGCTGGACGGTCTGAACGGCGTTCGGGACTATGTGCTCGAGGTGAGTTCGCCCGGCGTGGACCGCCCGCTGACCACCGAGAAGCACTTCCGCCGCGCCCGCGGCCGCAAGGCCGAGATCGCGCTGTCGGACGGATCGCGGCTGACCGGCCGGCTGGGCCAGACCCGCGACGGCGCGGTCACGCTGGTGGTCCGGGCCGGACGCGACTGGGCGCTGCGCGAGGTCCCGCTCGTCGATATCGCGAAAGCCGTTGTGCAGGTTGAGTTTTCACAGCCCGCTCAGGCGGAGATGGAACTGGCGACGGGTGGTCGGGCCGACCGGACGGAGGCCGCAACATGAACATCGACATGGGCGCGCTGCACGCGATCGAGGTGGACCGGGGCATCTCGGTCAACGAGCTGCTCGAGACGATCAAATCCGCGCTGCTGACGGCCTACCGGCACACCCAGGGCCACCAGAACGAGGCCCGCATCGAAATCGACCGCAAGACCGGCGTCGTGAAGGTGATCGCCCGCGAGACCGACGAGGACGGCAACGTCATCAGCGAATGGGACGACACCCCCGAGGGTTTCGGCCGCATCGCCGCGACGACCGCGCGTCAGGTGATGCTGCAACGGTTCCGCGACGCCGAAAACGAGCGCACCTACGGCGAGTTCTCCACCCGCGAGGGCGAGATCGTCGCGGGCGTCATCCAGCGCGACAGCCGGGCCAACGCGCGCGGCCTGGTCGTCGTGCGGATGGGCACCGAGACCAAGGCCTCCGAGGGCGTCATCCCGGCCGCCGAACAGGTGCCCGGCGAGAGCTATGAGCACGGCAACCGGGTGCGCTGCTACGTCGTCGGGGTGACGCGCGGGTCCCGCGAGCCGCTGATCACGCTGTCGCGCACCCACCCCAACCTGGTCCGCAAGCTGTTCTCGCTGGAGGTCCCCGAAATCGCCGACGGGTCGGTGGAGATCGTGGCGGTGGCCCGCGAGGCCGGTCACCGCTCCAAGATCGCGGTGCGCTCGAACGTGTCCGGCCTGAACGCCAAGGGCGCGTGCATCGGGCCGATGGGGCAGCGGGTCCGCAACGTGATGAGCGAGCTGTCCGGGGAGAAGATCGACATCATCGACTACGACGACGACGCGGCCCGCTTCGTCGCCAACGCGCTGTCGCCGGCGAAGGTGGTCTCCGTGTCGGTCATCGACCAGACCGCCCGGGCCGCCCGCGTGGTGGTGCCCGATTTCCAGCTGTCGCTGGCCATCGGCAAGGAGGGCCAGAACGCCCGGCTGGCCGCCCGGCTCACCGGGTGGCGCATCGACATCCGCGGGGATTCCCCGGGGCACGCCGAGGGCCAGCCCGAACACGGCGCGGGCCATCCGGTGGCGCACGACCGCTAGCCGTTCGGAGCTCCGGTCGGGGGGCGCTAAACTAGCGCGTGATCCAGCGCGAGCCTTCGGACTTGGCGCACAGAAGCCCCGGCGGACCGGTGCGGACGTGCGTGGGGTGCCGGAAGCGAGAGTTGGCCGCCGAACTGCTTCGAGTGGTGGCTGTGTCGACGGGGAACGGCGAATATGCCGTGATCGTTGACAGCAGGAGTAACCTGCCGGGGCGGGGTGCGTGGCTGCATCCCGAACCGCACTGCGTGCGACAGGCGATCCGGCGGCGGGCTTTCACCAGAGCGTTGCGCATCACCGGTTCACCGGACACCTCCGCGGTGGTCGAGCACTTGCAGGTGCACGACTCGCCCCGGCAACAGAACAGGTAGCAAAGAACATGAGCACACCGTGAAGTCCCGATGACAATGCGTCATAGCTAAACCCGAGGCGCGGCCGCCCACCCGACTGTCGCCTCATAGACAGGAGATGTAGTGGCAGGTAAGGCCCGCGTACACGAGTTGGCCAAGGAACTCGGTGTCACCAGCAAGGAAGTCCTCGCCCGGCTGAGCGAACAGGGCGAATTCGTCAAATCCGCGTCCTCGACGGTCGAGGCGCCGGTGGCCCGCCGGCTGCGCGAGTCGTTCGGCGGCAGCAAGCCGGCCCCCGAGAAGGCGCCCGCGAAGTCGCCCGACAAGTCACTCGACAAGGCCCTCGACAAGGCGGTCGGCAAGGCCGCCGGCAACGGCGAGGCCGCCGCGCCCGCCCAACCGGCTGCGGCGGCGGGTTCGGTGACCGCCGACGCGCCCCCGGCGACCCCCGCCCCCGGGCGGCCACCGCAGGCCGGGCAGCCGGCGCCCCCGGCCCCGGGACAACCCGGCGCCCACCCCGGCATGGCGCCGGGCGCGCGGCCCGGCCCGACCCCGAAGCCGGGGGTCCGCACCCCGCGCGTCGGCAACAACCCGTTCTCGTCGGCGCAGCCCGTCGACCGGCCCATCCCGCGTCCGGTGCCCCGGCCCGGTGCCCCGCGACCGGGCGCGCCGCGCCCGGGCGCCTCGCCCGGCAGCATGCCGCCGCGGCCCGGTGGCGCCGCGGCGCAGGGCCGCCCACCGCGGCCCGGTGCCCCGCGACCCGGGGGCGGCCGGCCCGGCGGACCGGGCGGTCGCGACGGCGGTGGCGGCAACTACCGCGGTGGCGGCGGGGTCGGCGCCCCGCCCGGCGGCGGCGCGGGCGGTTTCCGCGGCCGTCCCGGCGGCGGCGGTGGTGGCCGCCCCGGCCAGCGCGGCGGCGCGGCCGGCGCGTTCGGCCGCCCCGGCGGCGCGCCCCGGCGCGGCCGCAAGTCCAAGCGGGCAAAACGCGCCGAATACGAGAACATGCAGGCGCCGGTCGTCGGCGGCGTGCGGCTGCCGCACGGCAACGGCGAGACCATTCGCCTGGCACGCGGCGCGTCGCTGTCGGACTTCGCCGACAAGATCAATGCCAACCCGGCCTCGCTGGTGCAGGCGCTGTTCAACCTCGGCGAGATGGTCACGGCCACCCAGTCCGTCGGCGACGAGACGCTCGAGCTGCTGGGCAGCGAGATGAACTACGTCGTCCAGGTCGTGTCTCCCGAGGACGAGGACCGCGAGCTGCTGGAGTCCTTCGACCTCACCTACGGCGAGGACGAGGGCACCGAGGAGGACCTGCAGACCCGTCCGCCGGTGGTGACCGTGATGGGCCACGTCGACCACGGTAAAACCCGGCTGCTGGACACCATCCGCAAGGCCAACGTCCGTGAGGCCGAGGCCGGCGGCATCACCCAGCACATCGGCGCCTACCAGGTGGCCGTCGACTTCGACGGCACCGAGCGGCTGATCACGTTCATCGACACCCCGGGCCACGAGGCGTTCACCGCCATGCGTGCCCGCGGCGCCAAGGCCACCGACATCGCCATCCTGGTGGTCGCCGCCGACGACGGCGTGATGCCGCAGACGGTGGAGGCCATCAACCACGCGCAGGCGGCCGACGTGCCGATCGTGGTGGCGGTCAACAAGATCGACAAGGAGGGCGCCGACCCGGCCAAGATCCGCGGGCAGCTCACCGAATTCGGTTTGGTGCCAGAGGAATTCGGCGGTGACACGATGTTCGTGGACATCTCGGCGAAGGTGGGCACCAACATCGAGGCCCTCGAGGAGGCGGTGCTGCTGACCGCCGACGCGGCCCTGGACCTGCGGGCCAACCCCGACATGGAGGCGCAGGGCGTGGCGATCGAGGCGCACCTGGACCGCGGCCGCGGCCCGGTGGCCACGGTGCTGGTGCAGCGCGGCACGCTGCGCGTCGGCGACTCCGTCGTCGCCGGCGACGCCTACGGCCGCGTGCGCCGCATGGTCGACGAGCACGGCGACGACGTGGAAGAGGCGCTGCCGTCGCGGCCGGTGCAGGTCATCGGCTTCACGTCGGTGCCCGGCGCCGGTGACAACCTGCTGGTCGTCGACGAGGACCGCATCGCCCGCCAGATCGCCGACAAGCGCAGCGCCCGCAAGCGCAACGCCCTGGCCGCGCGCAGCCGCAAGCGGATCAGCCTGGAGGACCTGGACTCGGCGCTGAAGGAAACCAGCCAGCTGAACCTGATCCTCAAGGGCGACAACGCCGGTACGGTCGAGGCGCTGGAAGAGGCCCTGATGGGCATCGAGATCGACGACGAGGTGGCGCTGCGCGTCATCGACCGCGGTGTCGGTGGCATCACCGAGACCAACGTCAACCTGGCGTCGGCCTCGGACGCGATCATCATCGGCTTCAACGTGCGCGCCGAGGGCAAGGCGACCGAGCTGGCCAACCGCGAGGGCGTGGAGATCCGCTACTACTCGGTGATCTACCAGGCGATCGACGAGATCGAGAAGGCCCTGCGCGGCATGCTCAAGCCGATCTACGAGGAGAACCAGCTGGGTCGCGCCGAGATCCGGGCGATCTTCCGGTCCTCCAAGGTGGGCATCATCGCCGGCTGCATGATCAGCTCGGGCGTGGTGCGCCGCAACGCGAAGGCACGGCTGCTGCGGGACAACATCGTGGTCACCGAGAACCTGACGATCAACTCGCTGCGCCGGGAGAAGGACGACGTGACCGAGGTCCGCGAGGGCTTCGAATGCGGTATGACGCTTGGCTACTCCGACATCAAGGAAGGCGACATCATCGAGTCCTACGAGCTCGTGCAGAAAGAACGCTCCTAATGGCGGATCCCGCCCGGGCGCGCCGGCTGGCGAAGCGGATCTTCACGATCGTCGCCTCGGCGATCGAGTTCGAGATCAAGGACCCGGGGCTGGACGGGGTGACCATCGTCGACGCCAAGGTGACGGCCGACCTGCACGACGCGACGGTGTTCTACACGGTGATGGGCCGCACGCTCGACGACGAGCCCGACTACGCGGGCGCCGCGGCCGCGCTGGAGCGGGCCAAGGGCGCGCTGCGCACCAAGGTCGGGGCGGGCACCGGCGTGCGGTTCACGCCCACGCTGACGTTCACCCGCGACACGACGGCCGACCACGTGCAGCACATGGACGAGCTGCTCGAGCGCGCCCGCGCCGCGGACGCCGATCTGGCGCGGGTTCGCTCGGGCGCCAAGCCGGCCGGGGAGGCCGATCCGTACCGGGTTAGCGGGGGCAACGACGCACGCGACGGAGACACCGGTGACGGCGATCGACCCGACGACTGAACTGGCCGGCGCGGCGGCGGGGTTATCCGTGGACGCCCACGGCGCCGTCGAGCTGCTGTCGCGCGCGGAGTCGGTGGCGGTGGTCGCCCACGTCCACCCCGACGCCGACACCATCGGCGCCGGGCTGGCGCTGGCCCTGGTGCTGGACAACTGCGGCAAGCGCGTCGAGGTCAGCTTCGCCGCGCCCGACACGCTGCCTGAGTCGCTGGCCTCGTTGCCGGGCCGCCGGTTGCTGGTGGCCCCGGACGAGATGCGCCGCGACGCCGAACTGGTTGTGACCGTTGACGTTCCGAGCCTCAAGCGGCTGGGGCAGCTGGCCGACCTGGCCGGTCCGGGCCGCGAGCTGCTGGTCGTCGACCACCACGCCTCCAACGACCTGTTCGGCACCGCCAACTTCATCGACGTGGCGGCGGATTCGACCACGATGATGATCGCCGACATCCTCGACGCCTGGGGCAAGCCGATCGACCCCGAGGTCGCGCACTGCATCTACGCGGGCCTGACGACCGACACCGGCTCGTTCCGCTGGGCCAGCGCCCGCGCGTTGCGGCTGGCGGCGCGGCTGGTCGACGTCGGCGTCGACAACGCCGCGATCAGCCGCACGTTGATGGACACCCACCCCTTCGTGTGGCTGCCGCTGCTGTCGCGGGTGCTGGCGTCGGCGCAGCTGCTGCCCGACGCGGCGGGCGGTCGCGGGCTGGTCTACGCGGTCGTCGGGCATCAGGACTGGGTCAGCTCTCGGCCGGAGGAAGTCGAGAGCATCGTCGATATCGTGCGCACCACGCAGCAGGCGGAGGTGGCGGCGGTGTTCAAGGAGGTCGCCCCGCGGCAGTGGTCGGTGTCGATGCGGGCCAAGGCCGAGGTCGACCTGGCGGCGGTCACGTCCGCGTTCGGCGGCGGCGGCCACCGGCTGGCCGCCGGCTACTCGACCGCCGGCTCGATCGACGACGCCGTCGCGTCGCTGCGCGCCGCCCTCGGGTGACCGAGGGGGATCCACCCGCCGCGGGCGCCCGCCGCATCGCCGCCCTGGCGCTGCCCGCGCTCGGCGTGCTGGCCGCCGAGCCGCTCTATCTGTTGTTCGACACGGCGGTCGTCGGCCGGCTCGGCGCGCTGAGCCTGGCCGGGCTGGCCATCGGGGCCCTGGTGCTGGGCCTGGTCGGGTCGGACCTGACGTTTCTGTCCTACGGCACCACCGCGCGCTCGGCGCGCCGCTTCGGTGCCGGCCAGCGCAAGGCGGCCGTCGTCGAGGGCGTGCAGGCGACGTGGATGGCGCTGGGCCTGGGCGCGTTGACCGTGGTCGTGATTCAGACCGTGGCGGTGCCGCTGGTGGCGGTCATCGCCGGCGATCAATCGGGGCGCTCAGCGGGAGGGGAGGCCATCGCCGTCGCGGCGTTGCCGTGGCTGCGGATCGCCATCCTGGGCGCCCCGGCGATCCTGGTGTCGCTGGCCGGCAACGGCTGGATGCGCGGCGTGCAGGACACCGCGCGCCCGTTGCGGTATGTGACTGCGGGCTTCGGCCTTTCGGCGCTGCTGTGCCCGCTGCTGGTTTTCGGTTGGCTGGGGCTGCCCCGGCTGGGCCTGGCCGGCTCGGCGGTGGCCAACGTGGCGGGGCAGTGGCTGGCCGCCGCGCTGTTCGGGCGCGCGCTGCTGGCCGAGGGGGCGCCGCTGCGGTTGGACCGCGGCGTGCTGCGGGCCCAGCTGGTGCTTGGCCGCGACCTGGTGGTGCGAACGCTGGCGTTCCAGGCGTGCTTCGTCTCGGCCGCCGCGGTGGCCGCCCGCTTCGGCGCCTCGGCGCTGGCGGCGCATCAGGTGGTGCTGCAGCTGTGGGAATTCCTTGCGCTGGTGCTGGATTCGCTGGCGATCGCGGCGCAGGCGCTGGTGGGGGCTGCGCTGGGCGCCGGTGACGCGCCGCACGCCAAATCGGTGGCCCGGCGGGTGACGGTGTTCTCGACGGCGGCCGCCGCCCTGCTGGCCGCGGCGTTCGCGGCGGGTTCTTCCACGCTGCCCCGGCTGTTCACCGGCGACCATCCGGTGCTGGCCGCGATCGGTGTGCCGTGGTGGTTCCTGGTGGCCCAATTGCCTTTTGCGGGAGCGGTTTTCGCGCTGGACGGCGTGCGGCTTGGCGCCGGCGATGCCGCCTTCATGCGCACCGCCACCGTGATCAGCGCGCTGGTCGGCTTCCTGCCGCTGATCTGGCTTTCGCTGATATTCGGGTGGGGTCTGGCGGGCATCTGGGCTGGCCTGAGCGCCTTCGTCGTGCTGCGGCTGATATTCGTCGGCTGGCGGACGTCGACCGGCCGCTGGGCGGTCACGCAAGACTGACCGCGGTCAGAACGCCCAGCTGCCCGAGCGCTGCAGCACGAAGCCGTGGTCGCCGCTGGTGGTGTCCAGGCAGGCGACGAGGTCGTCGGTGCCCACGGCGCAGGTCACGTTGAGGTAGGTCAGCTTCTGGCCCGCGGCCAACGGCTTGCCCGGCGGCAGCGCGGGCGGGTTGCCGTCGCACCCGCCGTAGGACATGCGGCTCAACGCGTAGCCGGGTCCCTTGAAATTCGCCGCGCCCACCACGCAGTCACCGGGCTTCGGGCGGCCGCCGCCGGAGATCGGGACGTCGTCCATCCCGGGCATGTCGCCGCTGCACTTGATGTCCTGCGACGGTTGGGCCGGCGGCGCCGTGCCGCCGTAGAAGTCGCACACCAGCGTCGGCGACGCGGAGAAGCTGATGCGCGGCGCGCCGGGCTGGCGCAGTGCCGTGGCGTAGCCGTCGGCGGGGACGGCGGTGAAACCGTCGAGGTTGGGAAATCCCGGCGGTGGCAGCGCGCCGGCCTGCGGCGGGGCCAACACGATCGCCACTGCAATAGCGGCCGCAGCCAGGGCCGCCCCCACGGTGAGCCGACCAGCACGCATGATTCCTCCTGCGCCAACAGTGACTGCTGTGGGGATCGTATTGCCCCCGCGAGTCGACCCCTAACGCACCTGGGCACGCCCGCGTTGCAGCACCTTCTCGCGGTTGGCGGCGATGTCGCCGGGGCTGGTCCGGAATTGCCGGGCGGCCATCGCCTCCAGCCACAGCCCGGAGCTCGTGTGCGTGTCGTCGATGCGGTGATAGGACGCCAGCAGCGCCCGCACCGCGTCCTGGTTGTTGCCGACGATCGACGCCGCCACCTGCCGGGCCGCGGGCATCAGCCGGTCGTGCGGCACCACCTCGGTCACCAGCCCGGCGCGCAGCGCGTCGGCGGCCGACAGGTAGTCGCCGGTGAGGCTCATGCGCCGGGCCAGCCCGACGCCCACCTTCTGGGGTAGCCGCACGCTGAGCCCCCAGGTCGGCAGCAGGCCGACCCGGGCGTGCGTGTCGGCGAAGCGGGCCTGCTCCGAGGCGATCAGGAGGTCGCAGTACAGCGCCACCTCCAGGCCGCCGGTGACCGCGGCGCCGTTGATCGCGCCGATCACCGGCTTGGTCATCGCCGGCCAGCGCGGCGAGATGTCCGGCATCGCCGACTGCCCGCCCAGCTCCTTGAGATCCAGCCCCGCGCAGAACACCGGATCGGCGCCGGTGACGATGACGACGTCGACGTCGGCGTCGCCCTCGGCGTCGGACAGGGCGCCGAAGAACCGATCCCGCAGCGCCGACGACAGCGCGTTGCGCGCCTGGGGCCGGTTGAGGGTCAGCGTGCGCACCCGTTCGTCGGTCTCGATCACCAGGATGTCGTCGGTCATGCGTTCACCGTAGAGGGTCGCGCGCGGCGCTTATCGTTGAGCCATGTGCCGGAACATCACCGAACTGCGCGGCCTGCAGCCGGCGGCCACCCCCGAGGAGATCGCGGCGGCCGCGCGCCAGTATGTGCGCAAGGTCAGCGGCATCACCCGACCCACGAGCGCCAATACCGAGGCGTTCGAAGTAGCGGTCGCCGAGGTCACCGAGACGACGGCGCGGCTGCTGGCGGCCCTGCCGCCGCGCCGTCAGCCGCCCAAGACCGTGCCGCCGCTGCGCCGGCCGGAGGTGGTGGCCCGCCTCGCCGGATCGGGAGCATCTTGACCCTGACCGCCCTCAAGGAATGGGGCGCGGTCGTGCACGCGCTGCTCGATGGCAGGCAGCTGGTGCTGCTGCGCAAGGGCGGCATCGGCGAGAAGCGCTTTGACCTGGCCGCGCGCGAGTTCCTGTTGTTCCCGACCGTCGCCCACAGCCACGCCGAGCGCGTCCGGCCCGAGCATCGCGACCTGTTGGCGGCCGCCGCGGCCGACAGCACCGGCGAACGCCTCGTGCTGCGGGCCGCGGCGAAAGTCGTTGCCGCACAAGAGGTCAACCGTCCCGATGGCCTCTCGGCGATCGAGGACCTGCACATCTGGACCGCCGCGTCGGTGCAAACCGACCGGCTCGATTTCCGGCCCAAGCACAAGCTGGCCGTGCTGGTGGTGTCGGTGCTTCCGCTGGCCGAACCGGTGCCGATCGCGCGTGCCCCCGAATACGCGGGCTGCGTCAGCTGGGTGCAGCTGCCGCTGGCCGATGTCCGGCTGGCCGCGCCGGTGCACGACGACGAAGCGCTAGACCGGGTCGCCCGGCGGGTCCGCGACGCGGTCGGCTGACGGTTCGGCTGACCCGGCGGGCAGCAGCAGCCGCGAGCTCCCGTAGTGCACCGAGTGGGTGGCCGGCTTTGTCTGCCGGGCGGTCAACAGGGGTTCGCCGGTGCCCAGGTTGCGCGCATAGCGGGGGAACCAGCCGCCCGCGATCAGGAGCCGGATGCGGGATCCGGCGCGGAAGCGGTGGGCTATCCCGTCGAGCTCGAGCCGCACGGTCCCGGCCCCGGTGCGGGCGGGGTCCAGCCGCTGGTAGCCGTCGCTGACGTTACGCGAGCGGCCCTTAGCGTCCACCTCGCTCACCCGGACGAACACATCGACGTGGGGGTTGTCGGCGCTGTGCGCCAGCTCGACCACTGGAGTGCCGTAGACGTACAGGTCCTGCGCCAGGGTGAGGCTGGTGAAGGCGAGCACGTCGTCGCGCAGCGCGAGGCGGCTGTCGTCGCGGTAGCCCCCGTCGGGGGACAGCAGCGGGCCGCCGATGGTGGGCGTCGGGTCGGCGGGGTCGAAGCGAAACGTCGCCGGCGCCAGGCCCTTTCCCGTCGGCGCGGTCTCGCCCAGGTGGCCGCCGGGTCGCAGGTAGAGTGCCCGTTCGGTGGTGGCGGGCGGGAAGTCGGGCAGGTTGCGCCAGCCCAGCCCGGTGACATAGACGCGGACCGGGGCGGGGCGGCGCGGGGCGGCGCCGGCCAGGTGGGTGTCGAGCCAGTCCAGGGTCTCCCGGGCGCTGATGGGCAGGGCCCTGCCCACCAGCTGGGCGTGCATCCAGGGCCCGACGGTGAGCGCCGCGTCGACACCCCGGGCGCGCAGGTGCCCGTACTGCTGCAGCGTCTGGCGCAGGAAGATGTCCTGCCAGCCGCCGATGACCAGCACCGGCACCCGCACCCGGTCCAGCGCCTCGGCGAACCGCAGCCGGTCCCAGAACGCGTCGGTGTGGTCGTGCTGTTCGGCCCACGATTCGAACCACGGCGCGCCCCGGCCGAGCAGCCTCCGGGCTGCCTCACCCAGGGGCAGCGCGGCGGCCACCTCGGGCACCTTGCGCCGGGCCTGCAGCTGGCGCGTCACCAGCCGGAGGCGCGAGGGCTCCTCCTGGTGCGCCACCAGGTGGCACCAGCCCAGATAGTCCTGGACGGTGAACGAGCCGGTGCCCCACGACGACGCGTTGAAATCGTGCGGGCCGGCGGTGATGACGGCGGCGGCCAGCTCCGGCGGCGGATCCCGCAACACCGCCCACTGGGTGAAGCCCAGATAGGACACGCCGACGGTGGCGAACCGCCCGGTGAACCACGGCTGCTCGCGCAGCCAATCGACCGTGTCGGCGCCGTCGGCGGCCTCGTTGACCATCGGCTCGAACTCGCCGCCCGACCCGAATGTGCCACGCACGCTTTGCAATACGACGTGGTAGCCGCGAGCGGCATACAGCCGCGCGAACGCCCACGAGAACGGGAACGCCCGCCCGTACGGCCCCCGGATGAGCAAGGTGCCCGCGGGGCTGGAAGTCAGGGGCGCGTAGTGGTCGGCGAGCAGCCGGGCCCCGTCGCGCATCGGCACCTCGGCGCGATCCACCGTGTAGGCGCTCGTCGCCCGCGGCAGCCCCAGCAGCCGGCCCAGCGCGTGGTCGCCGGCCCGCCCCACAATGCCCGGCCCCGACCGCGGGGCGCTGGTGGAGGTCGTACTCACGCGGGAGCGGCTAGAACTTGTAGTAGGGCGTGAGGTCGTTGGCGCGCTGCAGATTGGTGGACATGCAGTCGACTTCGGGGTTGGAGTACACCGTCGAGTAGTACAGCGCCTGCTGCAGCACCCCGTAGCTGGTCTTGAACGCGACCATGCAGGAGAAGAACCAGAAGCTGTTGTGGTAGGTCGGCTTGAGGACCCAGTACTGCGCGGCGCGATGCCCCTGGATCGTCGTCTCGACGGCGTCGGCGGGCAGCGACTGTTCGTAGGTGCGCCAGATGATGGGCTCGACGGCCATCTGGTAGTTACCCGCGTCGAGGTGGCAGCGCAGCCCGTCCTCGTGTTCGGGCGGGGTGAACGCCAGCCCGAGCCCCTGCAGGGCGCCCAGCGGGATGTCCTCGCACGCGTCGAAGGGGCGCGGGTCGGTGGTCGCCACGATGGGGCTCTTCATCGTGGTCTCCATCGGCTGGGCGGTCGAGCGCAACTCGACCGGGCCGCCGCCGCCGGGCCCGGCCGGAACGCTTTGCCAGCCCAGCACCACCGCCGCCGCGACCGCCCCCAGTGCCCCGAGCAAACGCAGATTGGCGAACATGCCACCCCCTGACGCCTCGGCGGTCCCTTGCCGGGAGTGTACAAGCCGGGTCAGCACCGTCACAGACAAACCAGAACACGTTGCAGTCCCGCGGGGCAAGGGCCGAGGGGAAACCGGCCCGTCGACGCGGGTCGTTAGGCTGGGTAGTCGTGGCAGGCGAGGGATCGACGAACGGCGGGCGGCCGACGCTGTGGGCGGTTTCCGACCTGCACACCGGGCACCTGGGCAACAAACCGGTCACCGAATCTCTGTACCCGTCGTCGCCGGACGACTGGCTGATCGTCGCCGGCGACGTCGCCGAACGCACCGACGAGATCCGCTGGGCGCTTGACGTGCTGCGGCGCCGGTTCGCCAAGGTGATCTGGGTGCCCGGCAACCACGAGCTGTGGACCACCACCCGCGACCCCATGCAGATCTTCGGCAAGGCGCGCTACGAGTACCTGGTCAACATGTGCGACGAGATGGGCATCGTCACGCCCGAGCATCCGTTCCCGGTGTGGACCGAACGCGGCGGCCCGGCCACCATCGTGCCGATGTTTTTGCTGTACGACTACACGTTCCTGCCGGAGGGGGCGACGAGCAAAGCCGAGGGCATGGCGATCGCGCGGGAGCGCAACGTGGTGGCCACCGACGAGTTCCTGCTGTCGTCCGAGCCGTACCCCACGCGCGAGGCCTGGTGTCGCGAACGGCTGGCGGTCACCCGCGCCCGCCTCGAAGAGCTGGACTGGATGACACCCACCGTCCTGGTCAACCACTTCCCGTTGGTGCGCGAACCCTGCGACGCGCTGTTCTACCCGGAATTCTCGCTGTGGTGCGGCACCACCAAGACCGCCGACTGGCACACCCGCTACAACGCGATCTGCTCGGTCTACGGGCACCTGCACATACCGCGCACCACCTGGTACGACGACGTGCGCTTCGAGGAGGTGTCGGTCGGCTACCCGCGGGAGTGGCGCCGGCGCAAGCCGTACAGCTGGTTGCGCCAGGTGTTGCCGGATCCGCAGTACGCGCCCGGCTATCTCAACGACTTCGGCGGCCACTTCGTGATCACGCCCGAGATGCGCCGCCAGGCCCAGCAGTTCCGGGAACGCGTGCGCCAGCGGCAGTCCCGATGACGGGGCGCACGCTGGTGTCGTCGGTGCTGCCCGGCACCCTCCTCGGTTCGGCGGCCCAGGATCTGGCCTACGCCGAGGTCTACGACGATCCGGCCGGCCTGACGCCGCTGCCCGAGGAGGAGCCGCTGATCGCCAAGTCGGTGGCCAAACGGCGCAACGAGTTCATCACCGTCCGCCACTGCGCCCGCATCGCGATGGGCGAACTCGGCGTGCCGCCGGTGCCGATCCTCAAGGGCGACAAGGGAGAACCGTGCTGGCCCGACGGCGTGGTCGGCAGCCTCACCCACTGCACCGGCTACCGCGGCGCGGTGGTGGGACGCGCCGGCGCGGTGCGCTCGGTGGGCATCGACGCCGAACCGCACGACGTGCTGCCCGACGGCGTGCTGGACGCGATCACCCTGGAGGAGGAGCGCCACGAGATCGCCGCGCTGCCCGCGGGCCTGCACTGGGACCGGATCCTGTTTTGCGCCAAGGAGGCAACGTACAAGGCCTGGTTCCCGCTGACCCGGCGGTGGCTGGGGTTCGAGGACGCCCACATCGTGTTCGACCTCGACCCGCCCGACGGCGGCACGACCGGGGTCTTCGTGTCCAAGATCCTGATCGACGGGGAGGCGCTGTCGGGCCCGCCGCTCACCGCGCTGCGGGGCCGCTGGTCGGTCGAGCGCGGTCTGGTGCTGACGGCCATCGTGTTGTGAACGAAGCGGGGCCTGGGCCCGGACTGGTCCTGGTCGACAAGCCGGCCGGAATGACCAGTCACGACGTGGTGGGCCGCTGCCGGCGGATCTTTTCCACCCGGCGGGTCGGTCACGCCGGCACGCTGGACCCGATGGCCACCGGCATGCTGGTGATCGGCGTCGAGCGCGCCACCAAGATCCTCGGCCTGCTGACCGCGGCGTCGAAGTCGTACGCCGCCACCATCCGCCTGGGACAGACCACGTCCACCGAGGACGCCGAAGGCGAAGTCGTGCAGAGCGTTTCGGCCGGGCACGTGACCGTCGAACAGATCGCCGCGGCGGTCGCGGGGCTGCGCGGCGACATCGAGCAGGTGCCGTCGGCGGTCAGCGCGATCAAGGTCGACGGCCGCCGGGCCTACCGGCTGGTCCGGGAGGGCCACGACGTCGAGCTGCGGGCCCGCCCGGTGCGCATCGACCGCTTCGAGGTGCTGGCCGTGCGGCCCCACGGCGAGGTGGTCGACGTCGACGTCGAGGTCGACTGCTCGTCGGGCACCTACATCCGCGCGCTGGCCCGCGACGTCGGCGCCGCGCTCGCGGTGGGCGGGCACCTGACGTCGTTGCGGCGCACCCGCGTCGGCCGCTTCGGGCTGGACCGGGCGTGCGCGCTGGACGAGCTGGCCGAGCGGCCCCGGCTGACCCTGACCCTGGACGAGGCGTGCCTGCTGCTCTTTCCCCGCCGCGACCTGTCCGCCGAGGAGGCCCTGGCGACCGGCCACGGCCGGGCGCTGGCGCCCGCCGGCATCGACGGCGTCTACGCCGCGGCCGACGCCGACGGCCGGGTGATCGCCCTGCTGCGCGACGAGGGTTCACGGACGAAGTCGGTGGTGGTGTTGCGCCCGGCGACGCTGTAGCGGCGGGACGCCTCAACATCGACTGTGCGCCGGTGGCTTTCGGTGTGAAGCGGTGGCGGCTAAACCGGCTTCAGAGCGCCCTGGCCGCACACTCGAGGCCCTGAGCTCACACCCAAGACCCTCCCGCCGACAACCCCCGCGCGGCCACGTTGCAAACTGAGAGCCTAAGCCGTTCGGAAGGGGCCAAAGATGTCCAACAAGGTTTACGTCGTCGGCGTCGGCATGACGAAATTCGAGAAGCCGGGCCGCCGCGAGGGCTGGGACTACCCGGACATGGCGCGGGAGTCGGGCACCAACGCCCTCAAAGATGCCGGCATCGACTTCCGCGAGGTGCAGCAGGGCTACGTCGGCTACTGCTCGGGTGACTCCACCTCCGGGCAGCGCGCGCTCTACGAGCTGGGCATGACCGGCATTCCGATCGTCAATGTCAACAACAACTGCTCGACCGGTTCGACGGCGCTGTTCCTGGCGGCCCAGGCCGTCCGCGGCGGGATCGTCGACTGCGCGATCGCGCTGGGCTTCGAGAAGATGCAGCCCGGCGCGCTGAGCGGCGGCGCCGAGGACCGCGAGTCGCCGATGGGCCGCCACGTCAAGGCGATGGCCGAGATCGACGAGTTCGCGCTGCCCGTCGCGCCGTGGATGTTCGGCGCCGCCGGCCGCGAGCACATGCGCCAATACGGCACCACCGCAGAGCATTTCGCCAAGATCGGCTACAAGAACCACAAGCACTCGGTCAACAACCCGTTCGCGCAGTTCCAGGAGTCCTACACGCTCGACGACATCCTGGCGGCACGGATGATCTCCGACCCGCTGACCAAGCTGCAGTGCTCGCCAACGTCCGACGGTTCGGGCGCGGCGATCGTGGCCTCGGAGGGCTTCGTCGACAGCCATGGGCTGGCCGAGCGGGCGGTGGAGATCGTCGGTCAGGCGATGACCACCGACTTCGCCTCGACGTTCGACGGCACCGCCAAGAACCTCATCGGCTACGACATGAATGTGCAAGCGGCGCAACAGGTTTACGACCAGACCGGCCTGGGCCCCGAGGACTTTCAGGTGATCGAGCTGCACGACTGCTTCTCGGCCAACGAGCTGCTGCTGTACGAGGCGCTCGGCCTGTGCGGGCCCGGTGAGGCACCCAAGCTGGTCGACAACGGCGACACCACCTACGGCGGGCGCTGGGTGGTCAACCCGTCGGGCGGCCTGATCTCCAAGGGGCACCCGCTGGGTGCGACGGGCCTGGCGCAGTGCGCCGAGCTGACCTGGCAACTGCGCGGCGCCGCGGACAAGCGTCAGGTCGAGGGCGTCACGGCCGCGCTGCAGCACAACATCGGGCTGGGTGGGGCCGCCGTGGTGACCGCCTACCAGCGCGCCCAGCGCTGACCCCGGGCAGCCCGTGTTCGAGTGGTCCGACACCGACCTGATGGTTCGGGATGCCGTCCGTCAGTTCATCGACAAGGAGATCCGCCCGCATCTCGACGAGCTGGAAACGGGCGCGCTACCGCCCTATCCGATCGCCCGCAAGCTGTTCAGCCAGTTCGGTCTCGACGCGATGGCCGCCGAGGCGGTCAAGAACATGCTGGACCGCGAGCGCAGTGGACGGGACGAAAAGCGGGATAGTTCAGGCGGTTTCGGAGCGGGCGGCGCGCAGGCGTCGATGATGGCGGTGCTGGTCTCCGAGCTCGCCGGAGTCAGCATCGGGCTGCTGAGCACCGCGTCGGTCAGCCTCGGGCTGGGCGCGGCGACCATCGCCAGTCGCGGCACGCTGGCCCAGAAGGAACGCTGGCTGCCCGACCTGATGACGCTGAAAAAGATCGCGGCGTGGGCCATCACCGAGCCCGACTCCGGCTCGGACGCGTTCGGCGGGATGAAGACATACGTCAAGCGCGACGGTGCGGATTACATCCTCAACGGGCAGAAGACCTTCATCACCAACGGCCCCTACGCCGACGTCCTGGTGGTGTACGCCAAACTCGACGACGGTTCGACCGAAGACAAGCGAAACCGGCCGGTCCTGGTCTTCGTGCTGGACGCCGGCATGGAGGGCCTGACGCAGGGCAAGCCGTTCAAGAAGATGGGCATGATGTCCTCGCCGACGGGCGAATTGTTCTTCGACAACGTGCGCCTGACCCCCGACCGGCTGCTGGGGGAGAGCGAACAGCACGCCGGCGGCGACGGCCGCGAAAGCGCCCGCGACAATTTCGCCGCCGAGCGGATCGGGATCGCGATGATGGCGCTCGGCATCATCAACGAATGCCACCGGCTGTGCGTGGACTACGCCAAGGCGCGCACCCTGTGGGGCAAGAACATCGGGCAGTTCCAGCTGATCCAGCTCAAGCTGGCGAAGATGGAAATCGCGCGAATGAACGTGCAGAACATGGTCTTTCAGACCATCGAGCGTCAGCAGGCCGGCAAACCGCTGACGCTGGCCGAGGCGTCGGCGATCAAGCTGTACTCGTCGGAGGCGGCCACCGACGTGGCGATGGAGGCCGTGCAGCTGTTCGGCGGCAACGGCTATATGGCCGAGTACCGCGTGGAGCAGCTGGCCCGCGACGCCAAGTCGCTGATGATCTACGCCGGCAGCAACGAGGTCCAGGTCACCCACATCGCCAAGGGCCTGTTGGCGGACTAAGCCAGCATCACGAGCCGAACCGCACTGCGAACCTCGCGCTAGAAAATCGCAGCCAGGTTCGGCTCGCGGACAGAAAGCTAGGCCTGAGCTAGGCGACGACCCAGATTGCCCGGGCCGCCGGGCTGCCCAGGTCGACGGCGTTCTCGGCGCCGTCGGCGGATTCGATGACCACCGAGATCATGCCGGCGAACTCGCGGCGGGCCAGCACCCGCAGCCGCGAATCCAGGTGGATCCCGACGTCGGTGAAATAGCGCAGCATCTCGGGGTCGGCGTCGGAGATGCGGGCCACCGTCCCGGCGTCGCCGTCGCCGCACGCCCACAGCTGGCGGGCCGGCGGCGTGGGCACCTGCCCGTCGGAGGCGGGGATCGGGTCGCCGTGCGGGTCGCGCTGGGGATAGCCCAGCTTGGCGTCGATGCGGGCCACCAGGCGGTCGGACACCGCGTGCTCGAGCACCTCGGCCTCGTCGTGCACCTCGTCCCAGCCGTAGCCGAGCTCGTTGACCAGGAAGGTCTCCAACAACCGGTGCCGGCGCACCACCGCCAGGGCCGCCCGCCGGCCCGCCTCGGTCAGCGTCACCGCGCCGTACTTCTCGTGGTCGACCAGCCCCTGCTCGGCGAGCTTGCGGATCGATTCCGACGCCGTGCTGGCCGAAACCCCGATCCGGTCGGCCAGCATCTTGGTGCTGACCTTCTCGGGCGCGCCCTCCGGAGACCATTCCTGGGCATTCCAGATGACCTTCAGGTAGTCCTGGCCGACCGCGGTGATCCCGCCTGGCTCGTCGTCAGCCCTCACAAGCTGAAAGTTTAGGCAACCCCGTCCCGCGTCGTAGGCTTGCGGTCGTGCAGCGGTGGCGTGGCCAGGACGAGATCCCCACGGACTGGGGCCGATGCGTGGTCACCATCGGGGTGTTCGACGGCGTGCATCGGGGCCACGCCGAGCTGATCGCGCACGCGGTCAAGGCGGGCCGCGCCCGCAACGTGCCCGCCGTGCTGATGACGTTCGACCCCCATCCGATGGAAGTGGTCTATCCCGGCAGCCACCCCGCCCAGCTGACGACGCTCGCGCGCCGCGCCGAGCTGGTCGAGGAGCTGGGCATCGACGTCTTCCTGGTGATGCCGTTCACCAGCGACTTCATGAAACTCACCCCCGAGCGCTACGTCCACGAGCTGCTGGTGGAAAACCTGCACGTGGTGGAGGTCGTGGTGGGGGAGAACTTCACGTTCGGCAAGAAGGCCGCCGGCAACGTCGAGACCCTGCGCCGCGCCGGTGAGCGGTTCGGCTTCGCCGTCGAGTCGATGTCGCTGCTGTCGGAGCATCACAGCAACGAGACCGTGACGTTCTCGTCCACCTACATCCGGTCCTGCGTGGACGCCGGCGACATGGTGGCGGCCGCCGACGCGCTGGGCCGCCCGCACCGGGTCGAGGGCGTCATCGTCCGCGGCTACGGGAGGGGCGCGGAGCTGGGGTTTCCCACCGCCAACGTGGCCCCGCCGATGTATTCGGCCATCCCGGCCGACGGCGTGTACGCGGCCTGGTTCACCCTGCTCGGTCCCGGCCCGGTGGCCGGCACGCCCAAGGCGATCGTCCCCGGGGAGCGCTACCAGGCCGCGGTGTCCGTCGGCACCAACCCGACCTTTTCCGGGCGCACCCGCACCGTCGAGGCGTTCGTGCTGGACACCACCGCCGACCTGTACGGCCAGCACGTGGCCTTGGACTTCGTCGCACGCATCCGCGGGCAGCACAAGTTCGACTCGGTAGCCGATCTCGTCGCCGCGATGGGCCAGGACACCGAGCGGGCGCGCGCCCTGCTCACGGACTGATAAACTGCCGGGCGACATCGGCGCGTGCTGCGGTTCGCGGTGGCCGCGCCTTGATACCGAATGATCGCGGACCGATTGATGGAGATGTTTTCGTGGCGCTTACTGCCGAGCAAAAAAAGGAGATCCTGACCTCCTACGGCCTGCACGAGACCGACACCGGCTCGCCGGAGGCCCAGGTCGCGCTGCTGACCAGGCGGATCGCCGACCTGACCGAGCACCTCAAGGTGCACAAGCACGACCACCACTCGCGGCGCGGACTGCTGCTGCTCGTCGGCCGCCGCCGCCGGCTGCTCAAGTACGTGTCGCAGATCGACGTGGAGCGCTACCGCTCGCTCGTGGAGCGGCTGGGCCTGCGCCGCTGAGCCAGGCCGGGCGGTCCGGCGCTGGCGGGGGCGATGCGCCCGTGTAGAGTGGGAGCGTTCTGGGCCTGCTTGGCCCGAGCAAACGGTGCGGTCGCGCAGATCCGCGTGTGCCGTTCCAGCGTGTCAAGACGGAAGCAGCCCAGTCTGCATCGGGCGGTCTTCGGTAGTGGCTGCCGCGCTCCCCGGATCTGGGGATTCTCGGCCGCTTCGATCGATGGCCGTAGCCGCATTCAGACTCATTGCTCTCCGGGTTCGCCCGCTTGTCTGCCGACGCGCGAAACCAGCTGAATACCCAGAGAGGCCATACGGGCACCCATGTCTGTAGCTGAGATTGAAGAGGGCGTGTTCGAGGCGACCGCCACCATCGACAACGGGAGCTTCGGCACCCGCACCATCCGGTTCGAGACCGGCCGGCTGGCCCAGCAGGCCGCCGGCGCCGTCGTCGCCTACCTCGACGACGAGAACATGCTGTTGTCGGCGACCACCGCCAGCAAGAGCCCGAAGGAGCACTTCGACTTCTTCCCGCTGACCGTCGACGTCGAAGAGCGGATGTACGCCGCCGGGCGCATCCCCGGCTCGTTCTTCCGCCGCGAGGGTCGCCCCTCCACCGACGCCATCCTGACCTGCCGGCTCATCGACCGGCCGCTGCGCCCGTCGTTCGTCGACGGTCTGCGCAACGAGATCCAGGTCGTCGTCACGATTTTGAGCCTCGACCCCAACGACCTCTACGACGTGCTGGCGATCAACGCCGCGTCGGCCTCCACCCAGATCAGCGGCCTGCCGTTCTCCGGCCCCATCGGCGGGGTGCGGGTGGCGCTCATCGACGGCCAGTGGGTCGCGTTCCCGACGGTCGAGCAGCTCGAGCGGGCGGTGTTCGACATGGTGGTGGCCGGCCGCAAGGTGGACGGCGACGTCGCGATCATGATGGTCGAGGCCGAGGCCACCGAGAACGTCATCGCCCTGCTCGACGGCGGCGCGCAGGCGCCGACGGAAAGCGTTGTGGCCGAAGGCCTGGAGGCGGCCAAGCCGTTCATCGACGCGCTGTGCACCGCGCAGCAGGAGCTCGCCGACGCCGCCGCGAAGGAAACCGCGGATTACCCGACGTTCCCAGACTACGGCGACGACGTGTACTACTCGGTGTCCTCGGTGGCCACCGAGGAGCTGGCCAACGCGCTGACCATCGGCGGCAAGGCCGAACGCGACCAGCGCACCGCCGAGATCAAGGCTCAAGTGCTCGAGCGGCTCGCCGACACCTACGAGGGCCGGGAGAAAGAGGTCGGCGCCGCGTTCCGCTCGCTGACCAAAAAGCTGGTGCGCCAACGCATCCTGACCGACCACTTCCGCATCGACGGCCGGGGCATCACCGACATCCGTGCCCTGAGCGCCGAGGTCGCCGTCGTCCCGCGGGCGCACGGCAGCGCGCTGTTCCAGCGAGGCGAGACCCAGATCCTGGGCGTGACCACGCTCGACATGGTCAAGATGGCCCAGCAGATCGACTCGCTGGGGCCCGAAACCTCCAAGCGCTACATGCACCACTACAACTTCCCGCCGTTCTCCACCGGCGAGACCGGCCGCGTCGGCTCGCCCAAGCGGCGCGAGATCGGGCACGGTGCCCTGGCCGAGCGGGCCCTGGTGCCGGTGCTGCCGAGCGTCGAGGAGTTCCCGTACGCGATCCGGCAGGTGTCCGAGGCGCTGGGTTCCAACGGATCGACCTCGATGGGGTCGGTCTGCGCGTCGACGCTGTCGCTGCTGAATGCCGGGGTGCCGCTCAAGGCGCCGGTCGCCGGCATCGCGATGGGTCTGGTCTCCGACGATGTCGAGGTTGACGGGGGTGGTACCGAGCGCCGCTTCGTCACCCTGACCGACATCCTGGGCGCCGAGGACGCGTTCGGCGACATGGACTTCAAGTGTGCCGGCACCAAGGACTTCGTCACCGCGCTGCAGCTGGACACCAAGCTCGACGGCATCCCGTCGAAGGTCCTCGCCGGCGCGCTGGCCCAGGCCAAAGACGCCCGCCTGACCATCCTCGAGGTCATGGCCGAGGCCATCGACGCGCCCGACGAGATGAGCCCGTACGCGCCGCGGGTGACCACCATCAAGGTCCCGGTGGACAAGATCGGCGAGGTTATCGGCCCCAAGGGCAAGGTCATCAACGCGATCACCGAGGAGACCGGCGCGCAGATCTCGATCGAGGACGACGGCACCGTGTTCGTCGGCGCCACCGACGGTCCCTCGGCGCAGGCCGCCATCGACCGGATCAACGCGATCGCCAACCCGCAGCTGCCGACGGTCGGCGAGCGGTTCCTTGGAACCGTCGTCAAGACAACGGATTTCGGCGCGTTCGTGTCGCTGCTGCCCGGGCGCGACGGCCTGGTGCACATCTCCAAGCTGGGCCGGGGCAAGCGCATCGCGAAGGTCGAGGACGTGGTGAACGTCGGCGACAAGCTGCGCGTGGAGATCGCCGACATCGACAAGCGGGGCAAGATTTCCTTGGTCCTGGTCGACGAAGAGGACTCGACGGACAGCGCGGCCGCGCCCGCCTCAGCTCCTGCCGATGCCGCAACGGTCACCAGCTGATCCTGCGACCGCCCGGGCCCTGCGCCGCACCACGCTGCCCGGAGGCCTGCGGGTGGTCACCGAGTACCTGCCCGCGGTGCGCTCCGCCTCGGTCGGGGTTTGGGTCGGCGTCGGATCGCGCGACGAGGGTGCCAGCGTGGCCGGGGCGGCGCACTTCCTCGAGCACCTGCTGTTCAAGTCGACGCCGACGCGCACGGCCGTGGACATCGCCCAGGCGATGGACGCCGTCGGCGGCGAGCTGAACGCGTTCACCTCCCGCGAGCACACCTGCTACTACGCGCACGTGCTCGACACCGACCTGGAACTGGCGATCGACCTGGTCGCCGACGTGGTGCTCAACGGTTGCTGCGCCGCCGACGACGTCGAGCTGGAACGCGATGTCGTCCTCGAGGAGATCGCGATGCGCGACGACGACCCCGAGGACGCGCTGGGCGACATATTCCTGTCGGCGCTGTTCGGCGACCACCCGGTGGGCCGCCCCGTGATCGGCACCGCCCGGTCGGTGTCGGCGATGACGCGCGGCCAGCTGCACTCGTTTCATGTGCGGCGCTACACCCCGCAGCGGATGGTGGTCGCGGTCGCCGGCAACGTCGACCACGACGCGGTGATCGCACTGGTGCGCGAGCACTTCGGGGCGCACCTGGTGCGCGGACGGCGGCCGATCGCCCCGCGCAAGGGCGCCGGACGGGTCAACGGCAGCCCCGGGCTGGCGCTGGTCAACCGCGACGCCGAGCAGACCCACGTGTCGCTCGGGGTGCGCACCCCCGGGCGCAACTGGGAACACCGGTGGGCGCTGTCGGTGCTGCACACCGCGCTGGGCGGCGGGCTGAGTTCCCGCCTGTTCCAAGAGGTTCGGGAGCTGCGCGGCCTGGCCTATTCGGTCTATTCGGCGGTGGACATCTTCGCCGACAGCGGCGCGCTGTCGGTGTACGCGGCGTGCCTGCCCGAGCGTTTCCCCGACGTCATGAGGGTCACCGGCGAGGTGCTCGACGCGGTGGCGCGCGACGGCATCACCGAGGCGGAATGCCGCATCGCCAAGGGCTCGCTGCGCGGCGGGCTCGTCCTCGGGCTGGAGGACTCCGGTTCCCGGATGAGCCGCATCGGGCGCAACGAGTTGAACTACGGCAGGCACCGCAGCATCGAACACACCCTGCAACAGATCGACAAGGTGACCGTCGAGGAGGTCAACGCCGTGGCCCGCCGCCTGCTGGGCAAGCGCTACGGCGCCGCCGTTCTGGGCCCGTACGCCTCGAAACGGTCGCTGCCCCAACAACTTCGGGCGATGGTAAATTAATTCTCCATGGTACTGGGCTTCTGGGACATCGCGGTGCCCATCGTCGGCGCGCCGATGGCCGGCGGGCCGGGCACCCCGGCGCTGGCCGCGGCGGTGTCCAACGCGGGCGGGCTCGGTTTCCTCCCCGGCGGGTACCTGACCGCCGAGCGGTTCGCCGACGACATCGCCGCCGCCCGCGCCCTGACCACCGGCCCGCTCGGCGTCAACCTGTTCGTGCCGCAGCCCAGCGTCGCCGACTGGGTCGCGCTGGACTACTACGCCGACGAACTCGAAGGCATCGCCGAGCACTATCAGGTGGAGGTCGGCCGGCCGGAGTACGGAGACGACGACGACTGGGAGAGCAAGCTCGAGGTCGTCGCCGACGTGCGCCCCGAGCTGGTGTCCTTCACGTTCGGGGTGCCGCCGCCCGACGTCATCCGGTGGCTGAGCGCGTTGGGGCTGCTGGTGATGGTCACCGTGACGTCGCCGTACGAGGCCGGGGTGGCCGTGGCCGCCGGCGCGGACAGCCTGGTGGTGCAGGGTCCCGACGCCGGCGGGCACCGCGGCACGTTCGCGCCCGACCGCGAGCCCGGCACCGAGACGCTGCACGAGCTGATCGACCGCATCCACCGGGCGCACCGCGACGTCCCGCTCATCGCGGCCGGCGGGCTGGGCACCGCCGACGACGTCGCCCAAGCGCTGCGCCGGGGGGCGGTGGCCGCGCAGGTGGGCACCGCGCTGCTGCTCTCCGACGAGGCCGGCACCAGCCAGGCGCACCGCACCGCGATGAAGAACCAGCTGTTCGGCAAGACGATCGTCACCCGCGCCTTCTCCGGTCGCTACGCCCGCGGTCTGGAGAACGAATTCATCCGCCTGCTCGACGGCGTGGCCCCGCTGGGCTATCCCGAGGTCAACCAGATGACGCTGCCGATCCGGCAGGCGGCGACCGAGCGCGAGGACCCCAACGGGATGGCGCTGTGGGCGGGCACCTCGTTCGGCGACGCGCGCCCGGGGCCGGTAGCCGACATCGTCGCCGGCCTCGCGGGCTAGGCCAGCACGCCCGCCGGTTCGGTGTGGGGCAGGCCCAGGTCGCCGGCCACCCGCGCGGACAGCAGCGCGCCGCCGTGCGTCGAAAGCCCCTGGGCCAGAGCGGGATCCGAACGGCAGGCCGCCCGCCAGCCGCGGTCGGCGAGTTGCAGCACGTACGGCATCGTCGCGTTGGTCAGCGCGACCGTCGACGTCTTGGGCACCGCGCTGGGCATGTTCGCCACGCAGTAGAACAGCGTGTCGTGCACGGCGAACGTCGGGTCGTCGTGCGTGGTGGGCCGCGAGTCCTCGAAACAGCCGCCCTGGTCGATCGCGATGTCCACCAGCACCGCGCCCGGCTTCATCTGCGCGACAAGGGAATCGGCGATCAAGGTGGGGGCCTTGCCGCCGGGCACCAGGACGGCGCCGATGACCAGGTCGGCGCGCTTGACGGCGCCCTCGAGCTCGTAGGCCGACGAGTAGCGGGTGCCGATATGGCCGGCGAACTCCGCGTCGAGCAGCCGGAGCTTGGCGATGTTGACGTCGAAGACCAGGACGTTGGCGCCCATCCCGGACGCGACGCGGGCGGCGTTGTGGCCGGCGGTGCCGGCCCCGACCACCACGACGTCGGCGGGCTTGACCCCGGGCACCCCGCCCATCAGCACGCCGCGCCCGCCCCGGGTGCGCATCAGGTGATACGCGCCGACCTGGGCGGCGAGCCGGCCGGCGACCTCGCTCATCGGCGCCAGCAGCGGCAGCGAGCCGTCGGCGGCCTGGACGGTCTCGTAGGCGATCGCGGTCGTCTTCGACGCCAGCAGGGCGTCGGTCAACACGCGCGAGGCGGCCAGATGCAGATACGTGAACACCACCTGGCCCCCGTGCAGGAACCCGTACTCGGCCGGCACCGGTTCCTTGACCTTGAGCAACAGGTCGGCGCCCGCCCACACCTCGTCGGCGGCGCCGGTCACCTGGGCGCCCGCCGCCTTGAAGTCCGCATCGGTGATCGCCGAGCCGTCCCCGGCGCCGGATTGGACGAGGACCTCGTGGCCGCGGTGGGTGAGTTCGGCGACGCCGGCGGGCGTGATCGCCACCCGGAATTCGTTGTTCTTGGTCTCCGTGGGGACGCCGACGCGCATACCTCAATTGTGAAGAAAGTTCACCTATTCAGCAAACATGCTGATGATAATTCTGTAGACTTCGGACATGCCCGATCCATCTGCTGCATCGAACCCTCGGCCGGGCGATCCCCCGAAGGATGTTCGGCCCGCCCACCTGGACGCGGTGGACCGCCAAATCCTGGGCCTGCTGCACGCCGACGCGCGGATGACCAACAGCGCGCTCGCCGAGGCGGTCGGGATCGCCCCGTCGACGTGTCACGGGCGGGTGCGGCGGCTGATGGAACTCGGCGTCATCCGCGGCTTCTACACCGACGTCGACCCCGTCGCCGTCGGGCTGCCGCTGCAGGCGATGATCTCGGTCAACCTGCAGTCCAACGCGCGGGGCAAGATCCGCAGCTTCATCCAGCAGATCCGCACCAGGCCCCAGGTGATGGACGTCTACTTCCTGGCCGGCGCGGACGATTTCATCCTGCACGTCGCCGCGCGCGACACCGAGGACTTGCGCGCGTTCGTCGTGGAGAACCTCAACGCCGACGCCGACGTCGCGGGCACCCAGACGTCGCTGATCTTCGAGCACCTCCGCGGGGCTTCACCCGTCTGAGCCTTATGATCGGCGGATGGATGAGCGGTGCGTGACGGCCAGCGTGCAGATCGATGCCCGCCCCGACGTGGTGTACGGCCTGATCACCGACCTCCCGACGCTGGCGACGCTGGCCGAGGAGGCGGTGGCCATGGAGTGGCGCAAGGGCGACGCCGTCCGCCCGGGCGCGGTGTTCGTCGGCCGCAACGAAAACGCCGGCCGGCGCTGGAGCACCAAGTGCACGGTCACCGACGCCGACCCCGGCCGGGTCTTCGCCTTCGACGTGCGCTACGCCGTGCTGCCGATCGCCCGCTGGCAGTACGACATCGTCGCGGGTGACGGCGGCTGCCGCGTCACCGAGAGCACCTGGGACCGCCGGCCCGGGTGGTTCCGCAAGGTCGCCGGCAAGAGCACCGGCGTCACCGATCGCGCGGCCGCCAACGCCGAGCACATCCGGCTGACCCTGCAACGGCTCAAGCAGCGTGCGGAAGCCGGCTAGCCACACGGCCACACGTGATCCCGCGGTCGCCATCGTCGGCGCGGGCATGTCCGGGCTGTGCGCCGCAATCGCGTTGCTGCGCAGCGGCGTTGACGATGTCGTCATCTATGAGAAGGCCGACGAGGTGGGCGGCACCTGGCGCGAGAACACCTATCCCGGGCTGACGTGTGACGTGCCGTCGCGCGTCTACCAATACACGTTCGCCACGAAACCCGACTGGTCGCACATGTTTTCGCCCGGCGGCGAGATCCAGGCGTACTTCCGCGGCGTCGCCGACCAATTCGGGCTGCGACAGCGGATCCGGTTCGGCACCGAGATCGTCGGCGCCCGTTTCGAGGGCGGCCGCTGGGCGCTGCGCACCGACGCCGGCGAGGAACGCACGGTGGACTTCCTGATCTCGGCGACCGGCGTTCTGCACCATCCCCGGATGCCGTCGATTGCCGGGCTGGACGGCTTCGGGGGGCACGTCTTCCACTCCGCGCGCTGGGATCATTCCGTCGGACTCGCCGGCAAGCGAATCGCGGTGGTGGGCAACGGATCCACCGGCGTGCAGCTGGTCTGCGGGCTCGCCGGCCTCGCGGGCCGGGTGTTGCTGTTCCAGCGCACCGCGCAGTGGGTGGTGCCGATGCCCAACCCGCGGTACTCCCGGTTCGCCGACGCCACGCACCGGGCCGCGCCGTGGCTGGATCGGCTCGCGTACCGGGCGTACAGCCTCCTCTTCGACACCTTCGCCGTCGCGCTGACCAAGCCGGGCCTGCGCCGCACGATGATGGGCGCGCTGTGCCGCGCCAACCTGCGCCGGGTGCGCGACCCCGGGTTGCGCGCCGCGCTGACGCCCGACTACCAGCCGATGTGCAAGCGGTTGGTGGTGTCGGGCGGGTTCTACCGCGCGATCCAGCGCGACGACGTCGAGCTGGTGACCGCCGGAATCGACCACGTGGAACCGCGCGGCATCGTCACCGACGACGGTGTCCTGCACGAGGCCGACGTCATCGTGCTGTGTACCGGGTTCGACACCCACGCGTTCTTCCGGCCGATGCGCCTGACGGGCCGCGACGGCGTCGCCGCCGACGAGGTGTGGCGGGACGGGCCGCGGGCCTACCGGACCGTGGCGATGCCCGGCTTCCCGAACTTCTTCATGATGCTGGGGCCGCACAGCCCGGTGGGAAACCACTCGCTGACGGCCGTGGCCGAGCATCAGGCCGACCACATCGTGGCGTGGATCCGGCGTTGGCGCCGTGGCGAATTCGACACGGTCGAGCCGACGCAATCGGCGACCGAGAGCTACAACGCGCGGCTGCGGGCGGCGATGCCGGACACGGTGTGGACCACCGGCTGCGACAGCTGGTATCTGAACAAGGACGGGGTGCCCGAGGTGTGGCCGTTCACCCCGGCAGCACATCGCGCCATGTTGGCCGCCACCGCCCCGGGGGACTACGACCTGCGCCGCGACGGCGCCTATACTCACCAGCACTGAAAAGGGTAGGGGGACCACGATGTTCACTGTCGACGACCAGGCAGCGGGTCCGCATGACGCGTCGCTCGACCACGAGCGGCTGGTCCTCGAGGCGCGCGACGTCGAATTCGATTGGGCGGACCTGCCTTTCCACTACGTACCGGGCGAGCCGTTCGCCACGCACATGCTCAACGTCCTGCACCTGCTGCTGCCCGCCGGCGAGGAGTTCTTCGTCGACGCCTTCAAGAAGGCGCTGCCGCTGATCAAGGACGACCAGCTGCGGCTGGACGTGCAGGGGTTCATCGGGCAGGAGGCCACGCATTCCCGGGCCCATGCCAACGTGCTCGCCCACTTCGCCGCCGCCGGCGTCGACGTGACGCCGTACACCGACCAGATCAGGTGGCTGTTCGAGAAGCTGCTGGGCCCGCGACCGGGCTGGAGCCAGCGTCGGCAGCACAGCTGGCTGCTGGAGCAGGTGTCGATCGTGTCGGCGATCGAGCACTACACCGCCATCCTTGGCGAGTGGGTGCTCGACGCCCCGGCCCACGACGCCATCGGCACCCACCCGGTGATGCTGGACATGCTGCGCTGGCACGGCGCCGAGGAGGTCGAGCACAAGGCCGTCGCCTTCGACACCATGAAGCACCTGCGCGCCGGGTATTGGCGGCGGGCGCGCGCCCAGCTGGTCGTGGCGCCGGCCATGCTGTTGCTGTGGATCCGCGGGGTCCGGTTCCTGTACTCGGTGGACCCGTACCTGCCGCCGGGAAGCAAGCCGCGCTGGTGGCACTACCTGCGCGCGGCCCGCCGCGGCCTGGTGCCCGGTCCGCTGCGCTTCGTGCGGGTGGTGTTCGACTACTACCGGCCGGGTTTTCACCCGTCACAGCTGGGCGGGCTGGAGCGGGCGGTGGACTACCTGGCGGTCTCGCCCGCGGCGCGCGCGTCGCGCTGACCCGTGACTACATCATCCGCATCCTCGCGCGTCACCGCGTCCGACGGCGTGACCCTGGCGGTGCACCGCTACACCGAGATCGACGCGGCGCGCCCGACCATCCTCGCCATCCACGGCTGGCCCGACAACCACCACCTGTGGGACGGGGTGGCCGCTCAACTGCAGAACCGCTACAACGTGGTGGCCTACGACGTCCGCGGCGCCGGCGAATCCTCGCTGCCCGCAAAGAGATCCGGATACGCCTTCGCGCAACTGGTCTCCGACATCGGCGCGGTGATCGACAGCCTGGGCGTCGGGCGGGTGCACCTGCTGGCCCACGACTGGGGCTCGATCCAGGCCTGGGACGCGGTCACCGACAACGCGGTGATGCCCAAAGTCGCGTCGTTCACCTCGATTTCGGGTCCGCACCTGCGGTATGCGGGCGTGTTTCTGCGGTCGGCGCGCACGGCGCGGGCCGTGGGGCAGGTGGCCCGGCAGCTGCTGGGATCGGTCTACATCGCGTTCTTCTTGTGCCCCGGCGTGCCCGAGCTCGCGTTCCGCTCGCGGGTCGGCGTGAAAGTCCATGAGGCCCTGGAACGCATCGGCGCCCCGGGCGACCGCGGCGGGCGCCCGCCGCGGTCGATCGCCGACTACGTCAACGGGCTGGGCCTGTACCGCGCGAACATGCCCGGCCCGATGTTGCGGCCCGGGCCGCGCCTGCCGCAGACCAGCGTCGCCGTGCAGGTCCTGGCGCCGCGCCGCGACATCTTCGTCACCCCGGCGCTGCAGCGGTTCACCGGCGCAATTGCGCCGGGCGGCAGGGTGATTGAGATCGAGGGCGGGCACTGGGTGGTCAGCTCGCGCCCCGACGACATCGCCCGGCTGACGGCCGAATGGGTCGACGTCACCGGCGCGTGAGCCGGTACCCCAGGTGGGCCACCTGGATGCCGGGGAGCGGCTCCCAGGTGAGGGTGCGGCCGTCGGCGCGAAAGTCGTTCTTCTCGTAGAAGCGGCGTGCCTTGGCGTTTTGTTCGGCGCACCACAGGATCACGTCGCCCGACGGATGCGCGCCCAGCACCTCGTCGAGCAGCCGGCCGCCGATGCCGTGCCGCTGGCAATCGTCCGCGACGTACAGCGCGTCGATCTGCAGGTCGTCGGCGTCGGGCCCGAAGATGGCCACGCCGAGTATCCGGTCGCCGGACTCGGCGACCCACATGCGCCAGCCTTCGCGGCTCAGGCTCTGCGGGTAGACGTCGGCGACCCAGCGCCTGGCCGGCCCGAGCAGATCCAGCACCGGGGAGATCAGGATCCCGGTCCACGATTGGCGCCACACCGGATAGTGCATGTCCGCGACGCGGGGGTAATCGTCCGGCGTGGCTTCGCGGATCCGGATGTCGGCGGCCGCCACGGGTCACGCCTCCAGGTAGGCGGCCAGCGCGTTGGTCAGGCCCCGCCGCGCCATGTCGAGGTCGGCGTAGGAGCCCAGCTGGCGCTCCGACACCAGGCCGCGCATCGCGCCGGGGATGAGGGCGGCCACCTCGCGGACGCGGTCCGGGTCGACGTCCAGGCCGGCGAAGGCGTGCTGGCAGGTCTCGAGCCAGCTCTTGCCCCACGAGAACAACTCGGCGGCGGTGCGCGGGTAGAGGCGCTCGAGCTCGCGGGGGTCGCGGGGGAGCGCGGCGCGCAGGTTTTCGATCGCGCGGGAATCCGCGGAGGCCAGGCCGTGGTAGAGGGTGTCGATGATCGCGCCGACCCGTTCCCGAAGTGGGACGTCGCACGGTTGCGGCGTGGAGAACGTCGCGGCGCGCCGCTCGGCGGTGCGGTGCAGCACGGCGGCCCAGAACCCGTCGGTGTCGCCGAACTGGTACTGCACCGCGCCCCAGGTCGCCCCGATGTCCTTGGCGATGCGATTGGCCGACACCGAGCCGGGCTCGCCCGAGGCCAGCGACTTGAGCGCCGCCTCGAGCATGCTCTCGCGCGTCGCGTGGCCGCGCCGGTTGGGGCGCCTGCCGGAGACCTTGGTTTCGGCCACCCGCCTAGCCTAACATTTTCATAGAGGGTACTGTGATTCTATGGCTAAGCCGCCGCTGCCGATGACGCCGACGGGATGGTTCCAGGTCGCCTGGTCCGACGAGATCGGCGCCGGCGATGTGCACAAGATGAAGTACTTCGACCAGGAGATGGTCGCCTGGCGCGCCGAGTCCGGCGAGCTGACCGTGATGAACGCCTACTGCGAGCACCTCGGCGCGCACCTGGGCTACGGCGGCCAGGTCGTCGGCGAGGTGTTGCAGTGCCCGTTCCACGGGTGGCAGTGGAATTCCGACGGCCGCAACGTCTGCATCCCGTATCAGGACCGGCCCAACCGCGGCCGGCGCATCCGCACCTACCCCGTGGTCGAGCGCAACGAGTCCGTCTACATCTGGCACGACGCGCAGCGCCGCGAGCCGTTCTTCGACGCGCCCGACGTGTTCGCCTCGTTCGGCGACGGCAGTGGCGCCGGCGACTACTACGCGCAGCAGCGGCTGTACCGGCCGGCCCTGGAACTGCATCCGCAGTACGTGCTCGAAAACGGCGTGGACTTCGCGCATTTCAAGTACGTGCACCACACCCCGATCGTGCCGGTGTTCACCCGCCACGACTTCGCCGAGCCGGTGTCATTCGTCGACTTCACCATCACCTTCGAGGGCGACGGCGGCCAGAAGATCGAGGACGTCAACAGCGGCGTGCAGGCCATCAACGGCGGGCTGGGCATCGCGGTGACCAAGAGCTGGGGGATGGTCGACAACCGCACCATCTCGGCGGTCACCCCCGTCGACGACTGCACCTCCGACGTCCGGTTCATGGTCTACATCGGGCGGACCCCGGGCAAGGACCCGGCCCGGGCCGAGCTCAGGGCCGCCGAATTCGGGCGGGAGGTGATCCGGCAGTTCGAGCAGGACATCGAGATCTGGCGGCACCAGCGCTACTCGGACCCGCCGGCGCTGGCTCCCGACGAGTACGAGGGCTTCACCGCAATCCGCAAGTGGGCCAAGCAGTTCTACCCCGAGGCATTCGCAGCGCAGAAAGGCTGAACTTCGATGAACGCACCGATCCGCGTCTTCCAGGTGGCCACCGGAAACGTCGGCAAGGAGATGATCAAGCGGCTCGCCACGCAGCCCGACCTGGAACTCGTTGGCGTGCACTGCTATTCGCCGGAGAAGATCGGGCAGGACGCCGGCGATATCGCGGGCATCGGACCCAACGGGGTGAAGGCCACCGGCACCATCGACGAGATCATCGCGGCCAAGCCGGACGTGCTGACCTTCCACGGGGTGTTTCCCGACGAGGACCTCTACGTCAAAGTGCTCGAGGCGGGCATCAACATCGTCACCACCGCCGACTGGATCACCGGGTGGCACCGCGACACGAACCACCCGCACCCGTCGGGCAAGCCGGTGACCCGGCTGTTGGCCGAGGCCTGCGAGAGGGGCGGCGCGACGTTCTACGGCACCGGCATGAACCCCGGCGTCAACCAGATCCTCGGCGTGGTGTGCTCGGCCGACGTCGCCGAGATCGAGAACATCACCACCATTGAGTCCGTCGACGTGTCGTGTCACCACTCCAAGGACACCTGGATCGAGGTGGGCTACGGCCAGCCGGTCGACGATCCGGAAATCCCGTCGAAGCTGGAGAAGTACACGCGGGTGTTCGCCGACAGCGTGCTGATGATGGCCGACTGCTTCGATTTGCCGCTGGACGAGGTGAAGTTCAGCTACGAGCTGGGCGCGTGCACCAAGGACGTCGACCTGGGCTGGTACACCCTGCCCAAGGGCTCGCTGGGCGGCAATTACATCCGCTACCAGGGGATGGTCAACGGGGTTCCGCGCGTCGAGACGCACCTGGAGTGGCAGATGACCCCGCACACCGACCCGAGCTGGAACATCAAGGGCTGCTACATCACCCAGATCAAGGGCGATCCCTGCATCTACAACAAGCACATGATCTTCCCCAGGCCCGGCGTCGACCTGTCCAATCCGGACAGCTTCGCGTCCATCGGCATGACCGTCACGGGCATGCCCGCGCTGGCCTCGATCAGGTCGGTGGTGGCGGCGCCACCGGGGCTGATCACCAGCGCCGACCTGCCGCTGCGCGGGTTCGCCGGGCGGTTCAAGAGGTAGCCGGGGCATCAACCGGGCTCGTCGTCGTCGTCGATGAGGCGTTCGGGGTGGTGGTAGTCGTTGGTGCGCTTCTGCCCTCGGTCCAGGTCGGGCGGCGGAATCCACTCGGTCTGCCCGTTGGGCAGTTTCCGCGTCCGCCAACCCATTTCGATCAGCTTGTGGTTGGGCGGGCAGGCGAAGGTGAGCCTGTCCGCGTCGGTCCTGCCTCCGGTGGCCCACTCGTCGATGTGGTGGACCTCCGACCAGTAGCCGGGCACATCGCAGCCCGGGTGGGTGCAACCGCGGTCCTTCGCGTACAGCACGATCCGCTGATCCGGTGACGCGATCCGGCGGGTGCGGCCCAGGTATAACGGGCGTTCCGAATGCTCATCGAAGATGGCGAGGTAATGCCAGGCGTGGCTGGCCATCCGGATCAGGTCGCGCATCGGCAGCAGGGTCCCGCCACCGGTAACGGCGTGTCCCGCGGCCGCCATAAGCTCCGGCAGCGTCGCGGACGCGATGACGGCCACCGGTAACCCGTTGTGCTGGCCCAGTTTCGGATCGCCCAGCTGGCCGCGGACCAGGGCGTTGAGCGCGTCGTGTTGGCGCTGGGCATGGCTGCGCGTGTCCCTGTTCACAAACATCTCGGCGGGTTCGCCCTCCACACAGGGGAATTCGTCATCGGGGTTGCACATGCCGGGCGCCGCGAACCGCGCGAACCAGGCGTCGAGGTTGGCGCGCAACTCCGGCGAGGCCACCAGCTTGCCCAGGCTCATCCCGTCCGGGCGCTGACCACACCAGGTGAACCCGCGCCGGCGCGCGCGGTCGGAGTCGGAAAACTTCCCGTCGGGGTTGATCCGCACCGCCCACTGGGTCGCCACCTTCTGCAACTGGTCGGGGCGCAGCTCCCGCGCCTGGCGGGCCAGGAATCGCTCGGACTTCTCCACGACGTCGACCGGAGTCACCTCCGGCAGTTCGCGGAAGAACGCCTGGATCACCCGCAGGTGCTGCCCGTCGAGCATCCCCTCGCGCCAGGCCTGGGCGGTCGCGGGCAGCTCGGGCGGCAACTCCTGGCCGGTGAGCGTCAATCGCGGCGAGAGCTGTTGGGCGTCGCGGAGCCGGCGGCCCGCCTCGGCGCAGCTGATCCGCAGCCAGTCCGCGATCACCTTGTGGACCGGACCGCCGACGTCGGCGGGATCCTCCTTGTCCAGGCCGGCCATCACGTCGTGGCTGACCGCGGTCTGCAGCCGCCGTGAGGTCTCCATGCGCTCCAGCGCGCGCAGCCGGATGGGCGGGGCCAGGGCGCCGAAGTCGAGCCCGGCGATGGTGGCCACGGCGGCGTCGAGCGCGTCGAACGCGGCGGCGACCTCCGGCGGGACAGCTATCGAACGCATGTTCGAACTCTATGCCGACGGCGCCGCCCCCGCCATCGGAAACCCGGCGCCTGTGGATGAATAGCCAACTGTTGACAAAGCACCCAGCTACGATGCGGCACCATGAAGCGCCGGATTCTCGTGCTAGGAGCCGCGCTTTTCGCCGCCCTGTCGACCGGTCTGGCGCCGCTGGCAGGCGCCGGTGACGACGACACCGCGTTTCTCAACGCCGCCCACGACCGCGGCATCACCATGGAGCACGGCGACCAAGAGCTGATCAGCTTCGCGCACAATGTCTGCCGATTGCTGAGCGACGGCTACGGCATAAACGCGCTCGTGGACAGCGACGAATTGCATGAGACCAACGGGATATCGGACGACGACGTGAGGTTCATGGTCGAGGCGGCTGCCGCCTCTTACTGCCCCGAGTATGCGCAGCGCTAATCAGGCGTTCGGGCAAAGATCGGCGACCGCGTAGCCCACCAGATCGTTGGCTTGCTCCGGCGTGAGGCCATTCGCGCCCAGCGTGGCGTCGGAGCGTTGCAGCGCAATGCCCACCAGCTCCGCCGGCGAAGCGCCGTACGTGATCTGGCTGCACAATTTCTGGCCCACCTGCAACAGCTCGGCGTCGCCGCCGTCGACGTCATGGATACCGACGTTGTGCAGATGGTTGAGATAACTTGTGGCGTCGGCGTGAGCCGGCGCGGCCCAGGCCAATCCGGCAATCAGCAGGCGGCCGGTAATCGCCGCGAAACCCATTGATCGTGCCGCCATAGCTCATCTCCAGAATTGGCTGCGTCGAATATCAGAATACCGCTGTCAACTGTGAAACAGCTTCCAAATTCCAAGCCGCTCAACCCCCCGGGCTAGGGTGAAGCCATGCGGGTAGGCGTGCTGGGATCCAAGGGCAGAGTCGGTTCGACGATGGTGGCGGCCGTGCGGGCCGCCGAGGATCTGACCCTGTCCGCGGAGGTGGACGCCGGCGACGCGCTGAGCCTGCTGACCGACGCCGACACCGAGGCCGTCATCGACTTCACCCACCCCGACGTCGTAATGGGCAACCTGGAGTTCCTGATCGGCAACGGAATTCACGCCGTGGTGGGCACGACGGGCTTCACCGAGGAGCGCCTCGGGCAGGTGGAGAAGTGGCTCGCCGGCACTGACACGTCGGTGCTGATCGCGCCGAACTTCGCGATCGGGGCGGTGCTGTCGATGCATTTCGCGAGGCAGGCCGCGCCGTTCTTCGACTCCGCGGAGGTCATCGAGCTGCACCACCCGCACAAGGCCGACGCCCCGTCGGGCACCGCGGCGCGCACCGCGAAGCTGATCGCCGAGGCGCGAAAAGGCATGCCGCCCAACCCCGATGCCACCAGCACCAGCCTCGAAGGGGCCCGCGGCGCCGACGTCGACGGCATCCCGGTGCACTCGGTGCGGCTGGCCGGGCTGGTCGCCCACCAGGAGATCCTGTTCGGCACCGAGGGCGAGACGCTGACCATCCGCCACGACAGCCTGGACCGCACGTCGTTCGTGCCCGGCGTGCTGCTGGCCGTGCGGCGCATCCGGGAACGCCCCGGCCTCACGGTCGGCCTGGAACCCTTGCTCAACCTCCAATGACCAAGGCGCTGCGCATCCAGCTGCTGATCGCGTTCCTGTGCGTGGCGATGCTGGTGTACTTCGCGCTGCTCGGCCACCTGGCCATCGCGATGATCGGCTCGGGCCGGGCCGCCGCCGTGGGCCTGGGCGCGGCGCTGTTGGTGATGCCGTTGATCGGGCTGTGGGCGATGGTCGCCACCCTGCGCGCCGGGTTCGCCCACCAGAGGCTGGCCCGCCTGATCGCCGACGACGGGCTGGAACTCGACACCAGCGCGCTGCCGCGGCGTCCCTCGGGCCGCCTCGAGCGGGACGCGGCCGACGCGCTGTTCGCCACGGTGCGCACCGAGGTGGAGGCGGCGCCCGACGACTGGCGGCGCTGGTACCGGCTGGCCCGTGCCTACGACTACGCCGGCGATCGGCGGCGCGCGCGGGAAGCCATGAAGACGGCCGTCGAACTGCAGGCCGGTCGGTGAGCAAGACGCTGCTGGTGGTGCACCACACCCCGTCGCCGGGCACCCGCGAACTGCTGGAGGCCGTGCTGGCCGGCGCCAACGACCCCGAGATCGAGGGCGTGGACGTGGTTTCGCGCCCGGCGCTGGCCGCGACGCTACCGGACATGCTCGGCGCCGACGGCTACCTGTTCGGCACCACGGCCAACTTCGGCTACATGTCCGGGGCGCTCAAGCACTTCTTCGACACGGTCTACTACCCGAGCCTCGACCACGTCGCCGGCAGGCCCTACGGCCTGTGGGTGCACGGCAACAACGACACCGTCGGCGCGGCGGCCGCCGTCGGCAAGTTGGCCACGGGGCTGTCGCTGAGCCAGGCCGCCGACGTGCTCGAGATCGTCGGCGGCGTCGACGCCGCGGCGCGCGAACGGGCCTACGAGCTGGGCGGGACGCTCGCCGCGACGCTGATGGAGTGACCTACTGATAGGTCGGCCGGAACGCATCGGCGGGCTGGGCCAGGGCCAGCGCCGTGCTGGTGCCCAGCGGCCCGTGCCGGTCGAACAGGATGGCGCTCCCCGTGGCGACGCCGTCGGTGCCGTAGTGGGTTTGGGCCGCCAGGCCGAGGAATTCGCCGTCGGGCAGCCGGCTCGCGGTGACGGTGTAGTCGGCGTTGATGTAGCGCAATCCGCCGGTGCCCCAATGGGTGAGCGAGCTGGTGCAGTCGCCGGCGAACGCCAGGCGAACGAACGGCGTGAGCGGGAAGCCTGCCACCATCGGCCGGAACAGCCGCGCCCACGCGAACTTCTGGGAATGGGCCTGCTCCCACTCGCCGGCCG
Organism: Mycobacterium sp. NGS63; assembly: GCF_059812295.1. Taxonomy (NCBI): domain Bacteria; kingdom Bacillati; phylum Actinomycetota; class Actinomycetes; order Mycobacteriales; family Mycobacteriaceae; genus Mycobacterium; species Mycobacterium sp. NGS63. The sequence goes on from NZ_JCALCJ010000004.1 coordinate 653,738, forward strand.
CGATGCCGGGGGTGCCGTCGAGGGTGGCCCCATAGCCCCAGATGAGAAACGGCATGTCCGCCGGAAAGCCGTCGGTGCGCGTCGGAAGGGGCGGCATTTCCGCGGGGCCGGACCACACCTGGCCGTCGGGGTGATCGCCGCGCCGCAAGAACAGCGCGCTGGCGCGCGCGACCGTCCGCCCGTTTTGCACCAACGCGCCGTCGACGAGCCGGATGCGCCGCCCCTCCCGCTGCACCGAGGTCTCGATCCGCACCGGCTCGAGCAGGACCGGGCGCAGCAGGTCGACGGTCAGCCGCGCCGGCTGAAAGTCGGGATCGATGCCCGATCGCTCTATCCCCCAACCCAACAGGCCGCCGACGATCTGGCCGCCCATCGCCGCGCCCCACGGACCGCGCGTCATCGGGCCCGGCACGTAGGAGTCGCCGTCGACAGTGAAGAACGCCTCGGGCATGATGGCGGAATCGTCGATCGTCACCGCTATCACGATAGGACACCGGAGAGTAGGGACCGGGCATGCCTGCAGTGATCGAAATTCCGCGGGATCACAACCCATTCCCGACGGCCGGGGTGTCCCGTTCGGCCGACGGCATCCCGCGCTACGACGGGCTGCCCGCGACCCTGCTGGACATGCTCGCCGAGCAGGTCGACCTGCGCCCGGACAGCGAGGTGCTGGTCGAGCTGGGCGGCGGCCGGCTGACCTACCGGCAGCTCTGGGATCGCGCGGCGCGGGTCGCCGGCGGCCTGCGCGCGGCCGGACTGAAGCCCGGCGACCGTGTTGCCGTGCGCCACCCCGCGGGGATCGACTGGGTGCTGGCGTTCTGGGGCACGGTGATGGCCGGCGGCGTTGCCGTGGCGGTCAATACGCGCTCGGCGCGACCGGAGGTCGAGTTCGTCCTGTCGGACTCCGGCGCGCGGGTGGACCTGGCCGCGGACGCGCCGCTGCCCGACGGCCGGCCGTACGTCACGGAGCGACTCGGCCGCGCCGACGTGGCCGCACTGTTCTACACGTCGGGCACCACCGGCCACCCCAAGGGCGTGCCCACCACCCACGAGGCGTTTCTGACCAACACCGAGAACGCGATCCGCTGCCTCGATCAGCCGCGGGATCTCGGTGAGGCGATGCGCACCCTGATCTCGGTGCCGCTGTTCCACGTGACCGGCTGCAACTCACAGCTTTTGGTCGCCACCCGCCTCGGGGGCGCGTCGGTGATCATGCCCGCGCTCAACCTCGACGAGTTGATCGCCGCGCTGAGCGCCGAACGCATCTCGGTCATGGTGACCGTCCCGGCGATCTACGCCCTGATGCTGCGGCACAAGGACTTTGGCGGCGCCGACGTGTCCGGCGTGCGGTGGGTCGGTTACGGCGGGGCGCCGATCGCGCCGTCGTTGGTGAGCTCGGTGAAGGCGGCGTTTGCGGGAGCCACCGTGTTCAACGGGTACGGCATGACCGAGACCGCCTCCCTGATGACCGCGCTGCCGGACCGCGACGCCGTCGAGCACGCCGACTCGGTCGGCTATGCGGTGCCCTCGGTGGATCTGGGCATGGTCCCGTTCGCCGGCGACGAGCCGGGGGTGGGGGAGCTGGTCGCGCGCGGCGCGAATGTCACTGCGGGCTACTGGAATCGGCCGGATGCCGACTCGGCGACCTTCGCCGACGGCTGGCTGCACACCGGTGACGTGGTCCGCATCGACGACGCGGGGCGGGTGCACATCGTCGACCGGCTCAAGGACATCATCAACCGGGGTGGCGAGAACGTGTCCAGCGTCGAGGTCGAAGCGGCGCTGTTGGGGGCGCCCAACGTGGCCGACGCCTGCGTGCTGGCGGTGTCCGACGAGGTGATGGGGGAAAAGGTGGGCGCGGTCCTCGTCGCCGGCGACGGCGAGATCGACGTGCGGGCGGTGCTCGAGCACTGCCGTGCCCAGCTGGCCGACTTCAAGGTCCCCCAATACGTCGCCGTGGTGGGTGAGGCGTTGCCGCGCAACGCCGGCGGCAAGCTCCTCAAGGGCCAGCTGCGCGGGCAGGTGCGGTGGGGCGACCCGCTCCGATGACCGCCGCGCTGCTGATCGCCAACCGCGGTGAGATCGCGCTGCGAATCATCCGCACCGCGATCGAGCTGGGCATCCGCACGGTGGCGGTCTACGCCGAAGACGACGCCGACAGCCCCCACGTGCACGCCGCCGACGAAGCGATCGGCCTGCCGGGCACCGGGCCGGGCGCCTACCTCGACCACGCCGAGCTGCTGGCCGCGGCCAAGACGTCGGGCGCCGAGCTGATCCACCCGGGCTACGGGTTCCTCTCCGAGAACGCCGAATTCGCCCGCGCCTGCGCGTCCGCCGGCTACACGTTCGTGGGGCCGGATGCCGGCGTGCTGGAGTTGGTCGGCAACAAGTCGTCGGCCCGCGCGGCCGCGGCGGCAGCCGATGTCCCGGTGCTGCCCGCGACCGAGGGGCCGAGCAGTGTCGAGGACATCAGGGCGTTCTTCGGCGCCCGGGGCGGGGCGGTCATGATCAAGGCCCTCGCCGGCGGCGGCGGTCGCGGAATGCGCAAGGTGCGCAACGCCGACGAGGTCGACGCCGCCTACCGGCACTGCGCGGCGGAGGCCCGGCTCGGGTTCGGCGATCCCGCGCTGTTCGCCGAGGCGGTCCTCGACGCCGCCCGGCACATCGAGGTCCAGGTGGTGGGCGCGGCGGCCGGGCACCAGACGCACGCGCTGGCGCTCGGCGACCGCGACTGCAGCATCCAGCGGCGCTATCAGAAGCTGGTCGAAATCGCTCCGGCGCAGGGGCTTTCGGACGGGCTGCGCCGCGCCCTGCACCAGGCGGCGGTGCGGTTGTGCGCCAGGGTCGGCCTGCGCGGGCTGGCCACCGTCGAGTTCCTGGTCACCGGCGACGAGTTCGTGTTCCTCGAGATCAACCCGCGCATCCAGGTCGAGCACACGGTGACCGAGGAGACCACCGGTGTGGACCTGGTGGCCGTGCAGCTGGCCATCGCCGGCGGCGCGTCGTACTACCAGCTGGGGCTGCCGGCCGGAATCGCCTCGGACGGAATCGAAGTCATGGGGGAGCCGGCCGCGCGGCGGGGCATCGCGATCCAGGCCCGCGTCAACATGGAGACCTTCGCCGCCGACGGGTCGGTGGTCCCGGCCGCGGGCACTTTGACGGAATTCTCGCCGCCGAGCGGTCCCGGTGTCCGCGTCGACACCTATGGCCGGCCGGGCCTGGTCACCAGTCCGCGCTACGACTCGCTGCTGGCCAAGGTCATCACCCAGGTGCGCGGGCCGTCGTGGGCCGCGGCGGTGCGCAAGGCCCGAACCGCGCTCGGCGAATTCGCCATCGAGGGCGTCGGCACCAACCTCGCGTTCCTGCGAGAGCTGCTCGGCGACAACCAGATCCAGTCCGGCTGGGTGACGACGGACTTCCTCGACGACAAGCTCCCCGAGCTGGCGGCCGCCGCGCTGTCGCACCAGCACGACGTCCGTGCGGCGCCCGTCGAGCTGTACCCGGGCGAGGAGGCGCTGCGCGCGCAATTGGCCGGCACCGTGGTCGAGGTGGCGGCGGAGGGCACCGAGGTTGTCGCCGGCGCGCAATTGGTCGTCCTCGAGGCGATGAAGATGCAACACGTGCTGGCCGCGCCGGACGCGCTGCGCACGGTCCGCAGCCTGGTGTCGCCGGGGCAGGTCGTCGGCACCGGGGACGCGCTGCTGGTCTTCGTCCGCACCGGCACCGGCGCCGCGAGCGAATCGGCCTCGGCCGCCATGGATCTGGACCGGCCGCGCGAGGATCTCGACGAGGTGCGCAGGAGGCATCTGCTGACCCTGGACGAGGGCCGCGCGGAGGCCGTCGCCAAGCGGCACGCGCGGGGCCGCCGCACGGCCCGCGAGAACATCGCCGAGTTGGTCGATCCCGGCAGCTTCGTCGAATACGGCGCCCTGGCGATCGCCGCCCAGCGCAGCCGGCGCACCGAAGAGGACCTGATCGCCAACACCCCGGCCGACGGCCTGGTCGCGGGCCTGGCCACCATCGGCGCGGACCGATTCGGGCGGGCGGCGGCCGAGGCCGTCGTCGTGTCCTACGACTACACCGTGCTGGCCGGGACGCAGGGCATGCGCAACCACGCCAAGACCGACCGGGTCTTCGAGCTCGCGGGCCGAAAACGCCTGCCGGTGGTTCTGTTTGCCGAGGGCGGCGGGGGCCGGCCGGGCGACACCGACGTCGGCGGCGCCGCCGGTCTGGACGTGCCGACCTTCCGGATGCTGTCCGGGCTGTCCGGCCGGGTCCCGCTGGTCTCGATCGTCTCGGGCCGGTGCTTCGCCGGCAACGCGGCGCTGGCCGGCGTGTGCGACGTGATCATCGCGACCCCGGACGCCAACATCGGCATGGGCGGTCCGGCCATGATCGAGGGCGGCGGGCTGGGCGTGTACCCGCCGGAGGCGATCGGCCCGATCGACGTGCAGCGCCACAACGGCGTGGTGAGCCTGGTCGCCCGCGACGAGGCGCACGCGGTGTCGCTGGCCAAGCAGTACCTGTCGTACTTCCAGGGCCGCACGCACAGCTGGGAGGCGCCGGATCCGCGGCTGGCCCGACACGTGGTGCCGGAGAACCGGTTACGGGCCTACGACGTGCGGCGCGCAATCGAGTCGATCGTCGACGTCGGGTCCGTCCTGGAGCTGCGCCCCGACTACGGCGTCGGGATCGTCACCGCGCTGGTACGCGTCGAGGGCGTGGCGTACGGGCTGATCGCCAACAGCACCCACCACCTCGGCGGCGCGATCGACGCCGAGGCGGCCGACAAGGCGGGCGACTTCCTCGCATTGTGCGAATCGTTTGGGCTGCCGGTCGTCTCGCTGTGCGACACCCCCGGTTTCATGGTCGGGCCGGACGCGGAGAAGGACGCCGCGGTGCGCCGCTTCGGCCGGATGTTCGTCCTCGGGGCGAAGCTGACGGTGCCGGTGGGGATGATCATCCTGCGCAAGGGTTACGGGCTGGGCGCGATGGCGATGGCCGGCGGGTCGTTTCGGGCCCCGCAGTTCACCGTGGCCTGGCCGACCGGGGAGATCGGCGGCATGGGCCTCGAAGGCGCCGTGCGCCTCGGGTTCAGCAAAGAGCTTGCGGCCGAGGCGGATCCGGTCGAGCGCCAGAGACTATTCGACAAGCTGGTCGCCGCGGCCTATCAGCACGGCAAGGCGCTGCGGTCGGCCACCACCTTCGAACTCGACGACGTCATCGACCCCGCAGACTCCCGGGCCTGGATCACCAGGCTCCCGGGAGGCCGGGGGTGAACCGCTATGCGGCGACGGCCCCGGCCGCCACCAATATTTTCGTGAGGGTTAATTTCGCTGACATGCGGCTCGCATACCACAAGGCGCCACGTGTAAAACATCCTTGGGGCGAACGGCGATCGTTCGTTTCCGCGCAACGGAAGGCATACCACGATGACCTCACAGGATCTGAGCGGCCGCACCGCGATCATCACCGGCGCCTCGCGCGGAATCGGGCTGGCGATCGCCCAGCAACTCGCCGCCGCCGGCGCCGATGTGGTGCTGACCGCCCGTAAGCAGGAGGCCGCGGAGGCGGCCGCGGCGCAAGTCGGCGACAAGGCGCTGGGCGTCGGCGCACACGCCGTCGACGAGGACGCCGCGCGGCGCTGCGTCGATCTGGCGCTGGAGCGCTTCGGCAGTGTCGACATCCTGGTCAACAACGCCGGAACCAACCCGGCCTACGGCCCGCTGATCGACCAGGACCACGCCCGCTTCACCAAGATCTTCGAGGTCAACCTGTGGGCGCCGCTGCTGTGGACCTCGCTGGTGGTCAAGTCGTGGATGGGCGAGCACGGCGGGGCAATCGTCAACACCGCCTCGATCGGCGGCCTGCACCAATCGCCGGCGATGGGCATGTACAACGCCACCAAGGCCGCGCTGATCCACGTCACCAAGCAACTGGCGCTGGAACTTTCGCCGCGCGTGCGCGTCAACGCCATCGCGCCCGGGGTGGTGCGCACCCGGCTGGCCGAGGCACTGTGGAAGGATCACGAGGACCCGCTGGCCGCATCGATCGCGCTGGGCCGCATCGGTGAGCCGGTCGACGTGGCGGGCGCGGTGGCCTTTCTGGTGTCCGACGCGGCGAGCTGGATCACCGGGGAGACGATGGTGATCGACGGCGGCCTGTTGCTCGGCGCCGCGCAGGGATTCCAGTCCCGGGGCGACTCGTGAGCACCCCGGACCTCGACGCCCGCATTCGGGCGCTGCTCGACGAGCACGACCCGGCGACCAGCGACGCGCGGGAATTCCTTGGCGCGCAGTACGATGCGGGGCTGGCCTGGGTGCATCTGCCGGAGGGCTTCGGCGGGCTGGGTCTGCCGCGCAAGGCGCAGGAACGCGTCGACGCGCGGCTCGCGGCCGCCGGCGCCCCGGTCGGCGGGACCCCCAAGAACTACATCGGAATGGGCATGGCGGCGCCGACGATCGCGGCGTTCGGCACCGACGAGCAGAAGCGAAAGTTCCTGCGCCCGTTGTTCACCGGTGAGCAGATCTACTGCCAGCTGTTCAGCGAACCGGGCGCCGGCTCGGACCTGGCCGGTGTCGCCACGCGCGCGGTGCGTGACGGTGACGATTGGATCGTCAACGGGCAGAAGGTGTGGACCTCGCAGGCGCAGCACGCGCAGATGGCCATCCTGGTCGCCCGCACCGACCCGACGGTGCCCAAACACCAAGGGCTGACGTACTTCCTGTGCGACATGACCCAACCCGGCGTCGAGGTCCGGCCGCTGCGCCAGATCACCGGCGAGGCGGAGTTCAACGAGGTGTTCCTCACCGATGTCCGGGTGCCCGACGCCAACCGGCTCGGTCCCGAGGGCGGCGGCTGGCGGGTCGCGACGACCACGCTCAACAACGAGCGCATCGCGATCGGCTCCCGCTCCGGCGCCCCGCGGGAAGCCGGCCACATCGGCAAGGTCGCCGCGGCCTGGCGCGACGAGCCGGCGCTGCGCAATCCCGCCATGCACGACGAGCTGATGCGGCTGTGGGTGGACGCGGAGGTGCTGCGGCTCACCGGTGAACGGCTGCGGCAGCAGGCCAGCACGGGTCAGCCCGGGCCCGAAGGCGCCGGCATGAAGGTGGCCTTCGCCCGCCTGGCGCAGGCGATCTCGGGATTCGAGATCGAGTTGCACGGCGAAGCGGGGTTGCGCTACGACGACTGGACGATGCGCCGGCCCGAGACCGTCGACCTGGTCGGGCGCGAGCCCGGCTACCGCTACTTGCGGGCGCGTGGCAACTCGATCGAGGGCGGCACGTCGGAGATCTTGCGCAACACCATCTCCGAGCGGATCCTCGGGCTGCCCGGTGAACACCGCGTCGACAAGGACGTCGCGTTCAAGGACCTGAACAAGGGGGACCGATGAGCGTCGGCGACCTGCTGTACTCCGACACCGAGGAGGCGTTGCGCGACAGCGTCCGTCAGCTGTTCGCCGACCGCTGCCCGGCGGAGCTGGTGGCGAAAGCCTACGACCAACCACCACATGACTTTTCGCCGCTATGGCGGACGCTGGCGGCCGAGCTGGGGGTGGCGGGTCTGTTGGTGCCGGAGGCGCTCGGCGGCGCCGGCGCGGGTGCCCGGGAAGCCGCCGTCGTCATGGAGGAGATCGGCCGCGCCGTCGCGCCGGTGCCGTTTTTGACCAGCGCGGTGCTCGCCACGGTCGCGCTGCTGGCCGCCGGCGACACCGAAATCCTGCCCGAACTGGCCCGCGGTTCGGTCACCGCGGCGTTGGTGGTTCCGCTGTCGGCGGCCCCCTGGGATCCCTTCTCCGGCTTGACCGTTGGCGCCGACGGCGTGACCGGGTCGGTCAGCAGTGTCGCCGGCGCCGACGCCGCCGACGTGCTGGTGGTGCCGCTCGCGGGCCCCGACGGCCCCGAACTGCACACCGTCGCGCGGACCGCCGCGGCCGTCGAGGTCTCCCCGGTGCTGGCGCTGGACATGACGAGACCCCTTGCGGACGTTCATTTTTCGGCGGCGGAGTCGACGCGGGTGGGTCCGGCGGACGGATCGATTTCCGCGGCGCTGCAGACGGGGGCGGCGCTGCTGGCCTCCGAGCAGCTCGGCCTGGCGCAGTGGTGTTTCGAAACCACGCTCGGCTATGCCAAGCAGCGCAAGCAGTTTGGCCGCGCGATCGGCTCCTACCAGGCGATCAAGCACCGGCTGGCCGACCTGTGGTTCGAGGTCGGGTCGGCCACGGCGGCGGCCCGCTACGCCGCCGACACCCAAGCGCGCGGGGACGAGGATGCCGAGATCTCCGCGAGCATCGCGCAGGCCTACTGCAGCGGCGTCGCGGTGCACGCCGCCGAGGAGTGCGTGCAACTACACGGCGGCATCGGGATGACCTGGGAGTATCCGGCGCACCTGTACCTCAAGCGCGCCAAGGCCGACCAGTTAGCGCTGGGCAGCGCCTACGGTCACCGCGCCCGGTTGGCCCAGTTGGTCGACCTGCCGGCGTCGTGATCCGGCGCGTCGCTGTGGAGCCATAGCTCTTCGGTGCGGTCGTGGAAGGTGACCAGCGCGACGGTGTCGTCGCGGCGGCGCATCGCCGACTTGCTCATGCTGGCCCACACCGCGTGGCCCGCCTTGTGCCGCAGCTCGACGAGGCGCTTGGCGCCCGTGCCGACCAGCGCGACCCACCGGTCGTCGGCCGGCAGGCGGAAGAAGATGTCCTCGAACTCCATCGCCAGGAGCTCGTCGCACGAATAGCCCACCATGTCGCAGAACGGGCCGTTGGCGAACAGGATGCTGCCGACGCGGTCGACCGCCAGGGCCGGGGCCGGTAGCCGTTCCAGGACGATCAACGCGGGCATCCGCTGGAGTTCGTCGATGGGCCCCTGGTCGGGTGGTCTCGGGCTGCGGCGCTCTACTCTCCGATTGTTGACGGCTGCGGGAGTCTTCGTGATCACGGTGTGCCCTTCGTCGCCCTCGCACCCGATGCGGGGATAAGCGCATTCCGGTCTAAATGCGCTGAGCGCAAATATTATGGTAAGGCCGGTGGTAAGTCCATAGTTCGTTAGTCGTATTAGCTATTTGCCACGCGCCCAATTGTTTCGCGTGGTAGTTGGGGATATCGCTCCTGTTTTTCCTAGCACTATTTATTAGCTGACCGTTCACTTTATTCGTCTTGACGCAGCAGACGGGCCCCGCGCAGCAAACTTTCACGCCCGGCTTCGCTAACTCCGTGGCGCTGGGACGAACCGCGGAATGCCGCGGGCAGCAACCGGCCGCCGCAAGCTTCGCTAACTTGGGCCACCGGACGCCTCGGACGCCGGAGAAATTGCCCGCCTTTCGGCGCTCATTAGCGAGCACGGGAACGCGTGTGACGGCTGTTGCGTCCGGTTTTGCCCGACGGGATCAATTCATTCGGGTTAGCGAGGCAGCGCCGAACCGAACGTCTCCGTCATCGCCGCCCAGTGCCGCTCGTCGGCCGCCGCGTCGTAGGGCGGGTTGTCCGGAACCGCGAACCCGTGCGCCGCCGAGTACCACTCGATGGTGTGGGCCACGCCGGCCGCCGTCAGCGCCTTCTCGAGCTGTTCGGCGTGGTCGGCCGTGAAGGACGCGTCGTTCTTTGCGCCGCCCACGTACACCGTCGCGGTCATGCGGTCGGCCAGCAGGTGCGGGCTGTCCTCGCCGTCGGTCACCAGCCCGCCGCCGTGGAACGACGCCGCGGCGCCGACGCGGTCGGGCAGGCGGCCGGCCACCACCACCGAGGTGCGCCCGCCCATGCAGTAGCCGCACACGCCGAACCGGTCCCCGGACACCTCGCGGCGCGCGGCAAGGTAGTCGAAGAAGGCGCCGGCGTCGGCGGCCATCTTGTCGGGCGTGACGCTGCCGATCATCCGGAACAGCCGATTGCGCTCCTTGGCATCGGAGAACACGGTGGCCATGTCGAACGGCGCCCAGTCGCCCCTGCGGTAGTAGACGTCGGGAAGCAGCACGGCATAACCGAATCCGGCCAGCTTGGCGGCCATCTGGTCGAAGGTGTCGCGCACCCCGCCGGCGTCGCAGTACATGACCACGCCAGGCCAGGGGCCCGGGCCCTGGCCGTCGGGGGTGAACAACGCGACGGGGCACGAGCCGTCGGGGGTGGTGACGGTGTCGGTGATCTTCGGCATGGCATCCGTTCTACTCCCCGGCGCCAGAGCTAAGCTGGCCGCGTGCCGATCCCCACCCCCTACGAGGACCTGCTGCGCCTGGTGCTCGAGCGGGGCGCGGCCAAATCCGACCGTACCGGCACCGGGACCCGCAGCCTGTTCGGCCAGCAGCTGCGGTATGACCTGTCGGCCGGCTTCCCGCTGCTGACTACCAAGAAGGTGCATGTCAAATCGGTGGTCTACGAGCTGCTGTGGTTTTTGCGCGGCGACTCCAACGTCGCCTGGCTGCACGAGCACGGCGTCACCATCTGGGACGAATGGGCAAGTGACACAGGCGATCTCGGGCCGATCTACGGCGTACAGTGGCGGTCCTGGCCGACGCCGAACGGCGAGCACGTCGACCAGATCAGCGCTGCGCTCGAGCTGCTGCGCACCGACCCGAACTCGCGGCGCATCATCGTCTCGGCGTGGAACGTCGGCGACATCCCGCAGATGGCGCTGCCGCCGTGTCACGCCTTCTTCCAGTTCTATGTGGCCGACGGGCGGCTGAGCTGCCAGCTCTACCAGCGCAGCGCCGACCTTTTCCTCGGCGTGCCGTTCAACATCGCCAGCTACGCGCTGCTCACCCACATGATGGCCGCCCAGGCCGGCCTGTCGGTGGGCGAGTTCGTCTGGACCGGCGGTGACTGCCACATCTACGACAACCACGTCGAACAGGTGCGCCTCCAGCTCGGCCGCGAACCGCGACCGTACCCGAAACTGCTTCTGGCCCATCGGGATTCGATCTTCGACTACACCTACGACGACGTCGTCGTGCAGAACTACGATCCGCACCCGGCGATCAAAGCCCCCGTCGCAGTATGACGGACCTGGGTCTGGTGTGGGCTCAGTCGACATCCGGCGTCATCGGCCGCGGCGGCGACATCCCGTGGCGCGTGCCGGAGGACCTGGCCCGCTTCAAGCAGGTGACGATGGGCCACACCGTGGTGATGGGCCGGCGGACCTGGGAGTCGCTGCCGGCCCGGGTGCGGCCGCTGCCCGGACGCCGAAACGTGGTGCTCTCGCGCCGGGCCGACTTCGTCGCCGGCGGAGCCGAGGTCGTCGGTTCGCTCGAGGCCGCGTCGGACATTTTCGAGTCAGAATCGCAGACGTGGGTAATCGGGGGTGCGGAGGTCTACCGGCTTGCGCTGCCGCTGGCCACCCGCTGCGAGGTCACCGAGGTCGAAATCGACCTGGTTCGCGACGACGAGGACGCGTTGGCCCCGGTGCTCGACGAGGCCTGGGTGGGCGTGACGGGGGAGTGGCAGAGCAGCCGCACCGGGCTGCGCTACCGCTTCCATAGCTACCGTCGGCCATGAGCGCACGCGGCGACGGCGAGGGCATTACCTGACATACTCGAAAGTCGGGGGTCGGGGCGCACGGGGTCCACCAGGCGTTTCCAGGAGGGGAAATTGGCAGTGATAACCGAACCCGCAAAGACGTTCACCCGCATGTTCCGGGGCTACGACCCGTCGGCGGTTGACGCGCACATCGAGATGCTGACCACCAAGCAGCAGTTGCTCCTCGACGACGTCGAGAGCCTGCGGGCCCGGCTGCAGGAGTCCGGCGACGAGGCGGCCGCCCTGCGCAAGGAGGTCGCCGTCCTCACCGACACGTCACCCTCGCCGCACGCGATGCAAAAGCGGATGGCGAAGATGCTGCGCCGCGCGGTCGACGAGGTTTCCGAGATGCAGGCAGAGGCGCGCGCCGAGGCGGACGCGATGATCGCGGCGGCCGAGGCCGAGATCGAGGCCGAGCGGCGCAAGCATGAAGAGGTGCTGGCGGACCTCGAGGCGCGGCGCAAAGCGATGGAAGCCGAGTACCAGGAAACCAAGGACAAGCTCGAGGCCGAGCTGGCCAGCATGCGCGAGGACGCCGACCAGGCGCGTGAGCAACTGCTGGCCGACGCCCGCCAGAAGGCCGATCACGATCGCGAGCAGGCCCGGCGCGCGGTGGACGAGGCGAGCCGGCAGCGCATCAAAATCCTCGAGCAGTTGATGGGCGTCTACCGCGACCTGGAAGCCGTCCCGGCCGCTCTCGAGTCGGCATACCAGGAACAGAAGAACCCCTCGGACGACAAAGTCGGCGCCGGCTAAGCGTCGCGACCGGAGATGTCCGAGGCGGCCGGTATTGTCTGCGCCGTGTCCACTCGGACCCTCAGGCTGACCGCCGCGCAGGCCCGGCGGATAGCCGTTGCGGCCCAAGGGTTTAACGAGCCGCGGCCCGCCGGCCCGGTCACCCGCGCGCATCTCAAGCGGCTGATATCCAGAATCCAAGTGCTGCAACTGGATTCGGTGTCGGTTGCGGTGCGCGCCCACTACGCGCCGGTGTTCAGCCGGCTCGGCCCCTACGACCGCGACGTGCTGGACCGCGCGGCGTGGGGGCCGCGGCCGTCGCGGCTGCTGGCCGAGTACTGGGCCCACGAGGCCGCGCTGATGTCCGTCGAGGACTGGCCGCTGCTGCGCTGGCGGATGCGCCAGTACCGCCACGGCCGCTGGCGCACGCACCGGTCTCTTGAGGCAGCCAGGGACAACCCGCGGCTCGCCGAGGACATCGTCACCGCCGTCGCGGAGCTCGGGCCCAGCACCGCGGGGCAGATCGAGGCCCACCTTGCCGCCGAGCCGCGCCGCAAGAAGGGAACCTGGTGGACGCGCAGCGACACCAAGTGGGTCGCCGAGGCGCTGTTCGCCGCCGGCGTACTCACCACCGCCACCCGGGTCGGCTTCGCGCGGCACTACGACCTGGTCGAGCGGGTGCTGCCGCCGAGCGTGCTGGCCCGCGAGGTCGCCGACGACGAGGCCGTCCGCGAGCTCACGCTGCGGGCGGCCACCGCGCTGGGCGTGGGCACCGAGACCGACATCCGCGACTACTTCCGGCTGTCGGCCGCCCAGACCAAGCCGGCGATCGCCGAGCTGGAAGCCACCGGTGCGATCGAACGCGTCGACGTCGACGGCTGGCCGGCGCCGGCGTACCTGCGCGCCGGGCGGACGGTGCCACGCCTCGACCGCGGCACCGCGCTGCTGTGCCCGTTCGACCCGCTGATCTTCTTTCGGCCCCGCGTCGAGCGGCTGTTCGACTTCCACTACCGCATCGAGATCTACACCCCGGCCGCTCAGCGGAAATACGGCTACTACGTGTGGCCGCTCCTGCTGGACGGCGAGCTGGTCGCGCGCGTCGACCTCAAGGCCGACCGGGCCGCCAACTCGCTGCGCGTCCTGGGAGCGTTCGCCGAGCCGGGCCGGCCGCGGGCGCGCGTCGCCGCGGCCCTGGCCGGCGAGCTGGAGTCGATGGCGTCGTGGCTGGGCCTCGGCGGGTTCAGCGTGGCCGGCCGCGGCGATCTGGCCGGGGACCTGCGCAAGGCCGTCAAGCGGGCCGGCTGATGGCCGAAACCGTCAGGCTGGCAGACCATCTCGACTTCGGCGCCGGGCGCGCGCCGCCGGCGCGAGCGCCCGACGGACGCTATCCCGTGTATGGGGCCAACGGCACCATCGGCTACGCGGACGCGCACAACGCGCGCGGCCCGCTCATCGTGGTGGGTCGCGTCGGCTCGTACTGCGGCAGTCTGCGCTATTGCGATCGCGACGTATGGGTGACCGACAACGCGCTGGTCTGCCGCGCCAAGAAACCCGACGAGACGCGCTATTGGTATTACGCGCTGCAGACCTGCGGGCTCAACCGGCACCGCGCCGGATCGGGCCAGCCGCTGCTCAACCAGGGCGTACTGCGGCGCCTTGCGATCCGCGCCGCCCCCGCGCCGGACCGCCGGCGCATCGGCGAGATTCTCGGCTCCCTCGATGACAAGATCGCCGCCAACCATCGCGTCGTCGAAGCCGCCGACGCCCTGATGGTCGCGATGGTCGGGCAGGTCGCCGAAAGGACCGCCCTGTCGAATCTGGCGAGACGATCGACGCGTTCGGTCGACCCGCAGGGAATCGACGGCCCCGTCGCGCACTACAGCTTCTCCGCGTACGACGACGGCGCCCAACCCTGCGTCGTCGCCGGCAGCGAAATCAAGAGCCCCAAATTCGTCCTCACCGGCCCGTGCGTGTTGTTCTCCAAGCTGAACCCGCGCATACCGCGCATCTGGGATGTCACCGCCCTGCCTGCCGAAACCGCGTTGGCCAGTACCGAATTCGTCGTTCTCCAGCCAACGGGTGTCGACGCCTCGGCCCTCTGGTCGGCGCTGCGGCAACCCGAAATCTCGGCGAACCTGCGACGTAAGGCCGCGGGCGTGACCGGCAGCCACCAACGGATACCACCGGCCGACTTGCTCGACGTCGAGGTGCGCGACGTGCGCCGCCTGGCGCCCCGGACGGCGCAAACGCTGACCGGCCTCGGTGCCCTCTGCCATGGGCGGCGCGCCGAATCCGCGCGGCTGGCGTCGGTGCGCGAGACGCTGCTGCCGCTGCTGGTGACAGGCGGGGCCGAGCTAGGGTAGATCGTCTCCCCCGCTGCTGGCATCCTTCTACCATGAGCCTCAACAGGGCCGCCCGCACCGGGGCCAACCAGACGGGGGCGGTCGAGTCCAGGCGTGCGGCCGCGGAAAAGACCCTGGCGAAACTCGGCGAGTTGCTCACCGACAGCGACAAGCGCGCGATTCGCCAGCGCGACGTCGACCTCTACGACGAGGACGGTCTGCCGCGGTGATCGTTGATACGTCGGCGATCGTCGCCATCGCCGTCGGCGAACCCGACGTCGCAGGGCTCAGACATGCGCTGGCGCATGTCACCGGGTCGGCGTGCCCCTGATGCCCCCGAAGGAAAAGCCCGGGACGCAAGAACCGTCGACGGCGAAGGAGCTCAAAGCCACGCTGTGGAAGACCGCCGACAAACTGCGGGGCTCGCTGTCCGCCAGCCAATACAAGGACGTGATCCTGGGCCTGGTGTTCCTCAAGCACGTCTCCGACGCGGGCTCCGACGGATTCGTGGTGCCGCCGAGCGCGCGCTGGAAGTTCCTGGCGGACAACGCCAAAGACGAACCCGTGCGCATCGGGCAGCTCGTCGACGAGGCGATGGATGCCGTGATGGCGGCGAACCCCGCCTTCGCCGCCACGCTGCCGCGGCTGTACACCGACGTCGACCAGCGCCGCCTCGGCGAGTTGATCAATTTACTCGACGGCGCGCGGTTCGGCCGGCACAGCGAGCACCGGGCCCGGGATCTGATGGGGGAGGTCTACGAGTACTTCCTCGGCAATTTCGCTCGCGCGGAAGGGAAGCGGGGCGGGGAGTTCTTCACCCCGCCCGGCGTGGTGCGCCTGATCGTCGAGGTGCTGGAACCCTCGAGCGGGCGGGTGTACGACCCGTGCTGCGGGTCGGGCGGCATGTTCGTGCAGACCGACAAGTTCATCCACACCCGCGACCGCGATCCCGGCAATGTCGTGATCTACGGGCAGGAGAGCGTCGCGGATACCTGGCGGATGGCGAAGATGAACCTGGCCGTCCACGGCATCGACAACACGGGCCTCGGCTGGGGCGACACCTTCGTCCGCGACCAGCACGCCGACGTCCAGATGGACTACGTGATGGCCAATCCGCCCTTCAACATCAAGGATTGGGCCCGCACCGAGGACGACCCGCGGTGGCGCTTCGGCGTCCCGCCCGCCACCAACGCGAACTACGCCTGGCTGCAACACATCCTGGCCAAGCTGGCGCCCGGCGGCCGGGCCGGCGTGGTGATGGCGAACGGCTCGATGTCGTCGAACACCAACGGAGAGGGCGTGATTCGCGCCCGGATCATCGAGGCGGACCTGGTGTCCTGCCTGGTGGCGCTGCCCGCCCAGCTCTTTCGCAACACCGCGATCCCGGCGTGCCTGTGGATCTTCGCGAAAGACAAGACGGCGGGCGGTCAGGGCTCCGTCGACCGGTCCGGGCAGGTCTTGTTCATCGACACCCGCGAACTCGGCTACCTCGTCGACCGCGCCGAGCGTGCGCTGACGGACGAGGACATCCGTCGCATCGCCGATACCTACCACGCCTGGCGCGGATCTCGGTCCGCCGTCGCGAAAGGCGTGAGCTATCAGGATGTCCCGGGATTCTGCAGATCCGCGACGCTGGCCGAGGTCAAGGCCGCTGGCTACGCGCTCAACCCCGGACGCTACGTCGGTGCCCCCGAAATCGAGGCCGACGGGGAGCCGGTCGGCGCGAAGGTCACGCGGCTGACGACGGAACTGCTCGACGCGCTCGACGAGTCCGCGCGGCTGGAGAAGGTGGTGCGCGATCACCTGACCGGAAGGGGCGACCACCCGCTCTGGCCGTAGGCTGGGCGCTTAAAGATAAGGTGGTCGCCGTGGCCGAGACCGCGCCGCTGCGGGTGCAACTGATCGCCAAGACGGAGTTCCTGGCGCCGCCGGACGTGCCGTGGAGCACCGATGCCGACGGAGGACCCGCGCTGACCGAGTTCGCCGGCCGGGCCTGCTATCAGAGCTGGTCGAAGCCCAACCCAAAGACGGCAACCAACGCCGGCTACATCAACCACATCATCGACGTCGGGCATTTCTCGGTGCTCGAGCACGCGAGCGTGTCGTTCTACATCACCGGCATCTCGAGGTCGTGCACCCACGAGCTGATCCGGCACCGGCATTTCTCCTACTCGCAGCTGTCGCAGCGCTACGTGCCCGAGGGCGACTCGCGCGTCGTCGTCCCGCCCGGCATGGACGACGACCCCGAACTGCAGCGAATCCTCACCGCGGCCGCCGACGCCAGCCGCGCCACCTACGCCGAGCTGCTGGCGAAGCTGGAGGCCAAGTTCGCCGATCAACCCAGTGCCACACTGCGGCGCAAGCAGGCGCGCCAGGCCGCCCGGGCGGTACTGCCCAACGCCACCGAAACCCGCATCGTGGTGACCGGCAACTACCGGGCGTGGCGGCACTTCATCGCGATGCGCGCCAGCGAGCACGCCGACGTCGAAATCCGGCGGCTGGCCATCGAATGCCTGCGCCAACTCGTCGGCGTCGCGCCCGCCGTGTTCGCCGACTTCGAGGTCTCCACCCTGGCCGACGGCACCGAGGTCGCCACCAGCCCGCTGGCCACCGAGGCCTGACGCGGCACACGCCGAGCGTCCGCAAAATGCCGGGCCGAGCGGCGTGTCGTTGTACACACACGCCCGCTCGCGGGGGTGAGGCTCGCGGCGGTACCAAAAGGGCTTGGTACCGCCAGGTAACCTGGATGTCGTGAGTTCCGTCGGATTCGACGTCCCCGCCCGGTTGGGAACCCTGCTGACCGCGATGGTGACGCCCTTCGCCGCCGACGGCTCCCTGGACACCGCCGCGGCGGCGCGACTGGCACAGCACCTGGTGGACTCCGGATGCGACGGCCTGGTGCTGTCCGGCACCACCGGCGAGTCGCCGACCACCAGCGACGACGAGAAGCGCGAGCTGTTGCGCGTCGTGCTGGAGGCGGTGGGGGACCGGGCGCGCATCATCGCCGGCGCGGGCACCTACGACACCGCCCACAGCGTCGCGCTGGCCAAGGCCTGCGCGGCCGAGGGGGCGCACGGGCTGCTGGTGGTCACGCCGTACTACTCGCGCCCCCCGCAGGCCGGGCTGATCGCCCACTTCACCGCCGTCGCCGACGCCACCGAGCTGCCGGTGCTGCTCTACGACATCCCGCCGCGCTCCGTCGTCCCGATCGAGCCCGACACGCTGCACGCGCTGGCCCGCCACCCCAACATCGTCGGCGTCAAGGACGCCAAGGCCGACCTGCACAGCGGCGGCCAGGTCATGGCCGAGACCGGGCTGGCCTACTACTCCGGCGACGACGCGCTGAACCTGCCCTGGCTGGCGATGGGCGCCACCGGCTTCATCAGCGTGATCGCCCACGTGGCGGCGGGCCAACTCCGGGAGCTGTTGTCCGCCTTCAACTCCGGCGACGTCACCACCGCCCGCAAGATCAACGGCTCCGTCGCGCCGCTGTGCAACGCGATGGCCCGCCTTGGTGGCGTGACGATGTCCAAGGCCGGCCTGCGCCTGCAGGGCATCGACGTCGGCGATCCCCGCCTGCCGCAAATGCCGGCAACCCCCGCACAAATCGAGGCCCTCGCCGCCGACATGCGCGCCGCCTCGGTGCTCAGGTAACCAAAGGCTGGCCGTCAAGTGGATGTAGACCTCGCCCCGCCGGGACCATTGACCCCGGGCGGGCTGCGGGTCACCGCGCTGGGCGGCATCAGCGAAATCGGCCGCAACATGACGGTTTTCGAACACCTGGGCCGGTTGCTGATCATCGACTGCGGCGTGATGTTCCCGACCCACGACGAGCCCGGCGTCGACCTGATCCTGCCCGACCTGCGCCACATCGAGGACCGGCTCGACGACATCGAGGCGCTGGTACTCACGCACGCGCACGAGGACCACATCGGGGCGATCCCGTTCCTGCTGCGGCTGCGGCCCGACATCCCGGTAGTGGGCTCGAAATTTACGCTCGCGCTCGTCGCGGCCAAGTGCCGCGAGTACCGCATCAAACCGGTCTTCGTGCAGGTGGCCGAGGGGCAGCGCAGCACCCACGGCGTATTCCAGTGCGAGTACTTCGCCGTCAACCATTCCATCCCGGACGCGCTGGCCATCGCGGTCCACACGGGCGCCGGCACCGTGCTGCACACCGGCGACATCAAGCTCGACCAGCTCCCGCTCGACGGCCGGCCCACCGACCTGCCCGGCATGTCGCGGCTGGGCGACGCGGGCGTGGACCTGTTCCTGTGCGACTCGACCAACTCCGAGATCCCCGGTGTCGGGCCCTCGGAAAGCGAGGTGGGCCCGACCCTGCACCGGCTGATCCGCGGTGCCGAGGGCCGCGTCATCGTGGCGTGCTTCGCCTCCAACGTGGACCGGGTGCAGCAGATCATCGACGCGGCAGTGGCATTGGGCCGGCGGGTGTCGTTCGTCGGGCGCTCCATGGTGCGCAACATGGGCATCGCCCGGGAGCTCGGCTTTTTGCGCGTCGACGACTCGGACCTGATCGACATCTCCGCCGCCGAGATGATGCCGCCGGAGCGCGTGGTACTGATCACCACCGGCACCCAGGGCGAGCCGATGTCGGCGCTGTCGCGGATGTCGCGCGGCGAGCACCGAAGCATCACGCTGACGTCGGAGGACCTGATCATCCTGTCGTCGTCGCTGATACCCGGCAACGAGGAGGCGGTGTACGGGGTCATCGACTCGCTGGCCAAGATCGGCGCCCGCGTCGTCACCAACCAGCAAGTGCGCGTTCATGTTTCGGGTCACGCGTATGCGGGCGAACTTTTGTTCCTCTACAACGGGGTGCGGCCGCGCAACGTGATGCCGGTGCACGGCACCTGGCGGATGCTGCGCGCCAACACCAAGCTGGCCGCGCGCGCCGGGGTGCCCGAGGAGTCGATCCTGTTGGCCGAGAACGGCGTCAGCGTCGACCTGATGGCGGGGCAGGCCTCGATCGCCGGCGCGGTGCCGGTGGGCAAGATGTTCGTCGACGGGTTGATCACCGGCGACGTCGGCGACATCACCCTGGGCGAGCGGCTCATCCTGTCGTCGGGCTTCGTCGCGGCGATCGTGGTCGTCTCGCGCGACTCCGGGCGTCCGGTGGTTGCGCCGCAACTGCTTTCGCGCGGGTTCTCCGAAGACCCCAAGGCGCTCGAGCCCGCGGTGCGCAAGGTCGAGGCGGAGCTCGAGCAGCTGGCCGCCGACAACGTGACCGATGCGGTCCGGATCGCCCAGTGCGTGCGGCGCACCGTGGGCAAGTGGGTCGGCGAGACCTACCGCCGGCAGCCGATGATCGTGCCGACGGTCATCGAAGTCTAGTCCTTCTCCGCGTAGGCCGACCATTCCAGTTGGGAGGCACCGAGTTTGCGGCCGGTGGGCGCCACGTAGCGCCGGACGAGTTCGTCGGGGCCGGCCTGCTCCACCAGCCGCCACCCGTACTCGCCGAGGAACTCCGCGACGTCCTCGGGTTGCAGGCCGAAATGCCACAGCTGGTGGCGCTCGCGCACGTTGCGGTACAGTGTGCGGGAGCCGTAGCGGTTCGTCCCGTCGATGAAATCCCGTCGCACATAGGTGAATACCAACCGGCTGCCCGGGCCGGCCGCGCGCAGGCCCTCGAGGGTGCGCCGCACGCCGGCTTCGGTGAGGTACTGGGTCACGCCCTCACAGATGAAGAAGGCCCGGTAGTCGGTGCGGTAGCCGTGCTCGGCCAGCGCGGTGAGCAGGTCGTCGCGCTCGAAGTCCAACGCCACCAACCGAACCGACAGCGGCAACTCGCCCAGGACCCGCCGGACGGTCTGGGCCTTGCGGGCGATGTTGACCGGCAGGTCGACCTCGAAGACCGGGATGCGGACCCGCCGGGTCAGCAGGTAGGGGCGGGTGTCGAAGCCGGCGCCGAGGATGACGACCGCGTCGATGCCGTCGCGCGCCTCGTCGAGCTTGTCGGCGATGAAACGCTTGCGGCAGGCCAGGTTGGCCCACAGGCCGGGGCCGGTGTACTCCGATCCGCGGACCAGCAGCCGGCGGGCCGGGGTCCACCGGGTCGCGGCGACCAGCCAGCGCAGCGGGGCCGGCAGGAACAGCTCCGCGAGGTCGTCGTCCACCAGGCGGCGCCCGGGTGGCTCGTTGCGCTCGACGGCCGCCAGCACCATCGGGCCGAAAGCGGTCTGCGCCACGGGGTTTGGTGCCACCGGCGGCTACTTGTTCAAGAAGCCCGCGTCGACCGGCAAGGCGACCCCGGTGACGTAACGGGCCTGGTCGGACACCAGCCACGCCACCGCGTTGGCGATGTCTTCGGCTTCGAGCACCTCCACCGGCATGGCGTTTCCCATGGCACCCGGCGTGTCGGTCCCGGCCGCCATCTTGGCCAGCCATTCCCGGGTGAACTCGTTGTTGATCATCGGCGTTTCGACACCCGACGGGTGGATCGAGTTCACCCGGATGTATTGCTTGGCAAGCAGATTCGCGTACACCCGCATCAACCCCACCACGCCGTGCTTGGCGGCGGCATAGCCAACGGATCCGGCGTCGGGGCTGCCGACCCCGGCCAGCCCCGCGCTCGAACTGATCAGCACGATCGACCCGCCGGTGCCCTGCTTGACCATGGTCGGTATCGCGACCTTGATGGTGTGGTAGACCCCGGTGAGGTTGACGTCGATGACGTCGCGCCAGCCGTCGTCGCCGGCGGACATCGGCGCGATGCCGGCGTTGGCGACGACGATGTCGAGCCGTCCGAATTCGTCGAGGCCCGCCTGCAGTGCCGCGGAGAGGGATTCGCGGTCGCGCACGTCGCCCTGGCTGGCCACGATCCGGGCGCCGGTGTCCTCGACCAGCTTCACGGTGGCCGCCAGGTCGTCCGCGGTGGCGAGCGCATACGGCACACTGGCGATCTGGTCGCACACGTCGACGGCGATGATGCTCGCGCCGTTGGCGGCCAGACGAACCGCGTGCGCGCGGCCCTGACCGCGCGCCGCACCGGTGATGAAGGCGACCTTGCCCTCGAGCGGCCCAGCCATTACGCGCGCAGCTGTCCCTTGCTCGGCTCGCCGGCCGGAATCGGCTGCAGCATCTTGATGTCCGGCGCCCCGGCCAGGTGCTCGCCGGCCGCCGCGAACATCTTGCCGATCGCCGGCGCGGTGCTGTGCGCCTTGAGCGCGTCCTCGTCGGCCCACTGCTCGACGAACACGAAGGTCTCGCCCGTCTGGTGCAGCGAGTACAGCTGGCAGCCCGGCTCGTCGTGCACCTCTGACACCGCGGTGGTGAGGATGTCGCGGACGGTGTCGACCGATTCGGGTTTGACGGTCATGGTGGCGACGACGACGACGGGCATGCGGGGCTCCTAGGGGTCTGAGGGGACGGCTGTCACCCTACCCACTCACCCACAGGACCAGTGCCGCGACCGCGATCGCGAATGCCGCGAGCGCAGCGGTGTCGACGGCACCCGGCCGCGCCGGACTCGACTTGGCGATGCGCAGCTCGCGGGCGATCAGGAACAACGGGAACGTCACGCTGATGGCGATGGCGAATCCGCCCAGGATGTAGAGCCACACGAACCTGATGCCGTGCTTGCGGGCCTCGACGACCATGAGCACGGCGGCGGCGAGGAAGAACAGCAGGATGTCCACCGTCAGCGACCGCGACGCCGCGGTGACTTTCGTGTCGTCGAGGAACGCCGCGAGAAACCGGCCGGGCCGGTCCAGATAGGCGACGTTCTGGCTCCAGGTGGCGACCAGCGCGGCGATCGCGATGGCGGCATAGACGGCGCACAGGACCTTGCTGGCCCTCGGCAGGCGTGTCGCGGGGGTAAGAGCGGTGGTTTCGGCCATGGGGCCATTCAAGACGCGCCGGCGACCGAACCGTCATCTTTTTGTGACCCGTGTGGCACATGGTGAATATGGGGCGATTGCGACTAGGCTTGGCTTCATGCCCAGTAAGACCGCCGCCCGCTCCGGAAGTCGAACGAGCAGGTCAAAGGCCCCTTCGCGAGGCAAGCCCGCAAGCCGGCGACCGGCGGCCCCCCGCAAGAAGGCCGGCCGGCCCGCCAAACGCCGCAACCAGTCCCTGCTGGTCGGTGCCGGACTGACCTGCGGGCGGGCCCTGCGCGCCACCTGGCTGATGGCCGCGCGGGGCACCGGCGGGGCGGCCCGATCCCTGGGCCGGGCCCACGACATCGATCCCGAACACCGCCGCGACGGGATCGCGCTGGTGCTGCTCGGCCTGTCCGTCGTCGTCGCCGCGAGCTCGTGGTTCGGCGCCGCCCGGCCCGTCGGCGCGTGGGTGGACACCGTGTTGCGGACCTTCATCGGGGCGGGCGTCCTGGCGCTGCCCGTCGTCGCCGCCGCGGTGGCCGTGACGCTGATGCGCACCCAGCCCAACCCCGACGCGCGGCCGCGGCTGATCCTGGGCGGCAGCCTGCTCGCCCTGTCGGCGCTCGGCCTGCGCCACCTGTGGTCGGGGTCGCCGGAGGATCCCGAATTGCGCCGCCGCGCAGCGGGATTCGTCGGCTTCGCCATCGGCGGGCCGCTGTCGGACGGGTTGACGCCCTGGATCGCCGCGCCGCTGTTGTTCATCGGCTTCATGTTCGGGTTGCTGCTGCTGACCGGGACCACCATCCGCGAGGTGCCCGACGTGGTGCGCGCCATGTTCGGCCCCCGCCTGGGACAGCGCGGCAATGGCGATGACGAGTTCGCCTACGACTACGCCGACGAGTTCGACGACGAACCCGAGCCCCGCGACGACCTCTCCGACGGTTACTACGACGAGTTCCCGGACGAAGCGCCCCAGGCCTGGCCGTCGGCCGGCGACCCCAGTGCCGAAGCGCCGCTGGCCGACGACACGCCGACCATCCCCGAACCACGCCGCCGTCGCGCGAAGAAGACCACCGAAATACTGGACCGGGTCGTCGAGGGCCCCTACACGCTGCCGTCGTTGAGCCTGCTGGTGGCCGGCGACCCGCCCAAGAAGCGCAGCGCGGCCAACACCCAGATGGCCGACGCCATCAGCGAGGTGCTCACCCAGTTCAAGGTCGACGCCGCGGTCACCGGCTGCACGCGCGGGCCGACCGTCACCCGCTACGAGGTCGAGTTGGGCCCCGGGGTCAAGGTGGAGAAGATCACCGCGCTGCAGAAGAACATCGCCTACGCGGTGGCCACCGAGAGCGTGCGCATGCTGGCCCCGATCCCCGGCAAGTCCGCCGTCGGCATCGAGGTGCCCAACACCGACCGGGAGATGGTGCGGCTGGCCGACGTGCTCACCGCGCCGTCGACCCGCCGCGACCACCACCCGCTGGTGATCGCGCTGGGCAAGGACATCGAGGGCGACTTCATCTCGGCCAACCTGGCCAAGATGCCGCACCTGCTGGTCGCCGGCTCGACCGGATCCGGGAAGTCCAGCTTCGTCAATTCCATGCTGATCTCGCTGCTGACGCGGGCCACCCCGGAGGAGGTCAGGATGATCCTGATCGACCCGAAGATGGTGGAACTGACGCCCTACGAAGGCATTCCGCACCTGATCACCCCGATCATCACCCAGCCGAAGAAGGCGGCGGCCGCGCTGGCGTGGCTGGTCGAGGAGATGGAGCAGCGCTACCAGGACATGCAGGCCTCGCGGGTGCGCCACATCGACGACTTCAACGAGAAGGTGCGCTCCGGGGCGATCACCGCGCCGCTGGGCAGCCAGCGCGAATACCGGCCCTACCCGTACGTGGTGGCGATCGTCGACGAGCTGGCCGACCTGATGATGACCGCGCCGCGCGACGTCGAGGACGCCATCGTGCGGATCACCCAGAAGGCCCGCGCCGCCGGCATCCACCTGGTGCTGGCCACCCAGCGGCCGTCGGTCGACGTGGTCACCGGGCTGATCAAGACCAACGTGCCGTCGCGGCTGGCGTTCGCGACGTCGTCGCTCACCGATTCCCGGGTGATCCTGGACCAGGCCGGCGCGGAGAAGCTGATCGGCATGGGCGACGGCCTGTTCCTGCCGATGGGCGCCAGCAAGCCGCTGCGCCTACAGGGCGCGTTCATCACCGACGAGGAGATCCACGCCGTCGTGGCCGCCTGCAAGGACCAGGCCGAACCCGAGTACACCGAGGGCGTCACCACCGCCAAGCCCACCGGGGAACGCACCGACGTCGACCCCGACATCGGCGACGACATGGACGTGTTCCTGCAGGCGGTGGAGCTCGTGGTGTCCAGCCAGTTCGGGTCGACGTCGATGCTGCAGCGCAAGCTGCGGGTCGGCTTCGCCAAGGCCGGCCGGCTGATGGACCTGATGGAGACCCGCGGCATCGTCGGGCCGTCCGAGGGCTCCAAGGCGCGCGAGGTGCTGGTCAAGCCCGACGAGCTGGCGGTCACGCTGGCCGCGATCCGCGGCGACGGGGCTTCTGACGAGGGCGCCGAATAACGGATTTTCGCAGCCACTTCACGCTCGGCGCGCCAGGTAGCGGGCTAGGCTACCCCCGCCGGGGGCGATTCAGCCGAGGAGGCTAGCTATGGCGTCATTGACCGTCGTGCCCGATCTCGTTTCCGCGGCAAGCGGGAACCTGGCGAATATCGGCTCCACTCTGCGCAGCGCGGTCGCCACGGCGGTGACACCAACCACCGCGATCGCGGCCCCGGCCGGTGATGAGGTTTCTGCGGCGATTACCGCTTTGTTCGCCGGCCATGCCGGAGCATTTCAAGCCGCGAGCGCCCAGGCGACGGCTTTTCACGATCGGTTCGTGAACTTGTTGAGCGGCGGGGCGTCTCAATACCTGAACACCGAGGTCGCCAACGCTCAGCAAACCGCCATTCATGCGGTAAATGCGCCGGTGGCCGCCGCCAGCACGCCCACCACCGGAAGCCAACGCTACGGTCCGGTTACTGTCACGACGACCTCGTCGGACAATTTGTCGACCTTGGACGCCTATATAGGAACTCCACTCGGCAACTTTTCATTGGTGTCGGCTAACGCCTTTGTCTCGCCGACCACGATAGGGCCGCCGGATGCGCCTTTGACGCCGTTCGATTACCATCTCGGGTTTTTGAACAACGGGTTCGGCTGGACTTTGTCGGGCCTCCCGGTCGGGCCGAACAGTTTCGAGTATTCCTTCTATGCCACCAACTTCTGGGACACCGCGCAGGGCTTTTATTACAACCAGCCGATCTTCGGTAGCTATCCGGTAAGCGCGAGCATTCTGGAAAGCTATGGCCCGCTGGGTCCCACCGGGGTCTCGTTTATCTCGCAGTCCGGCGAGCCGTTCGTCCCGTGGGTCGTCTTCAACGGGTCACCGGCTTTCGCCATTTAATGCGTCAGAGCACCAGCAGCATCCGGGAGTTGCCCAGGATGTTGGGCTTGACGTAGCTCAGGTCCAGGAATTCGGCGACACCGATGTCGTAGGACCGGCACATCTCCTCGTACACCTCGGCGGTGACGGGCGTGCCCTCGATCTCGGTGAACCCGTGCCTGCCGAAGAACTCCGTCTCGAAGGTCAGCACGAACAGCCGCCGCAGCTGCAGCTCGCGCGCCACCTCGAGCAGCCGGTCGACGATCGCGTGGCCGATGCCGTGGCCCGTCATCGCCGGGTCGACCGCGACGGTGCGGATCTCTCCGAGGTCGGCCCACAGCACGTGCAGCGCGCCGCAGCCGACCACCCTGGACTCGTATTCGGCCACCCAGAACTCCTGGACGGCCTCGTACAGCGTCACGAGGTTCTTCTCCAGCAGGATCCGCCCCGAATAGGTGTCGACGAGTTGTTTGATCGCGGGGACATCCGAGGTTCGCGCACGCCGGACCGCCGTCAGGCGGCCCCGGGAACTTTCGGTCACGGGTAACAGTATCGGCGACGCGAAAGGGCGCGCTGGTCAACCGTTATTCTGATGCCGTGTCGGGACAGCCGCAGACGGGTCCACTAACCGGACCGACCGGCCGCGCCCGCATCGCCAACCTCGCCAACACCCTGACCCTGCTGCGGCTGGTGCTGGTCCCGGTCTTCCTGCTCGCGCTGTTCACCGCCGATGGCCACCAGATCACCAACCGCATAGCCGCTTTCGTGATCTTCGCCATCGCGTGTCTCACCGACCGGTTCGACGGGCTGCTGGCGCGAAACTACGGCATGGCAACCGAATTCGGCGCGTTCGTGGATCCGATCGCGGACAAGTTCTTGATCGGGTCGGCGCTGATCGGCCTGTCGATGCTGGGCGACCTGCCGTGGTGGGTGACCGTGGTGATCATGACCCGCGAGCTGGTGGTCACGCTGCTGCGCCTGGCTGTGATCCGCCGCGGCGTCATCCCCGCCAGCTGGGGCGGCAAGCTCAAGACCGTGGTGCAGGCGCTGGCGATCGGCCTGTTCGTGCTGCCGCTGTCCGGGCCGTTCCAGGTGGCGGCGTCGGTGGTGATGGGGATCGCGATCGTGCTCACCGTCGTCACCGGCGTCGACTACGTGGCGGGCACCGTCAAGACCGTGCGAGAAGCCACCGACTGAGCGGGAACCAGCCCGGCGCCGGCGGCGTTGAGCGTAATGAGCGCCTGCTTGAAAGTGGGGTTGTTGACGTGTGGGCAGGGCCGACTGGACGAAGGAGAGCAGGATGCCGCCATTGATGCGCGAGGTCATCGGGGACGTGTTGCGCCGGGCCCGGACGTCACAGGGCCGGACGCTGCGCGAGGTGTCGGATTCGGCCCGGGTGAGCCTCGGGTACCTCTCGGAGGTCGAGCGCGGGCGCAAGGAGCCGTCCAGCGAGCTGCTCAACGCCATCTGCGACGCCCTGGACGTGCCGCTGTCGACGGTCCTCACCGGCGCCGGCGAGCGGATGGCCAGCGAGGAACGCACCGCCCACGCCGAGGCCGGCGCGAGCACCATCGACCCCGGCACCAAGGTCGTCATTCCCCCCGTCGCGTCGCTGGCCGTGGCCTGACCGCCCCGGCGCGACGCGCGAGGGGTGGGGCGATCGGCGCCGACCCGTTAAATTGAGCGACAGGGTGCTTGCCCGGCAGACCAGAAGCGAAGGTGGAGCTGACTGATGGCCAATCCGTTCGTCAAAGCGTGGAAATACCTCATGGCGCTGTTCAACGCCAAGATTGACGAGCACGCCGACCCGAAGGTCCAGATCCAGCAGGCCATCGAGGAGGCGCAACGCCAGCACCAGGCGCTGACCCAGCAGGCCGCGCAGGTGATCGGCAACCAGCGCCAGCTGGAGATGCGGCTCAACCGGCAACTGGCCGACATCGAGAAGCTGCAGGTCAACGTGCGTCAGGCGCTGACCCTGGCCGACCAGGCCACCGCCGCGGGGGATGCCGCCAAGGCCACCGAGTACAACAACGCCGCCGAGGCGTTCGCGGCCCAGCTGGTGACCGCCGAGCAGAGCGTCGAGGACCTCAAGACCCTGCACGACCAGGCGCTGTCGGCCGCGGCCCAGGCCAAGAAGGCCGTCGAACAGAACTCGATGGTGTTGCAGCAGAAGATCGCCGAGCGCACCAAGCTGCTCAGCCAGCTCGAGCAGGCCAAGATGCAGGAGCAGGTCAGCGCGTCGCTGCGGTCGATGAGCGAGATCGCCGCGCCGGGCACCACGCCCAACCTCGACGAGGTCCGCGACAAGATCGAACGCCGCTACGCCAACGCCGTCGGCGCGGCCGAACTCGCCAAGGGTTCGGTGCAGGGCCGCATGCTCGAGGTCGAGCAGGCCGGCATCCAGATGGCCGGCCACTCGCGGCTGGAGCAGATCCGCGCGTCGATGCGGGGCGAGGCCCTGCCCGCCGGCGGGACGGCCGCTCCCGAGGGCGCCCCGGCCACGCCCGCGCCCGCCGAGACCGCCGGTGGCCAAGTCGCCGAGAAGCCCTTTGGTCAGTAACGGCCCGGACGGCCTGCGATGGCGGTGAAAGCGACCCAGCGCGGGTCGTGGCGCGCGTTGCTGCAGCGGGGATTCGAGACCGCCGCCGACCTCTCCGAGGTGGTCGCCCGAAGGATCAGCGCCGCCGCCGATCCGCGGGCCCGGCTGCTGCGCCGTCGCCGCCGGGCGCTGCGGTGGGGCCTGATCTTCAGCGTCGGCTGCCTGTTCTGGATCGCGGTGACGGGTGTTTTGGCGGCCTGGGGCTGGTTCGCGTTGCTGCTGGAGATCACGGGTGCGGTCGCGGTCGTGCTGGCCATCCCCGCGACGCTGCTGCTGCTTCGCTACCGCTGGCTGCGGGCCGAGCCGCTGCCCGTGCAGCGGCCCGCCGCCAGCCGCCGGCTGCCCCCGCCCGGTTCGGCCGCCCGGCCAGCGATGTACGCGCTGGGCGCCTCCGAGCGCGGGTTCTTCTCGCTGCTGGGGGTGATCGAGCGCGGCTCCATGCTGCCGGCGGGCGAGATCGACGACCTGACCTCCGCGGCCCGCAAGACTTCGGCGGCGATGGCGGCCACCGCCACCGAGGTGGTGTCGATGGAGCGGGCGGCCCAGCATTCCGACTCGTCGCGGTCGTATCTGGTGCCCACCATCAACGCGTTCACCGCGCAGCTGAGCGCCGGCGTGCGCCAGTACAACGAAATGGTCACCGCCGCAGCGCAATTGGTGTCCTCGGCCAACGGTGACACCGGGGCGGCGCAGCAGCGCTACCGCAGCGAGCTGGTCGGCGCCACCGATCGGCTGCTCGGTTGGGCGCAGGCGTTCGACGAACTGGGCGGGCTGCCCCGGCGCTGACTAGTCCTCGGGCCGCGGGCCGTAGCGCTCGATGTACGCCCGGTGGATGTGGGCATCGCGCTCGCGGGCGCGCTCGTCGACGAGGTCGGGGTCCAGGTCGTGCACGGCCAGCATGTGACGGCGCCACACCTTGTTCAGCGCGTGCGAGAAATAGACGAACGGGATGAGGATCGGCAGCGTCATGCTCAGGTGGACGTCCAGCGTCGTCGGGATCAACCAGAACGGCGCGAGCACCAGCACCGCCGGCACCGCGACGCGCCTCATCATCCGGCCGGTTGCGCCCTTGCCGGCCAGGTCGTCGCGCACCCAGTCGCGCATCGAGTCGGGCAGCCGCGCGCCGGCGCAGTAGCGGACGAACTGCCAGGCGTTGGGCTTGGTGCGGGCCGTGTTCATCGCTAGAACGACGCCTTCAGCGACGGCACCACCACCGCGGCCAGGCCGCGCAAAGTCGCCTTGAACATGTCGAAGAAGTCGAAGTAGTCGCGCCACAACGTGATTCGCCCGTTGTGCACCTCGAACACGCCGCACACCCAGAACTGCAGCCGCAGCGGGCCGAAGATCAGCGCGTCGGTGCGTTCGGTGAGCACCGCGGCGCCGTCGGCCGCGACGCGGTGGATCTTCACCTCGAACGCGGCGCGGCCCTCCATCATCCGGAACAGCTTCATCGCCCTGGCGCGGCCGTGGATCGTCGGCAGGCCGACGTTCTGGTAGACCAGGTTGTCGTCCAGCGCGGCGGCCGCGGCGTCGTAATCCGTGTCCTGCAGGGCGTTCAGGAAACCCTCGACCGTGCGGGTGTTCGCCACGCCTGTCCCAGTCAGCTCGGTCATGGTTGCCAGGGTAGCCCGGCGCTGTGGCAGGGTAGGGCCGATGCGTGTCGCCGTGGTCGCCGGGCCGGATCCCGGCCACTCGTTTCCCGCGATCGCACTGTGCCAACGCTTCGCCGAGGCGGGCGACGAGCCCGTCCTGTTCACCGGCGAGGAATGGACCGGTGCCGCCCGCGCCGCCGGCGTGAAGGCCGTCGAGCTGGACGGGCTCGCGGCCACCGACGAGGACGTCGACGCCGGGGCGCGCATCCACCGGCGCGCGGCGCGGATGGCCGTGCTCAACGTGCCGGCGCTGCGGGACCTGTCGCCCGATCTGGTGGTGTCCGACGTCATCACCGCCGGCGGCGGCATGGCGGCCGAGCTGTTGGGCATCCCGTGGATCGAGCTCAACCCGCATCCGCTGTACCTGCCGTCGAAGGGCCTGCCGCCGATCGGCAGCGGGCTGGCGCCGGGCACCGGCGTGCGCGGCCGGCTGCGCGACGCCACGATGCGCGCGCTGACCGCGCGGTCGTGGCGGGCCGGCATCAAGCAGCGCGGGTCCGCCCGGCTCGAGATCGGGCTGCCCGCCGTCGACCCGGGACCGTTGCGCCGGCTGATCGCCACGCTGCCCGCCCTGGAGGTCCCTCGCCCCGACTGGCCGGAGGAGGCCGTCGTCGTCGGGCCGTTGCACTTCGAGCCGACCGACCGGGTGCTCGCCATCCCGGCGGGCGACGGGCCGGTGGTGGTGATCGCGCCGTCGACGGCGCTGACGGGGACGGCGGGCCTGGCCGAAGTCGCGCTGGAATGCCTGGTGCCGGGGGAGACGCTGCCCGCCGGTTCGCGGCTGGTGATCTCGTGGCTGGGCGGGCCCGAGCTGACGCTGCCGCCGTACGCGGTGGCCGGGCTGGGGCGCCAGTCGGAGCTGTTGACGCACGCCGACCTGGTGGTCTGCGGCGGCGGCCACGGCATGGTGGCCAAGACGATGCTGGCCGGGGTGCCGCTGGTGGTGGTGCCCGGCGGCGGGGACCAGTGGGAGATGGCCAACCGGGTGGCACGCCAGGGCAGCGGCCGACTGATCCGGCCGCTGAGCGCCGACGCGCTGGTGGCCGCGGTCGGTGGGGTGCTGTCGGCACCGGCCTACCTGCAGGCCGCGCGGCGGGCCGCCGCAGGCGCCGCCGACGTCGCCGACCCGGTGGCCGTGTGCCACGAAGCGCTGGCGCTCGCTGGGTAAGTTGGCTGACGTGCGGCTGACGGAGTTCAACGAGCGGGTGGTCTTGCGGTTCGGCGCGGCATACGGCGCGTCGGTGCTGGCCGATCACGTGCTGAGCGGTTTCGGAGGCAAGACCGCCGAGCAGGCCATCGAGGACGGCGTCGAGCCGCGCGACGTCTGGCGCGCGCTGTGCGTCGACTTCGACGTGCCGCGCGACCAGTGGTGACTCGGGCATCGAGTGTGAGCTCACGGCTTTGGGTGTGAGCGCAGGGCGGATTTCGGGCCCGGTTTTCGCCCGGGCTTCACAATCAAAGCCCAGGTTTCACAATCGATTCCGGGGCGGCGGCCGGCGAAGCGCGCAATCGCCGCACAGCGAACCCCCGGGGACGCGGTAGAACAGGCAGCAACTGCGGCGCCGGAAGCCCGACCCGTCGAGCACGCCGGATCCGGCCAGCACGCCGGTGTCCAGCAGCGCGCCGGTGATCGCGGCGACCGGGCCGCGCAGGTCCGGGCGCGCGGCGAGCAAAGCCCGCGCCGCCCCGACGAGCGCCGACGCGATGTTGCCCGCCAGCAGGCCGGGCGCCAGCTTCACCCGCAGGCCGGCGGCCAGCGGCTCCAGGTGCTCGTGCACGACGACGCGGTACAGCAGCTCGGCCGACGGCGAGCCCTTCCCGACGGGCTTGGGCATGCGCAGCCGCGGGCCGTCGTCCGCGCGCTGCAGCTCGCTCAGGTCGGGGACGACGCCGTGGCCCACGGCGCAGGCGAGCACGGGTGACCACAGCCGCGTGGCGTGCCCGAGATGCACCAGCGAGGCGCCGATCCGCAGGTCGGACGTGTGGTAGCGGCGGGCGGTGGCGTCGATCAGGTCGGTGAAGCCGTCGGCGTAGGCCTGCCGGGCCGGGTGCCATCCAGCCGCGGCGCCGCCCACGGTGAGCGCGAAAAAGCCCCCGTGGGAAGCGACTTCGGCCAGCGCGGCCGAGATGTCCATGTCCGGGCCACCCATCCTGGTCGGGGGAGATCCGCCCGGCTCCCGGGCGGGGCAGACAGATGGTGCCACACCCGCGCCGCGCCCGGCGTGTCCGCTTGAATCGAACACGTGTTCGGCTACTGTGGGAAGCGTTCGGAGACCGACTTGTCGGTGGCCTTCCCTAGGGTCACGACCAACCGACCGATACCGGTCAGAAGAACCCAACGACGATAGGAAGAGGCACCATGACGCAAGCCCCCGACCGCGAGAAGGCTCTCGAGCTGGCGATGGCCCAGATCGAAAAGAGCTACGGCAAAGGATCGGTGATGCGTCTCGGCGACGAGATGCGCCAACCGATCTCGGTCATCCCGACCGGATCCATCGCCCTGGACGTGGCCCTGGGCATCGGCGGCCTGCCACGGGGCCGGGTCGTGGAGATCTACGGCCCGGAGTCCTCGGGTAAGACCACCGTGGCCCTGCACGCGGTGGCCAACGCGCAGGCCGCCGGCGGCGTCGCGGCGTTCATCGACGCCGAGCACGCGCTGGACCCCGACTACGCCAAGAAGCTCGGCGTGGACACCGACTCGCTGCTGGTCAGCCAGCCCGACACGGGGGAGCAGGCCCTCGAGATCGCCGACATGCTGATCCGCTCCGGCGCGCTGGACATCCTGGTCATCGACTCGGTGGCGGCCCTGGTGCCGCGCGCGGAGCTCGAGGGCGAGATGGGCGACAGCCACGTCGGCCTGCAGGCCCGGCTGATGAGCCAGGCGCTGCGGAAGATGACCGGCGCGCTCAACAACTCGGGAACCACGGCGATCTTCATCAACCAGCTCCGCGAAAAAATCGGCGTGATGTTCGGGTGCATGAACTACTCCACCCGAGTGACCCTCGCCGACGGCTCCACCGAAAAGATCGGCAAGATCGTCAACAACAAGATGGACGTCGAGGTGCTGTCCTACGACCCGGCGACCGATCGGGTCGTCCCGCGCAAGGTCGTCAACTGGTTCAACAACGGACCGGCCGAGCAGTTCTTGCAGTTCACCGTCGAAAAGTCCGGCGGCAACGGCAAATCGCAGTTCGCGGCCACCCCCAACCACCTGATCCGCACGCCCGGTGGCTGGACCGAGGCCGGTGACCTCAACACCGGTGACCGGGTGCTGGCCGCCGAACCGCATCTACTCAGCGACCAGCAGTTCCAGGTGGTACTGGGGTCTTTGATGGGCGACGGGAACCTCTCGCCCAACCGGCGCGATCGAAACGGAGTTCGTTTCCGGTTGGGTCACGGCGCCAAGCAGGTGGAGTACCTGCGGTGGAAGACCGCGTTGATGGGCAACATTTCGCATACGGTGCGGGAGAACGCCAAGGGCGCGAGCTTCGTCGACTTCACCCCACTGCCGGAGCTCGCCGAGCTTCAGCGCGCGGTCTACCTCGGGGACGGCAAGAAATTCCTCTCCGAGGAGTACCTCAAGGCGCTTACGCCCCTCGCTCTGGCTATTTGGTACATGGATGACGGCTCATTCACCTTGCGCTCCAAGGGTTTGCAGGAACGGACCGCCGGCGGCAGCGGGCGCATCGCGATCTGCGTCGAGGCCATGACCGAAGGCACGCGGGTACGGTTGCGCGACTATCTGCGCGACACGCACGGCCTGGATGTCCGGCTACGCCTTGCCGGCGCGGCCGGCAAGGCGGTCCTGGTGTTCTCCACCGCGGCCACGGCGAAGTTCCAGGAACTGGTCGCGCCGTACATGGCGCCGTCCATGGAGTACAAGCTGTTGCCGCGGTTCCGCGGACAGGGGACGGTAACGCCACAGTTCACCGAACCCACACAGCAGCTGGTGCCGGCCCGCGTTCTGGATGTGCATGTCAAACCGCACACGCGATCCATGAACCGGTTCGACATCGAGGTCGAGGGCAACCACAACTACTTCGTTGACGGAGTGATGGTGCATAACTCGCCCGAAACGACAACGGGCGGAAAGGCTTTGAAGTTCTACGCGTCGGTGCGCATGGACGTGCGCCGGATCGAGACACTCAAGGACGGCACCAACGCGGTCGGCAACCGCACCCGGGTCAAGGTCGTCAAGAACAAGGTGTCGCCGCCGTTCAAGCAGGCCGAGTTCGACATCCTCTACGGCAGGGGCATCAGCCGCGAGGGCTCGCTGATCGACATGGGTGTGGACCAGGGCTTCATCCGCAAGTCCGGCTCGTGGTTCACCTACGAGGGCGAGCAGCTGGGCCAGGGCAAGGAGAACGTCCGCAACTTTCTGATGGAAAACGCCGACGTGGCCAACGAGATCGAGAAGAAGATCAAGGAAAAGCTCGGCATTGGCGCGGTCGTGACCGACGACCCCTCCGGCGATGTCCTCCCCGCTCCCGTCGACTTCTGAGCCACCCCGCGAAGAGCAGGCGCGGGCGCTGTGCCTGCGCCTGCTCACCGCGAGGGCGCGCACCCGTTCCGAGCTGGCCGGGCAGCTGGCCAAGCGCGGCTACCCCGACGACGTCACGAAGCGGGTGCTCGACCGGCTGGCCTCCGTCGGCCTGATCGACGACATCGAGTTCGCCGAGCAGTGGGTGACCTCGCGCCACGCGAGGGCGGGAAAGAGCAAACGCGCCCTGGCCGCCGAGCTGCACACCAAGGGAATCGACAACGACGTGATCACCGCGGCGCTGGCCGGCATCGACGCCGGCGCCGAGCGTGACCGCGCCGAGGAGCTGGTGCGGTCCAAGTTGCGGCGGGAGACGCTGAGCGACGAAACGCGGGTGACGCGCCGGCTGGTCGGGATGCTGGCGCGTCGCGGCTACAGCCAGAACCTCGCGTGCGAGGTCGTGCTGGCCGAGCTGGCCGCCGAACGGGAGCGCCGCCGCGTCTAGCTGCGGGTTAATCCCGTAAGTCCCGGTCGCCGTACCATGGCCCCGTGACTTCGACGGTGACTTCGCTGGCGGCCGAGGCGCGCACCTACCAGGTGCGCACCTACGGCTGCCAGATGAACGTCCACGACTCCGAGCGGTTGGCGGGGTTGCTGGAGGCGGCCGGCTACGCCCGCGCGGCCGACGGAGCCGACGCCGACGTCGTGGTCTTCAACACCTGCGCCGTGCGGGAGAACGCCGACAACAAGCTGTACGGCAACCTCAGCCACCTGGCCCCGCGCAAGCGCGGCAACCCCGACATGCAGATCGCGGTCGGCGGCTGCCTGGCCCAGAAGGACCGCGACGCGCTGCTGCGCAAGGCGCCGTGGGTCGACGTCGTCTTCGGCACGCACAACATCGGCTCGCTGCCGACGCTGCTCGACCGGGCCCGCCACAACCGCACCGCCCAGGTTGAAATCAAAGAGGCACTCCAAGAGTTTCCGTCCAACCTGCCAACCGCCCGCGAATCCGCCTACGCCGCCTGGGTTTCCATCTCGGTCGGGTGCAACAACACGTGCACGTTCTGCATCGTGCCGTCGCTGCGCGGCAAGGAGGTCGACCGCAGCCCGGCCGACATCCTGGCCGAGGTGCGGTCGCTGGTCGACGACGGCGTGCTCGAAGTCACCCTGCTGGGCCAGAACGTCAACGCCTACGGCGTGTCTTTCGCCGACCCCGCGCAGCATCGCGACCGTGGCGCCTTCGCACAGTTGCTGCGGGCCTGCGGAGAGATCGACGGGCTGGAACGGGTGCGGTTCACCTCGCCGCACCCGGCCGAGTTCACCGACGACGTCATCGAGGCGATGGCGCAGACGCCCAACGTCTGCCCGGCGCTGCACATGCCGCTGCAGTCGGGATCCGACCGGGTGCTGCGCGCCATGCGCCGCTCGTACCGCGCCGAGCGTTACCTGGGCATCATCGACAGCGTCCGCGCGGCCATGCCGCACGCGGCCATCACCACCGACCTGATCGTCGGGTTTCCCGGCGAGACCGAGGAGGACTTCGCCGCCACCCTCGACGTCGTCCGGCGGGCCCGGTTCGCGGCCGCGTTCACC
The DNA here is from genome assembly GCF_059812295.1 of Mycobacterium sp. NGS63. Classification (NCBI taxonomy): domain Bacteria; kingdom Bacillati; phylum Actinomycetota; class Actinomycetes; order Mycobacteriales; family Mycobacteriaceae; genus Mycobacterium; species Mycobacterium sp. NGS63. The sequence continues at coordinate 689,932 of NZ_JCALCJ010000004.1, forward strand.
TTCCAATACTCCAAGCGACCCGGCACCCCGGCCGCCGAACTGCCCGATCAGCTGCCGAAAGCCGTTGTGCAGGAACGCTACGAGCGGCTGGTCGACCTGCAGGAAAAAATCTCGCTGGAGGGCAACCAGGCCCTGATCGGCCGGACCGTCGAGCTGCTCGTCGCCGCCGGCGAGGGACGCAAGGACACGCGCACCGCGCGCATGACGGGGCGGGCGCGCGACGGCCGGCTGGTGCACTTCGCGGCCGACGACGCGGTGCGGCCCGGCGACGTCGTCACGACGACGATCACCGAGGCCGCGCCCCATCACCTCATCGCCGACGCGGGCATCCTCATCCACCGCCGCACGCGCGCGGGCGACGCGCACGCCGCCGGGCAGCGCCCGCGCACCATCGGCCTCGGCATGCCCGCCGTCGGGCCGACCACCGATCCGAAAGAACCCCTGGGATGTGCCCGATGAAGAACGAAGACACCGACATCGACGCGTTGCGAACCGAAATCGAGGCCGCCGAACGCCGCGTGGCCCGCGAGATCGACCCCGGCGCAAGGGCTTTGGTGGTCGCGATCCTGGTGTTCGTGCTGCTGGCCTCGTTCATCCTGCCGCACACCGGCCACGTGCGCGGATGGGACGTGCTGTTTTCCAGCCACGGCGCCGGTGCGGCCGCGGTGGGACTGCCGTCGCGGGTGTTCGCCTGGCTGGCGCTGGTGTTCGGGGTGGGCTTCTCGATGCTGGCGCTGCTGACGCGCCGCTGGGCCCTGGCCTGGGTCGCGCTGGCGGGCTCGTCGATCGCGTCGGCGACCGGGCTGCTGGCCGTGTGGTCGCGCCAGACCGTGGCCGCCGGACACCCCGGCCCCGGGGTGGGGCTCTTCCTCGCGTGGATCACCGTGATCCTGTTGACATTTCACTGGGCCCGGGTGGTCTGGGCGCGCACCGCCGTCCACTTGGCGGCCGAGGAGCAACGCCGCCGCGTCGCCGCCCAGCAACAGTCCAGGACGCTGCTGGAGAGCCTGGACGACGGGACGCTGCCTCCCGAGGATCGCGGTGCGTAACCCCAGGCGGGTTGCCGGCCACCGGGCCGATCCGGACGCGCAGGCATACGCCGAGCAGCGTCTGGAGAATGACGAGCGGCCGCTGGCCGGGATCGCCGATTGGGGACCCGCCGAGGACTGGACCGACTGGGCCGATACGACGCTGAAACCCGAAGGCTAGCTTCTGCGGGTCAGCGCCTCGGCGGCCGCGTCGGCCCATTGTCGCCACTGTTCGGCGTTGGCCCTGGCCTCCTCGGCCTCCTTAACCCGGCCGGCCGTCGCCGCCTTCTGGGCCTGCTGCTCGTACTGCTCGGCGCGGGTGCGGAACTGCTCGGCGCGGGCCTGCGCCTGGGGGTCGGACCAGTCCGCCTCGCCGGCGTCGCGCACCTTCTTCTCGACCGCGCGCAGGCGCCTCTCCAACTCGGCGGACCGCTCCCGCGGCACCTTTCCGATCGCGTCCCATTTGTCGGCGATGGACCGCAGCGCCGCGCGCGCCGCATCCAGGTTGCTCGTGTCGAGCTTCTCCGCCTCGGCCAGCAGCGCCTCCTTGGCGGTGGCGTTGGCGCGAAACTCGGCGTCCTTTTCCGCCGTCGCGGCGTTGCGCGCGGTGAAGAAGCAGTCCTGGGCGGCCTTGAAGCGCCGCCACAGCGCGTCGTCGACATCGCGGGTGGTGCGCCCGGCCGCCTTCCACTCGGTGAGCAGCTTGCGGAACTCGGCGCTGGTGGCGGTCCAGTCCGTCGAGTCGGACAGCTCCTCGGCCCGCTCGCAGAGCCGTTCCTTGGACTGCCGGACCCCCGAGCGCTCCCGGTCCAGCTCGGCGAAGTGGGCTCCGCGCCGGCGGTTGAAGGTGTCCCGCGCCGCGGAGTAGCGCTTCCACAGCGCGTCGTCGACCTTGCGGTCCAGGCCGCTGATCGTCTTCCACTCATCGAGGATGGCGCGCAGCCGGTCGCCGGCCGCCTTCCACTGCGTCGAGTTGGCGGCCAGTTCCTCGGCCTCGGCGGCCAGTGCCTCCTTGCGGGCGGTCTGGGCGGCCCGGTGCTCCTCGCGCTTGGAACGGTCGGTCGCGATGGTCGCGTCGGCGTGCTCGAGGATCCCGGCCAGCCGGGCCGCCAGCGCGTCGATGTCGCCCAGCACGCTGGCACTCGGCAGCGTCTCCGACAGCGCCGACGCGTTGGCCTTGATCTTGCGGGCGTCCCCGGTCCCCGAGGCCAGCCGTTCCTCCATCAGCGTGATCTCGGTGCTCAGGTCGTCGAAGCGACGGCCGAAGTGGGCGAAGGCGGCCTCCCGGTCGCCGGCCTGCCAGGAGCCGATGACACGCTCGCCGGCCGAGCTGATCAGCCAGACCGTGCCGTCGTCGTCGACGCGGCCGAACCGGTGCGGGTCGCTGGCCGGGTGCGCGGCCAGCGGGTGTGGGCCCGGGCTCGCGGGCCGGGGTCCGGGACGCGGTCCCGGACGCGGCGCGGGCTTGGGTGTGGCGTCGCTGCCGGGCTCGTCCGCCGTCATGCGCTCGTCACCACCCTTCTGCCAAAACCGTTCGCGCAGGCTCCAACAGTATTCAAGCAGCTTGGCCGGTCGAGCGCGCCTACCAGTTACCGCCCGCACGGGGTAACGGTTCGATTCCACCGCCGCCCGGGTCATCCGGCGGCGCCGCGCCGCCCGGTACCGTGGCGGACACCGCTGCGGCCGCGGACCCGGCGCACTGGCCGTACAGTGGTCGTTGAACTGCTAAGGAACGGCGCGTGTACACAAGGCTTTCGGGGGGAGCGCTGGTGAGGGGTTCCCATGACGAAAGTTGACGTGGCGGCGCTGATCGCGTTGTGCGCGGCGCTGGCCTCGGCGATCGGCGACGTGGTCCGGCAGCGCTCCGCGCAGGAGATCACGGACAAAGAAGTCGGCCACCTCGAGTTGTTCCGGATGTCGTTGCGCGACAAGCGGTGGTGGCTGGGCGGCGTGGCGGCCGTGACCAACTACACCCTGCAGGCCGCGGCCCTGGCGTGGGGGTCGGTGGTGCTCGTGACGGCGCTGCAGGTGACCGCGCTGTTGTTCGCGCTGCCGATCTACGCGCGGCTGACCAAGCACCGCGTCACCCGCTGGGAGTGGATGTGGGCGTTCGTGCTGGCGGCCGCGCTGGCGGTGGTCGTCATCGTCGGCGACCCGACGGCCGGCAACCAGCGGGCGCCGTGGTCGACGTGGCTCGTCGTGGCCGTGGTGCTGGGCCCCGCCCTGGTGGTGTGCGTGCTGGCGGCGCGGATCTGGTCCGGCCGCCCGATCGCGGCGGCCCTGCTGGCGGTGGTCGCGGGCTCGTCGTTGGCGCTGTTCGCGGTGCTGACCAAGGGCATCGTCGAGGTGCTCGAGGCGGGCCCCGGTGCCGTGCTGCGCGCCCCCGAGTTCTATCCGTGGCTGGCGGCGGCGCTGTGCGGAATGATCTTCCAGCAGTCCGCTTTTCGGGCCGGCGCGCTGACCGCGTCGTTGCCGACGATGACCGTCTGCAAGCCGGTGGTGGCCGGCGTGCTGGGCGTCTTTGTGCTCGACGAGACCCTGAAGGCCAGGGGCCCCGAGTCGATCGTTCTGGTCGCGGCGGTGGCGCTGGTGATCATCGCGACGGTTGCCCTGGCGCGCGGGGAGGCCGCGTCCATGGCGGCGGGCACGGGCCGTGACGTGCTGTTGGCCGTCCGCGACGAGACCCCCCTGCCCCCGGGCGTCGCCCCGGCCACGCCGAACGGAAGCCGGACCATCACCTAGCGCCTCCCGGCTAAGTTTGGTCACGTGCTGGGCCCCATCGCGATCGTTCCCTCGGCGCCGCTGCTCGTCCCCGAGCTCGCCGGCGCGGCCGCCGCCGAGGTCGCCGACCTAACCGCCGCGGTGCTGGCCGCGGCCGCGCTGTTGCCGCCGCGCTGGGTGGCCGTCGGGACGGGCGACGACGACCGCGTGCTGGAGCCCGACGGCCCCAGCGGCACCCTCGCCGGCTTCGGCGCCGACCTGCGTGTCGCGCTGTCCCCGCGCGCGCAGGACCCGCCCGCCGAGTTGCCGGTGTGCGCGCTGCTGGCCGCGTGGGTGCGGGGCCGGGCCCGGCCGGACGCCGACGTGCAGGTCCGCGTCTACCGCTTCGACCACGACGCCGAGGCCGCCCTGGCCCGCGGGAGGCGCCTGCGCGCCGAGCTCGACCGCGCGCCGGACCCGGTCGGGGTGCTGGTCGTCGCCGACGGCGCGAACACCCTCACGCCGGCCGCCCCCGGCGGCTACCGGCCGGGCGACGCCGACGCGCAACGCGCCCTGGACGACGCCCTGGCCGACGGGGACGCCGCCGCGCTGACCGCGCTGGCGCCCCAGATCCGCGGCCGGGTCGCGTTCGGAGTGCTGGCGGGCCTCGCCGAGCCGGGGCCGCGATCGGCCAAGGAGCTCTACCGGGGCGCGCCCTACGGCGTGGGCTACTTCGCCGGCATCTGGCAGCTGTGAGCGAGGCCGTGCGACCCCTGGCGATCGTCGGGCCCACCGGCACCGGCAAGTCGGACCTGGCGCTCGACGTCGCAGAAGAGCTGGGCGCGGAGATCGTGAACGCCGACGCGATGCAGCAGTACCGCGGCATGGACATCGGCACCGCCAAGCTGCCCCCCGCAGCGCGTCGCGGCATTCCCCATCACCAGCTCGACGTGCTCAACGTCACCGAGACCGCCACCGTCGCCCGCTATCAGCGCGCCGCCGCCGCCGACGTCGAGGCGATCGCCGCCCGCGGCGCGGTGCCGGTGATCGTCGGCGGCTCGATGCTCTACATCCAATCCCTGCTGGACGACTGGTCGTTTCCCGCGACCGATCCCGCGGTGCGCGCGCGCTGGGAACAACGGCTCGCCGAGGTCGGGGTGGGCAGCCTGCACGCCGAGCTGGCCCGCCGCGACCCGGCCGCCGCCGCGGCGATCCTGCCCACCGACGGCCGCCGCACGGTGCGCGCCCTCGAGGTCGTCGAACTCACCGGGCGCCCGTTCGCCGCGTCCGCGCCGCGCATCGGCGTCCCGCGATGGGACACCGTCATCGTCGGATTGGACTGCGAGACAACGCTTCTCGACGAGAGGCTGGCCCGGCGCACCGAGGCGATGTTCGACGGCGGCCTGGTCGGCGAGGTGCGCGGGCTGCTCGGCGAGGGTCTGCGCGACGGGGTCACCGCCTCGCGCGCCGTGGGCTACGCCCAGGTGATCGCCGACCTGGACGCCGGCGGCGACGGCGACGGCGCGCGGGAACCGACGTTCGTCGCCACCCGCCGCTACGTGCGGCGGCAGCGGTCGTGGTTTCGCCGCGACCACCGCATCCGCTGGCTCGACGCCGCCGGCGCCGACCTCGTCGGCGACGCCGTGCGGGCGTGGCGGGACGTATCCTGATCAGATGTTGTTCGCCAAGGGCCACGGCACGCAGAACGACTTCGTGCTGCTGCCCGACCTCGACGCGGAGCTGACGCTGACCGCCGCCCGGGTGGCCGCGCTGTGCGACCGGCGCCGCGGCCTGGGCGCCGACGGGGTGCTGCGGGTCACCACAGCGGGCGCGGCCCTGCGGGTGGGCGTGCTCGACCGCCTGCCCGACGGCGTCGGCGTGAGCGACTGGTACATGGACTACCGCAACGCCGACGGGTCGACCGCACAGATGTGCGGCAACGGCGTGCGGGTGTTCGCGCACTACCTGCGGGTCAGCGGGCTGGAAGCCCGCGACGAGTTCGTCGTCGGCTCGCTGGCCGGCGCGCGACCCGTCGTGCTGCACCGCGCCGGTGACACCGACGCCGACGTCACCGTCGACATGGGCAAGGCCAACCGGGTGGGCAGCGGGCAGGCGGTCGTCGGCGGCCGGCGTTTCACCGGCCTGGCCGTCGACGTGGGCAACCCGCACCTGGCGTGCGTGGACCCGCAGCTGAGCGCCGAAGCGCTCGCGGCCCTGGACGTGGGCGCGCCCGTGGAATTCGACCGCGCCCAATTCCCCGACGGCGTCAACGTCGAGGTGCTCACCGCCCCGGCCGGCGGCTCGGTCCGGATGAGGGTGCACGAGCGCGGGGTGGGGGAGACGCGCTCGTGTGGCACCGGGACCGTCGCGGCCGCCGTCGCCGCGCTGGCCGAGTCCGGCGCCGACACCGGCACGCTGACCGTGCGGGTGCCCGGCGGCGACGTCGCGGTGACGATCACCGACGCCACCAGCTACCTGCGCGGGCCGTCGGTGCTGGTGGCCCGCGGCGAGCTCAGCGAGGATTGGTGGCGCGCACAATAATTCGGATGCACGCCACCGATTTGGCGTGCAGTATTGCTAATTGCCTATGACACATCCCGAAGCTCCCTTTCCCGATCTCGAGCCCAGCGCGGGCGAACTCGCCCTCGAAGACCGCTCGGCCCTGCGCCGGGTCGCCGGGCTGTCCACCGAACTCGCCGACGTCTCCGAGGTCGAGTACCGCCAGCTGCGGCTGGAGCGCGTCGTGCTGGTCGGCGTGTGGACCGAGGGCAGCGCCGCCGACAACCAGGCCAGCATGGCCGAGCTGGCGGCGCTGGCCGAGACCGCCGGCTCGCAGGTGCTCGAGGGCCTCATCCAGCGCCGCGACAAGCCGGACCCGTCGACCTACATCGGCTCCGGCAAGGCGGCCGAGCTGCGCGAGGTGGTCGTGGCGACCGGCGCCGACACCGTCATCTGCGACGGCGAACTGTCCCCGGCGCAGCTGACCGCGCTGGAAAAGGCCGTCAAGGTCAAGGTCATCGACCGCACCGCGCTGATCCTCGACATCTTCGCCCAGCACGCCACCAGCCGGGAGGGCAAGGCCCAGGTGTCGCTGGCCCAGATGGAGTACATGCTGCCGCGGCTGCGCGGCTGGGGCGAGTCGATGTCGCGGCAGGCCGGCGGCCGCGCCGGCGGCAGCGGCGGCGGGGTGGGCCTGCGCGGCCCCGGTGAGACCAAGATCGAGACCGACCGGCGGCGCATCCGCGAACGGATGGCCAAGCTGCGCCGCGAGATCAAGGACATGAAGCAGGCCCGTGACACGCAGCGCAGCCGCCGGCTGGCGAGCGACATCCCGTCGATCGCGATCGTCGGCTACACCAACGCCGGCAAGTCCAGCCTGCTCAACGCGCTGACCGGGGCCGGGGTGCTGGTGCAGGACGCGCTGTTCGCGACCCTCGAGCCGACCACCCGGCGCGCGGAACTCGTCGACGGGCGGCCCTTCGTGCTCACCGACACCGTCGGGTTCGTCCGCCATCTGCCCACCCAGCTGGTCGAGGCGTTCCGCTCCACCCTGGAAGAGGTCGTCGACGCAGACCTCTTGGTGCACGTGGTCGACGGCTCCGACGTCAACCCGGCGGCCCAGATCAACGCGGTGCGCCAGGTCATCGCGGAGGTGATCGCCGACCATGACGGTGACGCGCCGCCGGAGCTGCTGGTGGTCAACAAGGTCGACGCCGCCGGCGACCTGGCGCTGGCCAAGCTGCGCCACGGGCTGCCCGGCGCGCTGTTCGTTTCCGCGCGCACCGGCGAGGGCATCGACGGCCTGCGGCGGCGCATCGCCGAGCTCGCTCAGCTGTCAAAGCCCACCGACACCGTCGTGGACGTGGTGATCCCGTACGAGCGCGGTGACCTGGTCGCCCGGGTGCACGCCGACGGGCGCGTCCAGCGCGAAGAACACGACGCCGACGGCACCCGCATCCGCGCCCGCGTGCCGATGGCGCTGGCCGCCGCGCTGCGCGAGTTCTCGACCGCGGACTGAGACTGGGCCGTCGAATGCCGACCAACCGGCTGGTTGGTATATCTTGGGCCGAAGAGTCCCATTCGCCCGGAAGCCAGCGGAGGTTACCCATGAGCGGTGCCGTCAAGTACCAGCGCACTCTTTTCGAGCCCGAGCACGACCTGTTCCGCGAGTCCTACCGCGCCTTCCTCGATCGCCATGTGGCGCCGTATCACGACGAGTGGGAGAAGGCGAAGATCGTCGACCGCGGGGTGTGGCTCGAGGCCGGCAAGCAGGGCTTCCTGGGCATGGCGGTGCCCGAGGAGTACGGCGGCGGCGGCAACCCCGACTTCCGGTACAACACGGTCATCACCGAGGAGACCACCGCCGGGCGCTACAGCGGGATCGGCTTCGGCCTGCACAACGACATCATCGCGCCCTATCTGCTGAGCCTGGCCAACGACGAACAAAAGCAGCGCTGGCTGCCCAAGTTCTGCACCGGCGAGCTGATCACCGCGATCGCGATGACCGAGCCGGGAACCGGCAGCGACCTGCAGGGCATCAAGACCCGCGCGGTCAAGCAGGGCGACCACTACGTCCTGAACGGATCAAAGACGTTCATCACCAACGGAATCAACTCCGACCTGGTGATCGTGGTGGCCCAGACCGACCCCGACAAGGGCGCCCAGGGCTTTTCGCTGCTCGTCGTCGAACGCGGCATGGAGGGCTTCGAACGCGGCCGGCACCTGGACAAGATCGGGCTGGACGCCCAGGACACCGCCGAGCTGTCGTTCACCGACGTGCACGTGCCGACCGAAAACCTGCTCGGCGAGGAGGGCATGGGGTTCATCTACCTCATGCGCAACCTGCCCCAGGAACGGATCAACATCGCCATCATGGCCGCCGCGGCCATGGAGCAGGTGCTCGAGGACACGCTGCAATACACCAAGGAGCGCAAGGCATTTGGCAAGCCGATCGGCAGCTTCCAGAACAGCCGCTTCGTGCTCGCCGAGCTGGCCACCGAGGCCACCGTGGTGCGCATCATGGTCGACGAGTTCATCCGCCTGCACCTGGACGGAAAGCTGACGGCCGAACAGGCCGCGATGGCCAAGTGGTATTCCACCGAGAAGCAGGTGCACCTGATCGACCGCTGCCTGCAGCTGCACGGCGGCTACGGCTACATGCGCGAATACCCTGTGGCGCGAGCCTATCTCGACGCTCGGGTGCAGACCATCTACGGCGGCACGACCGAGATCATGAAGGAAATCGTCGGCCGCAGCCTCGGCGTCTAGCAATCCCGTTGCCGCGCAACCGCAATCGCGGCGAAGACCTTACGCGGGTGGCGGCCATCTAGGTAGCCCGTCAAATAATGAATGGCCGAAATGGTCGTTTGGGCGGGCAGATCGCCGACGGGCTAACGGCTTCGCGTACCGTCGGCGCATGGGTTTGTCGTCTGTCGGTCGCGATGCCTCGTTGGGAGGTCGGTCGCGGTTAGGGCGTAATCCGGCATCATTTCGACATCGGCCCGGTCACCGTTTTCGCAATTTTCGTAATTTGACTTCGCATTGCCTGTCGGCGAAGGCAAAGTTATGCGAGCCCGGCGATAATCCGGTTCGTAACGGGGTTACTTCCTCGCGGTGGGGGTACGACCCGCTCGCGGGGCTTGCAGGTGCGGGCGTGGCCAGTGATAGGGGGCTAACCCTCGACTGGGAGGCTTGGTGAACGGGCAGAGAGGTCGGATGCGCAGGCTGGTCGGGCGCGCGGTGATCGGCATGGCGGCGGCGGTGATGGCCGCCGGATTGCTGGCGCCGGCCGTGT